>NZ_CP192776.1:0-437504 GCF_033957765.2 Agrobacterium sp. rho-13.3
ATGGTGAAGACCGCCTCAAAGGCACCGTCCGTAGTTGAAGGCCTGACTTCCTTGATGGAGCGTCATGCCGATGCTTTATCAACTCAACTGCAGGCACATCACCTCAAGATCTTTCCTCCTACTGCCGAAAAGGGCATACGGACATTTGCACCTTCGGAAGCTGCCAAGCTCCTTGGTGTTGGTGAATCCTATCTACGGCAAACAGCGTCTGAGATGCCAGAGCTCAATGTAGGAACGAGTCCAGGTGGCCGGCGCATTTTTTCGATCGAAGATATTCACGCGATACGCAAGCATATGGATCAGGGCCGCGGAAGTCGGCGCTATCTTCCGCATCGCCGAGATGGCGAACAGCTTCAGGTTGTCTCCGTCATGAACTTCAAGGGAGGTTCTGGCAAGACGACCACTGCTGCACACCTTGCTCAGTATCTCGCCATGCGTGGCTACAGAGTACTTGCGATTGATCTTGATCCGCAGGCAAGCCTATCAGCCCTGTTCGGGAGCCAGCCGGAAACTGACGTCGGGCCGAACGAAACCCTCTACGGCGCAATCCGATATGACGAGGAGCAGGTGCCGATCGAGCAGGTTGTACGGGGTACATACATTCCCGACCTTCATCTCATTCCAGGTAATCTCGAACTCATGGAGTTTGAGCATGACACGCCTCGCGCTCTGATGAAACGGAAAGAGGGCGATACGCTTTTCTACAGCCGCATCAGCCAAGTCATCGAAGATATAGCTGACAATTATGATGTTGTGGTGATCGACTGCCCACCACAACTGGGATACCTCACATTGTCGGCACTGACTGCGGCCACATCAATCCTTGTCACCGTGCATCCACAGATGCTCGACGTCATGTCAATGAACCAGTTTCTGGCAATGACATCCAATCTTCTGCGGGAAATCGAGAGCGCCGGTGCCGAATTCAAGTTTAACTGGATGCGATATCTGATCACGCGCTTTGAGCCGAGTGACGGGCCACAGAACCAGATGGTCGGATACTTGCGGTCGATCTTTGGAGAGAACGTCCTCAATTTTCCTATGCTCAAGACAACAGCGGTCTCAGATGCCGGTTTGACCAACCAGACACTTTTTGAAGTTGAGCGCAGCCAGTTCACCCGGTCGACCTATGATCGCGCGCTGGAATCCATGAATGCGGTCAATGGTGAAATTGAAGCCTTGATAAAGACTGCATGGGGTAGAACATGAGCCGGAAGCAGATCCTTGGCGTTACAACAGAAGGCAATGATAGCCAGTCGTCTGAAGCGCGGACGTCGAAGAACCGCCCAATGCCGCTTTTGGGTGTAGCCCGTAAAGAACGAGATCCCTCAAAGAAACTAACGGCGAGTATCGGAAACGCCCTACGCGAACAAAACGAACGGCTGACCCGTGCCGAAGACATAGAACGTCGACTTGCTGAAGGTCAGGCCGTTGTCGAGCTTGGTACGGATGCCGTTGAACCATCCTTCGTTCAAGACCGGATGCAGGGTGAAATTGATGGGTTGATTTCATCGATCAAGGAGCAAGGCCAGCAAGTTCCAATTTTGGTCCGCCCTCATCCTGACCACTCCGATCGTTATCAGGTCGCTTTCGGCCATCGCAGATTGAGAGCGCTTTCGGAATTGGGACTGCCGGTAAAGGCTGTCGTGCGTGACCTGACAGATGAACAACTGGTTGTCGCTCAGGGTCAGGAAAACAACGAACGTGAAGATCTAACCTTCATCGAGAAGGCACGCTTTGCGCATAAGTTAAACAGCCAGTTCTCTCGCGATGTGGTCATTGCTGCTCTGTCGATAGATAGAAGCAATCTGTCGAAAATGATTCTGCTAATTGATGCCTTGCCCCCTGAGATTGTTGATGCAATCGGGGCTGCCCCAGGGATTGGTCGCCCGAGCTGGCAGCAGTTCGCGGAGCTGTTTCAGAAAATACCGTCGCCGAAAGGTGTCATCGATTATGCGGTCTCTAGGGAAGTCCAATCTCTTCCATCTGCCGACCGGTTCAAAGCGGTGGTGGCAAAACTGAAGCCCGCTCGCACCGCACGCGGAATTCCAGAGGTCCTGGCGACGCCTGATGGAGACAGGCTAGCTCAGGTAAGCAAAAGCAAGAGCAAGCTGGAAATCATTATCGACAGGAAGACGACGCCGGAATTTGCGGACTTTGTGCTCGAACAATTGCCGAGACTTTTCCAAGAATATCGTGCTGAAGCGAAAACGAAACACGGAGACTAAGCGGTAAAGAAAAAGGCCCCAACGGTTGCCCGTGGAAGCCCTTCTCGATGTCTAAGCAACTAGAGAATCGCATTTCCACGAATCCACGTCAAGAGTTTTTGGCACCGATTTGGTGAGCTGATTTCTTTTGCCTTTTGAAAGGTGAGAGATGATGCAGAGTGGGAATATAACGACGCCCTTTGGGCGGCGGCCGATGACGCTTGCCCTCGTGCAGAGACAGTCGGCCACGGCCAATATAAAGCCGGGCAAAGCAGCGGATAAGTGGAAAATTTTGAGAGATGCCTCAGCAGCAATGAGTTTGTTGGGTGTGCAGTCAAATAGTCTCTCCGTCCTTGATGCGCTGTTGAGTTTCTATCCCGAAACAGAACTGCGGCAAGATGCCAGTCTGATTGTCTTTCCTTCAAACCTTCAGTTAGGTCTTCGAGCACATGGCATGGCTGGCGCTACATTGCGTCGGCACATTGCTGTCTTGGTCCAAGCGGGCCTTATTACTCGCAAAGACAGTGCGAATGGCAAGCGCTTTGCGCGGAAGGACAGCAACGGGGAGATTGATACTGCTTACGGCTTTGATTTGTCGCCCTTGCTAGCGCGTTCCGAAGAGCTCGCAGTGTTAGCCCAGACAGTGATTGATGAGCGAGCGGCGTTCAAAAACGCAAAAGAAGCCCTGACTGTGTGCCGCCGAGATGTTCGCAAATTGATTTCTGTCGCGATTGAGGAAGACGTTGAAGGAGACTGGCAAGCGATAGAGGACCTGTATGTCGCCCTTGTTGCCCGGATTCCGCGAAAAGCTACGCGAGAAAACCTGACACAATTGCTTGAAGAGATGAAGGCACTGCATGCCCGAGTGGTCAAACATATGGAATATAACGAAAATACACAAAATAGGAGCGCCAATGATGCTCAAATCGAGCGTCACATACAGAGTTCAAATACCAAATCCCTTAATGAACTTGAACCTTGCTCCGAAAAAGAGCAGGCCGAAAAGCTGGATGCTGGATCTGAAACGAAAAATGTGCCGAAGGCGAATCGGAATAGAGAACAGCTAAAGGCGTTCCCCCTGTCTATGGTTCTGCGGGCCTGCCCGACGATAAACGACTATGGGCCGGGTGGGAAAATATCCAACTGGCGGGAGTTGATGACGGCTGGTATCGTTGTCCGATCAATGCTGGGGGTAAGCCCATCGGCCTACGAACAGGCGTGTGCGGCAATGGGGCCGGAAAATGCTGCGGTGGCGATGTCGTGTATTCTGGAGCGGGCGAATTTCATTAATTCACCAGGTGGATATCTTCGTGATCTGACGAAGCGGACCGAGCATGGTGAGTTTTCACTTGGGCCAATGGTGATCGCATTGCTGAAGGCGAATGGTGAAGGTGGTCTTCAAACTGCTTGACCATATAACATACTACGGCTGGTATTCCTTAACCGCCTCGTCGCTTCCGATTTTGGGCAGCCAATCATGCGTAGGCGACCCAACCTCGGAAGCTGAATGCCTGATAGAACTGCACAATTCCCGTGAACCCGGCTTGTCGTAGATTGGCTTCTTCTTGTTCAGGAGAGGAAATGAAGAGACGCTCTTTCATCGCAATTCTTGCAGCATCCAGCTTGTCCCTATCTATTTCTGCCTTCGCGCCGAATCCGACGTGTCGGTCTGTCCAAAGCGAGCGGTCCGGCTCGCGCTGAGGGATGCTGATATGAGCGAGCACAAAGGGTGATCCTGGATGCAGACGTCGGCTGATACCATGAAGCGCTGCTGCCCGCTCCTCAAATGAGAGGTGATGGAATACCAGAAGGCAGACCGCCCCATTGAAGGGACCATCGGGGGCAGACGAGATGTCGCACTGGTGGAATCTGATCCGCCCTGCAGCGCAGGCTGTTGTCTCTTTTGCCAACATGAGCATATCAGTTAAGGGATCGATGCCATCAAATGACCATCCACGGTGTTGTTCAGCCAGTGCTTTCAGTTCAATGCCTCCACCTGCCCCGACAACAAGCACCCGTCCATCTGCTGGAACACGTTCCGCCAGAAGCTGCCCCGTCATTCGATGGAGACCGTCCAGACCATGCACATTACGCATTGCACCTTCAATATATCTTTCATGTTGTCCGTCGAACTTAGCCATGGGAGATTGCACCGAACATCAACGACCTGTGTGCATTGACGCCTGCCAAACTCCCATCTCCCACAGCCAAAGCAAGAGAAGCCACAGGACGTGCGGCGTCTCCACAGGCAAAGACACCCGGAATGGAGGTCTGCTTCATTGCATCAGTCTTGATAGTAGAGCCAAGAGGTTGCCGCTCCATGTCGAGGCCAAGCTGCTGTAGGATTGGTGTAGCGACTTCAAAGGGAGAAAGAGCGAACAAGCCGGAAAAGGAAATGGTCCGACCGTCGGCAAGCAGGACGTCGGCGTGACCTTTGATCGACTTAACACCGACGCGCTCAACGATGACGTCGCGGGCCGCGAGACCTGCAAGCTGTTCCGGGTTGGGCTCGAAGGCGTCGTTAAGGAGTAGAGTTGTCGGACCCCAATCAGGAAGCATCAACGCATGGTGCATGGAAAGCTCAGTGCCAGCGATAACGCCAATCTTGCCCTGGTTCAATTCGTATCCATGGCAGTACGGGCAGTGGAACACACTTCTACCCCAGCGCTCCGCCAAGCCATCGATTTCGGGAAGATTGTCTTTCACGCCAAGAGCCAGGATCAGGAGGCGCGAAATGTGACGGGTTTCTCCAACCATGACTTCAAATGAGAGGTCTTGCGAACCCGCGTCCCCTTTTTGTTGTACAGCATCTGCACGACCAGCCAGCCATTCTACAGTGCTGTACCTCATTACCTGAGCACGAGCTTCTGCAGCTAATATAGCCGGATCGGTACCGTCTTGAGTGATGAAGCCGTGAGAATGCGAAGCGAAACGGGTGCGTCTGAGGCCTTCATCTATGATCAGTACCTTGCGCCGAGCGCGACCAAGCTGCATCGCGGCCGACAGTCCTGCGTAACTCCCGCCAATGATGATGACGTCGTGAATGGTGTCGGTCATAAACCTTCCCTCGCTTCATGTAACAACATAAGTACCATGATAGGGGCATGTCAACACTCATGACACTCCGATTGTATCGTAATAGTGCTTCGTGCTATTGTTGGCGGGCAAATCATGGAAAGGAGGAAAAGACATGAGGCAAGACAGTCGACTTTCTCGCATGCTCCACGTCTTGATCCACATGGGACGCCATGATGGAGCTATGACGTCCGACGTGATCGCGCAGATGCTGGACGCCAATCCTGTTGTAATCCGTCGCACAATGGCAGGGCTGCGCGACGAGGGATATGTCAGCTCAGTAAAAGGCCATGGCGGCGGCTGGACTTTGGCACGTCCACTTGAGGAGCTTACGCTCCTCGACATTTACCGTGCCGTGGGAGAACCTTCCATATTTGCGGTTGGCCCCGCCTACGACATGCCTGGATGCCCCATCGAGCAGGCGGTCAATGGGACATTGAAGGAGGTCTTCTGCGAGGCAGATAAGCTTCTGCGGAAGAGGTTTGCGGAAATGACACTTGCTGACGTAGCTAAGAGTTTCACGAAGATTAGCGAGCACAATGGCAGCGCGCACTGCGGGCCTTAAGTTGCTTGTACCTGAGATGCCGTCTGGACCCAGCGCGGAGCATAGGTCGACATTAGATGCCTAAGACATGGAAACTGATAGCCTTATCGACACATCCAAAATTGCCGTTTAGTCGTTTCAAGCAGATCCAGAAAGTCGACCACCCTAAAATTGATCCAGCAGGCCTGCATCATTGGTCCGCAAACTGGTTCGACCGAACCGAAATAATCCTCGGCCAAATGACGACATCATCCCGCTCACTTAGGTCGATTTCGTTAGAATAGAGTTATCACAACTTTTCTCATCCCTCCCCCCTTCCCTCCGCGCAGAAACTTTGACCAGCCGTATTTGTTATCTGCGCTGCTAAAGCTATCTGTAGCCTGCTGCCACGCGGCCATGAGTTGATGCCACGCATGGTCATTGAATGAATGACGTAGGACGCGATTTTGTCTCCAGCCAGGTCAAAAACTCTCACTGCGGATCAGTTCTAAAAATGCTATTAAAACAGATACTTATCCATGTGGTCAGCTGACCACGACGATTATCTCTTGTCTCCTGCTTCCGATATTGCAGTTTTTCAATCTCGCTCGATAAGCTCTTTAACCGCAAGTCGCAGTTATCCAGTTCAGGGCATGGCCATATTCGTATACATCGCAGCTTAAGCAGAACGGCGCGCAACAGGAAGCAGCGTCGGACGCTAAGAATGTCGGAAACACGATCTGGAGGGTCGTCTTCATTCTTATCGTCAGACAACCTTTTTGCACCTTTCGCGTTTCCTCGTCAGATACAGAGTTGGGGAGAAGCAATTGCTACAAGAATTTCGTTTCGAGATGCTCGCAAAGTTTGGATATGCCGCCCGGGGTGCCGTGTTCTTTCTCGTCGCGACGTTGGCACTGTTCTCAAGCGTCGGCGGTCGACGACCCGAGAGTAAATCGGCGATATCGTCAGTGCTTGATCAACCATTCGGAAAGATATGGGTTGGCATGATCGGCGCTGGCCTCATCTGCTTCGTCGCTTGGCGTTTGGCACAGGCTTTGGCAGACAGTGATGGTCATGGCAGTGACGTAAAAGGATTGATTGTCAGGGGAAGCCTATTCGGTAGCGCAGTGACCTATATGGGACTTGGAAGCTACGCTTTGGGGCATTCGATCTTAGCGGATGGTGGGGGAGAGGGAGCAGGTGAGAAAGGCCTCGCGGCATGGATAATTTCTCAACCCTTTGGTTCTTATCTCGCCATCACCATTGGTGTCGCCTTGTTCGTCGGTGGCATCGTTACCATCCTCAAAGGTCTGACCCGCAAATTCGAGAAATACATCAGAATCCCCGACAGCCCATCGTGGCTCACCTATGTCTGTGTCTACGGTCTAGCGGCCCGTGGAGTTGTATTCGCTGTCGTTGGCGTGTTGTTTGCCTATACAGGCATTCAAGTAGACCCGGATCGAGCCGGCGGGATGGCCGATGCGTTGGAGTGGATGCGTCAGTTGCCGGGTGGCTCGGTCATTTTCGTTGTCATGGGGACGGGTCTCGCTGCATTCGGAGTTTATAATCTCGTAGCAGCGCGTTATCGGACGGTTAGTGGCCCATCGATGGCGAATTTAAAGCGCGTGGTCCGTAGCCCCTTCGACTAAGTACGCGATCTAATCTCAGCTCATGTGCTGGGCTTTAGCTGACTTTGCGCCGTTCGTTTTCTGTGTTGTGTCATCTAATTATTTTGCGGCGTTGACTTTGGACGCTTTTTCGCAGCGTGATCAGCTAAAAACATAGGTCGATCGTTGCCACAATTAGTAGTTCGAAGTCAGATTGGCCGGCGCCTAGGATAATAGGCTTTCTGACGTACTGGAGATTTATGTTTCCTGCCAAAGTTTGTATTGCTTCTTGATCAAGGAGGCGGCTGCGAGGGACATCGAGGTCACTCCGTTGGGAAGTGGAAAGTATTTCGGCCGGACAATAACGAAACGCTTTTGGAACCGTGGATTCCCGCGACCGAGGTTAAATCCTTGTCCAAGTTTTGGCTACAGACTTCGCTTTATCTCAACTGTCAAGGTTTTCTGCCTGAGGTGTAATTGGGAGGTCGATTTCGGCGTCAACCGCGATACGATAAAGTTGGCGGCAGTTCGTTTAGGCGATGTAGCGGCCAGCATTCCGATCACGAAGCCCTGCAACTGGAGTCGACAATTGGATATCCGAGCATCTGTTCGGCAACTCCAAGTCCGTGAAGCTCGTCGGCAATGCCGCTGCCCCTCACATAGACTCTTGGTGACATACCGGCTGATTCCCTACTTTGGCATGGTTCTACGCGGCGGGCGAGAAGCTATCCGAAGAAAAAGATCGAGATAGGAAGCATTGTTTTGCCATCGCCCGCAGAGAACGGATGAACTCGGCTGCGCTAAGGGGCCCCGCCGTGGTGTGAGCCAGCATGAACTAAAATCTTCTAAGCGTCTTGGGGGGAAATGCGCAGCCCCAGAATTCGAATATCTCACTTACGATAGGTGCGAACACTGTCTGTCTCTAGCGCATGCTGGCTCGGTCGCTTGAAGCGAATTAACTGCCGTTGAAGCCCCCTCGCCGCCGAGGCATATTGAGCGCGTCTGCTGCACCATCAATCCGTGGGCAGTCTCCATTTTGCGGCGGGCGATGCGGCCAGCTAGCGCTCGTTCGACTGTTTGAGAAGATCGGTGGCACCGAGTCCAGCACCAATATTGCCACGATCACCGCTGTATCTGTGACAATCATATTGGCAAGCCGTTTTCGTCATAAACATCGTCATGAGCGGACGTCGTGCCGTGCAAAACTCTTCGCCGACCCTCAGCCATCAGGTCCCATAGAACTTGGGCCGGAGTCTGAGATGGTTTTTGGCACAATTCCCGTTCGTAGTGTTCTAGCGCCAGCTCGACCAAACGAATGAGGGGCTGCCCCGTACGACAGGCAAGCGCGTGGGCAAGATCACGCGCTTGCCGCTGCAAGTTCTAGCTTGTCGAGAAACAGCTGAAAAAGTACGAAAACTATGAACCCCAATCCGTCATGTTCGGCCCTCCGAAAGGGCGCCCGAACTATTTGAGACCTGACTTGCTCGAACCTTCAAAAATATCGCTAGTGGCGGTATAATAAGGTCTGACTTCCGCCCAGAGGGGTGGCGATGAGAGGGCGCAACTTTAAGAGCTCGCTTTCCATAGGAGCCGCCCCCGGAAAGGCCCGATGGTAGATTTCAAGAAACGCCAAATCTTGGGCTGAGGGCATCTTGTTCACAAAAGGCTCCTGCGTTTTGCCAGCGGCTAAGGCCATCGCTGCCGGGTCGCCGATCGACTTCAGCGTGAAATTGACGATTTTGTGCAGGGCGCCGTCGCACAAATCGTAAGCCGGAATGGCATTGGCCTCGGCAAACGCCGCTACAGGCACCAGCGCGTTCAGCGCAAACAGATGGTATTTGAGAGCTTTCTTTCCGCGCTCAAGTTCCAGCGGCAATGCGCCTTGAGCGGTCGCGCCGCAGACACCGCGCTGGTACGTTTGCACAGACCAGTCAAGCAGGGCTTTGTCATCAGCCAAAGCTGCCACACTTGCTGAAGCGAGGGCGGCCCAGTAGGCATGGTTATTTCGCGACCCTTTGAGCCGATCGCGCGTGGCATCAAAAAACGCGTTGGTTGATGTGGCCAAGTCGGTCATCCAGCGAACGACGATCGCGAAGCGCGCGTCATTTCGTACGGCAGGTGCGACCTGCAACAGCGCAATGCTCAGCCCGGCGAGTGTTTGGGCGCGCTCAAACTCCGCGTTGGGATTATCCATCTGAGAGAGCGCTTTGCCCTGCGCCCATGCATTCAGCCATGACAGCGTGCATTGCGCATCGGCAATTCCACCTCGCAACGTATAGCGGTTCGCCATTTTGATGACCTGCTGGGAAAACGCTCTAATAGGCTTCATCTGCTTTTTGAAGGTGCGATTGGCCTCTGGATCGATCGTATCTCGCTGTGGTCCATCGCTGCCGTACTTGGAGGTGATCATAAGACTGACAATCGCTTCTGGTGGCGTAGTGCAATCCAATGACATTGCAGCATCGCTGGGAGCGCGTTGCGGAAATGGTGCGATAATCTCAGCAGATGCGAGCGAAGGCAGCGCGAGGATGGCGAGAGCCATCGCCACGATGCCAGAGATGGATGTGTTCATTGGTGTCTCCGGTTCAGCTTCCCGCGCCCGGTCTCCGGCCAGGACGTACGGCACTGTCTGTCGCCTTGGCTGTCTGAGCTACATCGTCGGCTATCGTATGAGGGTCATTGTAGATGGGGAGGGGTACCGACGCAGAATAACGCGTTGTTATATCTCACGTCGACGTGATGATCTCCGTAAGCTTAATGATAAATGATTGCTGGCAAGCCAGTAGCTGCCATCTTGATGGCAGGAGGTTAATGGCATATGTTGACGCCAAAGGAGACCGCGATGGCTGCACCACAACTCTCTGTCCGGAGTTCCAAAGCAAAAGATCTAGCTCATAGACTGGCCCGCCGTGAAAATCGTTCGATTGCGGAGGTAGTCGAGCGCGCGCTTGAAGCCTACGAGACACGCGAGACCGGTCGGGAACCAGCTGCAAATTTCTACCGGCGCGTCAACACACAGACCGCCACGGAGATTGATCTCGATCAGGTTATTCGCGAAAACCGCCAACTACACCAAAGTTTAGAGCTTTGATTTTCCTCGACACAAACGTCCTCTCCGAGACGTTGCGAAAGGATCCAAACGAAGCCGTCATCGCTTGGCTAGTTCGGTTCGATTCCGAATTGGCTTTGCCAACTGTGACAATCGCGGAGATCGCTTTCGGTATCCAAAAGATCAGACCGGATCAGCGGGCGGAGCGTTTGGAGCAGGGTCTGACAGAATGGCGTCGTCGGTTTTCGATCGAATATTTAGTCTCACTGATGAAGCCGCATTAGCATACGGCGAAATCATGGGACAGGCGGCACGTCGGGGACGCGCAATGACAGCGCCTGATGGGATGATCGCAGCAATAGCGCGCGTGAACGGTGGCCGTTTGGCCACGCGAAACCTCAAGGATTTTGAGACGACAGATCTCGAACTTTTTAATCCTTGGGATTTTTAGCGCGTTCAAGGGCTAATTTATTGCAGGATGCTCTACGTGGATTTTGTTTGCAAAACAAGTGTGGCGGAAAAGCAGGTTACAGCATTCTTGCCGCTCGGCCACTGCGCCGCGTGGCATTGTTATAATAGCTTGAAGCCTGCTGCACCGACCTATGTCTGGACTGTTCCATCGCTTCGGGGAGGGGAATGCCCCGGTTCGCGGCTTCGGTCATATATCCGGACCTTAGCCCATGAGCGGAAAACTCCCCACTGTCCAACCCGGCCATCTCCGCCCGCCGCTTGAGAATAGCATTGACCGACTGCGGATCGAGTGCCCGCTTTGAAACGGTGCCCCAACGCCCGATCCCGCGAAACACGCTACCCTTGCCGATCTTCGCGGCCGTTATCCAGGCATTCAGCGCCTCGACCGGGCGACCGGTCAGATAGACGACATCGTCGTCTTCGCCGTTCGTGGTCTTGGTCCGGCCGAGATGAATGGCGAGCGAGGGGAGGGGAGGGCCGCTTTCCATCTCAATCGGAGCTTCCACTGTCAGCTGTTCCAGGCGAAGGCCTGCGATTTCGCTGCGGCGGCGACCGCCAGAGGCAAAGGCGACCATCAGGATCGCGCGGTCCCGCACATCGCGTAGACTTTCCGATCCGCAGGTCACCAGCAGCCTGGCCAAAATGTCACCGGTCACCGCTTTGGCGCTTTTTCGCTTGCGAGGCCTTGGGACTGCACGCACCGCCAGCCGGATCGCCTGCTTGAGGGCAGGGGAGGTGAAGGCACCGGAAAAGCCGCGCCATTTGGTGAGTGTCGACCAACTGGCCAGCCTTCGGCGCACGGTATCGGGCGCATGCGGTCCAGCGGACTTGAGGAAACCCTGACTGCGCAGGATTTGGTCGACCGTGTGCGGCATGCCGTGATCAGGATCATTTTCGCGCTTCTCCGGATCCCACAAATGATGCGCGACGAATTTCAGCAGCAAGGCTTCGGGGGCCGGCCATGGCAAGGAGGCGCGTGTGGCGGCAATCGACCAGGCCTGCAGATAGGAAAGATCGGACGTGAGTGCCCGCAACGTGTTGGCGCCCATACCGGTATTGACCAGGTGGCGCAGCGTTTCGATGTCCTGATCGGTCAGAAGCTCTGCAAGTTCGTCGCGACGATCGAGCGGCAGGACGGACGCAATGGTGTCGAGTTCTTCGGCGCGCCTCTCGACGGGGGTCTGTGCTTTTCTCGGTTTGGCCACGAACACTCCAGAATGGCTGTTTTTGCGGCCGTGATGGCCCTGCTTGGCAGCGATTCTGTCTGATTTGGGGCTCCAGATCAACAACCATCGATAAGGAGTACTTATCGATGGTTAGAAACAGAACTCTAGACAATACCATGTGACGGACACAAACTAATCATTGGTGTCTGTTTAACAAATCATTTACCATGATTTCAATGGTTTACGATCTTGCAAAATTGCCCATTTCGACGTTACTGCGACCGAGTTCGGACGTAGCTTCCGCCTTGTCCCGTCTCGACGAACGCATCGCCCGTTCCCCGGTCGGCGAGGGCTTTGTCGAACGCTCTCACTTCACCGACGCCTGCGCCTCGCTGTGGATCGACGGCGAACTCGTCCATCTTGAAGATCTTGTTCTCCACGACGCCACCAAAGACATTCGCACCCCGACCCACGAGCTCACCATTGCCAGTGACGTGTTGCGCACGCGCCGGCGACTAGTCGCCCACCCGCCCGGCTGGGCGCTGTCAACCGACGGGCTGCGCAGCCTCCGGCAGGCTCCGGCATGGCCAGGGCAGGTGTTGCCTGCAGCATCTTTGGGTGATGATATATCCGTCGTGGCTGATGACGACGCGATACCCGACATTGCGATCGGAGCAGGGGAGGGCAGCGATGACGAGGGTGCAAGTGCGCTTGACGACGAATTCGCTGCCATCGACGCTCTGCTCGCCCGTTCTGACGCCGCAATCGAGCGAGCACAGCGGCCCGGCCAGTCAGCGGCCGGGCGTGCTGCCGAAAAAAATCCGATGATATATGATCTCGACTGGGACGAGGAGGGGCGGCTGGAAGAATGGCGCGGCGTGGTACGGCAGGCGCAAGATCTGCCGCCGGTGCTGCAGGCGATCATCGCGCTCGATGCCTGGAATGAATTGGCGGTGCTCCAGCATGCGCCCTGGCTCGGTCGGCTGTTGTGCGCAACAGTCCTGCGCCAGGCTGGCATTACCACCGGCACTCATCTAGCCGCTATCAATCTCGGCCTGAGAACCATTCCCGTCGACCGGCGTCGGCATCGCGACCGGGAAACCCGGCTGCTGGCCATCGCGCATGGTCTTTTGGCGGCGGCAGAGCTTGGGCTGAAAGATCATGACCGGTTGGCGCTGGCGCGAACCATGATGGAGCGCAAACTGATTGGACGACGAACGTCGTCAAAGCTGCCGGAGCTGATTGAGCTGGTCATGGCAAAACCATTGGTGTCGGCCGGGATGATCGCCAAGGAGCTCGGTGTCACGCCGCGCGCGGCGTTGCGGATCGTCGAGGAGTTAGGCCTGCGCGAGATGACGGGCAGGGGAAGGTTTCGGGCCTGGGGTGTAATCTGACAACTATTAGAAGCTTTTGACACCATGAGCATCATAAGCGGTTGGAGAGGCGGATACCCCAACCGCGAGGTCGATACTTCGACAGGCAAAACAGGCGAGAGCTAAAGGGTTTGATCTCGATCTGGCCATTGGCCGGAGCGAAAGAGCAGCAAGGGCTACCCCGGATGCTTCGGGATATAGCGGCGGCGGCGGCGCGCGTAACACTGTATGTCGCCAGCCAGATCGATGGTTTGACTGAAGGCAAAGGTGTTTTCCTGCATCAGACCATCAAATGTTCGGATTTCCAGATCCTTTTTGGCCTCTGAAACAAACTCTTGCCAAACAGTTCGCCGCTCAGGATGACTTTCGATTTCGCTGCGGCGACCACAGTAGAGGACACCCTTCGCGAAAACCATGCCAGTCTCCGTGCCGGGAAATTGGGCTTCAAGTTCAGCTCTCAGGGATTCGATCTGAGATCGGTGCTGCGACGCCCATCTGAGATTGGCGCGGACTTGTTCAACGGCATCTCGAAAGAAGGAGTTCATGTTGTTCTTAGTAGTGAATACACTGTGCGTCGGATCTTTGATCTCGACAAGATTGAGATAGTTCGCACCTGACACAGGAGCGAAGTAGGCGAAATCGCAGGCAAAGTCGGCGCCAACTCTCAACTTAGAGATAACCATCCTAGGGGCAATGTAATGTTCTGGGCAAATGAGCTGTACATTGCGCTCCAAGAAGGTCTGAACACGAGGCTCTCGAAGCCGTGGTTCAATCCCATCTAGCCCGCTGAGCAACTCAGTGAAAGCCTGTTTGTAAGTTTGCATGGTGGTTCCTGGGCGTCGATTCTGTTCTCGGACGGATAGAGTAGTCAGGTAAACAGACGGTTTCGCGAGCGGTCCGCCAAGGCCCTGCGCGCCAGTGTTGCAGGCTGCCCCGTCGAAAGAGATAGGCGATGATGGGAATTGGAGTATTCTTCACAGCATTCCACGACCATTTTGCGTCAAGCGGCACAACCAGCTCCACAGGATCTCAATCTGTCGGTATAGAGTCATGATTAAGAGATGTGAGTTCACACTTTGGTTATCACAATTTCAATAGCCATTACTACGAGCGACGATGATGTTTTCGACTCGGCAAACGTCAGATGGCTCTATTTTTGTCGGGACGGGTGAGGCTGCTTATACCGCTTGAGGAATTCGAACCCTGAAAGAATGAGGCTGGCGAATACCGGCCGTAAAAGGGCCTCTGGCAAAGGACCCATGTAATACGGAACGTGTCCTATCCAATCTCTGACCTGCGCCGCGTTTGTCGATAAGCCGAGCAATTCGAACGCCTCGTCATACCTGTTTTTGACCAGTCCGCTTGGAATCACGGGAGTTTCAGGCCGCGAGAGGGTAACAGCTAGGTCAACCGCAGGGGGCCATTTTGGAGGCGGCCCAGAGCTACTGTACGCGAATCTGGCAATTGCCGTGAGGTAGTCGGCGAGGTCATCACTAACGACCGCCTCGAGCCTCTCAACAAGTTTCCTAAACGCGGTCTCGGCATCAATCTCCTTGAAAAGGATCAGGGCTATCGATTCGCCAGATGATCGATACCCGGAATTGCCAACGGTGCGCATTCCGATCGAGTGGGCCTTTAGTAGATGAGCAACCAGTATCGGCCAAATTGCATCTTCGAACATGGCCACCGGGAACGAGAATAATTCGGCGAAGCGGTTCGCGAACCAGGTCGTGTCGGCGGCATAAAGTAGCTCTTCTCGTGCCGAGCCGGCGTGTCGGTCCGTGACTGTCAGGTGAATGACACTGAAGCTATCGAGCCAATCCGTAAACGCCTTGGTTTCCTCCTTGTTCGGCAGGGTCCAGACGTTTCTGTTGTCATCCCGCCGGTGTCTGCTCCCCGGAGAGAGCCATACCTTGCCCAATCGCGCAGCTCGCTCGAGAATGAGCTCCATCTGCGTTGCCGCCCCTACCCTACCTGCGGCACTCGCAGCCTTTGAGAGTGTTTTGACCGAAAGGGGTGACAGACCAGCATCGGCGGGTCGGTTCTGACGTTCATTCAACGTGGCTCGTAACCAGTTGATCGCCCAGTCCACGTGCTTGCGGATCTCGGTCTCGGCCATTTTTGAGAGGATCGGGCTCGGATCAACGATATGTTGGCGAACCTCGATGACTGGCATTGCCCCAGTTAGATTCCCGCGGGCGCAAGCAATTCCCTCTGATTGAACGCCCTGCGTGGAGATTTTCAAGGAGACAGGTGCCTGATGATCACACGCGTACTGGATCTTGCAGCAGCTTTGGGTCAGCGGACCGGTGACGATTTCGCGTGTGCGACGGGACGTGCAGAACAACGTCGTCCCATAACGCAGTGCCGCATCACGAAATTCGCGACGAGGTAGGCCGTGTTTGCCGTTCGCGCTAACGAGCGCCGCCCTTGGTCGCATCCATTGCCACACCTCGTCATAAGCCAAGTCGCTCTCGACATAGCTGTAGGAGCCGTGGTGAGGAACCTTGACGATCTCGCAGCCGAGGCCCATCGGATAGCGAGCCATGAGATAAGCGAAGTTTTCAAGATCGCCTGTCAGCAGTAAGCGCTGTGTCCTCCCGCCGGTGCGAGCCTCGACCAACAGCACGATCGAGGTGTTGTTCAGGACCGAGTTACCGAAGAATTCCGGCTCAATTCCATTGGATTGCGCTTCGCGAGCGATGTCGCCGACTGAAGCGGGCTGCTCAGAGGTGGGTAGGCTCGGTACTCTGTCCGGCGTGATTTCCGTGGTCGAGATCGCAAAGCGCAGGTCAGCGTAGGGATCCTCGTCATCGGGCTCATCCTCGGCGCTTTCCAGCAACCAACCCAGCGGCATTGGCTCCTGCAGAAACAGGTTTAAGGCGTCGTTGCCCAGAAGCAGCCGCTCGATTAGTCGCCCTGCTGGGGAGATGACCTTAAGGGACAAGTCACCATCTGGGCTAGTCCAGGTCGCACCCTCGACTGGCCACGAGACGGCGCATTCGGCGGGTAACGCCTCTTGTAGTTCGACCGCCTTATCGATACCGCTCGCCACGCGAGGCGGAAAAAGCCATGCGTGGCGCCGGAAGGCAGGGACGCAAGGCCCCCAGTAGCGTTCGATGGGCAGGGCGTCTTTCCCGCGCACATAAGCGAGGAGCCCGTCGACATGGTCAGCGTCGCAGTGGGTCAGCACAGCTAGGTCGATTGACGTCGCTTTCAATTTATCCATGGTGTCCTTCACGCGTGCGGCGCCACCGGCGGGTCCGCCGTCGATCAGGATCGTCGACGGCTTGCCTGTCTTTGGAAGCCAGTGCAGGACAAGAGCATCGCCGTGGCCAACGTTTATCAATTCGAGCTTCAGCTCTGCTTCTTTGCTTTTGGCCATGTAGTTTTTTACCCGCGCCCTTCGGTTTCCTGCCAATATGTGGCGCGGATAAGTTGCAGGCTATCAATCATTTTTCAAGGTGGACACGTAAGAAATAGCGAACAGTTTGAGATCGAATTCCAATCGGAAGTGACGACCAGGACGACATTGAGCGCCTCAATTGGTGCCCGGCTGTCAATGCAACTCACGACTAGTGAAGATGCTGCCTATATGTTTTCGATGTCTTCGATCAGCCTCGTAATCGCGCTGGAGTAAAACTGCTCGGACATATCTTCAAGAGTTTGCGCCGATTTTCGCAACTCTTTCAAACATTACGCGAGGGCGCGGCTAACCTTCCCTCTCTTTTCGACTTTAGAGAACTTTATTCGCTCAACAAGAGCCTTCGCGGCGAGAAACGTTCCTGAATGGCAAAGCCGAGCCGGTTGTGATTACGTCTCCGCAGTTCGATCTCGAGGCGATCCGCCAATGACAACGAATAGTGTCGGATCAGGCTGTCCTCGTCGACTGGTATGTCGACAAGCTTCCGTCGATCTTGATCTTTGAGAAGCTTTCGCTTTGCCATTGCCTGACTCCGTCCATCACCAATCTGCACTGAGCGTTGTCGAGTCGGGCGGAACAGAGAAATCAAAACTTGCGCATGTCGACGGTAATCCACAGAGATCGAACGCCCCAAATCCGAGCTATGGCATTGTTCATGCTTCGTTCGGCCTTAGCGTACGATTTCGGACTGCTCTTGTTCTGACCCCGATGAGAATCGGGGCTTATTGCAGCAGCGGTTTAAACCGCATTTTATCGCAGACAAGCGCTGTTTCGAAAATGTGAGCTGAAAATGATTGCCAAAGCTGAAGCGAAATCAGGGGAGCGGGAGACGATTGTTGACCTCATCGAGGCCGAGGCATATTCAGGCTAGCTCGACGCCATTTGCAGTCAACGGCCTATATGATCGGCTTTTTAAAGTAGCTGTAGCGAATTTTCTTCCCGAGCACTCTCGCCGACGGCACCGGAGTTAAACCGCAATCGGTCCTCGGCTAACTAAGCTACTTTTTGCTCGAAAATTTTGTCGCCTGCTCGTCATGGAACGCACACCTCGGCGCGTCCTCGTCGGGGCGTAATTCGTTAGGACTAGGGGAGTTTGGTAAATTTGGTACGGTAAATGGAATGAACGACGCCAGACAAAGTATAGGTGCGGCTTTCCCAAATGTCGACACCATTTACATATTTGTCAGCATCCTCGAGAACGCTGTAGACATCCTTGTGGATCATGACTGAGTAAGGATACTCTCGTATGTCTGATAGCTTAGCTGCCATGTTTGGCGGTCGACCTATCCAGATCAGATCATTACTATTGCGAATGCCGGCACGGACAGCTCTGCTAGTGCCGTGGTCTACTCCGATACCGCATTTCAACTTTATATTATTGTCAGAAATGGATTTGAATTTCTTGGTAGCCTTCGGGGCAAGAATGTTCTCCACAGTATAGAAAATCTCACGTGCGCATTTCGTTGCGTTCCGGCGCGGGGTGTCTCCCACAAACACGCCCATTACTCGATCCCCATCAAAGCTGCGGATTTCGCCCTTGTATGCCCTAATCAAGCGAGATGATACGTCTAGGAACGCTCGTATTATTTTTGCCGTGGTATCCCATGGGCAGTGACGTGCTAAGTCGGAGGATCCCGCTAGATCGGCATACAAAAATGCGGCATCGAGCTTGACAGCCTGCTTGTTAGTCACGCTGTCCGTTGATGGAACTACTGTACCGTCTCGGACCTCGAACGCGGTGTCCAGATGACCGTCAACCCAGGTTTCTAGATCTTCTTTCCAGCTCATTTCAACTCCAAAGGGGCAGCACGCCCGCTGCCATCTGGTAGGTGACCCATATCGTCGGGGCGATGATTCCGCTTAAAGTCATCCATGCAGCAAGACGAAACCTACGGAATTTCCTCTCTGCGATACGTGCATTAACGTATGTCTGATCGGCCAGATCCGAACAATAATGCGTTGGCTCCTCCGATACACCCATCTTTAATGCTAAGGTCCTCAACAAGGATTCCGAGCCCATCAACGCAATGTCTCCAGTAAAAGCCACGTTACCTAGGGCCTTGCGCCTCTCGTCTTTTATTGAAGTCATGCGAGGCAAGAAGGATGTCATCGCTACTAAGCCACTTAAGCCCAAGGCAGATCCAACGCTCAACATGTACAAGCGCCATTGCCAAGCCAATTCTTCGCCAGAAATCGCAACCATACCCATCACAAGCGCAAAGTTTAGAGTGAGCAAAGCGCCGTTCTTTGCCTCCGCAAAATGCACTTGGTGATGCGCAAGGTCTAGCAAGCGGTTAAGTTGATCCTGTAGATCAGATATCTGTCCCATTTAGCCCCCCGCCTGAATAAGAGCATCCGACGCCTAGTAGAAACAAGAGCCGTGCGGCGTTAACCACAGAATTTACTGCCCGGAATTCCGTCCTTCCATCCAATTTCAGCCAGATCCTTGCTGCACTGGATTTTACCACTTTGTCCGAAGCCATGCTTTAGTAAGACGGTACGATAATCGCTTGGTTCTTCGCCCGCGGTCCGCCTTCGGGAAGCCCGGCTTATCACGAGTGATTACGGGGAAAATTCAGGATTCTCGTGCCTATCCGCAATGTCATAGTCCAGGCGAAACCAATGCTCACCTGCGCCTAAACTTTCCATTTGTCTTGCCATGTGTCGACAAGCATGGGCATCGATATTGCCTCGTCGCTTCCATCCTTCTTGAGGCTCTCTTCTCGATGGACGGCCAGGCACAGGTAGATTGTCGCGGCTCGTGCGAGTCCCATTAGCCTCAGCGCCTTTGCCTCGAAATCATGCCTCCCAATATGGAGTCCGATCCGTGCGGTTTCTGTATCGTCTAAATTATCAAAGGTTCCGGCCCATTGTTCATGAATTTGACAGTATTTGTGTTCCAGATGATGGCGCAGATCGGCCAAGGCTTCCGCATCCGGTTCCGTGGTTGCCCGAAACTCTGGATCATGAAGGTCTTTCGATAGCCAGAACAAGCCCCGGAGCGGCCAATTCTCCCGATCCGAAAAGGACGATCGGAGCGACTTTGGAGTTCCTTTCGTCTCATACCAGATCGAGCGGAAGAAGACCTTGTTCTCGGGGATACCGAGTTCGAAGTATTGGTTTAGGAAGAAAGCAATCTTGTCAAACACGGCATACGTCATTCGATAGGCCTGTCGCGCCTTCTCGACGTTCACCCCATAACTCGGATAGTCGAGCGTATTCGCGAGCTTCACGCCTTTGTCCGCGAAGTGCGCCGTATCAGCCGTCATTCCCTCAAAAAGGAATAATCTGGCCGTAGTAAATTCCTGTTTGAGCTGATTGAAAAGTCCAAAGACGGCTGGCGGCATAGCTCCTGTTTTGTCGAGGGGAAGGGCAATTGACGGCAGGACCAAGCTGTCTGTTGCGGCAATCGAATATGTGCCGAGGTCATTCATGGGATTGAGAAAGAGCCGCTTCTCAAGGCACCAACGACGGTATGCCTTCTCTGCGTTTGTACGGCCTAGACTGTGTTTCTCTGCCAAATTTTCATTGGCAGATGCGACATTAAGCCGATCCGAGATGTGTTTGGCTCTTTCGGTAAAATGAGGAACAAGCGCTGCGTTCTGTGCGCTTTCGTGTACAGCATCAGTAGCTGTTCCTGCCACGAAGTTATTGTGAGCTTGCGCTGCAATGAGTTGGGAATGTCCGAGATCACTGACTGAATCGGCATAGCTGAGTAGTCCCAACCCTTTATTGAAGAGCGCCATGGCAAAGCGTCTGTCAATCGCGAGCGCTTTGTCCCAATAATACAAGGCTTCAACTGGACGACCGACCAGATTAAGCTTGCTGCCAAGATTGGTCATAATCTGACAGCAGCGGATCGGATCAAGTTTTTCGAAACCCTTATGCCTGACAGCCTTCCGCAGTTCGAGCAACTCGCTTTGGAGATGCTCTATTTCCCATTGCCAGGAACGCGCCTGTCCGGCCTCGTGTTGCCGGTTGTTGAATGCATTGGCTCGAAAGTAATGTAGAAGAACTGCGTCTTCATCACGGATGGTCTCGCGTGCGGCGAGCTTGTCGAGAGCCGCGAACGCCCGGTCAGTGAGTTGCGGATCACTCCGGTCGAAACCTTTGTCGATGTACTTACCCGCTTTGTCGAGTGAACTCAGAAAACTAGATTTGGCCAATAGGTCTCGCACATCTTTGTTGGAATTTCGTGGAACTATTGTAGTTTTAAGGACAACGCGTTGCGGGTCACATTTTAAGCAGGTTACGAACTTGAATTGCTCTTGGGGAACCCTTTAAGGCGAGCCCAATAGTCAGCAGATTCAACAGCTTTCAAGTTCCCATGGTCAATAAAACTGCTGGCAATGTTGCGATACGACACCTTGGAGTTGACAAGCAACTGCATAACGTCGGGACGCTCCATGTGGAGCTCTTCTACGACATCGTAAAGTTCATCAAACTCATCGATAGTGGTAGACAGCTCGCAAACAAAGGTAAGAACTGACAAATAGCCAACATCTTGTAATGCCTCTCCGGCAGTAAAATCGGAGAAAATGACATTCAGCCATACGGCGGATATGTCCCGCAGTTCTTTGCTAAATGGGAGCAACGAACGCGCGTACAGCCAGACTTTCGTCCACAGTACGCTTCGGAAATTTCTCTCAATGCGCAGCCACCTGAGAGCATCGCGCGTGTCGTGAACGTCAATAGCATCTAATTCAGCCTGAAATTCCAAAGCTGGTGTATGGTCTAGGCTTGTCCAGTATATCTCACTGGCTGGTCGCGACTCCATTTCTATTTGAAGCCACAGTTCTTGTGCAGCCCGATCTGTAAATGAAGTTGTTGAAGCCGATTTGAGGATAGGAATAACATCCTCAAAATTAAGACCAACCACCGCCGCGAGCGAAAGCTTAAAAATTGGGTCAACTTCTAATAAGAGCTCGTCTACGCGCTCGATGTAAAAGTTTGCCTCTTCGGTTCGAAAGCCGAAAGCGGCAGTCCTTGAGGGGATCGGAACCGGTTGCCCTATGATATAAAGCTCCCCGTTTTCAATCGGGTAAAAAGCAAAACCGTCTGTATCGATAAAAGGCACAAACCGTAGTATCTTAAAATAATTGTCCGTCTCTGCAATAAATTGCATATTCGCGCCTTGTTTAGAAAACAGCGCGAAACCAATCTCAGACTCTTTATTGTTATAAAGAAATGATGCGCCGACTAATCTATACATCGAAATAGCCATTCTGTTCGTAGTATGATAGGCATCTCTCATAGATTGCGTAGTAGAAGTGGTCAGTATTTAAAGGTATCATGGGATAGGTAATAACCTGCGCTCCCAACAGCTCGATCCCTTTTACGAAATTTTTATCCTGCAGGTAAATCTCCGGTAGAATGACGGCCCTTATTGCTCCTGCATCAAGGTGGATGGCTTTGTCGAACTGTATCTCGATTGACGATCGACGTTCATCAAGTGCCTTCCCGATACGTTCCCCGTTTAGTAGTGAAATGAGGGCGTGGAGCGATGCTTCGGTAGGCAAAATTCCGTGATTTTTCAAAAATTCTTTTCGATCGATAGCCTCTCCCATGAAATAGGCGCGGCTGCTTCCGAAGAATGTACCGATGTATCGTTCGACCACATCGGCGTCTGGCGCGAGCGCATAGTCGTCACGGTCAATCATTGTCGCGTATTTGGGTACCAGTCCCCGAGCAAACGCTCCGCTATCAAAGGGGAACATCCGCCTTGATGCGTTCGTTTGAAAATCAACAATTACGCAGGAAGGCATTTCCCAATGTGAAACATCGTGTCCCACGGATTTGTACGCCGGGCGCCCGACGAAGAAATAGGCCAACTTTTCTTTGAGAAATACGTCGCACTCCCTCGGCTTTATTTCTTTAGATTCCAACATCTTTTGGACGAAATATGCGGGCGCTGTGTGTACAAGCGGGAGTGTTCCGGCCCTGCTGGATCGATTACCGAACAGGATATCTCGAATTTTTCGCTCCAATACTCGGCCCCTTTAGAGTTACAGGAATATAATTGAGTTCTACGGGCCTCTATCCTTGAGGCCCTCGTTATCCAATACGCCAAAGAGTCGCAAAGCAAGAATTTATATAGCTTTCGCTCAACGTTAAGGCCGCTTATTGAAGATTTGCTCTGCAGCGTTGAGCCACTCTGTAGGATTAACGTCCACAGTATTTCCCCCTGAAATCACTTAGCGTTTTGAAATATTTTGATCCTCTCATCAGCATGCTGTGTCAGGCTGCAAATGGGAAGTTGTGACTTTCCCTGGAGATCCTGCGATTTATTGGTCTGCCCAGATGCCATTCGGGGATAAAACGGTGTCGGCCATTTGTATGTGTCTGCCGCAGATGGGATTGGTGTCTGCAGGCGTGACAGCCGCGAAAGCAATTACATTGTTCAAGCCTAAGCTAGTGGTCATGACTGGCGTCTGCGCTGGTCGTCGGGGTGATTGCAAACTAGGCGACGCGATTGGTGCGAACCTGAGCTGGGATTACGGCAGCGGGAAGTTTACCGAGGTCGAGGGTGAAGTCGTTTTCGAGCCGGCGCCATTTCACGCTGCTGCATCAGCTCGGGTCGTCGGCGTTTTGACAGAACTTTCAAACGACAAAGCTTTGTTAGATGAACTCTATAGAAAGAGCCCCGGCTATCGGCCGGAGGCAGTTCCGACGTTTCATGTAGCACCGCTTGCTTCAGGTGCCGCAGTTCAAAATCATAAAGAATTTTTCTCTGGAGTTGTTACGCAACAAAGAAAAATGCTCGGCGTAGACATGGAGGCGTTTGCGGTCGCTTGGGCGTGTCATGAAGCATTGGAGCCCCAACCACACTGGCTAGTAATTAAATCCGTGGTGGACTTCGCCGATGGAACAAAGGACAGCAAAATCCAAGCGTTCGGCTCATATATCAGCGGAGCATTAGCGGTCGCCGCTATCGAAAGACTCTTGAGCCGATAAGTCGTTGTTAAGGCATAAAACTACGGCAGCGCTTGCACCGCAATGAAAGAGGCTAAGCACCAACGACAGCTCGACGAGCAGATGGAACAGTCAGTGCATCGGATACGCGGTCAGGGTTAAACCATCACCTTGTTCCAGTCGATCGAATGACCCGCAGCATTGAGTTCCCGGGCCAATTTGGTTTTCCAACCGCCGTTATCGTCCATCGGCTCCCATAGGATGCCTGCGAAGTCACTCGGAATTTCAACTGTTCCTCGTTTAAGCGCACACACGTTGGCACGACCAAGAAGCGCGATGAAATATCCAAGCTCCAGCATTACGTTCTGTCGTACCCGTGGCTCCGGTACGCCGCCTTTTGCGCAGCCTTCGTCATCCGGCGTCAAAAGCACGATAGCGAAACTTACGTCGCTATTGGCTTCCACCTTCTCGATAACGGTTTTCCCGCGATTGGCCTGCTCGTGCAGGATGATCGGGTCGAAACCAATCTTCGTAAGGAATCTGGCTACGGTTTCACGGGCTTCGCCGTCATGCCCGTGCACGATAAAAATTTTGTTCGTCAAAGGTCGCACCAGCTTTGCTTCGGTCTTACCATGGCTAAGCACATAGGTTTTGTAATCCCGCACGAAGGGGATGATCATGTGGCGTGTGATGTTGTGAACCGTTGAAATGATTTTACTGCTTGTCGAGTAAAATTCATGTCCGAAATCAGTCATCCAGTCCGGCTTTTCTGCGAACCTGCGAATTAGCAATAACGTAAAGCCCATCGTCTTTTCAGGATCGTCAGGCCACCTGAGGGTCTCCGCACCCATCCCGCCGTGTTTGTCTTGGGAATCAAGAAATGCGTCCAAGTCCAAGCCGCTAGTGAGCTCGGCGTTGCTCGCTTCCAAATCCGGGTTTAATAGGAGGCGAGCGAGGGTCTTGAGCGGCCGTTCATATGTTTGCAGCTGCGATCCTTGAAGATCAAGCACGGCATTGTCGATCTGCTTGAAAAGATCAGGCGCAGTTGGAGTCATTCGGTTTTTCCTTCAGTGTCATCACCGCTGTTAAGGCGAGCCTTAGCAGCTCGCCTAATAATTGCCTCGCGAGCGTGTTCTTTCATTTGCTCTATCACCGAGGCCACGAGAGAATTGGAAGAATGTGTCTCCAATCGCTCATCGATCATCTGCTCGGCTTGCGCGATAGCGGTCTCGATACTGCCGGGATCTTCCGGATCAAATTTCACGCTTCCAAGCTCACCGTCCATCTCCGAAAAAACCTTCTGGAGGCGGTTTAGGTCTTTGGTGAGCTTATCCAAGCCCTTAATCTTCAACATATTCACCCTCCTTGCCTGCTTGGCAGTATGGCAGGGTGGCCCGAGAAGTTAGAAGTGCCAGGGACGGGTATCCACAGGTTAAACAAAACCTTAAATTGAGGTGCGCATGGAGTCGTAGTAATTTCGGGCTCTTGCTGTCCTTTCTCGTGACGCAACACATTTTGGTAATGCATCTTGAAGTTATTTTCAGCACTCAGCCCGTGGATTGAGCGAAAAGCTCCGAAACCGCCGTTTCGCAACATTTCTAGTATTGATCTCGATAGTGATGTCGGTTGCGGCGCCATTCTTGATGATTGGGTTCCATTACATGTCGCGCATACGGTAAAGGCACAAAGCCTTCAAAGCAGCTGGCGCGAGGTGAGGGAATATGTGACCAAAGCATGCGAGGTCATAGGGGCTGATAAGCCGCTTCCCATAGACCGGGAAGAGCAAGAAATGATTCTCGGTCGGTGCGGCCCCCTGCCTTTGCAATCCTATCCGCTCTATTTTATAACCACCAAAACTGACGAAGGTCCGGAGACCATAGTCTACATTGGAAAGACTTCATCGAGGTCCAAGCGGTTTTCCGGTGGACATACCGCAATATCGAAATTGCATCATCCCAAATTCAGCTCCGCCGAAAAACGTCTCTATCTGGGGTGCGTGACCTTCATGGACAAAGCGACTGAATACGTACCGCTTGAAATGATCCAGCCGCTCGCCGCGGTCGAAAACCTGCTTGCCAACCTGGAGATGCAGTTGATCTATCACTTTCAGCCGGAGCTGAACACAAGCGGCAAGAGAAGACGCCTATCGAAAGTCGAACAGCTTATTCACTTACAAGGGCTCGACTCTTGCAACAAGGATCATTTCCTCTACCCTGGAGAAACCTACCCTTTCGATACCACCTAGCCCAAACCATGTCCGATTACTTTGTATGGAATATGCATTAAGCCAACTAGACAGCAGTGTCCGGCGTTATATATTCCGATAGATTGATCTTGAACCGTTCCGAGCTGATGCAGCCAACAAGACCGCAAATTGACCGGATGCGGCAGGTCTCGTCTTTTAGATTTTGGTTTACGATGTATGTAACAAAGCCATCATAAGCGGTCTCGTCGAATACCTACCTAGCGCTAGGTAAGCTTGCGTTTGATCCGCACCGCGTTCTCGCCGGCGATCAGATCAAAACCACGGGTTTGAGAAATTAATGCAATCTGTTTGGGTGTTTTGATCTCCGCCTCCTGCTTCTTGATGACATTAGCCCTTTGCGCAGGCGTCAACTCATCTGAAATATGACCCACGAGTTCGACGAGTGCTTGCACCTCGGCTTTCAGCGTATTGAAGCCATTTTCGTTGAACTGCAGTGTAGTGATGTCGTTTGCCATTGCGATGTTCCTTGTGGCTGTCTCGTGCGACACAAGTAGCGCTAAAACGGCATTAGATTGATAAACCAAAAGGTCAAAATTTACCTACCTGGGGCCCGTCCAGCTGCAAAGACCGCATCGACGTACTGGCAGGCGAGCTGGGGATGCTCTGGCTGTGGCGTGCGATGTCCCCCGGTCCGAGCAGGTGGTGAGCCGGAAAACTCTAGTTCCCGGCGGTCCAAGGTTTGGTCCCAGAGCATGGGCGTTCAGGCTGCTCTCTAAGGCTGGAGGGAGATTGGGGCTCAGGTCACGCGCGGAACACTGAGTGGGCGTGCATATCGCCCCCTGTCGCCAGTTCTACCAGTTGGCCGCGCCTAAAGCTTGATGTCCGGTCTGAACACGATGCCGATCGGGATGCCGGACACCCCGCTGTTCATCATCAAAACTGCTGCTGGTGGGCGCGGCGCGGTGCCGCTCTTCTTTTGAACCTTGGTTACAATCGGGTAAAACAGAGACTTCAGATCTCCGGTTGTCAGTCCGATTTCAATAGATGATAGCGTGACCTTCTCTCCCGAATCGAGGACTTCCCGAACAGTGTGAGCGTTCAGATCGATCATGTCGCCTGACTCGGGTTTTGTCGCTTCCTGCATGATGAACGCTGATATAATTGAGGGTGTGAGCACTTCATAAGGCGGTGTCAGGCCCGGATTGGAAACCAAAGCCGCACGTGGTCGGCCGGCATCTACTGCCACCATTGCTTTTGCAAGTGTATCGGTCTCCAGGATCTGTTGCGGTGCTCTGTATTTGGCGAGCGTTAGAGGTGTCCCGGCAAATTCAGATGCCTGCACTGGTGGGGTATGCCAGGCGCGCATCACCGTGCTGTTGGTATCGACCCAAGCTGCAGTGGTCAGGCAGAGGTAGGAAAGGAGTTCCTGTATATCCTTGAGATATTCAGGAAGGTTCATCGAATGGATGGGCTCGTGATGCGCGATCCTGTTGCGCAGTCTGTTTATCTTGGCGACGAGGTACTTGATACGCGGTCGATCGATATGGTCAGGCAAAAGCGGGAAAGCGGCTTTCAGTAGACCGGGCGTGAGCCAAAGTTGTTCATAGTCGTCGCGAAAAAGATTGGACCAGAAATCGAACGACAATGACGCAACTAGGTCGTCCGCGCTGGGGTGGGGCTTGCGTCTCACCAGGCGGCCATGTGCCGCTTTGCGGGAAGCTTCGCTCTCCGTCGTCATCTGAAAAGTTGGAGAGAAAATCCACGACGCAGTTCGATATTGCTGCCGAAATGCACCGTGCATCGAGTTCCGAATTGTGATTTCCGTCATCTGCAACGGATATAGGAACGACTTCGCTAGCCGAGCATTCCAAAGATATCTTTTCATAGCCATGACACGGTCGTTTCCGGCATGAACTAGGTAGGGAGCAAGTCTGGCTGCGGAGATGTTCCGCTCAAGGTTCGCGAGCGCCTCCGTCGAGTACGAGAAGATTTCTTGACTTTCCGCCATAGGTCACATATTTCTTTCATCAGAGCAGCGAGGCGAGCGCCTTGCGACCCAGCCCTGAGACAGGTCCGCCGGTCTTGGGGCTTTATTTTTTGTGATCTCGTTCCACCCTGCATGCCTAGGTGCTCCACCCGAGATACCGCAGGCTCGCTCAACGACGATGGTGTTGCGACACAGCCCCCGGTGAAATTCCGAGAAGTCTTGCTACAAGTATCTGCCTCACGTCGTTCTCATGCGCAAAATCCAAAAATGCCCGTCCAAAATCGGTCAAGCGTCCGCCAGGAGTTTTGGCCAATCCCCTGAATTCTTCAATCGCTAGGAATTCAAGCTCGAGGGCGTCGAGCTCTTGTCGTACCCGGTCTCCAACAGCCATCTTCCACACTCGCTCGGTACTAAATAACTAACTATTACTACATTCGAAAAAGCTAGTCAACGCAGAGGTTATGCAAAAATAAACAATTTAGAAAATGCCTATTATGCTGATAAACATATTCCTTTTAGCGTTAGCGCCATTTATTAATGTTGGCGGCCAGTAATTTTCTTTCCATACAGCGGTGGAGAGCGCTTCCGAAACAATCTGAGGGCTGTCTTCGAAACTCGGCAACGAAACGTTGCTGAGCTTCGAAGGCCGATGAAAATTGATAGGAGCGTCGTCGTGATGAAGTCGACGAACATTGCACACGACGGGTAATCCTCCGTCACCGATGAAGACAGCCTGGAGGTCTTCGTTATCATCAAGACCGCATCGGCAAAACTCCGACGATCGCGCCTGAACGTAAATGGTCACGGAGAGGGGCATTCGCTCTTCAGACGGGAAATCTCTTCTAAATTAGTGACTTATCTATTCTGGCCAAGATTCGATGGTTCGATTCCCCTCAAGGCGTGGTGTTGGCGTCTGAGGGGGCACGCACTCGGAAGTCACGTGCACCCTCTCAAAAGCTTCCAGGCCGACAATCCAAATGATCGATAAAACGATCCGGAAACGACGCACTCGTTTTTGCGAGATCAGAGCTCACTGCTCTCGTACAGCGGCCTGGCAGGAACATTCCCAATGGCGCTTGCTACATGCCGGCATTTAGTGTGCTGCACTTTCAATATTTGCTGATCGATAGTGACTTGGAGGCGCACCCATCACCCGTTTGAAGGCCCGGCTAAAAGAAGCTTCCGACTCATAGCCAAGGCGTTGTGATACATCGGAAATTCGCGCGTTGTCGCGAACGATCCAGTGTCGGGCCTGATGCATACGCACCTGTGCGATATACTGCGCCGGTGTTTCGCCAACCACGTTGGCAAACTTGGCAGCAAAGCCTGATCGCGATACGCCTATCAGATCAGCAAGTTTCTCGACGGTCCAATCATACTTTGTGTGGGAGTGAATTGCAGCTAGGGCACGTCCGATCTGCGGATGGCGAACCGCTGCGATCCATCCACTGGCGCCGACGCATCCGTATTCCACCCAGGAGCGGATGATCTGCGCCGCAAGGACGTCCGCGAGCCGCGCTACAATCCCACACGCGCCGACGCGGTTTGCCGCCATCTCGCAAGCCATTGCATCAAGCAGTTGAAGCGTGGCGGGTTCGTGACGCATGAGCTCCTTGGCTTGCATGACGTCCGGCATCATTCCGAGCAGGGGATGCAGGCTGTCCAAATTGAAGCGCATGGACCCATAGAACACCAGGCAGTTGCTGCCGGTCGCCATAGTGCTCGGATCGTAGACATCTTCGCCGAGAGGGCGACACTGCCATTGGGGGAAAGGTTGCCGTATGGCGCCTGGCTCACTGGCAAGTGCGTGGGCTCCTCCGCGCGGCAGTAAAACAGCATCGCCGGCTAGTAGCTCCAACCATTCTCCTCCCGGCGTCAGGAGCCAGCAGGCTCTGCCTCCGACGAAATGGAAATATGCGTTCTGTTTTTGCGGAAAAGAGAATGCCCAGGAGCCGTCAAGATGACGCCGCCCATACTCGATGCCGTCGAGCCGTAAACTTTGCAGCATGCCGGTGAGATGATCAACTGGCGGTGAATTAGAGGAATTGCTAAGCATATCAGATTCTATAACATGGAAACGCCAATTCGTCCACGGTACGACTCTGGAAACAAACCGGAGCCTGCCTGTGTCCCATACGTCCTGTGACAATGATGCGATATCCTATAGCGATCTTTCCCCCGATGTCGGACCGACAAAGGCTGCCTGGGGTGCGGTCGCATCGCTGGCCGTTGGTGTCTTCGCCATGGTCACAGCGGAGTTTCTGCCAGCCAGCCTTTTGACACCCATGGCCAATGATCTCGGCGTCACCGCTGGAACCGCTGGGCAGGCGGTAACCGCAACGGCGCTCGTCGCGGCCGTCGCGGCACCTGTCGTTGTCCTTGGAACGGCGAGGCTCGATCGCCGCCTCGTGATCTGGGGCCTGTCGCTCCTGCTCGTGCTGTCCAATCTCCTTGCGGGTGTGGCGTGGAACATCTGGGTGCTGATCCTTGCTCGTATTGGCGTCGGAATCGCGCTGGGCGGGGTCTGGGCGCTGGCCGCCGCTCTTGCGCTTCGCCTGGTCCCCCGGCATATGCTGCCAAGGGCGACCGCCGTCATCTTCGGCGGCATCGCGGCTGCGACCGTGTGTGCTCCTGCGCTCGGAGCCTTTCTCGGCGATCTCTGGGGATGGCGCGTCACTTTCACTGTGGCGGCCGGTCTGGCTGCATTCGCTTTGTTGATGCAACTGATCACGCTGCCGAGCCTATCTCCCCAAACCCCGCCCCGCCTTGGTACCTTCGCGATTCTTCTACGGCGGCGCAGCATCCGGATCGGATTTGTGACGGTGCTTCTTGCCTTCTCCGGACATTTCGCAGGGTACACCTATATCCGGCCGTTTCTCGAGCAGGTGCCGCATCTCGACGTGCACACGATCTCTCTGGCCCTGCTCGCCTTCGGAGGCGGAGGTCTCTTCGGAAACTTTGCCGGTGGCTTCCTCGCTGAAAGAAGCGTCAGGCTGGAGATCGGCGTGGCATCGGTTCTGTTGGCTTTTGCTGCATTCACGCTGTTGGTCTTTGGACACAGCACGGTGACAGCCATTTTCGCGGTGACGACATGGGGCTTTGCATTTGGTGCGCTACCCGTCGGCACCCAGACATGGACGACGCAAGAAGGTGCGGACCATGCCGAAAGCGCAGGCGCCCTCCTCGTCACCACCACGCAAGGGGCAATTGCCATCGGCGCCGTGGCGGGAGGCATGCTCGTCGACAATCTGGGTATAGAGAGCGTCATGATCTACTTCTGCCTGACGGCAATCGCGGGAAGCTCCGTAATGCTTCTTCTTTCGCGAAAATAATCACCCACACCGGTATCGCCGCGCCAGCGCAGTTGGCGCTCCCACCGAAACCCTCTCGCATCGGAAATTACCTCCAATTTCAGGCGGGAACGAAAAATATGGAAAGCAAAATGTTAGAATTTGGCAGTCTTGGACATGCAGCAATTCATGCTGTGCAACGAAGGAATTTTCTTCTTGGTGCAGCCTCCTTTGCGGGCTTTGCGCTTGCAGGAAACGCGGTGCTTGCCGCGAGCAGGCTCATAGGGAAATCGTCGGATTACATCAAAAATATCTCCGGCTTCTCCGTTGGTGAGGTGACCACCTCCAGGCACCGGACTTCCTATATTGAGGCTGGTCCTAGAACGGGCCCGCTGATGATTTTTGTGCACGGTCATCCCGAGCTGGGTGTCATGTGGCGCGCGCAGATGGAGCATTTTGCAGCTGCCGGGTGGAGATGCGTCGCGCCTGACATGCGCGGTTACGGCGGCTCCTCCGTCCATGCTGAGGTTAGCAGCTATGCCGTGCAGGAAATCGTCACCGACATGATAGAACTACACGACGCTCTCGGCGCCACGGCAGCGGTCTGGGTCGGGCATGACTGGGGTGCTCCGATCGCATGGGCTATGGCTTCTCATCATCCCGAAAGGTGCCGCGCAGTCATCAATATGTCCGTACCCTATATGGCGCGTGGTTTCGCTTTGCCTCATCTTGTCGCTTTGGTCGACCGCGATCTTTATCCAGTCGAGAAATATCCGGTCGGCCAGTGGGACTACTGGCTCTATTACAGAGAACAATTTGAAACCGCCAACCGGGATTTCGAGATAGATGTTCCGGCAACGATCGCGGCCCTATACCGGCCTGGTCCTCAAGAAGCGGTCGGCAAGCCCGCGTTTACCGCGACTCTACGCCAGGATCAGGGATGGTTTGGCCCAAGCCATCGTGCTCCGGCAGTGGCGCCCGACTTCGGGATGATCCCCGAGGCCGATTATGAACTCTTTGTTTCCGCCTTTTCGGAAACCGGGTTCGCCGGCGTAAACGCCTGGTATCTCAATGACGCAGCCAACATTGAATATGCAACTGAAGCTCAAAATTTCGGCCATCTCGATATGCCGGTTCTGTTCTTGCATGGAGACTTCGATGTCGTCTGCGAAACAGTGAATAGCCGGCTTGCGGAACCGATGCGCGACGATTGTGCGGACCTCAGCGAGGTAAGGGTTCAAGGCGGTCACTTCTTCATGGTCGAAAGAAAAGAGGAAGTGAATCTCGCCATGCACGAATGGCTGTCCAAAAAGGGTATCGAATAATGATACCGCTGTCGATTCTGGAACTCGCCCGTATAAGCGAGGGATCTGATGCCAGCGAAACGCTTGCCAACGCTCGCGGCATTGCTGTCCATGCCGAAATGCTGGGTTACAAACGCATCTGGATTGCTGAGCACCACAATATGCCCGGCATTGCCAGCGCTGCGACATCGATCGTTGTCGCCCATCTTGCAGGAGCGACATCCCAGATCCGGGTCGGTGCTGGCGGCATCATGCTGCCTAATCACGCGCCATATATTATCGCCGAGCAGTTCGGAACGCTGGCGCGGCTTTTCCCGGATCGTATAGACCTTGGGCTGGGCCGAGCACCGGGTACCGATCAGCGCACGCTCAGAGCGCTGCGTCGTTCGCCGCAAGACGCCGACAATTTCCCGCAGGATGTCCTTGAGCTACAGGCTTTCCTGGCATCACCGGGAGATAGCCAGCAAATCGTGGCGGTTCCCGCGGCCGGAACGAACGTACCATTGTGGATTCTCGGCTCCAGCCATTTCGGAGCAATGCTCGCGGCGGAACTCGGGTTGCCTTACGCGTTTGCATCGCATTTTGCGCCCGAGCACATGATCTCGGCGCTCAATATCTATCGCGAGCGCTTCAAACCCAGTGAACAACTTGCTGAACCCTACGCCATGATCGGCGTCAACATCATCGCTGCTGAGACGGACGAAAAAGCGCAATCGCTCGCCACGACGCAGCAGATGTCGTTTGTCGATATCATTCGCGGCGCACGCCTGCTTACGCGTCCTGCCATCGACGACATGGAGAATTTCTGGTCGCCAAGTGAGAAGATGCGCGTGCTGCAAATGCTGTCCTGCTCGATCATTGGGTCCGTCGAGACGGTTCGAACCGGGCTTGAGGCACTGGTCAAGACGACGGGTGCCAACGAGTTGTTGGTCGTTTCGGATGTATACGAACACGCGACGCGATTGCATTCCCTCGAACTGGTCGCCGAGGCGGCAGGTCTCGAGACCACTGGTCGCAATGATCTTACCCCACCCACACCAACTCAAAGCTAGAGGCAAGAACGATGAGAAAGCTCGACGGAAAAACGGCTGCCGTCACAGGCGGAAGCCGTGGAGTTGGTCCCGCGACTGCCCGTCAATTTATCGCTGAGGGAGCGCGAGTGATTATTACCGGTCGCCGCCAAAACGATCGACAACGCGCTGACGGGCCTCGTTGAAAATGCTATCGAAAGCCGCGCTATTGGGCGAGGAAACTACCGCGGAATCCGCTGGATGTGCTCAGTCAAGGTCCGGTCAAAACCCCATCCATCGAAACGTTAGGTGTTGAGTCTCCTCAAACCGAGTCGGCGCCCCTAAAGTCTTGTCTCCAATATTTGAGCACGGGTTGGCGGTTGTGATCGGTCCGCAACTAGCCTATGTCGTCCTCATCAGAAGTCCTGATTCAGTTGGGACTTTGATCGGTATTTGCTTTTGCGACCCCTCTAACTAAATTGCAAATACCATCAACGCCGGTCGTGCTTAAGTCGGTAGACCTAAACGTCACGAGCTGTGATGGGCCCGTGTAATAGCTGCAAGGTGCCTTTGATCCGATGATGATGAACCCACGATGGACAGCACCGGTCGTAACATTGATCTTTGGCATATTTTTCTGGCAGGTCGTGTGTCATCTAGGCGACGTCAATGAACCTTGGGATGCCACCGCATACTGGTACGCTGCCTATCCTTTATCAGTAATCATATCTGGTGTAATCGCGTGGTTTTCCGGAAAAATGTGGTACGCAGGAGCGATCATCACCTTCGCGCAGTTGCCTGCGTTGGTCGTTGCAAACAACGACACTTCAATAATGATCGGTCTCCCCTTTTTGCTTGCTTTGTCGCTTCCTGCCATTGCGACATCAGCGCTTGCAACGCGGTTGCGACGTCGGGCTTAGGCTCATCGCAACCCCTCATGCGTCGCCGCAGCACTTGCTGCGACAAACGCAATTTCCGATGTGGCGTGATCAGGCAGCCTGCTGACTGTCGCTGCTGAGGATTTCAACGATTCGGTCATAGCCGTAGAGAGTAGCGAGGCTCAGTGGTGTCAGGCCCGAGTGAGTTTTCAAATCACGGCGAGCACCGGCTGACACCAGAGACGCTACGGCATCGGCGTATCCATGCCACACAGCATCGTGCAAAGCGGTTAGACCATTGTAAGGTCCCTGCGCATCGAGCTCAACCTGTGTGGGCCCCTGCTTTGTTGATGAGGTCAGAATATCGATATGATCCGCCTTTCCGAAATAGGCAGCATCGTGAAGTGGCGAACCACGCATGAGACCGATCGTACGGCGAGGATCTGCTCCAGCATCCAGCAATACACGTACTATTTCGGCATGGCCTTCGCGAACTGCAAGACCGAGAGGCGTGTAGTCGTCATCGAACGTCCCGGTTATTGGCACCCGAACCTCAAAATCCACGCCATCTGCGATCAGCCGCTTCACCTCCTCAATATTTCCGGCCTTGACTGATGAGACGATTAACATGCCCGCGATGTGCTTTTCATCTGCCTCATCTCGTTCCTCAATCAACGCTGAGATTGCTTGCAGGTCGTCATACTTGGCGATGTCGATCGCGGTCTGTTGCCAGTAATTGCGTATGGTGGTCCGCGCGCGGCGCGACAGCAAAGCCCGCACGACAGATTCGTGCTTGTGAAGCACGGCGTCCATCAAGGCGGTGTTACCGAGAACGGGCGATTGCTGATCTATGAAGGCTCCATGGTCGAGGAGGACACTGATCACGTCGGCGCTGCCGGACTGTGCCGCTTTATGGATTGCCGTTGCTCCCATACGAGGTTCCGCCGCCAGCACGTCCGCTCCGGCAGTGAGGAGCAAAGCAACAGCTTGTGCCTGCCCAAGCGCAGACGCGATCATCAACGGCGTGAGACCATCGGGGCCTCGAGCATTGACGTCGGCCCCGGCGTCAATAGCTTGTTTAACCGAAGCAAGATCGCCTGTACGAAGTGCGTGAGAAAGTGTCATGGTCTTATGGTCCTTGATTGGTTAGGCAGTTGCTGAAACGGTAGTATTCAGGCCGTTCAGGAATTTGATGATTTCGGCATTCACGCGTTCGCGGGCCTCATGATGAGGCCAGTGACCGACACCTTCCAGGCGCACGACATCGACGAGCCCAGGCGCTGTCTCGCGCATTTCTTCCACTGTCGGTGGGACCGGGTGGAACAGTCGGCACAACCCGTCTGCATCGCCCCAAATATAAAGCGATGGCTGCTTGATCAGCACATCCTTGTAGGCAGCGAGATGCTCAAACGTCGCCTGCACGCCACGGTACTGGTTCAGCCCCCCTCTGAAGCCCGTTCGCTGGAACGTTTCGATGTTGTGTTTCACATAGGCTGGATCGGCCCAGCTCGGCAGCACGTCAGGTGAAGGTCGGAACATATTCCGCTTTGCATCGATGGGGTCCCAGCCGGTTCCTTCGACGGGCTCGCCCGAGAGCCAATAAAGTGCACTCGGAATAGTCTTGCTGGCATCGCGGATCCGGTCATCCGTCTCCGGCTTCATCATGTCGAAAGCGTAATAGAGATCGCCGAGACCGCGATTGCGTAGCAAGTCCCATGTACTCAACTCGCCCCGTGGCAGGAACGGGATGCCGAGCGTTATGATCCCGTTGAAACGATCTGGTCGCATGACCATCGCCCGTTGCCCGTGGTCGGCACCCCAGTCATGCGATACGATCGTTGCGGTAGGCACCTGCAAAGCATCAAGAATGCCAATCAGGTCCCCAACAATTAGGGCCCCACTGTAAAGTGCGGGATCGTCCGGGGAATAGCTGTCGCCAAAACCCCTCATGTCCAGCGCAATCGCGCGGTACCCGTTTTCTGCAACAACTTGCATCTGGCTACGCCACGTTTCCACAGTGTCTGGAAATCCGTGCAAGAAAAGCACGACTGGACCACGGCCTTGTTCAACGACATGGAAAGAGGCACCGTTGGCCTCGATTTGCGAATGAAGTACGGGATGATCCGTGGCGGCTGATAGTACACTAGGATGGCTCATTTTATGCTCCAATTTATGCTTGATCCGAGCCTTGCGGCGTGTGTTGGATCGGCTCCAATTCCATGACTTCACCACCTGAAGCGCGAAGCCTTTCAAGGTATGTGGCGTGCTCTATGAGTTGGGCCGGGAAGTAGAGACCCGGTCGAGGCGCATCGCCTTGGAGACCAGCAAGGCGTTCAAGAACGAGCGCGACACCCAAACCCGTGAGCGGCATCTGCCCACCGGGGTGAATGATCGCGTGACGTTTCCGAAGCGGCTGACCGGCGTGATCCAGGCCCGAAAGGTTGATTATGATTTCAGTCGAGACCGGTCCGCCATTTCGGCGGGCGGAGCTCACTCCAATGGCCAAGTCGAACCGAATATCAGGTGCGCCGATTGCGTTTCCCAGCAACAAGACATCGTTCGGCGAAAACAGGTTCGCGTTCAACTCGGTACCGTCGATTGCGCGAACCTTTGACTTGGTTTCGTCGCCATGGCACCACCGCCACGCGCCAGCCGTTCTTATAAGAGCAGCAGCACCAGCATACATCTGGCGCTCAAGGTCTGCATTTGCCGCAGGTCCAAACGCATCTTGCTCATCGAGCACCGCCTCGATGTGAAAGTTTTCCAGACGACCAAATTCTCGGGCGAACAAGAGCGACGGTACGCTTGTCGCACCAACCAGCCACTCTGTACCCAAAACGACGGGCGCGGCGGCAGGGTTTTGCATGAATGTCGCAGTTTCCAAACCGAGTTCGCTGATGCTTGGCGAGATGTTGATATACCCGGCACCTTTTTGCTGGGCCCAGCGGAGAGCTGCCCCGGTCTCATCGGTAAAAAGCGTTGCGACTGCCGAGACACGCCGCTCGCCTAAACCCAAGTCGGACGCAGTGAGGTCCACGACCACCGCAGACGCGCCGTCGACAGCTGCTGCTGCTCGTATCGCCCGTTGTTCGTCGCGACCGCCAATGAGGATTGGTACATCAGGATGTTGGTCACGCAAGAAGCGTGTAGCCCAGCGCCCGACCTCACCAGCGCCGCCGATAATCAGGATTGGGTCGTGAAGACTTTCACAAGCTTGTAACATTGCGACACCTATGTTTTACTAATACCTACATATGGTAGGTTACTACAAGTAGGTACGCAAGTGGAAAAACCAAAAGTCGCTGTCGACAACAGGACGGCGGGCCGTCTTTCAAAGCCCGAGCGGCGTCAGCAACTCCTGGAGACGGCGCGCTTAATCGTTCGGGAGGAAGGTGCTGATCGGCTGACGTTAGGCCATCTGGCAGTCCGTGCGGGCGTCTCCAAGCCTGTGACTTACGAGCATTTCGAGACCAGAACGGGTCTGTTAATTGAACTCTATCGTTGGATAGACACCGAACGGATCACCGCGTTTCGCACGCTTATGGCTCAGGATAAACGACCGGCGAGAGAGACTGTTGCGGCTTTGGCTAAAACCTATCTGGCTTGCGGAACCGACCAGGGTGACGAATTTCATGCTGTCGGCGCGGCGCTTGCAGGAAGCGAAGAGAAAGCAGGCGTTTACCAGGAGTTAGTCGACGCTGTGATCGAAATGTTCGTGGAAGTTCTACGGCCTCACTCAAGCTTACGGCCGGAATCGTTGGCGTTGGCTTCCGCAGCTTTGGTTGCAGCAGGAGACGCGTTAACAACCGCCGTTACGCGCGGGAATTGCTCTGCTGCTGAGGCAGAGGAGGTGTTTTCGGTTCTCATTGGAGCTGTGGCCCCAGGTGAAGTTCGAGAATTGATGCCGGGCGCCAACAACTCTTAGTTTTTCAACAGTAACTGAGCAGAGCGGTCATATTTCAACAACCAGTAGTCGCCTCCGGAGCTGGTCCATGGCGCGTTGAAACACGGCCGGGTTGTCCAGCGCGCGCGACAACACTATTGCGCCCTGTATGGAAAGCACGGCATCTTCCGAGAGGATACGCGCTCGTTCATCGTGCTGGCCCTGCCGAACGAGCGCTGCTTGCAACGCGTCTACCCAGCTTGCGAAATAACCCCGAACGGCCTGGGAGAAGCGGTCTCGTGTATTGGAGACGGCCAAGGCGCCAACCAGGCATACACGCCTGCCAGATTTGAAGTAATCCGTGATGGCATCAAGCATCGCATTGATAGCAGCATTGGCATCGCTCCCGTTCCGCAAGGGGGCATATATCGCAGTTTCGAACCACTGTTCGATTTCTGTGAGGACAGCCCGCACCATCTCTTCTTTCCCACCAGGAAAAAAGTTGTAGAGGCTGCCCTTGCCGAGGCCAGTAGCCTTGCCAATCAAAGCAAGGCTTGCCCCTTCATAGCCGTGTTCACGGAACACTTCGGCGAGGGGAGCTATGGTGTCAGATCTTTCGGCAACCATGCGGGCCATGACTAGAGACCCAAATCGCTGAGGCCAGGGTGGTCATCCGGCCGACGGCCGAGCGGCCATTGGAACAGGCGCTCGCTTTCGGAGATCGGCATTTCATTGATGCTGGCATGTCTATGCGCCATCAGCCCGTCCTCGGCAAATTCCCAGTTCTCATTGCCGTAAGCGCGGAACCAGCGACCGCTATCGTCATGATATTCATAAGCGTACCGCACTGCAATGCGGTTACCGGCAAAAGCCCAAAGCTCCTTGATGAGGCGGTAGTCGTGCTCCTTGTTCCACTTGCGTGTCAGAAATGCCTGGGCCTCGTCGCGAGTGGTGCAGAACTCGACGCGATTACGCCAACGCGTGTCGAGCGTATAGGCCTGAGCGACCCTGGCAGCATCGCGTGTGTTCCAGCCGTCTTCGGCCAGGCGAACCTTTTCTACTGCACTTCCCAGGGTGAAGGGCGGGAGTGGAGGGCGTGACATGTTGGATCCTTTTTAAACTTGTACTGATTGGTACGAATTTTACCGATTAGTACAATGTGCTCTGACGTCGTACCTGTCAAGCATGCGAAGACCGGGAAGCTATATACCGACGACGAGCGGCAGGGACTCCCTTGCGCAATCATCGATCACGTCACAACCCGCAACCTGCGCACCGTCAAAGCCTTACGTGGCTCATAATGTGAACCCCTGAGCAGCACATGAATGCGTCAATCGGCGGATTTGGAGCATTCATCACTTTAGCGAGTCGTCATTCACCTACTTGAGCTGAGTTGCTTATCGAGACTGTGACGTAAAAATTGCCCGAGGGATTTCACTTCTGGCGAGAGCGGTCCCCGTCCTTTGATCAGCGCGATTTCGGACGCCGGTTGATCGTCAAAACCTTCGGACGAATTTAGCTTTCGATGCTCCGGTAGAACTGCGTCGGATGGCAAGAGGCTTATGCCCAGGCCCGAGGCAACGGCCGCTTGCACGCCCATGAGCCCCTGGCTGGTGTAGGCGATCCGCCAGCGGCGGCCATTGCGCTCGATGGCGCGAATGGCGCGATCGCGATAGATGCAGCCGACAGGAAAAACGGCAAGTGGCACAGGGTCGGTCTTGGCGGCGTGAGTGGCACTTTCCACCCAGATAAGGTCTTCTGTCCAGCTTGCAATACAAGGCCCATCGCCCGGCTCGCGTTTGATCAGCGCCAGATCGATCTCGCGCGCGTCCAGCAGGCGACGAAGTTCCGCGCTCCAGCCGCTGACAGTATCCAGTCGAATATGTGGGGATGCGGCAGAAAACCCAGTCAGAAGGTCAATCAGGCGCCGCCCCGCAAAGTCTTCCGGCACACCAAGGCGAACCGTGCGCGGTGCCGAAGGCTTTCGCATCACCTCAGCGGCCTCTTCTGCCGTTGCGAGCAGCCTGCGCGCATAGCTCAGAAGCAATTCACCAGCTTCCGTTGTCTCGATCGTGCCTGTGGACTTGTCGCGCCGCAAAAGCAACGTGCCAAGATTACCCTCCAGCTTTTTTATCTGCTGGCTGACCGTTGATTGCGTCAGGTGCACACGTTCAGCGGCTTTCGTGAAGCCGCCACTATCGATCACCGCAGCGTAAGTTTTCAAAAGATCGAGATCGAAACCAAAGCTCATTTGATTTTCCACTGAACGATATCACCACATTTAATTGTGCAATGTTGTGGGAGTTTGTCAATCTGAGGAAAAAGGAGATAACACATGACATTGAGCGGACAAAAGCCGACATGGCTGACTTTCGATTGCTACGGAACCTTGATCCAGTGGGACGAGGGACTGCTCGCGGCAATGGACCGGATACTTACGACAAAAGGCACTGGTGTTGACCAGAAGGCCTTTATCTCAGTCTATGACCAACATGAACATGCCTTGGAGGCGGAGCCGCCTCATCGTCGTTTTGCTGCGGTCAGCGCCCTTGCGCTGGAGCGCGCTATGGGTGATTTCGGGTTGCCGTTCGAGACCGCCGACGCCGAGATTCTCACGTCCTCGATCGGCAAGATGCCGCCTTTTCCGGAGGTTGTCCAAACACTTGGAGAGCTGAAGGCCGCGGGTTTCCTCTTGGCGATCATCTCGAACACCGACGATGCGATCATTGCCGGAAACGTTTCCCAGCTTGGCGGCCATATTGATCGCGTTATCACCGCCGAGCAGGCTGGAGCTTACAAACCGTCACGGCAGACTTTCCATCATGCCTGGGAAAGCCTTGATATCGGCATGGAGGATCTGGTGCATATCTGCGCCAGCCCGCATCTCGACCTCGTGGCCGCGCGCGAACTTGGCTTTCGTACCGTCTGGGTCGATCGAGGAACGGGTCGCAAGCCGCTGGAGGACTACCGACCGAATGCTATTGTACCAACACTCGATAAGGTGCCAGCGGTGCTTTCTGCCGCAGGCTGGATGTGACGGATTGCTGAGGAAGCCCATATGGCACATGAACTGAATATTCCCAAAGCCCAGCTTGCGCCACGGCGCAATATTTCTCTGGAAACGGACGAGATATGGCGGGCAAGGGTCGATCTTGCCGCCTGCCTTCGAACAGCGGCGCGCCTCGGTCTCGAGGAAGGCATTTGCAATCATTTTTCGGCTGTCGTGCCTGGACATCCGGATCTCTTCATCGTCAACCGTCTGGGCTGGGCCTTTCAGGAAGCGACGGCGTCCTCGCTGCTGATCTGCGATTTCGAGGGCAATGTGATTTCCGGTGACGGCGTGCCGGAGGCGACCGCGTTCTTCATCCATGCGCGTGTGCACAAAATGGCGCCGCGCGTGGGGGCCGCTTTTCATACGCACATGCCGAATGCGACTGCCCTCAGTATGCTGGAAGGCGAGCCACTGGTCTGGGCTGGCCAGACCGCGCTCAAATTCTATGGCCGCGTGGCAATCGATGAGCATTACAATGGTCTTGCCCTGGATGAAAGCGAAGGAGACAGGATTGCCTCCGTGCTCGTCGACAAGGATATCCTGTTCATGAAAAACCACGGCGTGATGGTCTGCGCACCGAACATTGCCGAGGCTTGGGACGATCTTTACTATCTGGAGCGTGCGGCCGAAGTTCAGCTAAAGGCAATGAGTACAGGTCGAATATTGCTGCCAGTCTCGCTCGAAATCGCAGCGGAAACGGCAAGGCAAATGCGGGAAGGCGACCCCGAAAGCGCCAGACTGCATCTGGAAAGCCTGCGCCGTGTTCTAGATAGGCTGGACCCTGGTTATAGCGCCTGATCTTATTGCGTCCCGGAATGTACCCCGGGACGCAATAACATGGCTTTTATCTATTTCAACAATGCCCTTAACCGTGGCGTCGCAAAGTCCAGAAACGTCCTGAGTTTAAGCGGCATCAAGCCGTCCGATAGATGGACGAGTTGAACAGGCGATGCCTCTTGTTCGAAATCTTCCAGTAGCGGCACCAGCAAGCCGGCATCGACTGCGCGCTTTGCTTGATAGGCCATGACCCGCGTCATGCCGAGACCAGACGCTGCAGCATCGACCGCAGCTTCCGCCGTGTTGACGGAAAGGCGCGTCCGGATCGGCACCGCGATATCTTTTGCGCCGTCGTGGAACGTCCAGAACCGTGTCGAGAGCACGCCTTCGAACGCGATGCAATCATGTTGCTTGAGTTCGTCTGGATGGGACGGATGGGAATGCCGCTTCAGATAGTCGGGATTGGCATAGACGGTGGTGCGCGTGAAGCCGAGGCGGATAGCGATCAGGCTGCTATCCGAAAGGCGGCTGATGCGCAGCGCGACGTCGATATGTTCGTCGGCGAGACTGATCGGCCGGTCGCTCATGATCAGTTTGATGTTGATGTCCGGAAAGGCTTTCAGAAAATCCGTGACGACTGGCAGGACATGCAGGCGGCCAAAGACGATTGGCACCGTCATCGTCAGATCTCCCTTCGGTGCGACGTATTCTCCGGTAGCGCGGCGTTCGGCTTCCTCCACCCGCCCCAGAATTTCACGAGCCGCAACGACATAACTCTCTCCGGCCTCCGTGAGCAGGATTCGGCGGCTGGTGCGGGTGAACAGGCGAATGCCGAGAAAGCTCTCCAACTCGGAGATCTTGCGGCTGACCGTCGGTAGTGGCGAGTGCAATGCGCGCGAAGCAGCGGAAAGGCTACCATGTTCCACCACTGACAAGAGAACACCCATGGCGTCGAGACGGTCCATCTTTGCCTTCCATAAAACGAGAGGGTGGTTACCTAAATAACCGTCTACTCTAAAAATATGGTTCCCGCTAGGTTTCTCACGTTACCGGATGAAGGTGTCCGGACCTCAAGGGAGAAAACCATGAAACTCTATCACTTCCCGCTTTCGGGCCATGCGCATCGCGCTTGTCTCTTCCTTTCTTTGCTGAACGTGAAGGCTGAGATCATCGACCTCGATCTGGCGAATGGCGAGCACAAGACGCCGGAATTCCTGAAGCTCAACCCGTTCGGCCAAGTGCCTGTGCTTGTCGATGAGGATATCGTCGTCAACGATTCCAATGCTATCCTGGTCTATGTCGCCACGAAGCTTGGCCGCAAGGACTGGCTGCCCGACGATCTCGCCTCTGTCGCGAAGATACAGAAGTGGCTTTCCGTGGCCGCTGGAGAAATTTCATACGGCCCGTGCGCGGCCCGCCTGATCACGGTATTCGGAGCAGACTTCCGCGCCGAGGAAGTGATTGCCCGCGCTCACCGGATTCTCGGCCTCATCAATGCTGAACTCGAAAATCACCGTTTCATCATCGGCAATACACCGACCGTCGCGGATGTCGCGCTCTACAGTTACATCGCTGGCGCGCCGGAGGGCAATGTCGATCTGGCGCCGTATCCAGAGGTTCGTCACTGGCTGGCGCGGATCGAAGCTTTGCCCGGTTTCGTCGCTCTTCCGAAAACGGCCATCGGCCTCGCAGTCTGACATCGCCTTGCGGCCGGGTGCTGGCCCGGCCGTCGTTCCCATAGGAGGTTCGAATGCCTGTTGAAGAACTCTCACCATCGTCACCTTGGCATGCAGGTGAACTACAGATACAGCGCCACGCCGGTGTCCTGGAACAAATGGACCCCGTCGGGCGTAAGGTCTTGCGCACGTTCATGCTTGATCAGCATCGGGAGTTCTATCCGATGCTGCCGTTCATCGTCATCGGAACGGTCGATGGCGATGGCATTCCATGGGCGACGATCCGTAGCGGACGACCGGGCTTTGTGCAGGCTCCCGATGCCCAGACACTCCGTATCGATGCCGCCAGCGATCCCGCTGATCCCGCCGAAGCCGGGATGAACGACGGCGACCCGATCGGTCTGGTCGGCGTCGATCTCATCACGCGTCGACGCAACCGAATGAACGGTACGGTCGTGCGCAGCAGCAGCGACAGTTTTTCCGTTGCCGTCGGACAGAGCTTCGGCAACTGTCCGCGCTACATCCAGCATCGTCAGTTCAGCTTCGTGCGCGATCCAGCAACGCGACAGTCTTCCGAAGTGATTGTTTCAGATCGGCTCGACGCACATCAGCGTGGCATTATCGAAGCCGCCGACACTTTCTTCGTGGCGTCCTATGTGGACCTAGAGGGTGAAGGACGGCAGGTGGATGTCTCCCATCGTGGTGGCCGACGCGGTTTCGTTCGTGTCGATGCCGATGGTGGCCTGACTGTGCCCGATTTCAACGGCAACCTGTTCTTCAACACGCTTGGCAATTTCGCCGTCAATCCGCGCGCCGGGCTACTGTTCGTCGATCATGAGACGGGTGACATGTTGCAGATCGCTGGCAGCGTCGAGATCATACTGAATTCGCCCGAGATCGCTGCCTTCGAGGGCGCCGAGCGTCTTTGGCGCGTCATGCCGGAAAAGGTGGTGCTGCGCAAAGATGCACTGCCGCTGCGCTGGAGCTTTCTCCAAGATGGCATGTCGCCAAGCAGCTTGATGACGGGAGACTGGCGCGAGGCCGCAAGCCGCTTGAAGGTCGCGGCCCAGGCAAAAACCTGGAGGCGTTTCCGCGTTGAGCGAACCATCGCGGAAAGCTCGACGATCCGTTCGCTGCACCTTGCGCCGGTCGATGACGAGGCTGTCATCCCGCATCTGGCTGGCCAGCATTTGCCGATCAGCATCATGGATGGGACGGACGCAATCCGCCGCAGCTATACAATATCGAGTGCTCCATCGGACGGCTTCTACAGGCTGAGTGTGAAGCGCGAAGGCCGGGCATCCACAATCCTGCATAAAATGCGCGAAGGCGACGAGATCGAGGCTCTATCGCCTTCTGGAGCGTTCACAATCGATGCAACAGAACGCACTCGTCCGGCCGTGCTCCTTGCCGCTGGCATCGGCATTACGCCCTTGCTGTCGATGCTGCGTCATGTCGTCCATACAGGTGACAGAACGCGCTATCGCCGTCAGGTATGGTTGTTCAGGTCGTCGCGCACCTCTGCCGAAAGAGCATTCGACCGCGAAATCGGCGAATTGGTTGCGCGCAGCGAAGGAACCGTTCGGGACATCAAGGTGCTCGGTGCGCCCGATGTCGAGAGCGACGGCCTTTTTGATGCAGTCGGCCGCATCGACATGACGCTGTTAAAGGCACAGTTGCCGTTCGGCGACTATGACTTCTACATCTGCGGACCGTCGTCCTTCATGCAGTCGACGTATGACGGGCTCCGCGGGCTGAACATCGCAGACGGTCGCATCCATGCGGAGGCGTTCGGCCCCTCCGGCCTTAAGCGCGACCACGCCGTTGACGTATCGGCGAAACCGCGCAAGCCTGCCGCTTCGGTCCCGACGCCTGTCGTCTTCACGCAATCTTCAAAACAGGCGCAATGGAAGCCGGACGGCGGGTCGTTGCTGGAACTTGCAGAGCAAAGTGGCCTCAACCCACCTTATGGCTGCCGAGCTGGCAATTGCGGGGATTGCCGAACGAAGATCGTCAAGGGTGACGTTAGTTATCTCTCAGAGCCTGGCTATGCGGTCGCAGATGGCGAGGCGCTGATTTGCTGTTCGGTTCCTGCACAAGGGGAGGAGGCTTTGCAACTCGAACTGTGAGTGCTGCGAATTCACTGTCAGACGACTTTATGGCCCTCTCACCTCGTGCAACGTCAAAGACATTTCATCGCAGCGTTGAGGGCTTTCGCTTGTCGCTCGATTTGAGCTTTGCTCATCGAGCGGTTCGTCACAATCATGCGCCAATAGAGCGCCGATGGAATCATATCCAGCGCCATTTCGACGTCGATGTTTGCATTGATCTCGCCGCGTGCGATAGCACGCTCGATCAGGGCAGTTCCCGCAGCTCGACGAGCCTGCGCAAGCCTCGTCAATGCGACAACGAGTTCGCTTTCACGAGCGGCTTCCGCGTAAATATCAGGCAATATTCTGCGGACGAGCCGATGACGAAGCGCGCGTCTCATCATCATCAGGTATGCTTCAAGCTCTTCGATGAGACTGCCTCTAGCAGAAACATCAGTCAGCTTCAGACCAAGCTCCTCTATCGCTTCTGAAGCCATTGCAAGCTTCGATGGCCAGCGACGGTAGATTGCGGCTTTGCCGGCACCTGCCCGCGTTGCGACCCGCTCAAGGCTTATTCCGCCATAGCCGTAGAGGGCCCAATCTTCAAAGAAGGCCCGAACCAAGGCTTTTGTCAGATCAGTGCGCATGACCGCAGCACCGCTGGGCTTACGTCGAATCTCTTCGTCGATACTCTTGCGTTCCATCCAAGGTGCTCCATATACTGGATGGAACGATAGCGTTCCATTCATCAGGAGTAAAGCACTATGACCCATAACGCTGACCTGTTCCCAAGTCTGTCGTCTCTTTTGAGGCAGGCTCTGGGCGATCTAGTTTCGTCTGAAGCGATCTCGTTTCTCGATATGTGCGATGACAATATCGTTTTTGAGTTTCCCTACGCGCCTGAGGGATTTACCGAGCGTCTTGTCGGCAAACCAGCCCTTGAGGCCTATCTTCCAACTGTGGCCGATTTGCTGACAATTGAATCGATGAACCTAAATCGGGTTATCGTCGCCACCGGTTCTGAGGCAGCCACGATCGAATTTAGCTGCAAGGGATATTCCAACGAGACAGGCGCACGCTACGATCAAATCTATGTCTCGGTGGTCGATTTGAAGGGCGGGCTCATTACGCGCTACCGCGATTACTGGAACCCGCTTATCCTTCTCTCGGCAACGAAACCTTCACCTGTCACGACGGAGGCTCAATGATGGAGAAAGATAAGTCAGCGAAAATCCTTGTGACAGGCGGAACCGGAACCACCGGACGATTGGTTGTGGAGGGCTTGAGAGAGCGGGGGATCATTCCAGAGATAGGCACGCGCACTCCGTCTCGCGAAAGCGAGGTTCTGTTTGACTGGCAGCAGCCGGAAACTGCGCGGAGAGCTTTTGATGGGGTAGATGCGGTGTACATTGTCGCTCCGACAAATACGAGCGACCATGGTGCAGTCGTCCCGCCCGTCCTCGATATTGCGCGCTCCTGCGGTGTCCGGCGCTTTGTCCTGCTCAGCGCGTCATCGTTGGAAGCCGGTGGGCCGATGATGGGGCAGATCCACGCTTATCTTACCGACAACGTTCCAGAGTGGACAGTTTTGCGCCCCACCTGGTTCCTACAGAACTTTTCTCACCAACAGCACCAGATCACCATCCGGCAAGAGAATGCCATTTACTCGGCAACTGGATCGGGCCGGGTTGGCTTCATTGACGCAACCGATATCGCCAGAGCGGCTGTCAGCACTCTGCTTGAAGACAAATCCTGGAACAGGTATTTCATTCTGACGGGCCACGAAACGTTGTCCTACGCGGATGTTGCGTCCAAGCTGAGCAGCATTCTTGGCCGTAACATCCGACATGTGAATCTCGACGTCGATCAACTTGCCGAGCGATATCACGCGGGTGGTCTGGATAAGGATTATGCGCAGACGCTCGCTTCAATGGATAAGTGGATAGAGGACGGGAATGAAGACCGCGTCACCGACTGTGTGTTTGTGCTAACGAGACAGGCACCGAAATCAGCGGACGTATTTATTCGGGAAAACCACCAGCGCTGGCTATCATGAAGTCGACCTCCACACCGCCACCCACAGAGCGCGTGCATGGTAAGAAAGAAGCGCGGCCCGATGGTTCGAATCCTCTCAAGGCGTTTGTATAACGCCTTCTTCCGAGATCGTTACTCTGATCGCGAATGAGAAAAAACAAGTTCGCCAGCCAGATGCTGACGAACCGTAATAGTCGCTTTGAACGCAAGGGCACCATTCGTGATATCCTTCGTCAGGATCGATCTTGCTGCGAAAAACCCAGTAGGCGTAGAGGGCTCCTAACAATGGAACGGAAAACCCTCACAAGGTTCAGCTTTCCCTGACCGAAGTCGCGTTACACGACGCGGGAATGTTCAACAGGCGGCTGCATCAGCTCTATGGTGATACCATCCGGGCCGGAGATGTACGCGACCATTGTTCCGCATCGGGGGCCGGCTGGTATCGGCTGCGGCGAACCCTTCACTGCCCACCCCGCCGTCTCAACCCGCGCGATGGCCGTGCGGATATCCGTAACCGTGAAGGCGATGTGCGCGGCGCCGATCGCACCCGCGCTACGAGGTGTCTGGCCCAACGTACGGCCTGTCGAATACTCGAGAAGCTCGATAGGGTAGCCATTTGGAGCCGTCACCAGCGCCATTCGGCAACGCGGATCGTCAACCCCCGTGGCCTCCCGTAGGAACTCCCCACCCATCTCTCCTCGCCGAGTAAGGTCGAAACCCATCGCCTCAGTCCAGAACTGGATCGCCTCCTCCAACGAGGCGACCGAGAACCCCGTATGGTCCACAGCTATCACGCCCGCATCTTCGGCCATTTTTTAATCCTCTCATATCGAACAGTTGCGTCCCGCTACAGTAAGCCATTCGCCAAACAAGTCACAGCACTTGTAATCCCTTTAGCCATTTTATAGCTCGGGTTCGATTCCCCTCAAAAGCTGACCCCCGCACATGCCTCTTTCGAATCCACAGCTCGCAGTGCAATCAACGGCAAAACAGTTTTCGCTGGATCATTGGATCTAATCACTGAAACGCTGGCGATGTTTGCAGCATCGCCAGCCTACTTGTCTTCAAGCCGCTTCCCATACTTGGTTCAGTATTTTGGCTGCAAGTGCTGCCTTGTCCTGTGGAAGGAAACGTCCGTAATGCTGCTGAACCATCTCCGGCGTATCCTGAATGGCGTAGCTCGCCTGCTCATATGAGCCGGTGAGTTTCAGAATGTGCGTTGCCAATACGTCCCGAACATTATGAGGTCCGTGCGGCAGCAAGCCACTGATCGCTCCGCGACCCGTATACGGGTTATAGATGCCGTAGCGTTGGATGATGAGACGCCAAGCTTCATAGAACGTTGTCTGATTATAGGCCGCGTCAGCGCTCGATAGCTTGACTGTCTTGACGAAGAACGTACCCGGATCATCTGCATTGCCGAGCAGAACCTTTCGATGACGCTCGATGTAGGCATTGATGTAGTAATAGAGATCCAGCAGGTCAGGCAGGATCAGCCTGAATGGCTTCGATCCGAAGAACGACGAGTTGGCATTTTTAAATGCGACCGATGGGATCAGCACCTCCCAGCCATTCTCTCTCTCACTCCATCGAATTTCTCCGCGCCGCATTTCTTCCAGACGCCTTTCGGACGTGGGGAAATGGCCGCGTGGGCAAAACAGCAGTTGTCGCAGATTCTTTTGTCGCAAGCCTAGATGAAGTCCTAGCCTCAACATCAGAAACGAGCGTACGGATTCTGCAGCAGTTCTTGGGTATCGGTCTCTATCAGGCATACGGAGAAGGATTTCGTCCGTAATCTTGCGATATTCTGCCAGAGGGCTCGGTGCCTCCAGCACGCACATGATCGGCTCGAACGGGTCTCGGTGAACCCGCATCACTCGCTGGATTTCCCTGATGCGGTTCTGTGCGTGGGAATGAAACGCATCGCAACAGGCATGCCAATCGCGCCGGGCGAAGGTAATCTCCTCTTTCGTAACCAAGCCATTCACCGGTACTACGCGCTCGATGAGTTCGGGATGTTGCCTGATCCAACCTGTTTCCTCACGGGTCAGCGACAGTGAGATGCTCAGCATGTCCGCTTCCCAGGCCGTGTAGAAGCCGCGTCGCCGCTCACGCCATTGTAGATACCAATCCCATACACCTGGAAAAACCAGGAGGCCGAAGGTCAACGCGCTCAGGGGCACGCCTCTGCCAGCGACTTCGCCTTGAGGTGAAGCGGCGAGGGCACCGAACATCAAGCCAAGATGTTCGAGCTTCTGCGATGCCGTCTCTTCACCCCACACTCCATTCCGCTTGTATCCGACCTCAGTCAGGGTCGCGGTCTTGAACGACATCAGATTGGCCATTTCAAGCGCCAAGTGGGTAGGGGCGTCGATTACCCCGGAAAGCATATCTGGGTCTTCCAGTTCGTGTTTACATTCTTCGACCACTTTGCGGGGCGATGCCATAGGCCGGTGAGAGCCGCCATAGGTTACGCCGGGGAAGCGGATCGCATAACGTTGCTTCGTCGCCAGCGCCTGATAACGACGGTAGTCCGTCGCACCGGTCAAGATAACGCGCCTGACCCATTCGAGGATTTCCGCACGTTTTTCTTCCGGCAAGGAGTTGAAATCATCCGGCAAATGCCACGCCAGACGTCGACGCTCTGCGGGCGAGACATCGTCACCAACGTCATATCCGACCCCGGCGCGAGACTGATACGGAAGCTTTTCCTTGAAATAACCGAGTGGCAATCGGTAACGGCTTTCTATTCGATTGAGGATTTCCAAGTTTGCCACACTACGTGGCACTTTCGTTCCCTTCAGCCAGCTCAGCAATGTCGTGGCTTCAAGAGCATCGCCGTCCCGGAATATGGCGCGATGCAAATGGTAATAGCTCTCCCCGAAGCGGTCGATATGGAATTGGAGAGCTGCCTGAAAAGACACCGGTTCCTCATAAGTATCGAAGAACGGCTCTGGGAATTCTTCAATGGGTTTGGGCTTCGGGCCAGGTTTTGATCGATGACAGGTTTTGCCCGCCTCGGAAGTGCGCTTGGTTGAAAGACTTTTTGCGCGGCTGCGTGTTTTTGCTCCTTTGGAGTTGATCGAGGGCTTTCCACGGCCTGGCCCCGTTTCAGCGAGCCAACGAGAAATGGCATCGAAGCCGTACTGGGCAATTCTCCTAAGTTCTGCCGATGCTTGCCCACAACGGCACGCGAACGAGATCTCTTCCCAATTGACGTGCCTGCCGAGCATTGGAGGAGGCATCCGGTCGTCAATGAGACGGGTCATGTATTCTGAAAGTGCGCGAAATTGTCTTGCGTCTGTGAGCGGTGCCAACTTCATGTCGCAGAAGCTGGATATCTTGCGCCGAAAGACGATTGCCGATTGATCTATGCTCATTCAGGTTTCCCTTGCAGATTACAGTCCAGCCCAGGGGCGGCTTGCTAAGGGAATGAGGTTAATGAGATCTCAACAGCCTAAGATTGCTCCACAGAATATATGGGGGGCGCAATTTTGATCGAAGGCACTTCCGTTTAAGTAGATTTTCGGATGTGCTAGCTTCAACATTGTGGGCAGGAGATAAGAAATCATGACGCGCGATATGGCGCTGGTCCGAGAGCTTTTGCTTAGGTTAGAAACCACAGAAATTGATGGCCCCGGAGGTCTATTATTAACGGGGAGTAGTCCTGAGGTTGCCGTTGAGGGGTACCGTGATGACGTTATCCATTATCATCTACACCTGCTGGATGATGCCGGTTTCCTTATGCCGTTGAGGATCAAAAAGCAGCCTTCGATTTCAGTAACCTTTCGTGGACTGAGTTGGAGCGGCCACGAGTTCCTAGACAGTGTCCGACGCAAAGACGTTTGGGACCATACCAACGCTATTTTGAAAAAGGCGGGAGGAGGCACCTTCGAGATCGCGAAGGCGGTTGCTGTCGCTTATATTTCTGAGCAGCTATCATCGCAGTTTGGTATCGCACTTAAAAAGTAGATTGGCCAAAGACGAACGCTAGATTTTGTAATTCAATTGCATTACTATTAGATATCAATCTGGAGATAGCTATGGCTGCAAATGCGCTCGTCCAAACTCGTATCGATGCTGACGTTCGTGACCGGGCGTCCCTAGTTCTTGAAGGTATGGGACTTACGGTGTCAGACGCGGTTCGCATATTGCTGACGAGAACCGCCAACGAGGGCGTATTGCCGCTTGAACTTTTTTCAGGCAGCGAGACTCACGATACGTGGTTTCGTGCCAAGGTGCTTGAGGCGCTGAATGATACAAGGCCGGATATTTCCGACGATGAAGTCGAGGCTCATTTCGAAAAGCGTCGGCAGACTGCGCGCAATAACGCGGCGGGTATAACGTCTTGAGACTAACCTGGTCTGCGTTTGCCTTATCGGATCGCGATGCAATTTTTACTTTTATCGAGTTGGAGAACCCGGCCGCCGCCATTTTGGTCGACGAACGCATCGTCGTTGCAGTCCGTCGCCTGATTGATTTTCCGGCAAGTGGCAGAGTCGGGAGAATCGCTGGGACACGTGAGCTTGTAATCAGCGGAACGCCTTACGTCGCAGCGTACACAATCACAGAAGCTACGGTTCGAGTACTGCGTGTCTTGCACGGGGCTCAGGAATGGCCTGAAGCCTTTTCAACCAGTTAGCCTAGTCTGATAGTTTTCGGATCAAGGTGTTTGCGGTTCGATTCCATTCAAGAGCGGGGATTGACATACTTCAAGGAATATCCCGCTTCCGACTTAACCAGAATGCATCATTCTTGATCAGGAGAGTGGTGCCATCATGGCGTTCTGGCACCACTCTCGACGTCAATTGCTGCGGTATTTAGGCGGCCCACTGACCCCGCAGAACGCTGTCGGAGCCTTGTCCACCACGCAAGTCGAACTGTGCCAACAACTGGTTGAGCGCAGCGGCTTCTCGAGCAAGGCTGTGGCTCGCCGCTGTGGACTGCTCGACCATGGCTGCATTCTGCTGAGTTCCCTGATCCATCACGTTAACTGCAGTGTTGATTTCCTGCAGTCCGGTGGACTGTTCGCGGGATGATTCCACGATCGCTTTGACATGGCGGCTTATTTCCCGGACCTCGTCGACAATGGTGTCAAGCGAGTTGCCTGTCTGCTTCACCAGGCTGACCCCAGTCTGAACTTGCGAACCGGAAGCAGCGATCAGTGTCTTGATCTCCTTTGCGGCTGTCGCTGAACGTTGCGCGAGTTCGCGAACTTCCTGCGCAACGACTGCAAACCCTTTCCCGGCTTCACCGGCACGAGCAGCTTCAACACCAGCATTCAAGGCCAGCAGGTTGGTCTGGAACGCGATCTCATCAATAACCGAGATGATGTTGCCCATTTCACCTGCGGATTTCTCTATAGCCATCATGGCCTGTACGGCGTCCTGCATCAACTCGCCCGAGCGTTCGACGCCGCTTCGCGCTTTCTCAACCAGCTTGCCTGCATCGTCAGCGCGTTTGGCTGAGTCCCTTACGGTGGTGGTGATCTGTTCCAGCGCCGCAGCCGTTTCCTCGACAGATGCAGCCTGCTGTTCTGTGCGTCTCGACAGGTCGTCAGCGGCAGACCTGATTTCATTTGCACCAGCATCGATGCCAGAAGCATTCTGTCCAACGGATTTCAGAACCGAATGGAGTTTTTCGACCGATCCGTTGAAGTTAGAGCGAAGTTCGTCGAGCGTGCCCGTGAATGGGGTGCGAAGCCGGTGAGATACGTTCCCATTTGCCAGAGCTTCCAGTCCCCCGCGAAGCGCGTCGACCGCGAACTTTGTATTCGCTGCATCTTCCGCCTTCTGTCTTTCCCGTTCCAGTCTCTCGCTTTCAGACAAGGCACGGTCAGCATCGGTCTGTTTTTCAAGACGGTCTTTTTCGATTGCATTGTCACGGAAGACCGCGACTGCCGACGCCATACTGCCGAGCTCGTCACGTCGATCTGCACCTGGAATGACCTCATCGACCTTTCCAGAAGCGAGTGACATCATCCGTGAACGCAAGCGCTCGATCGGAGACGTGATTTCGCGTTTCGTAACAAACACGGCCAAGAAAAGCGTAAGCGAAAACACCCCGGCGAGGGTGAGAAGGGTGTAAAGGATAGTGTCGCTGGTCTTTTCGGAGAGTTCTGCTGACCTGGTCTTGATGCCATCGCTGGTGCCATTGATCCACGCTCTCATCTCACCGATCGTCTTGGCAGCCTTCTCGTCAGCCTGAACAAGTAGCGCTTTAGCCTCTTCATCGCGATTGGCCGATCCTGCCGCTACCGCCTTGTCGGTAATCTCGATAATGGATTCAGCCTGAGACTGCAGAGCGCCAAGCGTCTGGCTTTCTTCTGGCAACAGTTTTTCGGCATTATCGATCAGTTCGTGAAGTCTGGTCTTGCTTGCAGCGTAGTCATCCGTCGCTCTCTTCATTCCTGCGGTACCAGTGTCGTAAAGAAAGACTTGATACGCATCATAGACGATTGCAACCAGGCGCTGGCTGGCGATCGCCATATCGATCTCCGCGTTGCCGTCACTGGAGATGAAGTCGGTGTACTCGGTGTCGGCGGATTTAAAGTTGCTGGAGACATAGAGAGCCCCTCCGATGCCGATCAGGCATGTGGGAAGGACCAGAGACAGGACTTTCGTCCTGATCCGGAGGTTTTGCATGAGTGACATGATGACACTTCCAAGGACAGAGGTCGGAGACGTACAAAAAGGGGTGAACATCATCGTCCGCGTTTTAGAGCGGCTTCTGCCGTTCGCGCCTCTACCCCAAGATTATGTGAGATAATATTCGCTCAAAACATTAAAGTGTTGTTAAGCTTATTTTGGGTTGAAATGACAGTTCCCGGTGGCATTTAAAACAACTCTAAATAAACGTTTTCTTCTATATCCGACTAGGTAGTTGGCTTTAGCGTCATATTCCTCTGTAGCGGTTCAGTGCGTTAGAAGCGGTCTGAATTGAGTTCTTCTCAGGCCCGGATCACCGCGGGGCCGAGTCCCAGAAGTATGAGCCTTGGCTTTATCTCGGGATCGAGCTGGGGCGTATTTAGGGTGGGTCTGGATTGAGCCGCGGCTCGATTCCTATCAAGGCGATACATCAGAAATCAGCCGTTACGCGGATCTAGGCGGTCAAGCCGCAGACGATGTCTTTCATCCGTTAGGCGGTTGAGCCCCAAAACCGCCGCGATGAAGATGCTCGCAACAGATGCTCCGCACAGAAGGAACATCAAGAATATCTGAGACCGAGCGGCCGACATGGGATCTTGGCCAGCCAGGATCTGACCACTCATGATGCCGGGCAGCGTGATGATCCCGGCACCCGCCATTTGATTGATGATGGGTATCGCGCCAGCGTGGATTGCGCGGCGCATAATAGGCGTGACGGCTTTTCTCTTGCTGTAGCCGAGTGCCAATTGTGCTTCGATCGCCGCCCGCTCATTAGAAATAGTGCTCAGCAGGGTGTTGAGGGCGATGCTTGCCGAATTCATGGATGTACCCAAAATGATGCCAGTGATCGGAATGATAACGCGCTGCGAGGTCCAGTCCTCGGTGGTCGCCAGCGTTGCCAAGGCAAAAGCTGCGATAAAAATGGTCGATATACTCACAGCGGCACCGCTGATCAGGACATGCCAAATTCCCTGAACCCGTCGCTTCTGACGGGCACCAACTTCATAGGTTGCGGCGCCCACCATTGCGGCAAGAAGTGCCGCAGTAAAGACGGGGTTTGAACTTTGAAAAAGCGTCCGCAAAACCAGACCGATCAACCAGAGCTGTAGAACCATTCTGGTCGCGGAAACCAAAATCTGGCGGTGAAGCCCAAGGGACATCGCCAGTGACATTGCCGCACACGACAAAACAAGTATGCCCGCAATTGCAAGCTCTACCATTCCGAACGTCATGCCGGTCATTGACGCTTGCCTATCTTGAAGACGGAATGACTTACCCTGGCGACCTGCTCGAGATCGTGAGATACTATGATCACGCCGACATCTCTTTGAAGCAGCGTTTTTATGATGCCCTCAACCTGAAGGGTTGACGTTTGGTCTAGTGCAGAGGTTGGCTCGTCAAGCAAGAGAAAGCGAGGGGTATCCTCGATCGATCTCAGAAAGGCAAGGCGTTGCCTCTCTCCCGTCGAAAGGTTGTCCACTGGTTCGTCGAAAACTCCTCCTCGAAGCCCGAGTGCCTTTGCGGTTTCTCTGCTGGCGTCTGTCGAGAAATGTGAGTCAACCGTGCGCTCCCACCATCCAGGCTCGGAGGCATGATAGCGGACTGCGCGACGCCACGCTGGACCTGGCATGTCGCTGCAATTCACGCCATCGAGACTGACTGATCCGGAATGCGGGATCAGGTCTGCAAGCATCCGGAGCAGTACGGATTTCCCGATGCCAGACGGACCGGTAATGGCAAGACACGTACCCGTTTGCAGATCCAGGTCAAACGGACCTGCATTAAGATACTGCAGGTTCTTCGCCGAGAGAGTGGAAGGCATATGTTCTCCGGGTCAGACAACGAAAGTGATGCTGGAATAGGCGTATACTCTACTGATTATCAACGACGACAGCTAAACTTTAATTTTTTACCCGTTCAGGTTTATGTCAGCTTCGATCCACATCACCCATCAGATATCGGCCGGGTCGGCCGCATTGGATGATTGTTGTTGATCGGGTGGCCCTTATATTGACGAAGATTGCAGTTGAAATTGAAAAATCCAGGCGTCGTCGCCTTGAAGTTGGTAGCCTGACCCTCAGTGCGATCGTCGGCCTTTACTTGATTATATTCGCCAATTTTACATTTTGGGCAAAAGTTCATGCGTATCTCTCCGAGTCGCCATTCGCCATCGCCGGACTTTATGTTGGCATCAGTGCCATCTTCATCGCATTGATCAGCTTTGTCTCGGTGAAATACATTTTCAAACCGTTCCTCGCCTTTCTGATTGTCGTAGCTGCTGCCGCATCATGGTTCATGGACAGCTTCGGTGTCATCATCGATAGCGACATGGTGCGCAACGCCTTCCAGACTACACCTGCCGAAGCCGGAAACCTCATCACCGAAGGGTTCATCTGGCACATGGTCATTTTTGCGCTGTTTCCCATTCTTTTCATATGCCGGGTGCGTGTAAAACATCGTTCATTTCCGCAAAAGCTGTTGTGGAACACAGTGGCAATCACAAGCTATTTTATCGTGTTCGGACTTGCTGCATTCGCCAACTCCAAGACCTACACGACAGCAATCCGGCAACATAAGGACCTCGTCAAAAGCCTTAATCCGGTCAATCCGATTGCAGGTGCTGTGCACTTTTTCACACAAGCGGGGGCAGAAGCTCAGCTCGTCGTCGCACCGCTGGGCCTTGACGCAAAAATCACCCCGGCCCTGGCTGGTGTCAAAAAACCCCGTGTGACCATCATCATTGCCGGGGAAACGGCACGCGCTGCCAACTTCTCGCTGAACGGTTACGATCGGGACACCAATCCGGAACTTAGAAAACGGGACATCGTCTATTTCCCGAACACGACGAGCTGCGGAACAGCGACTGCGACCTCCATCCCATGCATGTTCTCACAATTTACCCGTGAGGATTATTCGCACAAGAAAGGCTTAGCAAACGAGAACGTCCTCGACGTGCTGTCACATGCAGGCGTCGACGTTGCCTGGTGGGACAATAATACCGGGAGCAAAGGCGTGGCCACCCGTGTGCCGTTCGAAGATCTGGTCGAAACCAATGATCCGAAATTCTGCAGGGAAGGCGAGTGTCTGGACGCGATTTTCCTCGACAAGGTCGATACCTGGCTCGACACGATCACCAAGGACAGCGTTGTGGTTATCCACCAGATGGGTAGCCACGGACCGACCTATCACATGCGTTACACCGAGGAATTCAGAAAGTTCGTTCCGGATTGCCAGACATCGGAACTTGGCAAATGCAAGGACAGCGAAATCGTGAACGCCTACGACAATACAGTGCTTTATACCGACCATTTTCTCGCAACGCTGATCGACAAATTAAAGGGCCGATCAGGGAAGCTTGCAACCGGCTTGATCTATGCATCGGATCATGGCGAATCCTTGGGAGAAAACGGTATCTACCTGCATGGAGCACCCTATGTTCTTGCGCCTGCGGAGCAGACCCACGTTCCATTCCTCGTATGGTTCGACGAAGACTTTTCCAGATCGATGGGTTTGGACAAGAGCTGCCTGGTCAAAGAGGCGGGTTTACGAGCGTATTCTCACGACAATTTCTTTCACAGCATCCTCGGAATGATGAACATCGCGACGTCCGTCTACGACACCAACCTTGATGTCTTTGGCTCATGCAAGACTGTGAGGACATCATGAGCATAGCGCCCGAATTTCGAAAGCTGACCGGGTTCGAGCATTTCTTCGCTGCCGCTCGCTATTCTGCTGGTGGTGCGAAACGCGCCTGGGAGGAGGCCGCGTTTCGCCATGAAGTCCTGGCGTTCGTCGTCCTTCTCGTAATCTATTTTATTCTGGAAGCACCGCTTGAGATATTCGGAATTGCCACCGGGCTTTTCTTGCTGACGATTGCCGTGGAAGCGCTGAACACAGCAATCGAGGAGATCGTTGATCGAATATCGCCGGAGTTTTCGACAACTGCGCGCCATGCAAAAGACCTGGGATCGTTCGCCGTCTTCTGTCTGCTTGCGCTCAATGGTCTGCTCCTCGGGTACAGCCTTCTCTTAAAATATCTGATCTGATGACTGCCCTTAGACGGTCCGGACCGATGGCTGGTCGTATCTGTCATCAACTACGAGTGCCTCATGGCTTATGGAAACCGAATACAGGAGAGCCGTGATGCAGGATGTTTCGTCAGGTGCCCACAAGCCCGATCAGCAGGTGCCGACGGGAAAAGCTAGAGTACTAACCCTTCTCAAGGACGTTCATCCTATTGTCATCGCAATGTTTTTAACGGTATTTGGCGGGACACTTCTGTTTCTTGGACTGACCAGTGAAATGCTGGAAGGTGAGACGCGCGCCTTTGACGAATCCATCCTTTTGTCTTTGCGACGTCCTGACGATCTTTCCGTACCGATCGGTCCAGGTTGGTTGACGCATGTTGTCGATGACATCACGAGCCTGGGCGGCACGACGGTACTTTGCCTCATCACGGTGCTGACGGTCGTCTATCTTCTCATCATGCGTCAGAGATCGACGGGCGTATTCGTCGCTCTGTCTGTTTTGGGCGGTTGGGCCATCAGTACGAGCCTCAAGATCGGGATTGCCCGGCCCCGACCAGAGATTGTCCCCCATCTGATATCCGTCAATGACCTAAGCTTCCCGAGTGGTCACGCCATGCTCTCCACTGTCACGTACCTGACGTTAGGGGCGTTGCTGTCGCGCGTTCAGACCACAAAAGCGTCACGAATCTATTTCATCGCAGTCGCTATTTTCCTGAGTATCATCATTGGCTTCAGCCGCATCTATCTTGGCGTTCATTATCCGACGGATGTTCTTGGCGGTTGGTGCGCAGGGGCTAGTTGGGCAATGCTCTGCTGGATACTTGCGCGCAGGTTTCTCTGGCCACGATCCGGATCGAGTGACGCTTGACGGCATACAAATTCGTATGGATTAGCCAAGGTGCTTGAGACGTTGACCGCCGATACTCCGTGTGCGTCCCAAGGCCGGGCCGCGCAAATGGAGTGAGAACATGAACAAGTACAAATCCATGTCTGCCGCCATGGCGGTTTTACTGGCGACCGGCGCAGCCGGGGCTGCGTTGGCGCAACCTTCGGCGTCTGTCGAAATGAAGAAACAGAAAGATGGACAAGACGACGCCGCCGAATTCAGCAGGATCAAATCTGCGAAACTGACGCTTGGGGATGCCATTCAAGCAGCAGAGAGAGATGGCGGCGGCAAAGCGGTCAATGCATGGCTTGAGGGAGAGCATGACACCGCAGCTTTCGAGGTCGAAGTGATGACTGCAGACGGTTCAAAGACGGTGTCCGTCGATGGCCGTTCCGGTGTTGTGAAACCAATCGCTGACGATGCCCAAGGCGACGGCGAGGGTAACGATTAGTCCTGAATGGCCTAGATTGCGAAGAAGAGGTCGGCCAATTAAAGGTCGGCCTCTTTCTGTTTCGCCGGTCGGGAATGGACCCTAAATTCCAAACGCCGTTTCTAGCTTCTCCCAGGTCTCATCCATCGCATATGTTCGGGAGAGGTAGGGGATGCCGATGTGACCGAAACGTATCGAAAGCTGATTTTCCGCAACGTCTTCATCCACTCCGGCAATCCGGTTGAGATAGATGACGGAAGCAAGCCCCGTGCGGTCTGAACCTGACCTGCAGTGGATGAGAATGGGTTTCGGAGCGTCGCGCATGATCTCGATCAGTTTATTGCTCTCCGCCATTGTCAGTTGTTTTGATGCCGACATGGGGAAGTCGATATGGACAAGACCGAGGTGGTCAGCGGCCGTTTTTTCCTCTTGGTACCATTCATCGGTTTCACCCACACCACGCAGATTGATGATGGTCTTGATACCGTATTCACCGCTGTACCGCGCAATCTGGCTGGCGCTCGGCTGATTGGAACGATAAAGCTGACCGGGCATAACCTCATGGAAGTTGCCTGTAAGTTGGATGCCGCCCAGATACACACCCGCAGCGATTACAGCAGTGGTGAATGCCAGTGCGAAACGGTTGATCATCTTCTGCATCTCATTGATATCCCTTTTCTTGGGGATAATCGCGGACGCTTCTGACACCGACCTGAACGTTTGATGTCTGATCAGACGTGCTTATGGGGAAGTTCTGGAAATGTAAGGGAGATCGTCAGTCCGGGGCCATTATCAATCACCTCCAGATGGCCTGAGTGCAGTTCAGAAACAGCTCTGACGAGGCTTAGTCCCAATCCACTACCAGGCGTCGTTCGGCTCTTGTCCAGACGGTACAATCGGCGAAAGACCTTCTCGCGCTCATCATGGGGTATACCGGGTCCATTATCGCTGACTGCGCTGACGAACAGCCCATTGCTCCATGAGAGCGAAAGGCCGATACAGGTTCCGGCTGGGCAGTGATTGATCGCATTTTCGACCAAGTTGACGAAAAGCTGCGTTAGAAGTTCACGGTCACCTGAAATTATCGCCGGTTGAGGTGTCATCGCCGCAAGTTTCAGGTGGTGTCCGCTGTCTTCCGCGACTTCTGCGTATATTTCAGCGACAGAGATCATAACACCCGCCAGATCAACCGGAGCAAAACGGGTTTTGCGTGCTCCAGCTTCAATCTGAGAAATGCGCAGCAATGCTTCGAACGTTCCGTTGATCTGGTCGCTTTCGGCGAGAGCCTCGGCCAACTGATCATCGACGGCAAGCCCTTTTTCACTGCGGTTCGCTGCCTCTTCGATGGTCATTTTGAGGCGGTTGAGTGGCGTTTTCAGCTCGTGCGCAATGTCTGCGCTGACCTGTCGCATGCCCTCCACTAGCCCTGCCAGACGATCGAGTGCGTCGTTTATCTGGTTGGATACCGTGTCGATGTCGTCCTTGCTACCACGCAACGGAATACGCGCATGCATCTGTCCGTTGGATATATCCACCATCGTGCTGACAATACCATCAAGGCGTTTTTGCGCGCGCGATGCCAGAAATGCTCCTCCAGCAATGGCGATGAAAACAATGATCACCAGCGCCCATCCGAAACTGATGAGGGCGATATCTTCAAGGTCGTCGGTCTCTGCAAAGCTTTGCCCGACGACAAGTCTGTAGCCACCGACCGACCCCGCGTGAACACGGTACATCGTGTTACTTGCAAGATTGATATCGCTGGCGTGCAGGCTGGCCAATCCGTCGGGAAGAGGAGGGCTGTTTACATTCCCGGCAATTCTGTTCCCGGCACTGTCCTTCAGAGAAAAAATCCTGTCTTCGGAGGTTTTTAGTGCAGCATAGGCATTGATGGTAGAGACCAGATCCTCGACGTCATCTGGGCCGTAGGTGGAAGCGGTGACGGAGTAGATTTCGTTCACAGCGGTATCAAGCGCTTGCCCAAGCTCGCGTTTCAAGAGCTGGTAGGAAATGAAGCTGGCAACGACAAAGGCCGCAATGAAAAGGAGCCCGAAAGTGACCGCCAGTCGAAAGGGTGTGCTCCGGTGGAGCCTAGCGCGCTGCATGAATGCTATAGCCAGTGTTACGGACTGTGTGGACCAAAGGTAGATCGAAGGGTTTGTCGATTTTGGCGCGCAGACGGCTGATATGGGTTTCCACCACGCTGGTTTTTGGATCGAAATGGAAATCCCAAACGCGCTCCAGCAACATTGTGCGGGTCAAAACGCGGCCTTCACCGCGCATCAGAACTTCCAGCAACGTAAACTCGCGCGGTTGAAGCTCGATCAATGTGCCGCCGCGACGCGCCTGTCGTTTTACCAGATCCAGTTCCAGATCAGCGACCCGCAAGATTGTGGCCTGCTCCTGAGCCGGGGGGCGACGCCCTAACGCGTTGACCCTTGCCAGAAGTTCGGAGAATGCGAAGGGCTTGACAAGGTAATCATCACCTCCGGCCTCCAGTCCTTCAACCCGGTCGTCTACTCCCCCAATGGAGGTCAGGAAGATCGCCGGAATTTTGACGCGGGCAGCGCGGACAGCCTTCATCAGCGACAGGCCATCAAGACCGGGCAACATTCTGTCGACAATCATCACATCGTAGGGTTCACGCATTGCCTGAAACAGCGCATCGCGGCCATCGGCTATCACGTCGCAGACATGGCCGGCTTCCGCAAACCCCTTGACGATATATTCCGACGTTTTTCGATCGTCCTCGACGACGAGGATGCGCATGCGAATGCTCCGGTGGGCCAGTTGGGTTAAGATATGACGGCCACACGTCTAGTGTGGTCAATTGGCGTAAAGCTGCCTTAAACGTTACGGTTTTGTAAAGCAGTTCCTTGCTCGCACAAGTGAATACCACCGAAACAATAGGCCTCGGCTGCTTTCTGGTCATGGCCTTGAGGGATGTTTAAGGGCGGCAATCAATCCCGAAACATTTGTTTTGGCTGCATCGGCGTTTGGCTTAGACGCCCGCAGTGACGAAATGGCTTTATCGGCAGCATCATCGATAACGCCCCATTCGGCCTTATCGAGATGGTAGAGGCGGGACTGTGCCTTGTCCCAGGCGGTCTCGAAATCGGTGATGCGTTTTTTCGCAGCCGAGAGGTCACCCTTGTCTACCAGCGCCAGGGTGTCTGATGCGATCGTCTCGAACATTGTCAAATCTCCAAGCCCTGGGGTCTCGGCCATGGCTGGAGCAGTGCACATGACCAGAAGTGCTGGTCCCGTCGCTGCGGCGGCGAGCAACTGCAACGCAATGAAAGGTATGGCAAGTGCAGTCTTCATATGTCTTTTCCGGTGAAAGCGGATCGGCGATCACGCTTGCCCACAACCTGCGCCCGCCATTTTACCGTGACCTCGCCGACACCATACCGATTTGTAAGCTGAGGAAATGCGCAACCTTACGAAACTGTATCCTTACGGCAAGGCGGTCGTATGCGCAGCTTTCTAAAAGGGATCACCGGAGCGGAAGCTCATGGTCATCGGCAGCCTCAGGGCTGCATCTCAAAGGAAGACGTCATGAACAAGCTTATCGCAGCAACTATCCTCACCGCAATTATCGGTGCCGGTGTCGTCTCCACTTACGCAAATGCCGCTAACGTTCCGTGCGAGGAAATGCTGAAAGACATGCGTGCGGCAAAAACCACTGCGAAATTGAGCGACGCAGATATGGCCAAGGTCAATGAACTGGAAACCAAGGCTGTCGAGCGTTGCAACGCGGATGATGATGTCCGCTCGGATCAGTTCCTGACGGATGCCATGAAAATTATGGGCAAATAATCAACCCACGCAGACAGGAGAAATACCATGAGCCAACTTGTCATGGCGCGGGTGCAAGCCAACCGCGTTCCGGAAGTAACCGTCGAATTCTGGCTGATCAAGCTCATGGCAGTGACCATGGGCGAGACAGCGGCGGATTATCTGGCCGTCAATCTGGGGATGGGTTTGACCGCGACGTCGCTGATCATGAGCGCCATCCTGATTGGCGCTCTCTTTTGGCAATTTGCCCAGAAGCGGTACGTGCCGCACGTCTACTGGACTGCCGTTGTTCTGATCAGCATCGTCGGCACATTGGTCACGGACAACCTCGTCGACAACTTCGGCGTTGCGCTGGAAACGACGGCGATCGCTTTCACCGCCCTTTTGGCCATGACGTTTGCGGTTTGGTACGCTTCGGAAAAGACGCTCTCCATACATTCGATTTATACGACGCGTCGTGAAGCGTTCTACTGGCTCGCCATTCTCTTCACCTTCGCGCTTGGAACCGCCGTCGGCGATCTTGTCGCAGAGGTGTTCGCGCTGGGTTACCTCACGACCGGGATCATTTTTGGAGCAATCATCGGTGCCATCGCGCTTTGTTTCTACATCTTGAAAATGAACGCCATCCTCGCCTTCTGGCTCGCCTATATTCTCACCCGGCCGCTCGGCGCGTCCTTCGGCGACTTGTTATCGCAGCCGATGGAATATGGTGGTCTGGGCTTTGGCACGATTATCACCAGTCTGTTGTTTCTGGCGGCAATCGCGGGCCTGGTGATCTATATGAGCGTGTCAGCCAAAACTTCTGCGCCGGGTTTGAAAGGCACGCACCAAATTTTTTGATCGACAGCTCTTCGTGTCCCTTCGATCACGGACAATATCGCATGAGACAAATCTTGCCGCATCCAAAGCGAAAAAGCCGCAATCCGAGCTTATGAATGTCAAAACGACGTGTGGGGAGCGCTTGGCGTCATGAGACACTCTATTGCAGCGCTTTTTGTTGCTGTCGCATCGATCCTAGCTTCAGCCGGGCCTGTTTTAGCAAATTGCTTTTCTCTGGTCGGCACGCCTGGATGGCCTCCGATCATGAGGGCATTGTCGTCATCGCAGGTCTGTGAACAACTTCCAGCCGGACCCAACCATACGCGCAGTTTTCGCGTCCAGTCCGCAGAACTGTGCCGTAACGCGGATCAAAACTCGACCCTGAGAGCTTCCGCTGTCGTTACCTGCGAAAGCCCGCCTGATGCGCTTTTCGAGATGCCTCCGATGCAGTCGGAGATTGCCGTGATCGTTTCAGTCAACGAAAGAGCATGTGCAATTACGGATGCTCAGATTCAGATCGGTGGCGAATTGGGAAGTCTTTTGCCTGGTATGGTTGATGCCAGCGAACTGGCGAGGCACTGGACGCGATCGCAACTGTCGCAACTCTGCCAGGCGCGTTAGTTCAATGCGTGCTCGCGTGACTTTAAGCCATTTTCGGTTTCACCATGTTCCACCCACGCTGAATGATTTTTTTGCGGGCAATTCAATGTAGCGGATCTGGCAGGCTAACGCGAAATAGAAAAACGGGTTAGATCTTGCTGACACTCAACAGCAGCGGCTCAAAAATGTCGCCAGTAGTCGATAATGAATGTGTCGTTTGGCAGCTAACCGTGAGATTGCGGCGGTTGTTTTCCCATTTGGCACTTAATTTGAGGTTCTACCGGCCTAGAATCTCAAATTAAGTGCAACTGTGACGATCCAAGCGACTGATGTGAACAGTCTAGGATGTCTTCTATGGCGCTGTCGAAGCGGGCTTTGTTCTCACCCATCATGTGGCCACTCAGCATGCGAAGCATTTCGGGCCCGGCATGCTGGACAATGGCGACACCTGCCAAGAGGGCAGGGCGCAAACACATGGGCAAGATCGGGCTTGCTGGGCTCGGAAGTTTGCTGATTTCCGTCTGCATAACTTCGTCGAGATCAGGAATGATGACACCGAGGACCCTATAGCCCGACGGTTCGTAACCTGGCAGCAACTTTGGGACGCGCCGCATTAGCAGGAGACGGGCAATCTCACTCGACGATACCCAGTTTTGGATACCATGCTCAGCCTCGTTGTCGAGCATTTCTTCTCCTATCAGCGCTGCATGGTGATAGCCGCGGAAGGGAAGGGAGCCGTCACTCCCGCCAACTGTCTGCAGTAGACCTCCGCAAAGCGGGCAGGTGATCCGCCAACCTAAGAACTGGCTCCGGAGAATGACTGGCAATCCGTCGGCCGTTCGGGGGCAAGTAGAGCATAATTGTCGTGGCTCGCTTGCGATCATTCGCCGGGATGATTGCGGGATGTTCGAGAACGTCATGCGGCGGACCGTAGAGCGCTCGATCGAGAATTTGTGGGAAATACAGTCGAGCTGATCTTCGGTGAGATTCAAATCGGCGGCGCGCAATGATGGCAATTCGGGGAGGCAATGCTGAAGCATGCCCGAGGGAGAGATCGCGTAGAATGCGGCATGCCGGGCAATCTACGACGATAAAAGCTCATCGGCGCACGGCACCAGCCTTACCGGCAATCGCCGTTCGCATAAGTTCGTTTTCATGCGAACGCTGCGTCGGCGTCGAATTCCGGCTCCCATTTCTCAATAGCTTCATCGGTAATTCGCTCTCTTCCGCTTTGAATTGCCTCGATAGCCAGAGAGTTGATTATGTGGAAGATATTGGCGGTAATGTCCTCTGTGACTTGCAGTATTCGCCGCAGTGATTTCGCGGTTAGCACTGATGGGTGCTGCAATGGAGTATTGCGCAGTATCAAGGCGACCAACATTTCGAACTGCTCATTTGCGGCCCACCGGCTCAGCGTGAACTGGTCGAAGCGACGCGCCAACTGGACATCGCCACCAATGGCCTCACGGGCGTCGTTCACGCCGAAACAGACGAGGGAGATCTGGAGGCGGTTGCTGAGAAAGCGCAACGTATTTAACACGATGCGCTGCTCGCGATAGTGGCAAAGCCGGACATGTGCCACCTTCACGGTCGTCGTCACCCCGTTAATCAGAATGATCTCGTAGCTCAAGTCAAACTGGTAGGCCTCGCCGGGCGCATAGTATAGCGGGACATAAGCTTCGGTCGTTACCGCACCACGGCTCTTGGCCCAAGCCTTGGCATATCGGCGAACGGTGTCGTAACTGCCATCATAACCGAGTGACCGGACCTCCTCGTAAATCCGGATCAGCGTCAACCGTTCGCGCGATACTTTGCCTTCGTTAAGCTCCCATCAGGGGCAAGGGTTGATGCCCACGCTTGTAGGCAAACTCAGTCGCATCGGACCGCAGAATTTTGCGCACAGTATTGCGAGAAACATTCAGTTCTCTGGTGATCTTCTTTACCGACCAGCCCTGAACATGGAAGGCTCGTCGGACACGGGCAATCGTATCCATTCTCTTCAACTCCCTACTCCATCCGCTGCCAAAAGCCGGATGGTCGGATGAAATCCAGAGGGGGTCAAAATTGAATAAGTATCACCCCACCAAAGGGGTCAACATTCCATGCTTAAACACAGCCGAGGCTGGCACCGGCGGAAACCCCCAGGACATCCGGTGATACGAGCGGATTGCGAAACAGTCCCTGGTAGGTGGCACCGGCGGCTGCGAGTGCTGACCCGATCAACAGGCCAGCTGCAACACGGGGCAGGCGTACATTCCAGATCACTGTCTGTTGTATGGGATCGACGTCCGCCTGGCCACCCGTCAGGCCCGCCAGCAGGACCCGCAGAATGTTCGCTGGTGGAACCCAATACTTGCCAGTGGCAATAGATGCGATAGCCAAAACCGACAACCCAGCAATACCGAGTATTATCAGCTTCCAGTGGCTGCGGTCTGGTTGTGCGTTGTCCATGATCATGGATTGGGTGTGGCACCCTTCAGCAGCGTCACAAGCTGCTCGCCGGCAGCTTGTCCGGAGCGAAGTATCTCATCCTTATAAGGACCCGCAGCTACAGTGTGAGTGACGCCCATCAACGCGCTGCTGATCGTCGCATTAGTCTTGTCCGTTAGGGCATCGCTTTTGGTGTCGATCATGGTGCTCATGCCGTTGATCCAGTCGCGGATCTCGGGCAGAAGCTTGGCATTCAGATCGTCGGCCTTGATGAGCGCTGCTTTTGCCGTTTCGTCATCGTCTCTGCTTCCGGCAGCAAGCGCCTCATCCGTTATCGATACGACGGCTTTCGCACCCTGTTCGAAGCTCAAGATTTTTTCCGCTCGATCCGGCAAAGCCTGCCGCGCCGAGGCCATAAACTGTAAAAGGCGATCTTTGCTTGCCTTATAGTCTTCGGCGGCTCGGGCCAACTCGGGAGAACCCGACTGGTGTGGGTAGACTTGATAGGCGTCGTAGGTGACAGCCACCAGTCTCTGGCTGGCAATCGCCATATTGATCTCGGCGTGTCCGTCACCCCCGATGAATTCCGAATATTCCTGGTCGGCGCTACGATAGCTGTTGGAGACGTAGAGCACACCCCCGATACCGACGGCGCAGGTAGGAATGAGCAGGCAGAGGATCTTGGTGCGGATCTTGAAGTTCGGGACGAAGGACATGGCGTGACCCCGATTGAGTTCCTGCAAAATCTTGCATATGCAGGATAATACGCCGTTAAGCCTATTTTCAGTTGCGCTCAGCGGCTGAGCACCGGCGCACGCGGTTGCAGGATTTTGCCAACCTTCTTTAATTAGTCATTGGTGAAATTGACGCATTGTGTGGCTGTAATGCACAGCAGGTCGATCGAAATGGCACTATTCTCAAAAAAGCGCGCTCCCTCCCGGACGCAGCGCGTCGCTCTTCTCACCGTTATTTTCACCGGCGTCATCTTTCTGATCGCGGCCCTTGTCATCACGGCGGTGATGCAAATGCGAGATAAGGCTGACGTGATCGACGACGCCCGCGCAACACAGGCGGCCACGGCTGCCATCCGCTCGTTTCAGGCACGACTCGGTTCGACCGTTCGCGACAACGCCATTTGGGATGACGCCTACGCACATATAGGGTCACCGGACGCAGCCAGCTGGGCCTTCGAAAACTGGGGTAAGACAACCGAGGATTACCCGCTCTACGACGTCGCCATCGTCCTCAAGCCCGATCGAAGCGCTCTTAGCGCGTATAAGAAGGGCGAACCGTTCGAACCCGCTTCTTTCTTTGGGAATTCCCTTGGCCAGCTGGCGGACAAAGCCGCCAAGTCTGGAAAGAAGCCTGTGACGGCCTTCGTCCCGACCAAGACAGGTATCTATCTTGTCGCAGCCGGCGCGATACAACCGTTTAACGACAGCCCCCCGGGCGACACGGTGAGCACGCTTTTGTTTGCAAAGCTTCTGACGAACGATGTCATTGCCCAGCTGGAGACGACATTTGACATTGATGGCCTGAAACTGGTCTCCGCCCCGCGTCCGGGTGAACTTAGCATGGCGCTTGTGGGCGAAACCGGTCGTGCCGTTGGCTATCTGCAATGGCCAAGCCGCATGCCGGGTAGCGTGACCTACGAAGGGGTTCGGACTTATCTGGCGCTTGCTGGAATTTTTCTCGTTGCGTTCTTCCTCGCGATCATCGCCACTGCCGTTGCAACGATACGCAGTTTACAGCGCGACACGGCCGCGGCGCGCCTCAAGGCTCACCACGATAGTCTGACGGGGCTCCTCAACCGAGCCGGGCTCTTCGAACTGGTTGAAGAGGCGACGGCAATTTCGGATCACGGAGTGGCACTGGCGCTGGTGGATCTCGACGGCTTCAAGGAAGTCAACGACGCCTGGGGTCATGCCATCGGCGACCGGTTGATCGGTCTGGTCGGTGAGCGCTTGAAAGAGACCATTCCACACGCGCAAGCAGTATCGCGTCTCGGCGGCGACGAGTTTGCCTTCCTCTGCAAAGCTGAAACCATTGGCGACACGGCAGCAAGCTTGATCAGCGCCTTACAGGAACCGTTCAGGATTGGCGGCAGAACGATCGAGGTCGGTGCGAGCATCGGCACCGCACCACTCGGTACCGACGTTTCCGATGGTTACGAACTTCTGCGACGGGCTGACATGGCCCTTTACGAGGCGAAGGAGAGTGGCCGAGGACGGGTTGTGAATTTTTCGACTATCCTGGACGAGCGGCGCCACGAACGATCGGAGATGGAAGAAAAGCTTCGCCAGGCGATCGAGAGAAAGGAAGTGCGTCCTGTGTTTCAGCCATTGGTCGACGCGAAGACGGGTTCCCTGCGTGGCGTGGAGGCGCTTGCGCGATGGACGCCGGAGACGGGGCCGGTCAGTCCAGAAGTCTTCATAGGCGTCGCTGAAAAGGCCGGCCTTATCGATGAGTTGGGTCGACACATTCTTGAAATTTCTGTTGAAACGGCATCCTCCTGGAACGGTATCGGCCTGTCGGTGAATGTCTCCCCGGTGCAATTGCGCAACCCCGACTTTGCCGCCCTCGTCGAAGAGGTGCTGCAGACGAGAGCCTTCGATCCAAAGCGCCTGACGCTGGAGATTACCGAAGGTGTCCTGATGTCGAATCCTGAGCAGGCAAAGCGAACGCTTGCCCGCTTGAAAGCGATTGGCGTAAAGTTTGCGCTCGACGACTTCGGGTGTGGTTATGCCAGCATTGGCGCGCTGCGCGAGTTTGGGTTCGACCGTATGAAGATCGATCGATCGCTCGTTATTGCGCTGGACGATCACAGGGGCGCGGGCATCCTTAATGCGACGCTCTCGCTGGCCAGAGCTCTGGACATTCCGGTGACCGCCGAAGGGGTTGAGACACAAGCTCAGGCAAACGCCTTGGCAGAGTCCGGCTGTGACCAACTGCAAGGCTACCTGGTCGGAAGGCCGATGGGCGGTGAACAGGTTGAAGAAACATTCTTCAAGTCTGCAGCCTGATATCATAGCTTCATCTAAGAGGCGTCTCTAAACGGGTTGTCCTACAGGGCTACCACGAAGCCTCAAAGTGGTGCTGTTCGGCGCGGCCGCCGTCGGATTCAGTTAGAGATTTTGTATATTCGAGCCCTCAGTATCTTGGGGTCGTAGCACCAGCCGGAAACAGGAAGTCACCAATAAGACCGTGATCGACGCCGCCGACCGCATCATAGATCTTTATCGTCGCCATGCTGGTGCATGGACAACCGCGCGCGGCACGGTCATGCCGGAGCGCGCGTGGATCGAGCGATTTGCCGACATGCTATCCCGAGGGACGGCGGTGCTCGACATTGGATGCGGATCAGGAGAGCCTATCGCCCGTTACCTCGCCGGCAGAGGTCATCCGGTTAGCGGCGTGGACGGTTCGCCCGAGATGATCGCCCTGTTCCGGGCGAACCTGCCCGGCGAGACGGGAAGAGTGGCGGATATGCGCTCGCTGAAACTGGATCGGAGATATGGCGGGTTGATTGCTTGGGACAGTTTCTTTCACCTTGCGCCGCACGATCAGCGTATGATGTTCCCTCTCTTCCGCGACCATGCCGAACCGGAGGCCCCATTGCTGTTCACCAGCGGCCCCGCCTTTGGCGAAGTTTTAGGCACGTTGGAAGGGGAACCCCTTTATCATGCCAGCCTCGACCCCAACGAGTACCGCCTACTGCTAGACCGGAATGGCTTTGATGTGGTGACCCATACTGCGGAAGACCCTGACTGTAGCGGGCACACGGTCTGGCTGGCGCGTCAGCGGCAGCCGTAAGAGCGTCGCGGAAATCCTATTTTGCAGCGCGGAAAAGTCGACCGCCTATTTCCTTCCCTCTGGACTTCAACGTTCGTGGGACCTACCTTGATGCTACGGCAGACCTGAAAATTGCATCTGGTTTCAGCCTCGAGGCATAGCACTTCGCAACGAATTGCGCTTCAAGCCGGCCGCCTCACTCTCCCAACATCAACATAATCTCACCGCACTAGCGGAAGGAGTTTCCATGGCTACCGCCCAATGCGCCTGCGGCGCCCTCAGACTCACGGTTAGCGAGCCACCACAATTGACTGCGCTTTGTCACTGTTTGGCTTGTCAGCGAAGAACTGGTGCGCCGTTCAGCGCCATTGCCTTTACTCCGTTAAGTGTGTCGAAATATCTGGAAAAGCGACAGAATTCGCTCGTAGCGGCGATAGTGGTCGCAGGGTCCGCATGTATTTTTGTCCTACTTGCGGTTCGACAGTCTATTGGAAACCCGATAACTCGCCGTTTTGGATAGGAGTGGCGGTGGTTCTTTTGCTACGGTCGTTACGTCGGCCTTCGAATGCCGACCATCAATTCCCTGGTCTGGGCCGGCAGAAAACGCCTCGAACGTTACGCCGAAGTGTTTCCCTACCAAGTCGCGGACAAGATCCTCGAAATCTGGATGCGAGAGCGTTCTAAAATCATAGGTCATCGTCCAGCGTTATTCTCGCAAATACAGAGCCTTGGCTAAGTTGGACGGTGCAACAAGAGATATTCAAGATCAAGGGGAAATATCAATGTAAGCAAGAGTTTAAAGACATCGCTCCAGCGGCTTGGGTTCGTATCCGTTCAAGGCGTCTGGCTCAGTCGTCGTTAAACAATCACCTGCTCATCTATCCGGCGACAGTCGATGTAGTTTAGCGTCGGGAGATGCAGCAGCCCAGTCTAGCATGTGCGCTTGCTGCCTAGGGACTGCTCGCAACATCGGCGCCGGTCGGGTGGTGGACGTGGTTGGCCAAGACAGCGCCAGACGCGGCGGAAGCAGGTGGCGGCCTGATGGTCGCTGTCGTCCAGCTTGCGATCACGATTGGTGCCACAATCGGTGGACTCATCTATGACACCAGTGGATATCCGCTGACCTTTAGTTTGAGTGCTGGCCTCCTGGCCGCGGCAGCTGTGATGGCTGAATTAACCCGGCGCCTCGCTCGCAAGTCATGTTCCAAGTAATTCATCACCGCCGACGGCTGTACCGTCGGCGGCTTGGCACAGGCGCGCGACTTGGTATCACTGACATAGGTGGTGCAACTATGTCCGACACTAGGAACGCTTGGAACGCGCGACCGTGATCCGAGTGCTAGGCTTTTACAGTCGAAAGATGGTCTGCATCGAATATTCTCTTCAACGCCTCGAAAATCGCCAGAACCGCTACACTTGAAGACGAATAATAGCCCGTCTGGGCATCGCGACGTCTCGACACGACACCACTTGAGCGTAGCTTTGCCAGATGCTGCGATAGAGCGGATTGACTAAGGCCGACCGCCTTGGCGAGCACACCAACCGCAAGCTCGCCATCGAGGAGATGGCACAGAATAATCAGCCGTTTCGCATTTCCAACCGCTGACAGTATCTCTGATGCTGCCTTCGCGTGATCCATCAGACATGTTCTAGCCACTGGTCTCCCTCCCGGTCCTGCTTGGGTCGCTCTACAATTTAGGAAACGCCGATAAGCGCCGTCTTATCGTGGAACACCGCCTCGATATTGTGGCCGTCGGGATCGATAACGTAGGCACCATAATAGCCTGAGTGGTATTCGGGCCTGAAGCCTGGTGCGCCATTGTCCGTTCCTCCGGAAGCCAACGCTTCGCGGTAAAATGCGTCCACTGCGTCTTTGTCTGATGCTGTGAAAGCGAGGTGGAGCTTGCCAACAGCAGCAGGATCGGCGGCAATCCACAGATTCGGATATGCATTGCCATAGGCAGCTTTCTCGACCGGCCCCGAAGTGACGTGAAACAAGCGGCTGACACCCAGCGGCGCCAATGCTCGGTCGTAGAAAATTGCGGATCTTTCGAAGTCGGTTACGCCGAAGCTGAGATGATCGATCATGAAATGTTCTTTCTGTTGGGAGTTTGAGCAATGCCGCCAACGGCAACACCGTTGGCGGCTGATTGATCAGCGTGCGCTGTCTATAAGGGAGCCGCCATCCGGGGTGAGGCTGTATCCCGTCATGTATTGCGAGTCCTTGCTGGCAAGGAAAAGGACGACCGGCGCAACATCGTGTTCAGGGTCGCCGTAGCGGCCAAGTGGATTAGTCGGCTCGGGCACGCCCGCGTCTTCTCCCCATGTCAGAGCGAGGGGCAGAAGGTTGTTGACGGTGATCTTGTCGGCGGCCCATTCGCGCGCAGCCGTCCGGGTCAACGCCCGAACCGCTTCCTTCGCCATGTTGTAGGGACCGTAGCCCGCCAGGCCCATGACGCCCGCCATCGAGCCGAAGTTAATGATACGTCCCTCACCACTTGCCTTCAAATGTGGATGTGCTGCCTGCATCAGCCTCAGATAAGAAATCGGACCCATCTCGAAATTGCGTTGAAGCTGTTCGACTGACAGATCAAGGATCGACGAGTTAGGCGCGGATGGGTCGAATGCGTTATTGACGAGGATGTCGATCCCTCCGAAGGCTACGACGACCTGTTCGATAGCAACCTTGATCTGGTCGCCGTCGCTGACGTCACAAACGACGCCAATTGCCGTGCCGCCCGCAGCCTCGATCTCGGCTACGACCGCGTCGATGTTGGCACGGGTTCGCGACACGACCGCAACTTTTGCGCCTTCCTCTGCAAATAATTTGGCGGTCGCGCGGCCGATGCCACGGCTGCCGCCGGTTACCACGGCGACTTTTCCGGTAAGACGGTTCATGTTCAGAGCCTTTCGATGTTTGTTGATGAGTGAGTTGATGCGAGATGCGCGTATGCCGAAGGGGTTTCCCGCGCAGCATTCTGGGTGGTGAAGGACGCGATGAGCAGGATCATTCCGATTACGGCGGGGAGGGCGCCCTGGGGTTTCTTCACGCCGAGGTGCGCCATGCCGGACAGGATCAGATGGTAGAAAATACCGGCGTAAGCGAGATCGCTCAGCGCAACGTTGAAGCGCGACAAAATGACTGCGGCGCCAAGGACCTTCACGATGATCATGAACTGCAGCAGGTAGCTGGGATAGCCGAGATCCGTGAGGACGCCGCGAACCCAGACCGGCTTCGTGACATAGGTGAATGCCGAAAACAGATAGAGCAGGGACAACAGACCCGTGCTGATCCAGTAGATGTAGATCGTAAGCATAGCTTCTCCGACTGCTGCCGCTGTCGCGACAACACTGGTGGTGTTGATGTTTATCGGCCGGAGATAAAGATTTATCGGCGCAGCCTACTGCATACCGGGAAGATGTAGTGTAACATCGCCGATGACAAGTAGGATGAATAACTTGGGGTTAGTATGGAAAAACATACCAGTGACCATGAAGTAGTTAATATGCATGAGGAAATGCGCCGCGCATTCTCGTTATTGTCGGGCAAGTGGAAGCTCGAAATCATGTGGCTGCTCAACCAGCGGATTTACCGCTTCGGCGAGCTGCGCAAGGCTATCCCGGGTATCACGCAGCATATGCTGACCGCTCAGCTTCGTGAACTGGAGGAAGACGGACTGGTGTCGCGAACAATATTCGCGGAGGTTCCGCCCCGAGTTGATTATGAGATGACTGATAAGGCGCGCGGGCTGGGTCCAACCATGGAAGCGCTGGCTGCTTGGTGGACCAAATATGGCTCTACCGTGCCCGTAAAACGGTCAGTCGGGAGCGGACGAAGGCGCAAAGTCTGATCTACATCGGTTTGTGAGAGTAACAATTTCTCAACTCACATCTGTGGAACGCCTGCAAATATAGCGCGGCGATCAGGATGAGACGCTTGCGACAATCTGGATGAGATTCTTAGGTCGCAGTCGGGATGAAGTTATCATGCTGATTGCCGCTGACAAGATCTTTGTCGTTTTCTGATTGCCGCTCCGCGACAGGCAAGACTGAGGTCCTGATTGTCGCCAACGAGGGCGGCCGCCCGCGTTGTCGTTTCTCCTCAAAGGCCGCTCTGCGCCGGTAACTTTCGACATTCATCTCGAAGATCGTGGCATGATGTACGAGCCGGTCGACCGCTGCGAGTGTCATGGCGGGATCGGGAAAGACCCGGTTCCATTCTCCAAAGGTTGGTTTGCCGTGATCAGGATCGATCGATGCTCGTATCGTGCCGAGATCAATTCGAAGAGCACGCTCGTTTCCGCCTGGTCCTTGGTGACGTAGGCGAGATCATCGAGGATGAGCAGGTCGTACTTGTTGAGTTCGTCGATGGCGGATTCGAGCTGCAGTTCCCGGCGGGCGACCTGGAGCTTCTGCACAAGATCGGTTGTCCGGGTGAACAGGACCCGCCATCCGTTCTCGATCAGAGCAAAGCCGATAGCGGCGGCGAGATGGCTCTTTCCTCCGCCGGGGGGACCGAACATGAGGATGTTAGCTCCTTTGGCGAGCCAACTGTCGCCGGCGGTCATTGCCATAACCTGCGCCTTCGAGATCATGGGTACAGCGTCAAAGGCGAAGCTGTCCAAGGTCTTTCCGGACGGCAGGTTCGCCTCGGCGAGATGCCTTTCAATTCGGCGATTGGCACGCCTGCCAGCTCGTGCTCGGCAATAGCCGACAGGAAGCGAGCGGCTGGCCATCCCTCCTGGTCCGCCTGCTCGGCAAATTGCGGCCACAGCGTTTTGATGGTCGGTAGCCGAAGTTCGTTGAGCATCATGGCGAGCCGTGCTTCATCAATGACGTGGGCGTTCTTCATGCGGCTTCTCCCGTCCCGATCAAGGCCTCATAACCGGAGCCTTTTCACATTTAGCTCAGGATTTCATCGTTTTGTGCTCGTTCATCGAGACCAAGGTACCCGGATCAAGGTTGGCCTGGTCCATCACCATGAATGGACCGAACCGGGGATGACAAAGAGCTAGCGGACTTCGATATGCCTTCGGACGGCTTCCTGGGGTTAACATGCCGACTACTGATATCAGGATTAGAGGAGGGTCTCGGTAGAGGCCAGAAAACATCAAGCTACAACAACAGCCGAACTCTCGGCCTCGACAAAAACATCTGGCACAGCGGTTACCAGGTTTGCCTCCAGCAGCCCCAGTCCCCAGCTATTCATCTTAAGCAAAATTTGTTCAAGCGATCTTCCGAGAGGTGTCAGTTCGTAGACCACACGCGGTGGTATCTCGGCATATGCGGTCCGGGTGACTAGGCCACTATCCTCGAAGCGTTTCAGGCGATGAGTAAGCGTGTGCGCGCTGATGCCCTTCAAGCCCTTCTTGAGTTCGGTAAATCGCTGCGGTCCATGGAGCAGCTCACGTATGATCAGGGTCGCCCACGGTCCATCAAGCAGCAACAGGAACCTTTCAACACCGCAGTCGGGAATTTCTTTCTGCCGCATCAAAATCTCCCATTAGTGCATTTGACGTAACCGATGCAGTTGCTGCACCAAAGCCCAATTAGCATATTCAGCAGGAGCATCCAAATGTCTTACATCATTCACGGGGCAACCGGCGCGCAAGGCGAGCCGCTTTATAATCGCCTATTGGAGAGCGGGAGAAGCGCCATCGCCGCGGTTCGTGACCCATCCAGACTGAATGGCAAACCCGCAGTCGCGACAGACATGGGTCTGAAGTCCCTCGTCACCGCCTATAGCAGTGCAGAGGGAATTTTTGTGCATCTTCCGATGGGCCCTGAGCCGGTCCGCGTTCAGCAGGCGCGCAACATCGTGGAAGCGATCCGTCATACTAAACCCGGTCGTGTGGTCGTCTCGACCAGCGGGAATATTCTGGATACTGGTGACACGAACTGCCTCCCGAAAACTGCAATCGGCATTCTGGTCCGCGGTATCGAGGAAAGCGGCGTCTCCCTCGCGGTTGTGGCACCCAAATTCTATCTTGAGAATCTCCTGTTGCCCATGGTGATCGAGCCTGTGAAAACCGACGGCAATCTCAGGTACGCCTTCCGCGCTGATTTTGCCGTATCGTGGAGTTCGCATTTCGATGTAGCGGAAGTTTCAGAGCGACTCCTCCTCGACAAGACTGTCACAGGTATGGTCGGTGTAGGGCAGTTGCCCGGTCCTACCGGGGTTGATCTGGCCGTATCATTTTCCCGTTTTTTCGGTCGATCCGTGCAATTCGAGGCCCTTTCACCGGAAGCCTTTGGCAATATCCTGGAGCCGCTCACCGGCCCCGCAACTCCGGCGATTGTCCACCTTTACGAGGAAACGGCCAGGACGGAAAAGCAGGAGATAGCTGACGAAACCAGCGCGCAGAAGCTTCTCGGGATCAATCCTTTGACGACTGAACAATGGCTGGCGCGAATCTTCCGATAAAGCTTTTCAGACGCTCCCGTTTTCAATGGAAGTGCGCCAGGTAATTCACCGTCTTTCGACTGGAACGGCACGGCGCTCCAGTCGTATTTCACTTTCACCCGGCCAGGATGAAGTGGTAACGCCAGTATGCCTGGACTGATACTCCCCGGTCACCAGGCAGAGTGATGCTGCGGCTCTCTGTGAGCATTTCAACTTGTCCGCCGCTTTCAGGTTGGCTTTACAAGAAAACCCACCCGATCATACCCATGCGCTCCCTCTTTTAAAGGTGTGGCATGCGGAACGTATAGCGCCGCATGCTCTGGTCACCTGTCAGAATGTTGTGCGGCTGATTTTGCGGACGATGGCGATAAAGTCGGCCTGCGTAGTATCAGCCTTGAGCTGCTGCCCAAACTGAACGAAGCCCTTGTCGCGATTCACAGGGATAAGGGCCTTGTCAGCGCGGGCAAGTGCTGCGCGAACGCCATTAGCGTCGTAGTCCGTCAGATAGACTGGCGCACCTGGTTGCTGGTGCCACGAATCGTCGATGCTGCCCGCGTCGACGCCCTGGAACCCGATTTCCTTGACCAGATCGATGACGACTGCTTTCTGGCGCGCATCGTCGCCAGCAACGGGGATCGCGATCCCGCCCGTGGTGTCGTCAGACGTTCCGGCGATCGCGATGACCTGGAACAGCGTGTTGTTGAACACTTTCACGACCGCGCGGCCGAGCCGGTCCGAGACCCAGCGGCTTTGCGGCTGGCCCGCGTCGATCGCGGCGATCTGGCCGTCGCGGTTGGCGTCGTAGTTGTTGGGATCGATGACGATGACGTCCTCGGGAACACCGGCGAATAGGTCGGCCGGCAGGGTTGCGACGTTCTTCAGCGGGATCGCGATAACGACGACCTGCACGTCCTTGACCGCATCAGCGATCGCGACCGCCGTCGCGCCCGTCTTCGCCGCGACGTCGCCGAGCGTGTCGGGGCCGCGCGAGTTTGCGATCTTCACCGTATGTCCGGCCTTGACGAGTTTGCCGGCCAAGGTCGATCCGATGGCGCCTGCGCCTATGATTCCGATATTCATGATTACTCCATTCTCTGTGTCTGTGTTTAAACTGAAAGCCTCAGGGCGGAACCGTCCCGCCGGATCAGCGCGACAGGCCGGCCTCAGGCGTCGACGCCCTGGATGATGAAGGACCGATAGTCCGCGCCCAGGAAGCGGTGACGAACGGCGGCCTGGTATTCAGGACTATCATAGAAGGCACGAGCGTCCCCCGTTGTGGGAAAGCTGAGCATCACTGCGCCCTCAGGAGCAGCGCCCTCAAGCACGTCGAGCGAGCCGTAAGCGGCGAGTACCGTTGCTCCAGAGGTCCCAAGCAGAGGCGCCGCCAGCTCGGCGTAGCTTTGCATTTCGCTCGGATTGCGGCTGCGCTCGCGGATGAAAATTGCGTAAGCGGTCATCGCTAAAATCTCCTTGAGTTCGAGTACCGGTCAGTTGCGAATGACGACCTTGCCGAAGACGTCTCGGCTCGCTAAGCGGTCGTAGGCCGAAAGGGCATCGTCGAACGCAAAAACGCTGTCGATCACTGGGCGGATCTTGTGGGCCAATACCGCACGGTTCATGTCTTCCAGATCGCTGCGGCTGCCGACGCTGATGACCTTGTAGGTCGCCTGGCTGAAGAACAGCTTCATGATATCGATCGCTTCGCCGTTCAGTCCCAACGCGCCGACGATTGAGACCTGACCGCCTTCGCGGATCGAGCGGACGGACTCAGCAATGGTCGCGGGGCCGCCTACTTCAACGATACGGTCGGCCCCCAGGCCCCCCGTCAGTTCGCGCACCGCTTTGTGCCACTCCGGTGTCTCGCGGTAGTTGATGAGTCCATCCGCGCCGAGCGCTGTGAGCTTATCGAACTTGTCATTCGAGGATGTGGTGGAGATCACCCGGGCGCCGAGCGCCTTGGCGAACTGGACCGCAAAGAGTGACACGCCGCCGGTACCCAGCGTTAGGACGGTGTCGCCAGGGGCGACCCCCGATACCGCCGACCACGCGGTCAGCGCAGCACAAGGCAGTGTCGAAGCTTCCTCGAAGGTCAGGTGGTCGGGCACGACCGCTAAAGCTTCTGCGCTGATTACCAGATTTTCCCTCAGCCAGCCGTCGTGCTCGTTCTGATACTGTTCGCGATGGTCGGGGATACGTCCACCAAACCAGTTGGGGAAAAAAGTGCTCATGACCCGGTCACCGACCGCAAACCGCCGGACGCCGGAGCCCACAGCCTGGATGACACCTGCGCCGTCCGACAGGGGCACATGATTTTCAACAATGCCGAAGGGGTAATGGCCCTGAGCAACGATAATGTCGCGGAAGTTCAGAGATCTGGCCTGGACAAGAACCAGCACCTGGCCTTCCCCCACCTCGGGGAGAGTTTCTTGACGGACCTTAAGGGTCCCCATGTTGCCCAACTGTGAATGACGGTAAACTTTCAACTTTCAACTCCATCCTTGACTGTGACGTCAATCTAGCATTGGTAGTTCGGATGAATAATGCCGTGCAGTCCGCTATTTATATCCGATCGTCCAATTCGGGGCTGTCATGAACCCGTTCGATGAGATCATCCATCAGATGCAGGTCGAAACATCGCTTTACGCCCGTCTCTGTTTGGGCGCGCCGTGGGGCGTCCGGTTTCACACAGGTCCGCATGCGAGACTGGTGATGATATCCGGGAGTGACTGCTGGCTGCGATGGGATCAGCAATCTGGTTAGGCTGGCATCGGGCACTTGCATGATTGTACAGCCCCGAGTCACTTTCGACTTGTCGGACGTGCCCGATCAGAGCGTAACCGCGTGCGAAACACTGGTGACGTCGGAAACGGACGGCGCGGCGGCTTACGGCGGAAGCGGTGCGCAAACCGAGATCGTCTCAGCTCGCTTTTCCTTCGATGCGGTTGCTGCCGAGCCTCTGTTTCGGTCCATACCGGCTCCGGTTCATTTCCCTCTGAACCAAACACATACTGCTTTGATCAGGGCGACCCTTGATCTCATCGGCATGGAGACCAGTGCCGGTGAGCATGGTTCAGGGTTTGTAGTCAATCGCCTGGTCAACACATTGTTCGTGCAGGCGCTTCGTGCGCTGTGCAGCAACGACACGGGCAAGACAAGCTGCTGGCTTGCAGGCCTAGGCGACCGGCGGCTGGCGCGCACGATCCACGCTGTACACTCTGATCTCGCCCGCCGCTGGACCGTCGAAGCTATGGCGCAGGAGGCCGGTCTTTCGCGTTCAAGCTTTGCGGCCATGTTCAAATCGGTGGTCGGTGACGCGCCGCTGGATTACCTCACTGGCTGGCGCGTCTACCGTGTCAAGATGCTGCTAACCGGAACGGACGAAAGCTTGCTGCGCATCGCCAACCTCGTCGGCTACGACAATGACTTGTCGCTGAGCCGGGTGTTCACGCGGAGAACAGGTATTGCGCCGGGGAGATGGCGGCAAATGATGAAACAGAGAGGATCGGTTCAGCCTAAACAGGACGTCGCATGATGGCAATTCGAGCTTCAGAAATCTTGCGGCCGCATCATTCATTGCGGCCTCTTTTGACTTTCGTTTAGTGCGCAGACGCAGTGCGGCCGCTCCGCTGAGCGTCAGTCTCTCTGCCAGTGCGTGACAGGACGGCGAGGCCAGAGGCGGCCACGGCGAAGATCCATCCGCTCCAAATAGCGCCACTCACCCCGAACCAGGTGATGAATACGCCGCCGACAGCGGACCCAATCATCACGCCCAAATTGCCCGCCGATACGAAGAGACTGGTGACGAATTCTGGCGAGTCTGACACAGACGACGTCGTCCAGACCTGGCTGACAACCATTCCGGCGGTGTGAGCTGCACCCCAAACGAAACAGATACCCAACATGATTGCAAAATCCGCGCCGCCAAACGCAACGAGCACCAGATATGATAGGGAGAGGACGATCGGATAGAAAAGAACGGTCTTGAATAAGTTTCTGCCAAGCATGCGACCCGCAAACAGATTGCCTAAGATGCCTCCTATACCAAAAACAACAAGAAGAGCACTGATTGCTTCTCCGTCGAAGCTACCTTCCAGCCGCAAGTATTCGGCAGCAAAGCTATACACGGAGAACATGGCGCCAAAAACGCAAATCCCCTGAGCAATTGCGAGCAACAGTGGACGCTGTCGCAATACCCCAAAGGGTAACTTACTATCTGCCTTGGATTTGGCTGGACTGCTGGGCACCATGAACCACACGCCGATCGCGGCCACGAGGTTTGCTAGCGCAATGAAAAAGAACGCTCCCTCGTACGAGATCCGAGCTTCAATCCAAGCAGTTATAGGCACCCCCAGAACGAGACCGACACTTGTGCCGACAAACACCAGGGCAATAGCGTGCGCTGCGCGCTCCGGCGGATACATGGCCCGAACGGACGTGAACGCCACGGAGAAGAACACGGCATGCAGGAGCGCGGCGGGAATACGGATTGCTATCAGAGCGAGGAATGATGGGGCAAAGGCGGACAGTGCGCTACAGATCGCAAAGACGGCGAGCGCGGCCACCAGCACCTTGCGCCTATCGTAACGGGCCAGCCCGATCACCATGAAGGGGCCGCAAATCGCGATAACAAGCGCGAAAAAGCCGACGAGCCAGCCAGCTTCAATGATACTGACCTGATATCTGTCCATGATGGAGGAAAGAATGCCGACGACGCCGAATTCGATCGCATAAAGGCCGAACATGCCAATCGCGATAAAAAAAACGGCTTTGCCGGCGGATCCCTGAGAAGGGCTTTGCGATGTCACGATGAGGTGCTCCAAATAGACAGCGATGGGTTCGACCGGGTAATCGACCGTTCGCGCGAGGATCAAGGTTACTCGGATGAGGTGGTCCGCTCGCAGCATAGCGGCCAGGCCAAGGGGCGACGCCGGCAGGATATGCCGACGTCGCGCGTCACTCAGGCTTTGAGGTTATCGCCAAAGAAGCTTTCGAGCTTGTCGAACGGGATCACGTTCACCTGGTCATACAGATCGACATGGTCGGCTCCGGAAATGATCAGGAGTTCCTTCGGTTCCGCCGCGGCCTTGTAGGCATCCTCGCTGAAGTACCTTGAATGTGCGTTCTCACCAGCGATGATCAGCGTTGGGCGTGGCGAGATTTCCTTGATGTACTGCAGGATCGGCATGTTCATGAACGACAAGGGTGTGGTGGCGGTCCATCCTGTCGTTGAATTCACCGAGTTCTTATGGAAGCCACGCGGGGTTTTATAGTACTCGAAATACCTTCTCATGAACGGCGCATCGACGCCTTCGAGGCTGTCGGGGAGCCCGCCAGCCATTGCTGGAGTACCATTTTCGGCATCAACCCACCGCTGGAGGCTCATCTTTTCCAGAGCCTCTGCCCGTTGCTCCGGGGTGGTGCTGTCATTGTAACCGCGAGACATGACTCGGGTCATGTCGTACATGCTGGTGGTCGCAACCGCTTTGACGCGCTTGTCGGCGGCGACTGCGTTCAGGGCCATGCCTGCAAAACCGCAGATGCCGATAATGCCGATGCGCTCGCGATCAACGGAAGAATGCAGGCCAAGGTAGTCCACTGCCGCACTGAAATCTTCGGTATTGATGTCCGGAGAAGCGACATTGCGGGGCTGGCCGCCGCTTTCGCCGGTGTAGGACGGATCAAAGGCAAGCGTGACATAGCCGCGTTCGGCCATGATCTGCGCATAGAGGCCGGACGACTGCTCCTTGACGGCACCGAATGGGCCGGCGACGGCAATCGCCGGTAGCTGACCCGACCGGTCCTGCGGCAGATACAGATCGCCGGTGAGGGTGATGCCGTAGCGGTTCAGGAAAGTGACCTTCTCATGTTCAACAGTTTGGCTTTTCGGGAACGTCTTGTCCCACTCAGCGTCCTGCGCGAGTGCCGGGTTGGTCCCGGCCACCAACGGCACCATTCCGAGAGCAGCAAACATTGCGCCGCCCGTCTGTAGGACAGAGCGACGCGTCGGAGTGAATTCAGTCGAGGTTTGAGTTTTGTCGGTCATGTGAATTTCCTTTATTGTTTTGCAGACATGAGTGTCCCGCCGAGACCGGCGCTGCTTGAACAGCAGCGCTGAATCCCGCTGGAAGGCTCAGTTCGTTGATCGTTATCCGACCTAAAGGCGCGCCGGCGCGGTTGGCGTTACCAGGGCTGGTTGGCCGGTCCCACGGTGAACTCGTTGATCGTGGTGTCCTCGGGGGCATCCACGGCATATTCGACGACGCTGGCGATGCGGTCCGGCGAAATGCCGTACTGCTCGTACATCTTGTGCAACATCTCCGAAGTGCTCGCTTCGCTGACGGTGCCGAGCAACTCCGTGCTGATGGCGGCCGGATAGATGTTGGTGGTGCGGATATTGGTGCCTTCCATCGCCGATTCCATGCGCAGGACTTCTAGGAAGTTGCGCAGGAACCACTTGGTGCCGCCATACACCGCCCCGCCCGGATAAGCCTTGAGACCGGCGACCGAGGACGTGGCGATCACCTGACCAGATTTTTGCGCCACAAATGTCGGCAGCACCGCTGCGAGACCGTTGAGGACGCCAGTGATGTTGACCTCGACCATCTGGTGCCACTCATTTGTCTTGAGGGCTGACAGCGACGAGTTCGGCATGATGCCGGCATTGAGGAAGATGACGTCGACCCGGTCAAACTTTTCCTTGGCGAGCGCCACGATGGCGTCGTTGTCGGCCTGCTTCGTGACGTCGAGTTCCTGATAGACCGCTTCGCCGCCGTTCTGGACGATGGCGTCGGCGATTGTCTTGAGCTTGTCGACTCGGCGCGCGCCGAGGACAACCTTGGCGCCGCGGCTTGCCAGCAACCGTGCCGTCGCCTCGCCAATACCAGACGACGCACCAGTGATAATGACGACCTTGTCTTTGATCATGTCGGACTTCTTTCTATGTTCTTCGTCAGGCAATCGCTGACCATTGATTGCACCATTTCATAGTCAATCAGCGTGACGGTAGAACAATCCGGCAAAATTCTTGCCTGATACGCCAAACTCCTCAGATTCAAAGCGACAGCGAAGCGGACCCGGTATATTGATGCCTCATGCGCAACATGGAGACCGACATGCTTTCTGGCGACCGTACAGAGTCCCGCGCCGACGCGCACGGCGCGCTTCAAAATCAGTTGGCCGAAACCATTGAGAAAAGGACAGCGGGCGAGGACGACCGTGGGACGGCCATAGCCAACTTGACCTTCTTCCGGCGCGAGAAGCAGGCCGGGCCCACCCCCTGTCTCATTGAGCCCAGCATCGTGTTTGTCGCCCAAGGTGCCAAACAGTTGCTGATCGGCGAACAGGCCTACACCTATGATACCGAGCGCTTCCTGATTGCATCCCTCGACCTGCCGGGCAGCTCCCAGGTGTTGGAAGGCAGCCCGGAAAAGCCTTGCCTCGGATTAGCACTGCGCCTCGACCTTCGAGTTATTTCAGAACTCGTTGCACATGTGCGGCTACCGGCGCCTCGCGAGCGGGTGTGCGACAGTAGCGCGGCCCTCGGCACCATCACGCCAGCGCTGATGGTGCCCTTTGCCCGGTTGTTAGCTCTGCTGGACCAACCGGACGAGATAGAGGTGCTGGCACCACTGATCGAGCGCGAAATCCACTTCCGCCTTCTCAAGAGCGATGTGGCGGGCCGTTTGTTGCAGATCGCGTCGGTCGGCAGCCAAGGCCACCGTATTGCCAGGGCAATCGACTGGATGAAGGTGAACTACGCCCGGCAGTTGAGCATCGAAGAACTGGCAAATTACGTGCAGATGAGCGCCTCCAGCCTGCACCACCATTTCCGCCAGCTCACTGCCATGAGTCCGCTACAGTACCAGAAATGGATGCGTCTCAACGAGGCTCGCCGCCTGATGCTGAACGAAAATCAGGATGCGGCGGCCGCCGCCTTCAATGTGGGCTACGAAAGCCCATCGCAGTTCAGCCGCGAGTATAGCCGCCTTTTTGGTGCGCCGCCCAAACGGGACATCGGCACGTTGCGTGAACGCGCGGGCAGCGCTGGCGGGCGAGTCACCGCGAACGCTTAGGTGGCCAGGTTGGCGTAACTACGCGACATTCGGTTCGAGACTGGTTGCGCAACTGCGGTGTAGCCATAAAAGTCCGCTATGCCTGCCTGACCACCTAAAGCCGACACCACTTCCCACCACCGGCCAACATTATAGGGCTATAGCGTAGACGTAGTTCTCCGTTTCGTCGTTCTCGGCCCGGCAACCGAACCGCTGCCCGACGATATGGCGGAAGTGGAGCGGATGGCTGAGGAGATCGGCTACCCGGTGATGCTCAAGGCCTCCTGGGGTGGTGGCGGTCGGGGTATGCGTGCCATCCGTAAAAAGGAAGATCTTGCCCGCGAGGTGACGGAGCCAAGCGCGAGGCGAAGGCTGCGTTCGGCAAGGACGAAGTCTATCTGGAAAAACTTCTGGAGCGCGCCCGCCACGTCAAAAGCCAAATCTTGGGCGATACGCATGGCAATGTCGTGCATTTGTTCGAGCGTGACTGCTCCATCCAACGCCGTAACCAGAAGCTTGTCGAAACGCGCACCAGCGCCTTACCTCTCCGACGAACGTCGCCAGGAACTGACGAATTACTCGCTGAAGATCGCAGGTGCCTCAACCACTCCAAGGCAGAAAAAATCACGCCGCGTCGGATTCGGGCTCAACAGGAGTGAGCGCGCGCCGCCCTGTGGTTTTTTGTTTCATCATCTGCCGCCATCTTCCAGGAGCAATGCCTGTTCTCCGTTTGAACACCCGGCTCAGCGACAAATCATTGTCGTAGCCGACGAGGTTGGCGATGCGCAGGAGGCTTTCGTCCGTTCCTGTCAGCAGCATCTTGACACGGTAGACGCGCCAGCCAGTCAGGTAATCCAGCGGCGCTTCACCGACCACCGATTTGAACAATGCAGCAAAGCTCGAACGCGAAAGCCCGGCCTCCTGTGCCATGTCTTCTACGGTCCAGCGGCGGGCGAGATCAGAGTGCACAGCATGGATCGTGCGCGCCAGCCGTCGGTCGCCGAGGCCTGCAAGCCAACAGCTTGTCTTGCCGGTGTCGTTGCTGCACAGCGCACGCAGTGCCTGCACGAACAGTGTGTTAACCAGGCGATCGACCACAAACCCTGAACCATGCTCGCGAGCATTGGTCTCCAATCCAATGAGATCGAGGGTCGCCTTGATCAAAGCGGAATGGGTTTCGTTGAGCGGGAAATGAACCAGAGCCGGTATTGAGCGAAACAAAGGCTCTGCCGCGACCGCGTCAAACGAAAAGCGAGCCGTGACAATCTCGGTTTGCAAGCCACTTCCGCCAAATGTTACCGCGCCATCCTTTTCCGGCACCATCAGTGTTTCACAGGCGATCACGCTCTGATCGGGTACATCCGACAGATCGAAAGTAACCTGTTGCTGGACGATCATGCAGGTGCCGGATACCAGCCTGACCGGGTCGGTCATGCCCTCCCATCGCAACCAGCAGTCGTTTCCCGATATCACGACTATTCGGGCATGCTCGCCGGTGTGGAACCGGATGCCCCACGGGACCCCAAGATGGAGACGGGCGTAGAGGGAGGTTTCGACCTGCATCTGGTGGATGATTTCATCGAACGGGTTCATGACGGCTCCAGATTAGACGATCAGACATAAATTGCTGACCGCACGGCATTATTCATCCGATCTATCAATGCTAGTTTGGCACTACAGTCAAGCAAGCAAGGAGTTGAAAGATGAAAGTTTACCGCCATACCCAGTCGGGCGACATGAGCACCCTTAACGCCAGGGAAGAAGCGCTTCCAGAGGTTGGCTCCGGTCAGGTGCTGGTTCGTGTTCAGGCCAGTTCTCTGAACTACCGCGATATCATCATCGCGCAGGGTCACTATCCCTTCGGTATCGTGGAGAACCATGTACCTCTTTCGGATGGTGCGGGCTTCATCGAAGCTATCGGCCCCGGCGTCCGTCGGTTTTCTGTCGGTGATCGCGTCATGAGCAGCTTCTTTCCGAACTGGTTCGGAGGCCGGATTCCTGCCCATCGCGAGCAGTACCAGATGGAACAGGATGGTTGGCTGACGGAGTACGTTCTGATTGATGCAGAGGCTTTGACCACGGTTCCCGATCATCTCACCTTCGAAGAAACCGCTGCGCTCCCTTGCGCGGCACTGACTGCCTGGTCGGCAGTCTCGCCGCCCTTGTTTCCGGATGCCAGTCGACCGGAACAGAAGGGCTCGATTCCAGCACCGCGCCGCCGGAAATCTCCGGTCCCGCCGCCAGCGCAATCGCCGGCGATATGGTGAGCCACCTTGCCGAACAGATTGGGCCGGGCAAGGCGACCGTTGCGCTGAAAACTGATACCTCGCCCTTCGGCCAAGCGCTGGAGGCGGCGCTGAAAGGATGGGGCTATGCCGTCGTCACCGACCAGAAGACAGATAGCGGCGCAACGGTCATCCCGCTCGCCTATGTGATCTTGACCGTAGATGGTCAGGTGCTGGCCCGTCTATCGACAAATAGCGTCGACCTCGGCCGTGCTTATTTCGTCACGGCAAGTGGCGCGACGCCAGCGAGCGCCTTGTCGCTCATGCGGCGCGGGTGAGGGAGGATCATATGGTGCAATCTCTCAATCTCGGCGGCGCCCCAAACAGCCAGGCCCCGTCCACTATCCGGCGGATCAACCGTCTGCCGATTGCCATCATCATCGTCCTTGCGCTCGCTTTCCTTGGTGTCATCTTTTACGGGCTCTCCTCGCGCGGACTGTACTTCGGCAAGGACACCGGCCCGGAGACCAGTTCGGGCAACCCGGCCTCAACCTATGCCGACCAGATCAAACGCGGAGTCACCGACGGTATTATCGGCGAACCACAGCAGCAGACCATCTTCCAGCCGACGCCCGTCGAGACGAAACAAGTCGAAGAAAAAGACAGCAATCCCTTCACACCACAGCTAGGCCAACGCGAGGTGCAGCAGCGCGGCCAGGACCTCGAAGCGGAAGCCGTCTGGCGGGCTCGTCTTCAGCGAGAGCAACAGGAACAGGTTTTGCGGGAGCAGCAGCGCCAGCGCATGGCCCGCCTGCAGGCGAACAACGCCGCTTATGATGCGCCGCTTGCCATCGATCGCGGCAAACTGGACGGGCGTGCTGAATCGCATGATGCGACCACAGACACGACAGCAAGAGCCGCGACAGTTCCGACAAACAACGGAAGCTCCCCCGATCTCTATGGAGCAGCGCTCCGCGCCGGGCTCGGTGGTCAAAACGTTGATCCCAATGCCCAAGGCGCCAAGGAGGACTTCTTCAACGCCGATCTGAAAGAGCTTGGCTACCTATCGAATCGTGTCGTGCCTCAACAATCGCCATTCGAGCTGAAGCGAGGCTCGGTCATTCCGGCAACACTGATCACGGGGATCAATTCCGATCTACCGGGCCGGATCACCGCCCAGGTGAGTCAGAGCGTTTACGACAGCGCGACAGGCCATCGTTTGCTCATTCCACAAGGCACGAAACTGTTCGGTCGCTATGACAGCAAGGTGTCTTTTGGTCAGAAACGCGTTCTCGTCGTGTGGACCGATATCATCTTCCCGAACGGCTCGACTTTGCAAATCGGCGGAATGTCGGGGACGGATGCGCAAGGGCATAGTGGTTTCAGCGACAAGGTGAACAACCATTATTTGCAAACGTTCGGCTCGGCGGTGCTGATTGCCCTGATCGGAACGGGGATCGACATGGCCGTTCCGGAAAGCTCGACGCTGACGACCCAGGACACTGCCTCGGATGCGACACGGCGGAATTTCGCAGAAACGTTCGGGCGGGTTGCTGATCGGACAATTCAGCGCAACATGGATGTGCAGCCGACACTTGAGATCCGTCAGGGTTACAAGTTCAATGTCTTGGTTGATCAGGACATTGTTTTTCCTAGTTCTTATCGAGACTAACTCACGATCTCTCCGGTTCGATTCTATTCAAGGCGACGCTACTTCGTATCTTGCTCAAATTGATTACGCGTCTGGCCAGAAATCCTCCGCTGACCGTCGGTGGTGGCGAAAGTTGGCTTCTCTGCCTAGCCGGTCGAAGAACCGCGCCGCCGTCAACCCAATCAGCAGAAGGACGGGGGCGGCCAGCTGCGCTAACCAAATCATCGGCTCTGGCCATTGCAGACACGCAGCAAATATGGCTCCCGCCACAGAGGCTGCAAGAGCCAGCAGGAGACTGATCACGGCACCTGAAGCCATCGCTACGATCAAAGCGACAGTTACAACTATAAGATAGACAATACTGAACATAGGTCTTTCTCAGACTGACGGATAACCGTCCAACGCGGCTTCCGTAGCTGCTGCGGGCAGCGGACACTCTACAGAATACGTGATCCGCGTTAAGACCCGGCAACCCCTACGTTAACTGGAAAGGACTGAGAATACCATCGATGGGTTTCCTCCTTGAACTTTTCATCACTTCGGTAGAAGCAATGCCGCAGCAAGAAGCTGGTCGCGATCTCGCAGGCCTTTATTGTAGAGCTTGGCCACTGATACCGTTAGCCTCCCAATTGCGGACGACTCTCGAACGAGACCTTGCGCACGGGCGACCTCCTTGAGGATACTGGCACACAGTAGTGCATCTTCTTTTAAGATGAGTTCCGGCATTTTCTACCTCTCAAATTGGCCCCCCAGATTGGGGCGGGACTGTAAACGACCAGAAGTTCAGGTTGGGACAGGCCGACAATGCAGGAATTGCTGACCTGCAGATCGGATATCGGGTCGTCGCACAAATGATCAATCCCTGGGAGCCGGACCTCGGGTCGAGTTCAAACCGGTTGGCTACGCCAGTGGATTGGTTCGGATTTGGCAGATCATAGCGCAAGGCGCCTGTACTCATCTTCCCGTTTGACGCTATCTCCATGGGGTGAAGGATGTTTCGAGCCGCATTGACCCTCAACTACAAACGTGGACAGCACCTCGATTACGACGGTCATTGCACGCTAGGGAACCTGGTGATTTGGAGCGAAGGAAAAGAGGATCGTTAACTCTGTCCATTCCCTCAGGCTTAACCCAGATGCTGTAGGGTTTGTCCAACGAAAAGGCAGATGGCGCATGATTAGGCAGTCACAATGGTTCGCGAAATGGGGCCTTCCGGCAAGCGTGTCCGCTTTGGTCGGAGCGATGCTACTCGGCACCCTTTACTGGTCTGCCGCCGAAATTGACGAGGTCGCCGCGGAACGGCAGAAGGGTCTAGCCACCCTCATCGTTTCAAAAATCCAGTCTTCGGTCGCTCACGATCAAGAGAGTGCCACCGTGTGGGACGACGCCGTCATCAGAACGAAGGACCGTGATCAGGATTGGCTTGACGTGAACCTTGGGCAGTGGATGAACACCTACTTCAGCCATGATGCCGCCGTCGTGCTTTCTGCCAATGGGCTGCCCATCTACCAATATATTTCAAAATCAGCCAGCGAGGCGTCGCGAGAAGACCTTCGCCTGGCCTATAGTCCGCTGGCAAAACGGCTGCGTGAAAGGCTGGCCGCAGGAGACCATGAGGGCATTTCGGATAAGGTCCTGTCAATCGGCGAGAGTGATCTGACCTATGTGGGAGAACGACCTGCTGTGGTCAGTGTCAAACCTATTCTGTCTGACACAGGCGAGATCGAGCAGCACCCGGGCGAGGAAAACCAGCATGTCGCGGTACGGTTTCTGGATCGAGACTTCCCGTCTGAAATAGGTAACGAATACCAGTTCGCCGAGATGCAATTCACAACGGAGATGCCACGCGACAAGCGCCACTCCCATATTGCTCTCACCTCGAAGTCCGGAAAGGTGATAGGGTACTTTAACTGGCATCCATTTGAACCGGGCAGGAGCGTTTTGCAGGCAACCCTCCCGGTCATAGGACTTTCCGTCATTGGCATATTCATCGCCGCCAGCCTGGCCGGGCATGGAATCTGGCGACGCTCGATGAAACTCAATTCCAATCGCCGGGAACTTCAACATTTGGCGCTTCGCGACACTTTGACGGGCCTCGCAAACAGGGCTCATTTTAATAGTGAGCTCGCGGGGCGGTTGAGGCGAGCATTGCCTGGAGACGTGTGCAGCGTGCTCTTCATTGACCTCGACCGGTTCAAAGCGGTCAACGACACATACGGACATCCAACCGGTGACGGGCTGATTTCTCTCGTTGCTGCGAGAATGAGGGAAATTCTCCCGGACGCTTTGATCGGACGGATCGGAGGCGACGAGTTCACCGTGTTGCTCGAGAGGACGAACGCCGACGAGGTCGCTGCCGTCGCAGACAAAATTGTCACGTGCCTGCGCGAGCCCTTTGAGATCGGCGGGGTATATGGCTCCATTGGTGCGAGCGTCGGTGCGGCAATCGCAACAGGTGTGGACGCAGATCCTGTCGAGCTGACGAGGCAGGCGGATATCGCGCTCTATCATGCAAAAGCTGCGGGGCGGAATACATACGCGTTATTTGGCGATCATATGGACGAACTTCTCCGCACCCGCCGAAAACTGGAGCACGACCTTCGCGAGGCGTTGTCAACGGGGACGCAGATTGAGGTTGTTTACCAGCCGGTCTACTGTGCTGACAGCTCGCAACCTTGCTCGGTCGAGGCACTGGCGCGGTGGAAACACCCAGAGCTAGGCTCTATCGCTCCGGATATATTTATCCCGCTTGCAGAGGAGATAGGCGTGATCAACAAGATTGGCGCTCATGTCCTGGAGAGCGCCTGCAGCCTGATCGCCGGGTTGCCTTCAATCAGTGTCGCCGTAAATGCATCCGCCTCCGAACTCGCTTCCGCTGGCTACCCACTGCGGGTTCTTTCTACCCTGGCCAAATGGGAGATCGAACCGGCTCGATTGGAAATCGAGATAACCGAGAGCCTGGCCATCAATAGTGAGGAAGAGACCGAGCGAAACATCGCGATGCTGAGAGCGGCAGGGGTAAAGTTTGCAATCGACGATTTTGGCACCGGGTACTCTTCGTTCTCAAGGGTTCAGAACGTGACTGTCGACAGGCTCAAGATCGACAAGTCGTTTATCGCCGGGATGGGCGAGGGCCGGAACAGCGCGATTGTCGAAGCGATCATCAAGATGGCGCGTGCCAACGGGCTACAGACAACGGCTGAAGGGGTGGAAACCAACCAGCAGAGAGATGCACTGAAATCGTTGGGCTGCGATAACATTCAAGGATTTCTGATGTCGCGCCCGATAGCCCGAGCAGAAGTTACGGCGCTTCTGCTGATACCCTGCCTTAACACCAAGCAAAGCTGATCCGTTGGATGGGTCCAGCGTCATCGAACGCGGTAGTACCTGACGCTTCACGCCAGCGACGGCAGGATGCCGATCGATCACAACATTCTGGAACGCGAGGTCAGAGATTTTGCCACCGGGAGGAAATCGTGGCTGTTCAGCGTTACCGTCGACGGAGCCAAGGCCAGCGCCGTGGTCTATAGTCTCATGCTGACCTGCCGCGCTTGCGGCGTCGATCCACTCGCCTGGCTCCGTCACACCCTCACTGAGTTACTGCAGCAGGATGAAGCCGCCGACATTGGCGACCTGCTGCCGTTCGACCTCTCCAAAAACGCAGCCGCCTGATTAGCCGCATGTCGCTCTCAATGTAGACAACCTACCTATAACGCAGCCGTCAACGCGCATGGAAAATGGCGCTTACTTCTGAGCAGCTATCGTTGCAGTTTGGTATCGCACTTAAAAAGTCGATGGGCGAAAAGACGAACGCCAGATTTTGTAATTCAATTGCATTACTAATAGATATCAATCTGGAGATAGCGATGGCTGCCAATGCGCTCGTCCAAACTCGTATCGATGCTGACGTTCGTGACCGGGCGTCCCTCGTTCTTGAAGGTATGGGACTTACGGTGTCAGACGCGGTTCGCATATTGCTTACGAGAACCGCCAACGAGGGCGTGTTGCCGCTTGAACTTTTTTCAGGCAGCGAGGCTCACGATACTTGGTTTCGTGCCAAGGTGCTTGAGGCGCTAAATGATACAAGGCCGGATATTTCCGACGATGAGGTCGAGGCTCATTTCGAAAAGCGCCGGCAGGCTGCGCGCAATAAGGCGGCGGGTATAACATCTTGAGACGAACCTGGTCTGCGTTTGCCTTATCGGATCGCGATGCAATTTTTACTTTTATTGAGTTGGAGAACCCGGCCGCCGCCATTTGGTCGATGAACGCATCGTCGTTGCAGTCCGTCGCCTGATCGATTTTCCAGCAAGTGGCAGAGTCGGGAGAATTGCTGGGACACATGAGCTTGTAATCAGCGGAACGCCTTACGTCGAGCGTACACAATCACAGAAGCTACGGTTCGAGTACTGCGCGTCTTGCACGGGGCTCAGGAATGGCTTGAAGCTTTTTCAATCAGCTAGTCTGGTCTTATAGCTTTCGGATCAAGGTATTTGCGGTTCGATTCCATTCGACGCGATGGGAGGCCCCGAAAGCGGCCTCCCATCTTACGAAGTTTAGCCAGACGAGCGCCGTCATTCGTCAACGGCGAAGTCGGTCGAGAACGAGACGGTGCGCCGTTCGGAGAGAATGGCAGCGTCTTGTGCGTGCTTTTTCTCGATCGCGGCGACCGTGTCGCTACCGAGCGGCAGGCGGACCGGCGGATTGGGGGCATCAGTAAAGGCGATGAGCGCATCTGCCAGCTTTTGAGGGTCGCCGGGTTGGTTATGGCTGAGACCGGCTGCTATCGTGCGCACCTTGCCGACGGTTTCTGCATAATCGCCGATGATGTTGCCGCTGACTGAAAGTGATGCCGCATCCAGAAAGTCTGTGCGGAAATAACCCGGCTCGATGACCGTGACGTGAATGCCAAGGGGTGCGAGTTCGTCATGCAGGGCTTCGCTTAGCCCCTCGACGGCAAATTTCGTCGAGGAGTAGACGCCGAAACCCGCGGCGCCACGATAGCCGCCGATCGATGAGATATTCAGGATGCGGCCGGAACGCGCCTGCCGCATGAAGGGCAGGACGGCGCGGGTCACGTTGATGAGACCAAAGACGTTGGTGCGATACACAGCCTCGATCTCAGCCACGGTTGCTTCTTCGACGGCACCCATCAATCCGAACCCGGCATTGTTGAGCAGGATATCAATGCGGCCGAAGCGCTCGATCGCGGCTTTCACGGCTGCGGTCGCCTGTCCGTCGTCGGTCACATCAAGGGCGACCGGAAGCAGGTTGGGATGTTCGCCGAACCGCTCGGTGATCGCCTTTGGATTACGAGCGGTGGCGACCACACCGTCGCCCTGTGCAAGAGCACGCGTAGTGATGAGGGCGCCAAAGCCGCGCGAGGCGCCGGTGATGAACCAGATTTTCATGAGGATGTTCCTTGATTTTCGACGAGATGAGGGAAGGGGCGTCTGGCCACCACGATGTCGGGATGGCCAGCCGGGCGGAATAGGCTCACGGCAAAACTTCTGCCAGCTCAATCAGATTGCCGAAGGGATCGCAGAAGAAGGCGAGGCGCCTGCTGATCGCCAAAAGCTCGAACGGCTCGGTGACGATGGTCACGCCGCGTGCCCGCAGTTCCTCAACGGTGGCATCGACACTTGCGACATTCAGGCAGAAATGGTGGTAGCCGGCATATTTGAGGCTATCGCCGAGATCGGTGTAGGGGCGGACGTCTGCGGGCGACGGATCGCCACCACCAAGAATTTCCACATAGAAATGGTCGTCGGTGGCAGGTGCGAGATAGGCGAGTTGCTCGTCGGCATAGTCCCATTCGGCAACGACACGAAAGTCGAGCTTCTCGACATACCAACGCTTGGCGGTTTCGAGGTCCGGGGTGCGGACCGCAACGTGATGACCTCGCATGTCGGCGAAGGGCGATGCCGTGTTATGGGCGGGAGGAATGAAGTCGGCCATTGTCTTGTCTCCTGTGTGGTCCGGCACCAACGCCGGTTTGCGAGGAGAAATCTGGACCTTTTTGACAAAGAGGATTAGATGGATAATCTTCCTCTCAATGATGAGTGAGATTTGACAATGCGCAGCACGGATCTCTCGGAACTGGCGGCCTTCGATGCGGTTGCCCGTCACCGCAACTTCCGCCGGGCCGGCGAAGAACGCGGGGTGACCGCTTCGGCGATCAGCCATGCGGTGGGCAATCTCGAGGCACGCGTCGGCATTCGCCTGCTCAACCGGACGACCCGCAGCGTGGCCCTGACCGATGCCGGCGCGATGTTGCTTGCGCAACTGTCGTCGGCCTTCGGGGAAATCGGCTCGGCACTCGATGCCCTCAACCAGTTTCGCGATACGCCGTTCGGCAAGGTTCGCATCAATGTGCCCAATTCAGTCGCACCGTTCGTGTTCCGATCGGTCATTGGTCCGCTGATCGCAACAAATCCGGGTCTCCAGTTGGAAATCGTCGCCACCGACCGCCTTGTCGACATTGTGGAGGAGGGGTTCGATGCTGGCATCCGTCTCGGCGAAAGTCTGCTCGATGGCATGACGGCTGTGAAGATCAAGCCACGATTGCGGTTTGCCGTCGTGGGCTCAACACGCTATTTTGAGCATCATCCGCTTCCCAAAACACCGGATGATCTGCGTCACCATGTCTGCATCCGCAATATATATCCAAGCGGCAAGCCCTATGCCTGGGAATTCAGCCGAGCAGGCAAGATCATCGAATTCGAGCCGACCGGGTCACTGTCGCTCGATGACCATGAACTGATGGTCGAGGCAGCGCTTTCGGGCGTGGGGCTGGCTTATGTGTGGGAGGAACGGGCGCGTCCCTACATCCACGATGGCAGACTGGTCGAATGCCTGGCATCGTGGAGTGCGCCTGAGGACTGGCTGTATCTCTATTACCCGACGCGGAAATACCTGTCGGCCGGCCTGCGCGCCGTCATCGATGCGCTGCGCGTATGAAAGGAGGGGCGCATCGAACGTTCGTTCTTCACAGCGCCAATAGAATATCTGTGAACATCGATCGGTACGGCGACCTCTTTAAGCGGACCCGCGCGCCGGGGGCTGTCGATCCCGGTTTCCAGCGTTGCCGTCGCGACGCTAAACCTCCTGCGGCAACCCTTTTAACCGGTCTTGCGGGAGGCGAACGGCTTTCGCGCTGCTCGCTACAGCTGGTATGCCCATTTCCAGTTTGGGTGCTTCTGCGCAACTTCCCGAGAGCTGTCACTGCGTCAAACTGCGCGATTGTAAACCTTGCTCGCCGGGTTGCCTGAAATCGAACCCCACCAACAAGGTCGATCTGCCGATCGTGCCGTGTTGTGAAGTAAGCAAATTGGCGGCGGTGCTTTGACAACAGGAATGGCAGAACAATTCGATATGTTTTCGGAGCAGCCTGCGCGCGGCCGTGCGGTCACACGTGCCTCCTCCAAATCCGCCGAACCCGACCACAGTATGCAAATGGGAGCTCGGCAGTTGGACATCACTCCACAACCCCAGCTGCGGGAAGGCCTGTCCAGGGGGAGATACCGCATCGCAAATTGTTAACGGGTCAGGTCTGCCACGATCTTGCCGGGCGGATGACCCGTACGATTTCGCTCGATTGCCAAGGAAAGCCCTTCGAAACCGACGACTTCAGCAACGGTTGATTTCAGTTCGCCATCTGCCACCTGTCGAGCAATCGCGGCCAGGCGAGCCGGGTCCGGCTTGTTTGATAAAAAGACACCCCGGCGCCCTTCCGGCGCACGAGACACCACGTCTGGAGCGGCAATGCTCAGCAAGAGACCATCAGGGGAAAGAAGCGACCAGCACTGGTCCAAGGCCTTGCCGCCGACCGTGTCGACAACCAGGTCGATTTGGCCGGTGAGGTGCTCCAGGGTTTGAGTACGGTAATCGATAACCTCGTCTGCGCCCAGATCCCGCACATATTGCAGGCTTGTGGTCGATGCCGTGCCATAGACGAATGCTCCAGCAGCCTTGGCAAACTGAAGGGCAAAACCGCCGACGCCGCCGGCAGCGCCCTGGATCAGCACGCGGCGTCCGGACAGGTCGAAGTCCGCAGCCTGAACAACATGCCAGGCCGTCATCGCAGCGACAGGGATAGCGGCTGCTTCGACGTCGGAAAGTCCCTCCGGGGTCAAGACTAGCTTCTCGGCATTGATGACCAGAACGTCGGCGTAGGCTCCCACACCACCGAGGGCAGCCATCACCCGATCTCCGGCCTTGAAGCCTGTGATGCCCGGGCCCGGCTGAATCACGACGCCAGCCATTTCGATGCCAAGCGTCGCCGGAAGGATCAGCTTGAAGCGCTCGCGCATATAACCCTCACGGATTTTCCAGTCGATGCCGTTTACCGCGGCTGCCTTCACAGATACCAAAACCTCGCCCGGACCGGGCTCGGCCGCTGATAGCTGATCAACCGTAAGGGTTTCGGGTCCGCCATAGGCCTGTAGCCGCAAGGCTCGGCTACGGGGCGTTGCTTCGTTGGGATTGCCACTCTCGGGCGTTGCAGTCTGGTTCATAACCGTATCCTTTTGGCGAGGCGCCGCAGCAGTGGCTGCATCGCCATCGCGTATTGTTTTTCTCGAAAATGGCGCGGCATCGCGCCATCGCCGAATTGCCTTGGTTGCGTCTCAGGGAATGAGCTGCTGGTCGCGTGCCCACCGCGTGATCGCGTCAAGAGCCGTTGGAGCCGGTCCGACGAAGCGTTCCTGCTTGGCGGTGTTGGAGACGTACAGCCCCGTCTTGAAGAACAGGAACATCTGGATCAGATCGTAGCCGAGCTCGGAGAACAGCTTGACAGGTCGCGCCGCCACCCGAAGAACCCACCAGGGGATGATCTGGACCTTCAGCCGCTTGTTAATGACGCTGGAGATGATGTCCGCCAGTTCCTGCTGGTTCTTCGGCCCATCGCTCCAGCCGACATCGATGGTCTGGTTGACGATCTCGCTACCTCGATATGTTGCGGCCTTCGCAAGATAGACGGCAAGGTCATCCGTCAGCACATAGGACCATCGGGTGGTCTTGTCGCCCATGCCCTGGAACTTGCCACCTTTAACGGCTTTCGCGATGTAGTCCGTGCTCTGGTCGAGGAACGACGGCGCTCGAACAAAGACATAGGGAACGCTGGACGTCTTGATCAGATCTTCGGCCACCTTCTTGGCGTGGAAGTGGGGAACTTTCGAAGCGGCTTCGCAGCTCACAATGCTGAGGAAGACAAATCTGGACACCTTTGCGCGGGCCGCTGCCTCAATGAGGTTCTTGTTGCCCTGGAAGTCGGTGTCGAGGCTGCCCTTCATATAGCTGTTAGCCGAGCTGACCACGACGTCGACGCCCTGCAGGGCACGATCCAGCGACGCCGGGTCCATCATATCGCCGCGCACCCATTCGACCCGGGCAACGTTGCCGGAAGGAGCGCCCTTGCGCGACATGGCAAGGACCGTGGCATTCTCGTCCTGCGCCAGATTGCGCAGGATCTTCGCTCCGAGAAAGCCGGTCGCGCCTACGACGAAGACTTTAAGGTTCGTTTCTGCGCTCGAGCCGTCCGATGCGTTCCCAAAGCTTGTTGGTGTCTGTGACTGGGTCATAGCGAAGCTCCCGTCAACAGGCTGGCGCTGGCTGAGGTTTCGAGCGCAGGGTAATCCGTGTAGCCCTCTGCGCCCCCGCCATAATAGGTCTTGGGATCTCCTGCGTTCATCGGGGCATTCACCTTCAACCGTTCGACGAAGTCAGGATTGGCCAGCACCAGCTGACCATAGGCTTCGAGATCGGCCAGCCCCGAGGCGACGTCAGTGCCAATCTGATCGCGCGGACGACCCGGACGGTTGATGATCAGGGACTGATGCCAGAGCTTACGGATATTAGCTGCCAGCTCCTCGTTGCCCAGATGCATGATGTGCAGGTAGGCAAGGCCGAGCTTGTCGAGTTCGGCAGCGAGGTAGCGGTAGAGATCCGGGCCTTCCGGACCTTCGTTGATGCCCCATATCGTTGCGCCCGGAGACAGGCGGATCGCCGTACGGTCTGCGCCGATTTCCTCGGCGATCGCCGAGGCCACCTCGATGGCAAAGCGAGCGCGGTTCTCAATGGAGCCGCCGTACTCATCCGTGCGTGTGTTGGCGCTCGGCGCGAAGAACTGCTGGACGAGATAGGCGTTCGCGCCGTGGATTTCGATACCATCAGCACCCGCGTCAATAGCAGCGCGGGCAGCTTTGCGGAAATCGGCGACGGTCTGGCGCACCTCTTCTGTGGTCAGCGCCCGTGGCGTCGGGATGTCCTTCATCCCGGTCATAGTGAACATCCCCGTTCCTGGCGCAATCGCAGAAGGCGCGACGCCCTGGCGATGATGCGGTGTGTTGTCGGGGTGGTTCATGCGTCCGGCATGCATGAGCTGGATAAAGATCTTGCCGCCCTTGTCATGGACGACCGACGTAATCTTCTGCCAGCCGGCAATATGAGTGGGCCTATAAATGCCCGGCGTCATCAGATAGCCTTGGCCGTCATCTGAGGGCTGGGTGCCTTCGGTAACGATCAGGCCAAGGCTGGTGCGCTGGGCATAATACTCTGTTGCCAACTCTCCGGGTGTGCCGTCAAAGGCGGCACGGCTTCGGGTCATTGGTGCCATAACAAGGCGGTTGGAAAGTGTGTTGCGACCGATTTGGACGGGTGTGAATAGTGGGGTCATCTGGCATCTCCGTTTGTTGATACCACTATCTGCCGTTCTGATTTCGGGATAAATCCTTCATAATTGAAATCATAATTCCATTTATGGGGCAGTCAGATGAACTATCTGAACGACATGGCTCTGTTCGTAGAAGTCGCCAAAGCCAAAAGCTTCCGTAAGGCGGCGGAGGCTGCAGGTATTCCGAACTCCACGCTGTCACGCAGGATCAGTGAGCTGGAGAAGGCGATTGGTCTAAGGCTACTGCATCGCACGACACGCAAGATCGAGCTTACGGAGGCGGGCCAACTTTACTACGCCCGGTGTAAGCGGATCGTTGACGAAGCAAGGCTGGCCCACGAGCAACTCGGCGATATGCTGGAGCAGCCAACTGGTGTCCTCCGCGTTTCGTTGCCAGTTGATCTCGGAGCTATTTACCTCACGCCGATCATCGCTGATTTTGCCCAACACTATCCCGGCATCACATTTGAGTTCGACTTGACCCCGCGCCGGGTCGATCTAGTGACGGAGCCGTTCGATGTCGCTATCCGCATTGGAAAGCTGGAGGATTCCGGTTTGATCGCTCGCCTGATCGGGAAGCATTCCCGTCACCTCTATGCGTCCCCCGACTATATTGAAGCGTCGGGCGAACCCACCACGCCGGCCGATTTGACGGAGCACAAATGTATCTGCATGTCGCGTAGCCCGAACTGGAAACTGCAACGTGGCACGGAGACCGTTGATGTCGACGTGCATGGCCGATTCACGCTGAACAACGTCGGGATGATCAACGCGCTTGCGGTGAACCATCAGGGAATCGCCCTGCTTCCGAAGATGATTGTTGCCGATCATCTTGATTCCGGGCGGCTCCAGCGTGTTCTCCCGGAATGGCAGGGTTCCCCGGTCAGCATTTACGCTGTCACCGAAACGCGACTGATTCCGGCAAAGACGCAGCGATTCATAGAGTTTCTGACATCAAAGCTTACGTGACTTGGCTTGAGAAATTCGTACCAAAGCAAGCGGTGGTGTCTTCCCCCAAAACAGGATGACATCGCGGCCATAACCGCGACGATCAAGATCATGGTGGACCGATAAGGACCTCAATTACCTATATCAACGATAAGGACATTATCATGGATATTTAGCGCGATGAGCGTTTGGGAGATCTGCGGGTCGCGGGTTCGTATCCTTTCAAGGCAAATGTGAACGCTAAAAACAATATCGCGACCGTTCGCCTTCCTTTTCTGTTAATATTCGGATTGTGGGCTAGGTTTGTGACCGGTAATCACGTCGATGTCGGCAAGAAACTCCTCCGCCTGCTTGGCTAGATTTTCGAAAAACTTGCGAGTGAATTCGGTAGCTGTTTGCAGCTGTGGTTCTATGCCAGAGTATGCCCTTTCTACGATGAGTGAAGTGGCTCAGGCATTGAGGGAGTTAGGATGAGCAATTTCGCTCTGAAAGGTCGAGATTGTCGTGTCGCGCAAATGATGGATGATGCCTTCGGCCGTCTCTCTGTCCCAAGAGCGGATATCGGCGTCCGCGTGTTCCTTTTCTTGCTTGCTTATCTCACCCAGTACGATACCGGCAATCTGCGCTGTCCGGATCGCTAGGATCCTTTGTTGCCGGAGATTGATCGCAAAAGCAGTTCTTTGGTGCCTGTCGGCATCGCTGATTTGTTTCGATAAATAGAATATCGTTAGAAACGCCGCGATGACGGCGGCCCAGCCGCTCGTGGCCGCTATCCATTCTCTGATGCATGCCTCGTTGGGAACGCACAAATGCGAGCTTGGAACGCTAACCTGCTGAGACAGCCAAAAGAAACCAGCGATGGCAAGCGCGATTCCGCAAATAATCAATAGAGTTCGCATCAACTTTTCCCGCTCGTTCTGATTCATGATTGGGGAACGAAGCGCGTCAACGCAAGGACGCGCCCGACAAACAAACTGAAGAACTTTATCGGTAGCACAATCTTGAGGCTGCACTATTTGAAAACGTTACGCATCGCCTGAACGCCAGCTTGATCCTGTTCTCAGGCGAGATCGCCTTGGCTCTGTTGATTGATTTTCTGCTCCCACCATAACACGCTACGTAGGCGACAAGGGGGAGCAAGCCCCCTGTATAAGTCGATGTGCGATGAGACGCTGGCGAGGTCACACCATCGCCAGCCTACTTGTCTTCAAGCCGCTTCCCATACTTGGTTCAGTATTTTGGCTGCAAGTGCTGCCTTGTCCTGTGGAAGGAAACGTCCGTAATGCTGCTGAACCATCTCCGGCGTATCCTGAATGGCGTAGCTCGCCTGCTCATATGAGCCGGTGAGTTTCAGAATGTGCGTTGCCAATACGTCCCGAACATTATGAGGTCCGTGCGGCAGCAAGCCACTGATCGCTCCGCGACCCGTATACGGGTTATAGATGCCGTAGCGTTGGATGATGAGACGCCAAGCTTCATAGAACGTTGTCTGATTATAGGCCGCGTCAGCGCTCGATAGCTTGACTGTCTTGACGAAGAACGTACCCGGATCATCTGCATTGCCGAGCAGAACCTTTCGATGACGCTCGATGTAGGCATTGATGTAGTAATAGAGATCCAGCAGGTCAGGCAGGATCAGCCTGAATGGCTTCGATCCGAAGAACGACGAGTTGGCATTTTTAAATGCGACCGATGGGATCAGCACCTCCCAGCCATTCTCTCTCTCACTCCATCGAATTTCTCCGCGCCGCATTTCTTCCAGACGCCTTTCGGACGTGGGGAAATGGCCGCGTGGGCAAAACAGCAGTTGTCGCAGATTCTTTTGTCGCAAGCCTAGATGAAGTCCTAGCCTCAACATCAGAAACGAGCGTACGGATTCTGCAGCAGTTCTTGGGTATCGGTCTCTATCAGGCATACGGAGAAGGATTTCGTCCGTAATCTTGCGATATTCTGCCAGAGGGCTCGGTGCCTCCAGCACGCACATGATCGGCTCGAACGGGTCTCGGTGAACCCGCATCACTCGCTGGATTTCCCTGATGCGGTTCCGTGCGTGGGAATGAAACGCATCGCAACAGGCATGCCAATCGCGCCGGGCGAAGGTAATCTCCTCTTTCGTAACCAAGCCATTCACCGGTACTACGCGCTCGATGAGTTCGGGATGTTGCCTTATCCATCCGGTTTCCTCCCTGGTGAGCGACAGTGAGATGCTGAGCATGTCCGCTTCCCATGCCGTGTAAAAGCCGCGTCGCCGCTCACGCCATTGTAGATACCAATCCCAGACACCTGGAAAAACGAGGAGGCCGAAGGTCAACGCGCTCAGCGGCACGCCTCTGCCAGCGACTTCGCCTTCTGGTGACGCAGCGAGAGCGCCAAACATCAACCCAAGATGTTCGAGCTTCTGAGATGCCGTCTCTTCACCCCATACTCCATTGCGTTTGAAGCCGACTGCCGTCAACGTTGCGGTCTTGAAAGACATCAGATTGGCCATTTCAAGCCTCAAGTGTGCAGGGGCGTCGATTACCCCGGAAAGCATATCTGGGTCTCCCAGTTCGTCTTCAGATACTTCGACCACTTTGCGGGGCGATGTCATCGGCCTGTGCGAGCCGCCATACGTCACACCAGGGAAGCGGATCGCATAACGTTGCTTCGTCGCCAGCGCCTGATAACGACGGTAGTCCGTCGCACCGGTCAAGATAACGCGCCTGACCCATTCGAGGATTTCCGCACGTTTTTCCTGCGGCAATAAGTTGAAATCATCCGGCAGATGCCATGCCAGACGTCGACGCTCTGCGGGCGACACATCGTCACCGACGTCATATCCGACGCCTGCGCGAGACTGATGCGGAAGCTTCTCCTTGAAGTAACCGAGTGGCAGTCGGTACCGCCGCTCTATTCGATTGAGAATTTCCAGGTTTGCCACACTGCGCGGCACCTTCGTTCCCTTCAACCAGCTCAACAATGTCGTTGCTTCAAGAGCGTCACCGTCTCGGAATATGGCGCGATGCAAATGGTAATAGGTCTCACCGAAACGGTCGATATGGAATTGGAGAGCAGCCTGAAAAGACACCGGTTCGTCGTAGGTCTCGAAAAGCGGTCCCGGGAACTCTTCGATGGGTTTAGGTTTCGGGCCAGGTTTAAGGCGATGGCTGGCTTTTGCCGTTGTAGGGGTGCGTTGATTTGGGAGATTTTTTGCGGGGCTGTGTGTCTTTGTTGCCTTGCGGGTGATCGAGGGCTTTTTATCGCTTGGCCCTGTTTCAGCGAGCCAGCGTGAGATGGCGTCGAAACCGTACTGCGCAACTCTCCTGAGTTCTGCTGATGTTTGCTCAAGACCACTCGCAAGCGAGATTTCTTCCCAGTTGATATGCCTGCCGAGCATTGGAGGAGGCATCCGGTCGTCAATGAGACCGATCATGTATTCCGAAAGTGCGCGAAGTTGTCTTGCGTGTGCGAGCGGTGCCAACTTCATTTCGCAGAAGCTGGATATCTTGCGCCGAAAGACGATTGCCGATTGATCTATGCTCATTCAGGTTTCCCTTGCAGATTACAGCCCAGCCCGGGGGCGGCTTCCTAAGGGAATGAGGTTAACGAGGCATTAATACGCTGATTGAGTTGACGCGACTAAGCCGAAGAGGTGTGTTTTGCTTTCCGGAGGAAGCGACATCGCGAATTCTAACACCTCCTGATTAAGCTCCTCTGGACAATTGGTTCACCGGAAGACCCACAATCAGCTCATATGCTGTGCTGCGGCCTCCAGCTTCTCCTTTTCGTAGGATGCCTTTCTCCAACAGGTCTGCAATGTCGCGGGACGCCGTATCTTGAGATGCGTTCGTCAGCTTCGCCCACTTCGTCGATGTGAGCTTGCCTTCGAAGTTGCCCTCTAGCAACCTGTTGAGGACCTTGGCTTGTCGCGGGTTAAGATCATGCGCAGCATGCTTTTGCCAAAAGTCATTCTTCAGCATGACGTTGTCAAGAGTTGCTAGCGCACCTTCAACAGCGTTGCCCAAACGATCCAAGAACCAGTCAACCCAGCTCGTTATGTCGAGAGATTCATTGCTGGTGATTAATTGCAGGGCTTCGTAATAGCCAGTGCGCGACCTCTCGATAGCGGCGGACATAGAGTAAAGTCTCTGTGCCCCACCACCACTCCGTGCAAGTGTCATGTCGGCGATTGCACGGGTAATGCGACCGTTGCCATCCCCGAAAGGATGGATGGCAACGAACCAAAGGTGGGCGACAGCCGCTTTTACGAGAGGATCGAGATCATGCGTTTCGTTGAACCATTCGAGGAAGGTCGACATCTCACGCTCTAAGCGATCTGCCGGCGGCGCGACATAGTGAACTTTCTCGTATCCGAATGCGCCTGACACGATTTCCATACGACCGCCTGAGTCGTCACGCCAATCTCCGACACGCAGCTTGTGACCCCATTCGTTTCGTCCGGTCGGAAACAGTGCTGCATGCCATTGAAATAGCCGCTCTGCCGTCAGTGGGTGTGAGCAATTGATCGTGGCGTCGAGAGTGATATGGACAATGCCCTCAACAGAGCGGTTCGGCGTCACGAAGCCATCGATGTCGATACCGAGCCGTCGGGCTAACGATGATCGGACCTGCTGTTCATCCAAGCGCTCCCCTTCGATCGCCGACGATTTGACGACGTCGTCCGTCAGCGCCTGCAGGAACGTTGCCTCGCGTGTGCGAAACCCGAGGCTCTCAACGCGGCCGATGAGGCGCCCCTGATCGAGGCGTACGGCTGAAATCCTCGATGCCAAGCGCTCGAGCTTCCATCGGAACTTCGGCCATTGAGAGGCTTGCCAGATATACACCATAGTTCAGAGTACGCTCCGGATGCGGAGAATAGCAAGCTTAATCTCCGCAATTATGCGGATTTTATCGTACTTAATCTCCGCACGGCGCTTCAATTCCCGAGCTTACTGGTGCGCCCTGCAGCAACAACACCGTTCAGTGACAGTCAATCTTGTTCCTCAAATGTGCCCGGGTTGGAGCGTCGCGGATCCGCTGTAGGCCGATTTTGAGGCAACAATGGAATGCTAGTTACCAGTATAATATATCAGAGGTTAGCTGATCTCTCTTAGGCCAACGGTTCATATGCCATCAAGAGCCATATCTCACTATTCGATGCCGTGACTTGGCGGTGGATTTGAAATGAACTTATACTGACAGCCGTGAGCGCCAAACTCCAGTTAACGTTGATTGATGTGGTATTATTCGAGCCACTCATTATGGAACGTTAGGCTGGAAACGGAGACCACTTTTCCCGTTGCATTACGCACTTTCACCGAAATGATGGCGCGTTGTTCAATCGGCATTTCATCCCGTGCCAGATCAACAAGGATACGAGTGACCTCACGCTTCACCGCATCGCGCGAACTCAGGTCCAAACCTTCGTGGTCGGTCGTCGGCCCGTCGCCATTGTGTAGGTCAAAGAAATATCGAGACATGTTGGACTCCACGAGATTGCATCGTAAAGATTTGCGGGTGAGAGATGTTCCATCGCATCGCGGACGAGAACGCCAATGTCAGGAAGTTTTAGGAGACGCTATTGATCGAAAAACTGCTTTTAAATCTGAGAAGCCACGACGTCGTAACGGTGGACGAAGAGGCAGCACTCTTTGAGGTGATTACCAGAACCGCTTTGTTCCAGACTGGCGATGACATCGTCGCTCAAGGAAGCAGGCCTCGCCATAGCACTCTGCTTCTGGATGGCTTTTCGGCTCGCTATAAAATCCTTGAAGATGGCAGCAGGCAGATCACGGCATTGCATGTTCCAGGAGACTTCGTCGACCTGCACGCGTTCACCTTGAAAACGATGGATCATGGAATCGTCGCTATGTCGGTGTGCAAAGTGGCTTTTGCTGAGCACAGCGATCTACAAAAAATTACCGAAACCCAGCCCCATTTGACGCGGCTGCTTTGGTTGGACACCATCGTTGACGGCGCAATTCATCGCGAATGGATCGTCGCAATGGGGCGACGTTCAAAGAAATCTCATCTCGCGCATCTGATCTGCGAGCTTTATCTCCGTCTGCAGGTCGTTGGCCTTGTCGAAGGGTGGAGTTTTCGGCTTCCGCTGTCCCAAGGTGAGATAGCAGATGTGCTCGGACTGTCGCTTGTTCATTTGAACAAGACCTTGCAACTCTTGCGCCAGGACGGGGTTATTCGATGGGAGAACAAGACAGTGGAGATTCTAAGGTGGGAGGAACTTGCGCAACTAGCTGAATTTGATGCGACCTATCTGAGCCTGACAGTTGAGCCAAGATAACAGCTTCTCACCTTTTGCCGAGGAAAGCCCTTTCCCTCCGCCCGACCCGCCCACGCAACTGATATTGAGACAGTTCCTCGTACATCAATCAGTCGTACACTGACGTTTATCGTCGATGGTTCGAATCCACTCAAGGCGAGTCGACTTGAAAATTCTTGATCGTACGTTAGATGCCTATGAAATGCAGAGCGCGGCCATAGGGTCTGGGTTTTGACGCTCAGAGGTAAGCCGCAGCAGCTCCTCTTGGCTACAGCGCGAGGGGTCGCCGAGCGTGACACATTCTAATCAATCGCCGAAGAGGATGGTGCCATAGTCCATGGCACCATGCAGAATATGAATGATGACTACCTTTTCATTGTCAACGCGGTAGAAGATCAGGTAGTCGCCGTGAAATCGTCGACGAATTCTGTGACGTTCATAGCGCGGGACGAGGGAGAAGCCGCTGGGGTTATCGGCGAGTTCTTCACATTTGCCCCGTAGTTCCCGGATGAATGAGAGGGCGCGCCGTGGATTGCGCTCAGCAATATAATCGACGATTTGCTCAAGATCGTTCTCGGCCTCATCCGAAAACTCGAGGATCATGCCGATTTTTCGGCCTTGTCAGCCATCGCACGATATTTCGTGTCGAGACGACTGAAGACTTCGCTTGCCGGCTTAGTCCGACCAGCGTCCGCATCAGCGATGCCGCGCATTATGGATGCATCCAGCGCAACTAGCCGGGTCTCGCGGTCTTGAACCAGTCGAACACCTTCACGCAGGACTTCGCTTTTCGATCCGTAGCGACCTGTGTTAACGAGCTGCTGAATGTAGCTTTCTAGCTGCTTTCCCAGATCGGCGCTGATCATGCTGTCCTCCATCATGTTGTGGCGACAGCAATATACGCGTTTATCAACTATTATCAAGGAGAGGCATATTTGTTCTTTCTGTACGGCTCGGCTGTGACCATTCGTGCCTCCACGATCGGCGGTATCGCCAGAGGATCCTGCTGACAAGAAATTCGACAACGCCGTGGTCGCACTGTCCTTTGCGCTACGACATACCTAGAGTTTAACCAATGTGTCATCGGTTCGATTCACATCTGCTTCACCAAGCTGACCCCAGTCTGGACCTGCGAACCGGAAGCAGCGATCAGGGTCTTGATCTCCTTTGCGGCTGTCGCCGAACGTTGCGCGAGTTCGCGAACTTCCTGGGCAACGACAGCAAACCCTTTTCCGGCTTCACCTGCGCGAGCAGCTTCAACACCGGCATTCAAGGCCAGCAGGTTGGTCTGGAACGCGATCTCATCAATAACAGAGATGATGTTGCCCATTTCACCTGCGGATTTCTCTATGGCCATCATGGCCTGTACGGCGTCCTGCATCAATTCGCCCGAACGTTCGACGCCGCTTCGCGCTTTCTCAACCAGCTTGCCTGCGTCGTCAGCGCGTTTGGCTGAATCCCTTACGGTCGTGGTGATCTGTTCCAGCGCTGCAGCGGTTTCCTCGACAGATGCAGCCTGCTGTTCCGTGCGTCTCGACAGATCGTCAGCGGCGGATCTGATTTCATTTGCACCAGCATCGATGCCAGCCGCATTCTGTCCAACGGATTTCAAAACCGAGTGGAGTTTTTCGACAGATCCGTTGAAGTTAGAGCGAAGTTCGTCAAGCGTGCCAGTGAAAGGGGTCCGGAGCCGGTGAGAGACGTTCCCATTTGCCAGAGCTTCCAGACCCCCGCGGAGCGCGTCGACTGCAAACTTTGTATTCGCTGCATCTTCTGCTTTCTTCTTTTCCCGCTCCAGTCTTTCGCTTTCAGACAAGGCACGGTCAGCATCTGTCTGTTTTTCGAGACGATCCTTTTCGATTGCATTGTCACGGAAGACCGCGACTGCCGACGCCATGCTGCCGAGCTCATCACGTCGATCGGCACCTGGAACGACCTCATCGACCTTTCCAGAAGCAAGCGACATCATCCGTGAACGCAGACGCTCGATCGGAGACGTGATTTCGCGTTTCGTAACAAACACGGCCAAGAAAAGCGTAAGCGAAAATACCCCGGCGAGGGTGAGAAGGGTGTAAAGGATGGTGTCGCTCGTCTTTTCGGAGAGTTCTGCGGACCTGGTCTTGATGCCATCGCTGGCGCCATTGATCCAGGTTCTCATCTCACCGATCGTCTTGGCAGCTTTCTCGTCAGCCTGAACGAGCAGCGCTTTCGCTTCCGCATCGCGATTGGCCGAGCCTGCCGCTACCGCCTTGTCGGTGATCTCGATGATCGATTCAGCCTGAGACTGGAGGCTGCCAAGCGTCTGGCTTTCTTCTGGAAGCAGCTTTTCGGCATTATCGATCAGTTCGTGAAGTCTGGTCTTGCTTGCAGCGTAGTCATCCGTCGCTCTCTTCATTCCTGCCGTGCCAGCGTCGTAAAGGAAGACTTGATACGCATCATAGACGATTGCAACCAGGCGCTGGCTGGCGATCGCCATATCGATCTCCGCGTTGCCGTCACTGGAGATGAAGTCGGTGTACTCGGTGTCGGCGGATTTAAAGTTGCTGGAGACATAGAGAGCCCCTCCGATGCCGATCAGGCATGTGGGAAGGACCAGAGACAGGACTTTCGTCCTGATCCGGAGGTTTTGCATGAGTGACATGATGACACTTCCATGGACAGAGGTCGGAGACGTACAAAAAGGGGTGAACATCATCGTCCGCGTTTTAGAGCGGCTTCTGCCGTTCGCGCCTCTACCCCAAGATTATGTGAGATAATATTCGCTCAAAACATTAAAGTGTTGTTAAGCTTATTTTGGGTTGAAATGACAGTTCCCGGTGGCATTTAAAACAACTCTAAATAAACGTTTTCTGCTATATCCGACTAGGTAGTTGGCTTTAGCGTCATATTCCTCTGTAGCGGTGCAGTGCGTTAGAAGCGGTCTGAATTGAGTTCTTCTCAGGCCCGGATCACCGCGGGGCCGAGTCCCAGAAGTATGAGCCTTGGCTATATCTCGGGATCGAGCTGGGGGTATTTGGGGTAGGTCTGGATTGAGCCGCGTTCGATTCCTATCAAGGCGAACCTACTGATCTTCCAGATTCACATCCACTTCGGAACATCGACACGCTGATAATCGCGCAGTTTTCCGATCAACAGCGATGCAGTCTCATCGACGGACACCGAGTGGCGGTGAGCCAGCGGCAGGAATTTCGTTTCCACCATATGATCGATGAACGCGAGAAAGGTATCGAAGAAGCCTGCTGTCGTTTGGCAGTTAACCGTGAGATTGCGGCGGTTGTTTACCCATTTGGCACTTAATTTGAGATTCTACCGGCCTAGAACCTCAAATTAAGTGCAACTGTGACGATCCAAGCGACTGATGTGAACAGTCTAGGATATCTTCTATGGCGCTGTCGAAGCGGGCTTTGTTCTCACCCATCATGTGGCCACTCAGCATGCGAAGCATTTCGGGCCCGGCATGCTGTACAATGGCGACACCTGCCAAGAGGGCAGGGCGCAAACACATGGGCAAGATCGGGCTTGCTGGGCTCGGAAGTTTGCTGACTTCCGTCTGCATAACTTCGTCGAGATCAGGAATGATCACACCTAGCACCCTATAGCCCGAAGGTTCGTAAGCGGGAAGCGACGTTGGAACGCGCCGCATCAGCAGGAGACGGGCAATCTCACTCGGTGATACCCAGTTTTGGATACCATGCTCAGCCTCGTTGTCGAGCATTTCTTCCCCCATCAGCGCTGCATCGTGATAGCCGCCGAAGAGAGCGGGGCCGTCACGCCCGCCAATTGTCCGTAGTGTGCCTCCACAAAGCGGGCAGGTAATCCGCCAGCCAAAGAACTGGCTTCGAAGTATAACGGGCATTCCGTCTGCCGCTCGGCGGCAGCAAGAGCATGACTGTCGAGGTTCGCTTGCGATCATTCGCCGTGATGACTGCGGAATATCTGAGAACGTCATGCCGCGGACCGTATCAGGCTCGATCGAGAATATGTGGGCAATGCGGACGACCTGATCTTCTGTGAGGTTCAGATCGGCGGCTCGTAATGATCGCAAATCGGGGAGGCAATGCTGAAGCATGGCCAAGGGAGAAGTTGCATAGAATGCCGCATGTCGGGCAATCCACGACGACAAAAGCTCATCCGCGCACGGCGCCAGCCTTATCGGTAATCGCCGTTCGTATACGTTCGTCTTCATGCGAACGCTGCGTCGGCGTCGAATTCTGGCTCCCATTTCTCAATGGCTTCGTCAGTAATCCGCTCTCTTCCGCTTTCGATTGCCTCGACGGCCAGTGAGTTGACAATGTGGAAGATGTTGGCGGTGATGCCTTCGGTCACTTGCAGTATTCGCCGCAGAGATTTCGCGGTTAGCACCGATGGATGCCGCAATGGAGTATTGCGCAATATCAAGGCGACCAACATTTCGAATTGCTCATTTGCAGCCCAGCGGCTCAGTGTGAACAGTTCGAAACGCCGCGCCAATTGTACATCGCCACCAATGGTTTCACGGGCGTCATTGACCCCGAAGCAGACGAGCGAGATATTGAGGCGGTTGCAAGGAAGCGCAATGTATTAAGGACGATGCGTTGCTCGCGATATGTTCCGGCGAGAATGTTGTGCAGCTCGTCAATTACCGGCACTTGCACGCCGATTGCTTTCATGATGCGCAACGCCGCTTGCTCCATTTGGGCGATGTCCGCACGCGGCCGCTGCGGTGCGCCGAGGAGGGTCAGAAGTTCCGCATAAAACCGTCTCTCGCCAGGTCGGCTGGTCATCCCCATGGCGAGGACCGGTGTCTTCAATCTGCCCGTAAGCGAATTGAAACTTGGTGAGTGTTGGTCACGGAAACGCTCCATGATCATTGTTTTGCCCATTCCGCTATCACCGTATATCGCGATCGAAGGCATTCGCGTTCCGCGTGGATGATCGACCAAGAGGTTAAGGCGATCAAGCACCTGTTTGGCACGAGGATAAACCAGCCAGCGACGTGATCTTACGGCGCGGATGCGCTGGTTGTCCGCTTCACCGAGCAGTGCCGCTGCGGTTACAGTCAGGTGGGAGATTTCTGTGTTCATGCCAGCTCACTCCATGTCCTCGTCGAAAGCCACAGGTTTGCTGGAGTCGATCCCCCCGAAGCGAGCCCCAACCGCTGTCATCCACTTTCGTTTTTGAGCTGGCAGTGCGGCCTCGTCGTACTGTCGCTGTCGCCTTCATTGCTGCATCCACCAGTTTGCATTGCTCAATCGCTGTACCAACAATCGTAAGGGTGTTGATCTCTCTCCGCCCTTTCGCCAGCAGAGTACGCCTCGCAGCCAGTGCTTCGTGAAGAGTTACTGAGGCCAAGGTAAGATTGGCGTAACGGGCTTCCACGAAGTTGCCGATGGTCGCCGCACGAACACGCGAGACATATATATCCCTTGGGTCGTATTTGATGAGCAGTCGGCTATTCGTCCTTCCTACGTCGGCGCTTAGCGCTGCCGACCAGTAGCGCAGTCCAAAGAGATGGATCCCAGTTGGCTGCAGTGCGCGCTCTTGCTCTGGCGGGAATGTCAGCCAAAAATGCATGCGGTCTTGCGGCACGCAGTGGAATTTCACCCTCGTGCTCGCGCCATACCGCGATGGGCGGGCGGCCCAAAGTGCGGTGGATTGAGTGATGGTAGTTACCTACAATATCGAGGGCGATGTATCGCTTGAGCTCGCGCAGAGTCAGCGCCGAATGCCGCTTCAATCGTATTCGCCAAGCTTCTGTGCATTGCTGAAAGTAGTGCCGGGTAGCAAGTGGAGACTTCCCATTTGGGTGCCAATCAGCCGCTCGATATGCCCGCCGAAGCTCGGTTCGCCCGGCGGTCGCCAGTCGATCGCTACGCCAGCATCATCGCATCCCCTCTTAAAAGCGCGGCTCCTACAGTCGCTGCCGTTCTCGACATGTAGTGTCTCAGGGAGGCCGGCGACCGGCCACGGCTTAATTATCTCGGCGCTCTCGTAACCAAGGCGATTTGTCAAAAACGGAGTGTAGTAAGCACAAACTGGTCGAAAGTCGGGAGGGGGCGTCCATCGTGAGGTAGAACCCTGTTACCATCCGACTGCAGACATCCATTGCCAGAGTTAGCCAGGCCTCCCGATGGGTAGACGCGTCTCCTCGTCGACGACAAAGATATCTGCTTTCGTATGGTCGACTTGGACGATCTGAAGTGGACGCGAGGCTGTGAGCCCTCCCCGCACGGCCGTTGTCCGCTTCACGATTTCGGCTTCGCCTCGTCGTTTCGCGCGTTTGTGAAGGTCGATGTCCTCGAGACGAGTTTTGATCGTCCGGCGATGGGGCGGTTTTAGCCCAGCCGAGACGCAGTTCGTTCGGATATCTCGAACCAGTTGAGAGATGCCTGGACGGTTTTTTGTCAGATAATACCGATTTATCGTGGTGCGGATGATTTCCTCTCGCTTGCCGTCGAGCATCCTGCGGCCGTCAGGCCGGCCGGGTTTGCGCTCCACGAGCGACATTACCGTTCCTCCAGCTCGAAATAGCTTGGTAAGACGGAATGCAGTTGCCCGACTGACTTCAAGTTCGGCAGCCAGAAGCGTCATATCCCCGGCTGAAACCTTGCCTGATCGACGTATCAGAAATCCTCGGATGGCCTCGGCTCGTCGACATGCCTCATCCCAAAGCGCTTCGTCAACCTCATCAGGGAATGGATCAGTCATGCAGAAACACCGTCGATTGCGTCGACGAATGAATCTCACATTAAGTGCCAAATTCCAAGATGGAATCTCAGGTTAAGTGCCAAGTCTCAAATTAAGTGCCAGGCTAACTTGTTGAAACTGTTCGGGGCGGAATCTTACGGTTAAATGCAAAACGACACCGGACGTGCTCCGGCTGCAGCGCGACACCATCGATTTTGCTACCGGCGAGAAAATGCCGGCGCGGTATTCGACGCGAGCGATGATCCGGCTGGAAGCCACCATGGCGCGGCAGGCTACATGGCTGTCAGCCAAGGATATGCATGCCGTTCCCGAGGCTGTATTGGATGCGACCTTCAGGCGACATGAACGGCTGTCCGACGAGCAGAAAGCGGCGATCGAGCGCATTGCCGGACCTGCCCGCATCGCTGCCGTCGTCGGTCGCGCAGGTGCGGGCAAGACCACGATGATGAAGGCGGCCCGTGAAGCCTGGCAATCGGCCGGATATCGCGTTGTCGGTGGCGCGCTTGCGGGCAAAGCGGCCGAGGGTCTTGAGAAGGAAGCAGGTATCGAGAGCCGGACGCTTGCGTCCTGGGAGCTGCGCTGGAACCGTGGCCGTGACGCGCTGGACGACAAGACGATCTTCGTCATGGACGAGGCCGGCATGGTGGCCTCGAAACAGATGGCTGGGTTCGTTGATATGGTGGTTCGGGCGGGCGCGAAGATCGTGCTGGTCGGCGATCCCGAGCAGCTTCAGCCGATCGAGGCGGGCGCTGCCTTCCGCGCCATTGTCGATCGCATCGGCTATGCCGAACTCGAGACCATCTATCGCCAGCGCGAGGATTGGATGCGCAAGGCTTCGTTCGATCTCGCGCGCGGCAATGTCGAAAAGGCGTTGAGCGCCTATGGTGCCAATGTCAGGATTACGGGCGAGCGTCTGAAGGCCGAAGCCGTAGAGAGGTTGATCGCCGACTGGAACCAGGATTACGATCAGTCCGAGACGACACTGATCCTCGCCCATCTGCGCCGCGACGTTCGCGTCCTCAATGTCATGGCTCGCGAGAAACTCGTCGAGCGCGGCGTTGTCGGTGAGGGCAAGGTATTCAAGACGGCCGATGGCGAGCGCCGTTTCGATGCCGGCGACCAGATCGTCTTCCTGAAGAATGAGGGATCGCTCGGCGTCAAGAATGGCATGATCGGCCACGTCGTTGAGGCCCAACCGAACCGCATCGTGGCCGTGGTCGGCGAGGGGGATCATCGGCGCCAGGTGATCGTTGAACAGCGGTTCTACAACAATCTCGATCATGGCTATGCCACGACGATCCATAAGAGCCAGGGCGCGACGGTTGATCGCGTGAAGGTACTGGCCTCGCTATCTCTGGATCGTCATCTGACCTATGTGGCGATGACCCGCCATCGCGACGATCTGCAGCTTTACTACGGGATGAGGTCCTTCTCCTTCAATGGTGGCCTGGCCAAGGTTCTATCCCGAAAGAATGCTAAGGAGACGACACTCGATTACGAGCGCGGTCAGCTCTATCGAGAGGCGCTACGCTTTGCCGAGAACCGTGGCCTGCACATCGTGCAGGTCGCTCGCACGCTGGTACGCGACCGGCTCGACTGGACATTGCGCCAGAAGGCTAAGCTAGCCGATCTCGGCCAGCGCCTTAGCGCCTTCGCCGCGCGCCTTGGCTTCACTCAAACCCCGAAGACCCAAACGATGAAGGAGGCCACACCCATGGTCGCAGGCATCAAGACATTTTCCGGCTCGGTTGCCGATACGGTCGGTGACAAGCTTGGCGAGGATCCCGGCCTGAAACGGCAATGGGAAGAAGTCTCGGCGCGCTTCGCTTATGTCTTCGCCGATCCTGAAACAGCCTTCCGGGCTATGAATTTCGATGTCGTGATCGGCGACAAGGTCGCTGCGCGTCAATCGCTCGAAACCCTGGAGACGAACACCGCATCGATCGGCACGCTCAATGGCAAGTCTGGTATTCTTGCCAGCAAGGCGGAGCGTGAGGCGCGCCGCATCGCACAGATCAATGTTCCGGCCCTGAAGCGCGACCTCGAGAAGTATCTACGTATGCGCGAGACGGCGGCTCAACACATGGCGGCTGATGAACAGGCGTTGCGCCAGCGGTTCTCGATCGACATTCCGGCCCTGTCTCCGGCGGCGCGCGTGGTGCTGGAGCGGGTGCGTGATGCGATCGATCGGAACCACCTACCAGCCGCGATGGCCTACGCGCTCAGCAATCGCGAGACGAAGCTTGAAATCGACGGCTTCAACAAGGCTATTGCTGAGCGGTTCGGCGAACGGACGCTGTTGAGCAACGCCGCGCGCGAGCCGTCAGGAACGCTGTACGAAAAGCTCTCCGACGGCATGAAGCCGGAGCAGAAGGAACAGCTGAAACAAGCCTGGCCAGTGATGCGGACGGCGCAACAGCTCGCGGCCCACGAGCGCACCGTCCAGTCGCTAAGACAAGCCGAGGAACAGCGTCGTGCACAGCTCCAGACGCCGGTACAGAAGCTATGAGGCGGAGCGGCATTCTTTTGTTTCTGGCGGCCGCCGCCGTCGTCATGTCCGTGCTGGCGGCGACTGCGTTCACGGGCGGCTATCGCCTGAACCTGACCCCAAGCGAGCCGCTCGGACTCTGGCGTATCGAGGAGCTTCGACGTCCGGTCGCTATCGGCGATCTGGTGTTTTTTTGCCCGCCCATGACAGCTGTTTTTGGCGAGGCGAGGCGGCGCGGATACTTGCGGCGAGGGCTTTGCGCCGGCGGGTTCGCGCCGCTGATCAAGACGGTCGCAGCACTGCCCGGACAGCGCGTAAAAATCACCGATCACGTCTTCATCGACGGCCTTTCGGTCCCCGCGTCGTCTGTGTGGCGCACGGACGGCGAGGGCAGGGCGCTTACGTCTGATCCCGGCGGCGTCGTACCGCCGCATCATCTGTTCCTTCACTCACCCTTTGCGAGCTCCTATGATAGTCGATATTTTGGCCCGGTTCCGGATTCCGGTCTGCTCGGCCTGGCGCGGCCAGTCTTCACCTTCGATCTATGATCGCAGTGACGACCAGAGGAACGACCGCTGGAAACCCATCCTTCTGATCATCGCCTCGATTGCCTGTGGGAGGATCGGCTGGAGCGGCGAGGTGTCTCTCCTTCCAGTCGCCATGATCTTTCCGTTGCTCTGGGCAATGGCACCGTCACGCTACAACGCTGCGCTTGTAGCGGCCGGGTATTTCCTGGCGGCCTCCCGCGGATTGCCGCAGGGCGTGGCGAACTTCTACGCCGCCGATCTTTGCCCCGGTCTGGCGCTTTGGGTGATGGCTTCCGCATCCTTCGTGATTGTCCATGCAGTGTTTTGGACGAAAAATCGTAACGAAGACGCTTCCGGGAGAATAGGGACGGACGCGGCGAGAGTGGTACGCTGTCTTATGGTGATGGTGCTTATGGCGTTGCCGCCTTTCGGCATCACCGGTTGGGCACATCCCCTGACAGCGGCTGGCGTCTTGTTTCCCGCCTGGGGATGGTGGGGGCTGTTCGCGATGGCGACCGGCCTCACCGTCATGACGACAAGGTTTTGGCCGGCCGCCGCCATCATCCTGGGAGGATTGTGGCTCTGGTCCGCCGCATCGTGGACGGGACCGAGACTACCAGATGCTTGGGTGGGCGTCGACCTAGAACAAGCCCACAACCTCGGCCGCGACGGATCGCTTACGTACCACCGTGCCCTGATCGCAACGATGCGACGGAGAATTGCTGCGCATCCGGACACAGATGTCGTGGTGCTGCCTGAAAGCGCGCTCGGCTTCTGGACACCGACCGTCGCGCGGGTCTGGCAGCAAGGTCTCCGTGGCTCGGACCTCACCGTCATCGCTGGCGCTGCCGTCGTCGATCCCAAGGGCTATGACAACGTGATGGTAGCGATCTCAGCCGACGCGGCAAAGGTCCTTTATCGCGAGCGCATGCCGGTTCCCGGCTCAATGTGGCAGCCATGGTTGCCATGGACCGGGCAGGTCGGTGGCGCGCGGGCCGACTTCTTCGGCAATACGGTGGTTGAGGTCGAAGGAGTGAGGATCGCGCCGCTGATCTGCTACGAGCAGCTCATTCTCTGGCCGGTCCTGCAATCGATGCTGCACGCGCCTCAGGTGATCATTGCCGTTGGCAACGGCTGGTGGACCAAAAACACTTCGATCGTCGCCATCCAGAAAGCGAGCGTCGCAGCCTGGGCAAGGCTCTTTGGCCTGCCCGTCATTATGGCCTTCAACATATAAGGAATACCCGGGATGCTTGATGCCGTCCTTATCCAACAATGCTCCGATCCTTCCTTGAAGCCTGCGATCGTCGAGCAGTTCATCGCGAAGGCCGGATCGCAGGATCCGCTGGCTGTCACCGTGCGCGCCGGCAACCGCGTGGTGCTGGTGCCGAAACCGACAACGCCGGAAGAGGCTCTGGCTCTGATCCGCGACAATCTCGGTCGCAACACCGTTCGCGTTGGTGTCACCCAATATCCGGCAGGCCTCGGCATTGTCGAAGCCGGTCAGTTGAAGCCGGGTATGGTCGAGCCTTGTGAGAATATCCGCATGGGGACGGCGTTGTTTGCCAAGGTCTTTCGCATCGTTTCGAAATGGTATGGCAATCCGACGGCGAAGGAAGTCCTGCCACAGGTCATGGATGATGCGTTCATCGCCTGGCAGACGGGATATTTCGAAGGGGTAGCGGTGTTTCGGGCGGAGGATCCGGGCCAGGAGAAAATCATTCGCCCCGCCACGGAAGATTCCGAAGAAACTCAAAATGGCACTGACCCTAGTAAAGATAACGCCGCGCCGGCAATCGCTACCGACATGGCAGCATCTGATCCGAACAAGGCAGGCATCAGGATCGACCTCTCGGGGGTTGGTGCGAGACCGTGAAAGAAACTCTGCAGATCTGCAAAGCGATTGTTCTTCCAATGCCCTAGCGGAAACAGTCTGGTGCTTTTATAAGACGGGCAGGGCAGTACGCGCTGCCTGGGGGTGTGGAAACCCTTACTCGGCGGTTGGTGTCGGCCGATACGACATCAGAATCCTCTGGCCATTGGCCGGTGGGCCTGCGACGTATGTCCAGGTGCTCCGGTGCTAAAGGTCGCAGGACTGTCCGAGTACAGTTTCCAACCCCCGGCTTGGGATCAGAGATTAACGTTTGCGGGGGCGCACCGCAGACAATATCTTATGGTTGGATCACAAATGAATTTGAAAGATTCCTCAGTGTCGGACAAATGTGAACTGCGCCCGGTGATGGGGCTGACGCGCGGACTTTCAAGCGCGGACATCGAGACTTTGACGGTGAATGCCATTCGACTGCACAGGCAGCTAGTCGAAAAGGCGGATCAACTCTTCCAAGTGTTACCGGACGACTTAAAGACCGGAACAGCCACCGGGGGCGCGCAGCATCTCAAATACATCGAAGCGATGATTGAGATGCACGCGCAGATGAGCGCGGTCAACACGCTGGTCGGTATTCTCGGGTATGTTCCGAAGGTTTCCGTCAACTGACGCTTGCTCAGATGAGCCCTGCCCGGATGGCAGTTGCGACGAGATGTGGCATTGTATGGATCTCTAACCGCTTGCGGGTCTCCTCGAGCTTGCTTTTCACCGAATTGTATTTGACCCCTTCCAGATCAGCAGCTTCCTCCATCGTCTTTCCGACTGCGATCCAGTTAAGATAGGCGGCCTCCTTTGGGTCGAGCCAGGTCGGGTGCTGTGCAATCGGCGTGAGGGGCAGCAAGGACATGCGGGTGTGAAGCTGTCCGACAGCGGCGGCTGCCGCGACAGGATCAATATCGCGTTGGAGGTCAATCGCGGATTTATTGGAGGCAAGCGTGAACATGGAAGTCGATCCGTTGGCAGCTTTAATGGGGATGGTGATTCCAGAGCGGATCCCGAAATCCGCCGCCCGGTCAAAGAACGCCCGCTTCTCCTTCGCAAGATGTCGCCTTTCTACCTCTCCACTCCACGTAAACACCCGCTTCAGCGACTTTGCGCGGTTTACGATCGGATCTATGGCCTCGAATTTTCGCTTGAAATAGATCGATCGCCATTCGGCAGGGTAATTTGATGAGGCGATCGTGTGACCCGGTCGGATGTATAGATAGGCGTAGCCGCAGAATCCCGCTTGATGGGCGAGGTGGGTCAGAGCATCCTTGAGAACATCTTCGTCGCCCCGAAGCGCAGCAAGATCGATTAGCTTGTCCAGCCAGTGTTGCATATTTTGCTCCGTAAATTGTCAGGTGGGACAGGTCACGAGGCGGTCCTCATTAGCCGACATCTATTTTGAAGCTCCAACGAAGATTGCATTCATTGAATGGCACTCTCAATGCGGCCAGCCACGCCTCCCGAGAGAGCAGGCTGCAGATACAGCGCCGAGATTAGATTTGCAGAATTGGGAACGTCTAATAATCGACGCTCCCAAGAGATCATTTCTAGTTGGATTTTGTTTCTACGCAATACCAAGTGTTTCTTGAAGCTGCTTAGTATTCAACGGGATACAATAGGCCGGGGTATCGGGCTGAAACAGACGACCCTCCTTAAGCGGACCGGCATCGACAGCGTCAAAACCAAACTGGTCTAGCAATTTCGCAACGACAGCTTTAGCCTCAATATCGTCGCCGGCGATCGGTTGAGCACGTCGGTTGAGCGTGCCAGAGGGTAATCCTTTATCAAGGTCGAATGCCGGGATCGCGCTGAACGCCTTGACTATCCGAGATTGTGGCAGACGGTGCGCGAGCAATTCGCCGGCCGTAGTATCGCCGCGGTCAAGCGCGGGAATCTGTCCGTCGCGATCCGGATAATAATTGTTGGCATCGATCACAATCTTGCCAGTCATGGGGCTGACGGGAATATCATTCAAGGCATAAAGGGGAACGGCTACCAAAACGATTTCACCAAACGAGGCAGCTTCGGCGGCAGTCCCTGCAGCCACCGAACCACCGTTGCGGGTTTGCAACTGTAGCAGACCCACAGTAGTAAAGAGTGATCGTGGAGTTCGGGAGTTGCTAATCATAACGTCGTGACCCGCGCTGAGAGCGAGGGCCGCAACGCCGCGCCCGACATGGCCCGAACCTATAATTCCGATTTTCATACGCTTTTCCTTTACTTAATTTGCGATGAGGGTGTTGACTGAAGGGAAACGCGCTCCAACGCGCACTTAACCACGTTGTGAAGTTCCTCGGCTTGCCAGCCGGTACGGGCTGCTGCAGCGATGCCTTGTAGTACGACGATACAGAAAGCCGCGAGTCGATCTGACGATTCCCCGGCGCAAAAATCGCCTTTTTCCTGACCTTCCTTAATGATGTCAACAATCATTGAGTGCACGATATTTTGAGATTCAATCAGCGTTTTTCGCGCGGTCGGCGGCGCATCGCCAGATGCGCCCAACAATGAAAGAAAGCATCCAGATGGCCATGTCTCCGAGGTGGTCATACAAGCCCAGCTGTGCATTAACCGACCAAGCCTGTTTTTCGGCCCGCCGACGCTCTTAATTGCAAGGACTTGCCGGGTTCTCTCAGCGATGTAGTGATCAAGCACACGTGTAAAGAGAAGTTCTTTGCTGCCAAACGCGGCCTGAAGACTGCCTCGCCCCAGACCAGTCGCCTTGACAATATCGTCAAACGATGTGGCCTCGAAGCCCTTCTCCCAGAAAAGCTTGAGGGCATGATCTAATACCTGATGCTCGTTAAATGTACGAGGACGAACCATCTCAGCCTCCGCTATTCTTTTTGGCCATGTTTCCTTCAAAAAAATCGCAAGCACCCTCGCGCTGATCGTTCATCTAATCGCTCCAATTGCCGATCTTTAGATTTGGCGACCCAGACAGAAGCCGTCATCGCGATTCCTTATGAATGCTTAGATTTCGCGTACACTGACGACTGACGATGTTTTGTTATGGTCATACCATAACAAAACATCGTCAGTCGTCAAGCTTGTTCTATGAATTGGCACCAGTCCGCGGGTATATTATTCTGAATATAATCCAGAGGGCGATTAATCGCCCTCAGCCGCTGGCGCGGCCCGTCAGCACAACTGGCTGAAATGTTTTAGCATTGACCACATGAATGCCGTTCAGGACGCGTCAATTTTCACCCATATTCCGACCCGGGCCGGTTCGTATTTGTAACCCGCAGTCTGGACGGCAACCTTACCTGATTCGCCATCATGACTGTTGAAACGCCTGGACAACTTCCGTGGGGGTATCCCAGAGTATCTGTGCACCGCTTGCCACTAATTCCTCGGCGGAACCGTAACCCCAAAGCGCTCCTGCACCAGTTACTTGGTTTGCAGTAGCCCCGATCATGTCAAAAGATCTGTCGCCGATCATTATAACTGACGAACGTGGCAAATTAAAAGTTTCGATAATAAACTGGATAATTTCTTCTTTGGATTTTTGACCATCGCCCGGCAGGGCTCCATGAACTGCACGAAAGTAACCATGAAGACCGAGGCGACTAAGCAGTCTCCCTGCAATATCTTCCATTTTGGAAGTCGCAATGAACATTTGGCGATCCGTTGCTCGGATCGTATCAAGCAGCTCTATTATGCCGCTATAAACCAAGACATTTGAGATCGGGAGTTGAGCCTGGTGGGCGTAAAACAGGGTGAGCGCCTCGGCAACGCGATCGTCGCCATAGTGTTCCAGGACCTTCCGCATCGAGGAAGACATTGGTGGTCCCAGACAGAAATCCAAGTTTTGATCGGTATCTAGTTTATGACCAAGACCTGCCAAGGCTGCCCGAATACAGGCGATGATTTCGAGGCGGGAATCGATCAAAGTCCCATCGATGTCAAAAAGTACGAATCTTTTGTCTTTCAACATTGGACACCTCTAGTTCGGATTGCGGCACTTAAAAAGACGTCTCTGGTGGCGTGGCCTCGACCGTGCTTGGTTTCAGGGTTCTCTGAATGATCCGCTGATAACTCTGGGTAGACCAAGTCCGGCGGAATAAACCAGTAGGTTTCTGCCTATCGATATCCGCTGGTATAGATCCATAGCACCCAAAAATATTTCACGTGATTGAAACCGATATTTCGGCACCAACCGCCGACTTTGAAATCGGAGACGCCGGCAACTTTCCGTTCACACGTGTCTCTAGTAGCTCAAATCGTATCGAAATGTGCCGAAACAAGACCAAACCGATTGGAACTTTCGTCAGTAGGTCGCACGTCCACCTGACAGGTCAAATGTGAAGCCGGTGGTGAACGTGCATTCTGAGCTTGCAGCAAAGGCGACCGTTGCAGCGATTTCAGGGATGGTCAAAAAGCGGTTCATCGGGATCTTGCTCTTGCTGGCAGCAATATGCTCTGGCGTCATTTCCTTGAACAGGTCAGTCTCCGTGATGACGGGGGCCACACAATTCGCGAGAACGCCCTTGTCGGCGACCTCGCGCGCCAACGATTTGGTGAAGCCAATAACTCCCGCCTTGGCCGCGGCATAAGCAGAGATACGTGGATTGCCTTCCTTGCCAGCAATCGAAGAGATATTGACAATACGGCCGTAGCCCGCCTCGGTCATGATCGGCAGCACTGCCCGGCAGCAGAAAAACACCCCGGTTAAATCAACGCTGATGACCTTGTGCCATGCGTCAATGGGATAGTCCGCCACATCGAAGATTGGACCATTGATGCCGGCATTGTTCACCAGCACGTCGATGCGACCGGTCTTTGCTTCTAGCGCCGCAACGGCGGCTTCCACGGCTTCTAGGTTTGAGACATCGACCACCTGTTTAAGGATCGGCGTGAAATTCGCCGTGGCATCATCGAACTGATCAAAACCGACATCCCATATCGCGACATTGGCGCCTTCGGAAGCAAGCCGCTGGGCGATGCCCAATCCGATCCCCCGCGCGCCACCCGTTACTATTGCCGTCTGTCCTTGGAATTTAGAAGTCATACCGATGTCCTTTGAAGGTTGCGAGCGCGGCCGCGGCCGTGAACGGTGCGGGGAGGCGGCTCGCTGTCCGTCTCCCGTCAAGTCATGCTGAAGAGTTGGAGCGTCAGGGGGCGCTGAGAACCCCGCCGCTCCTGACCTTGGTCTTGTCGAACTCGGTCACCTCCATCTGGTAGCCGATATGCAAGCCCTCGCCCCGCCATGCCTCGACCACCTGTTTCATCGCCGCGAACAGGGTGTCGGCGATCTCGTCGACGAGTTCGACGGATCTTCCCGGCGCGATGCGGATTAAGACCTGCACATAATCCGCACCCCAGGCCCGCGGGCCGCACAGGCCGAAATCCGCGGACTGGGCAATCGTGCGAACGCCGCCGTCGGGAAAATGACCGCATGCAAGTGCTGCCTCATGGAGTGCCCCTCCTAGAACGTCGATGCGCCCTGACAGTTTGGGAGTGGCCTGAATCAGGATATGGGGCATTTCGCATCCCTTCTGGTGCGTGGACGTGAACGAACACCTGGCGGTGTTCAGTGATGAGCCAGTATTTCGCCGAGAAACGCTCGTGTTCGCTTGTGTTGTGGCGCCGAGAAGAAGTCTTTTGGCGAGTTTTCCTCGACGATCTCGCCGTCGCTCATAAATATGACACGATCGGCAACCTGACGGGCGAAACCCATTTCATGGGTAACGCAGATCATCGTCATGCCGTCATTGGCGAGGGAAATCATTGTGTCGAGCACTTCTTTGACCATTTCTGGATCGAGCGCGGAGGTCGGTTCGTCGAACAGCATGGCAACCGGTTCCATACAAAGCGCGCGGGCGATCGCAACGCGCTGCTGTTGGCCGCCGGACAATTGCGCAGGATATTTCTGGGCCTGATTGGCAATCTTGACGCGCTCGAGCAATCTCATGGCGGTTGTCTCGGCGTCCATTCGCGACACGCCGCGAACCCGCATCGGGGCAATGATGCAGTTCTCCAGCACCGTTTTGTGCGGGAAGAGGTTGAACGATTGGAACACCATGCCCACCTCGCGGCGGATCGTGTCGATGGCGGTCGTTCCTTCCAGCTTGGTGCCGTCGACCTCGATCGTGCCCGACTGGATCGCTTCAAGGTGGTTGATGCAGCGGATAAGGGTCGATTTGCCCGAGCCCGATGGCCCGCACAGGACGATCTTCTCGCCGCGGCGAACGGATATGCTGACGGATTTGAGGGCATGAAAAGCACCGTAGTACTTGTTCACATCCATCATGCGAATGAGAGGGGATTGCAATGTCATTTCTGCCTCCGGAAAACGGGTCGGCCGTCACTGCCGGCAGCCGACCCAGTCAAACTCATTTCACGACAAACGGGACGTTTTCGACGCTTTCCGGAAACTTCGGCACATCGACCTTGATCCATTTGGCGTAGGACTGCTTGAACTCATCGGTCTGGCGATACTTCGTGATGAAGTCGTTGAAGGCTTGGTTCCAGTCCTTCTCGCCAGGGCGCGAAGCAGCGGCGAACCAGATGTTTCCTATGACGAGCTTGCCCTCGTAGGTTCCCGGCTTCAAGCCATCCAGCTTGCCTATGGCAAACTGGTTTGCGGCGATCGCGTTGACCTGTCCTGACAGCAGGGACTGAATCGTTGCTGAATCGTCGTCGAAACGGCGAATGTCCGTTCCGGTCGGAGCCATCGCCGTCAGAAGCGTATCGATCGTCGAGGACCGCGGAGTGCCGACGATCAGCGCCTTGAGATCGTCCGGCTTCGTGACGGTCGCCGTCTTTTCGCTGATGATGTAATTCCTGACTTCGAGATAGGGCGCGCTGAACTGAACCGACTGGGCGCGTTCCGGCGTCATACCGAGGCTTGCGATCAGCATGTCCACTTTCTGGCTGGCGAGGGAGGGTATGCGCGCTGCTAGCGAAAGCTGGGCGAATTGCAGTTCGACGCCGAGGCTCTTGGCGAAGGCTGTCGCGATCTCGGCGTCGAAGCCCTGCTGCTTGCCAGCAGTATCCATGAAGCCATAGGGCGGATTGTCGCCGGAAATGCCGATAATGATCTTGCCGGCCTTCTTGGCAGTTTCTAGGTCGCGCGCTTGGGCGAAGCCCGGGAGCGAAGCGAAAATCAAAGCAGCCGTGAACAGCGATAAGAGTGTGGTGTTTGCGACCGGTTTGAGGCGTCGAGCGCTATTGGTCCTGGTATTCATCGTCAGTCTCTCCTCCTTAGTGAGATGAAGTTGCCGGTGTGGGCTGTCAGCGGCTCGATGCCGGCAACTGCTTTTCGAGATGCCGACCGATGAGCGATACGGGCCAGCAGATAATGAAATAAAGTATGCCGACCACGCCGAAGACGAGCAGCGGCTTGTAGATCAGGTTGGACAGCATCTGTCCCGAGCGGCTGAGCTCAACGAATCCGACGATGGCCGAGAGCGACGTTCCCTTCACGAGCTGGACCAGAAAGCCGATCGTTGCCGGAAGCGAGAGCCTGAAGGCCTGAGGCAGTATGATTTCCTTCATCGTCGTTCTGTAGTTCAGGCCCAGCGCATGGCAGGCTTCCGTCTGACCGCGAGGGACTGCCTCTATCGCGCCGCGCCAGATGTCGCCGAGGAAGGCGGAGGCATGTGCCGTGAAGGCCATGCCCACCGCGAGCCAAGGTGCCACTTCGAGACCCAGGATCGGCAGGCCGAAATAGACGACAAAGAGCTGCATGAGCAGCGGCGTGCCCTGGAAGAGCCCGATCCAGGCCCGCGCTATGCTACAGATGACTCTGTTCGACGAATGACGGGCAAGCGCCACCGCGAGACCGAACGGAATACCGCCGATGAAGCCTATCGCCGTCAGAAGAACGGTCCATTTCAGGCCATTGAGCAGAAAGGTGAAGTCTGCAAAGGTCATTGTCGCCTCACCGAGTGGGATAGTTGAAAGCACTCCGACCGATAAATCCGAGCAGCGACATCACGCAAAGCGAAAGCAGCAGATAGATTCCGGTCAGTGTGAAGTAAACTTCGAAGCTCCTGAACGTTGCATCTTCGATGCGCTGTCCTACGGAGGTCAGTTCGAAGGCCGAAATCGAGGTACAGATCGCAGTGTTGAGCGTCAGCAGGATGAACTGGCTGGCAAGCGACGGGTAGATCGCCCGCAGCGCCGGCTTGATGATCACCATTCTGAAGATATCCCGCGATTTCAAGCCTAGTGCGTATCCCGCTTCCCATTGGCCCCTCGGTACGGAATCGACACCGCCGCGTATGATCTCGATCGCATAAGCGCCACCGTTGAGCCCTAGCGCCAGGATCGCGGTAAAGGTCTGGCTGAGCTTGATGCCGAGGAAAGGCAACGCGAAATAAAGAAAAAAGATCTGCACCAGAAACGGCGTGTTCCGGATAACTTCGATGAAGGCCGAGACGATGACGCTCGAAATCCGTTCGTTGGCGCGCCGGATGGCGACGCCGAGAATGCCGATGACGAGCGACAGGGCCATCCCTGCAAAAGCGAGAATGATGGTATAGGCGAGACCGGACAGGAGCTCCGGCCATCGAGCGAAAACCACCCAAAAATCGAGATTGACGTTCATGTCACGTGTTTCCAGTGCGACCGATCGAGGGTCGGGGAAGGGTTCCTTTGTCGTCGCCGACAAAGCGACCCGACAATCCTACGTATATTGATGGATCAGGGTGTCGAGCCGGTGAAGGCCCTTTCCAACAAATCCCTGATGTCGTCGCGGACGAGCGGTCTAGGCGACCAGTAAGGGTTCGCTGTGGCTAGATCTGCGGCCCTATCGAGGCCGTTTTTCGGCATTCCGATGTCCTTGAGAGCCGTTGGCGCGCCGGCCGACATTCCCAGTTCCTGAAGAGCGATTGCGGCAGGCTTGTTTGAGCCGCAAGCCCTGCTGATCGCCTTCATCGCCTCGGGCGCAGAAGCGGAGACATAGCTCGTAGCGTAGGGCAAAATCACCGAATGGGTTTCCGCATGCGGCAGGTCAAATGTTCCGCCAAGCGTGTGACAGAGCTTGTGGTGAATGGACATGCTGACAGAGCCGAGGCAAGTTCCAGCCAGCCAGGCGCCGTAGAGCGCGGCCTGTCTTGCCTCAAGGTTCTGGAGATCTTCTTTCAGAATGGGCAGGGCCTTCGCAAAACTGCTGATCGCATCTTCCGCCATCAACGAGATGATCGGGTTTCCGTCCGGTGCATAGAGCGCCTCGACGGCGTGGGCGATTGCGTTCATGCCGCTCGTCGCGCTGAGGCCAGCGGGGAGGGCAATCGTCAGATCTACGTCGTAGATGGTAGTCGCCGGTAATATGGCCGGGTCGCGCCGCGTCGTCTTGATCCCGTTTTCGGTTTCGCCGAGGATCGACGTCATTTCGGAACCGGCATAGGTCGTCGGGATCGCAAGATGCGCAAGGCCGGTACGGACCGAAAGCGCCTTGCCGAGCCCGATGGCCGAGCCGCCGCCGATCGAGACAACGCCATTGGCACCGAAGGCTTCAAGCTCCCTAGCAGCCTCCGCCGTCACATGGGTCGGCGTGTGCATCACCGCTCGGTCCAGGGTTCCGACACCAAGATCGGCCAGATGTCCGAGCACGATTTCGGCGCTGTCTCGCTGGTGCGGTGTGCTGAGGACCACAACCCGGCTCATCCCAAGGCGCGCGGCTTCCTCGCGCACGGCTTTAATAGTCCCGGAACCAAAGACGATCCTGTTTGGTTGGGCTTGAAATACAAAGTCGCGGGCGCTCATGGTATCTTCTCCGGGCTGAGAACGAAGTCATAATCGAGAACCAAATAGGGGAGGTCCACGTTCTTGCCGTCTGGAGCAATGCCAGGCGTACAGCTGCGATATCCAGTGACGAGCGAATTCTTCACGCCGAAAACCACATCCGTATCGAGATAAGGGTCGCCATCAATGAACACATGTGTGACAAGCGTTTCCTGATCGGGCGCGGCAATCATGAAATGGACGTGTTCTGGCCGGAAGGGGTGGCGTCCTTGCGCTTCGAGCATCTTTCCGACTGGGCCGTCATTTGGGATCGGATAGAATTTTGGCCGCACCGTCCAGAACCAGAAGCGCCCGCCAGCATCCGTGTTAAACCTGCCCCGCATGGCGAGGTCATGTCCTTTTTGGACGTCGTAGAAGCCTTCGTCGTCCGAGTGCCAGGAATCGACGGTCGCGCCCTCGATAGGGCTACCCGCGATGTCTTTCACTGTACCGGATACGAAGAGGGGAACGCCGGGAACGCCTTCGGAAATATTCGCGCCGAGGGCGAACTCCTGCCTGTCTTCAACGAAGAAAGGCCCGAATACCGTCGTTTCCGTTGCGCCGTCGGGGTGGCGGTGATTGATAGTGTCTACGAGCATTGAAACACCAAGTGCGTCGGACAGAAGAATGAACTCCTGTCGGACATCGCTGCACATCTGCCCCGTTTGCGTCAGGAAATCGATCCCTTGTTCCCATTCCTTCTGGGAAGGCTCGACCTCGCGGACGAAGTTATGCAGATGACGGATCAGCGCCTGGCTGATCCGGCGGATGCGATCGTTCGAACCGCCCGCAACCGCCCCGACAACTTCGTCCGTGATCGTTATCTCATTTAAATCTCGCATGCGTTCCTCCCGAAAGCATTTAGAGAAGGGGCTTGCCTTCAAGCCACTCCTTGCCCTTCGCGTAAAGTGCGTCGACGTTCGGGCCGACCAGCCCCGGCATATCCGGCTTCACCTTGTAGCCGATCGTGCTCTGCAAATAAGCGAGATGGCGATAGCCTTCCGGGAATGACGCAAGCCGCGCCTTGTCAAGTTTCGGTACGCGGGCCGGGTCGACGGGATCGATGCGATCCTTTTCGTAGATCGGCTGGCGCACGAAGATCGCCCATTTTCCGTCGCGCCGCTCGATGAAGTCGTAGAAACGGCCCGTGCAAACCACGTCACAGGGGACGCCCTCGACTTCGGCACGCTGGTTGATCGTCATCTTGGTCTGCGAAATCGCCCGGTTGCCATTTATCTCAACAGACGTGCCGCCGAGAAAGTGAAGGATACGAACACCCTTTTCGAAGCCTTCTTTGCTGATCGCAATGAACTCGTCTGGCGTGCCTTGAAACCAGGTCGCCATCATCTTCCCATCCGGATGCCAGCAAGTGCGGAACTGCTCCCAGTCACAGGCATCTCTCCACACGGCCCAGTTCTCCAGTAGCTCGCGAATTTGAAAAGTGTCTTCTCGGGTGCTCATAAGCGCGTCTCCAATATCGTCATATGTTCCTGTATATGAACATGTTCTATATGTAAACTGATTATGTGTTTTTTTTGTTTTGATCGATGAGAAAACGCACACACGGCAAAGCGATCGGGCGCGAAAGCCGCCGACGCGATTTCATGATGAAGGCCGTCGTGCCTCGGCTATCTTTACGGGGGTCAGGCGACCTTGCGGTGCAGCGTTGTGGCTGCGCGAGCGAGAGTCTCCTCGCACAGTTTTTGTTTTGCCAGATCGAAGCGAGAGACGGGCGTTGCTATGTTGAGGGAGGCGAGTGGATAGCCGGAGGCGCTCAGAACCGCGGTGGACACGCCCATAATTCCTTGCGTGAACTCCTCCCGCACATAGGCGAAGCCGGTCTTTCTCACTTGCTCAAGCTCCTCACGCAACCGTTCAACTGAATCGATCGTGTTAGACGCGAATTTCTCGAACGTGACTCGACCCAAATATTCCTCAAGCATATTGCTGGGAAGATGGGCCAACAGCGCTTTTCCTCCCGACGTGGCGTAAAGTGGTGCCACGTCACCCTGCCGCATTGTGAAGTTCAGGCGATGCGGACCTATGGCCGATGCCATGACCTCCGATTGATCGCCCTTTATGAGGTTGATTGCGCAGGTCTCCTGCGTTTCGCTTGCCATCCAGGTCAGGACAGGGCCTGCGGCAGCAATAATGTCCGTATTGCCATGAACCTTTGTTGCAAGCGAAGCAATCGAGGGCCCGAGGCGGTAGCCCTTCGAAGTCGCCGAATAGGCCAGATAGCCGCGCTGCAGAAGCGTTTTCAGCAATTGCGTGAGGCTGCTTTTCGGGATGTTGAGCTCTTCGGCAATTTCCGCATGCGTCTTTTCTGCATCCCAGCGTCCGAGAAACTCGAAAAGATCGAGAACGCGCGTCGCAGACTTGACGCTGCCGGGACCGGTATCCTGCGAGGGATCGCGTCCGATGTTTGCGTTATGACTGTTCATTGAAAGCATCCCTTTTTATATGCTTTTAACAACCAGAGCATCGGTGGCAAAGCTTGTTTCACCTATAATAGCACAATCTGTTCTCAAAGACCATCAGGCGGTTTATAAATGAGAAGAAGTTCTCATTTAAATTCAATTTTCAATGGACGGGCTAGACCTATTTTGATAGCTGCTGAAGCAGAAGGCTCGGTTCCGGCGAGGAGACACGAATGGCAGAACGTTCACTTCATCACCTGACGATGATAAACAAGCATCCGGTTCAGATCGCTGAAGCGGCAGCGGCGGGCGGTTTCTCCCACTGTGGTATCCGGCTGGTAGCGCCACGGGCTGGCGATCCGCTGATCGATATCCTCAAAGAGCCGGGGGGTATCGTAGCGCTCGGCGACCGTTTGACGTCGCTTGGGATCGGACTTCTCGATATCGAGGCGGTCTGGCTCAGCGAGACCACCAATGTCGCCGATCTGTACCCGGCCTTCGAAGCAGGTCAGAGGCTCGGGGCGCGCTACCTTCTTGCCGTGGGTAACGATCCCGAGCCGAACCGCCAGCATGAAAATTTCCAGGCGCTGTGCGAAGCGGCAGAATTATACGACCTCAAGGTCGGGCTTGAATTTATCAGTTATTGCCAGATCAATTCCCTCCAGAAGGCTGCCGATGTCGTTGTAAAGTCTGGAAGGTCCAATGCCGGCCTTATAATCGATTCTCTGCAGTTCTTCCGCTCCGGGATGACACCGTCCGATCTGACGCCTGAGATTGCGGCGCGTGTCCTTTATGCGCAAATTTGCGATGCTAGGCTCGAGGCACCTGCAACGATAGACGAAAAGCGGTTCGAAGCGCGCGAGGACCGGCTGCTGCCGGGTGACGGTGAGCTTCCAATCCGCGAACTCATGGCCGCATTGCCGCCTTATATCCCGATGAGCCTCGAAGCTCCGACCCAGACGCTCAAGGGAGCATCGCATTTTGAAGTCGGTACGATTGCCGGCGCGAAGATGCACGCCTTTCTTAATTCTGTTGGCCGCTGATCGCGCTCGACCAACGGGAAGGCGGCGGTCGTGTCATTAGCACGCTTCGATGATCAGCCTTTTGAGAAACACCGTGTCTCGATTGAAGTGGCAGCGGAAGAATACTTCTATGATCTCAAACGTTTACTGGCCGTAGGGCTTTGCAGACATCTGTCAGAGCCTGTCAATAGAGAGCTCTGCAGAATATCGCGAGATGGCGTATGTTTGTTAAAGAATGGAGTCTTTTTGCACGAAGAAATGTTTCGTTAGTGAAACAAGTCTGCACACCAATCATTTCATTCAACAAATATTTACCCTGATGACATAAATATAATCCCTACCGTACATTGGGGAATTATAATGGGCACCGTAACTACATCGGCGCTTGCAGTAACCCTGCTGACAAGTGCAGCCGACGCAAAGACGATCGGCGTAGCAATGGCGTGAGCTGGGGATAAATTTCAAGGAAGCTTGCTTAAGGGTATCACAAGTTCGGCTGCTGGGACGCCAGGAGTTGTCATCAAGGTGTCAGACGCTAAAGGCGACCCTGCAACCCAAATTGATCAACTTAAGACGTTCGTCGCTGACAAAGTGGATGCGATCATCATCGGGCCAGCCGACGGCGATCTTGGGCTCCAGATTTCCAAACTGGCCAGCGATGCTGGTATTCCTATGGTTTACGTGAATAACCAGCCAATCAGGGGTCGGAACAAGGCCTGTTCCCACAGGCACGCTAAGGCGGCACGAAGCATGAACGTGCATCACCGACCGGCGGAAATTTCCCACTAACATCGTCCCAATGGGGAACTCTCGCCGTAAATAGGTCATGATCGGTAATGAGCTTCGGTGTTTTGGGGACCGAACCGTTATGTCGAAAGCATTGAAGAAGATTTCGATCAGTTTGTTAGTTCTGGCTGCCGTCGTTTCATCGACGATATTCCTTCTCAACACCAATCTTCTCGCCGCGCGGTCGGAAGGTGAACCTATCCTCCTTGCACATCGCGGGATTGCACCTCGATACGATATGACGAACGTCAAATCTGACACGTGCACTGCAACGCGAATGCTGCCTTCAGGTAACGTTTTCATCGAGAATACAATCGCTTCCATGAAAGCCAGTTTCGAGGCCGGTGCGGATGCCGTTGAGTTTGACATTCACCCGACGACGGACGGAGAATTTGCGGTATTTCACGATTGGACCCTCGACTGCCGAACTGACGGTCATGGTGTCACCCGCGAGCATTCGATGACAGACCTACGGAAGCTCGATGTTGGATATGGCTACACTGCGGATGGCGGAGAGGCGTTTCCGTTCAGAGGTAAGGGAATAGGCCTGATGCCAACGCTGAAAGAGGTGCTGGAGGCCTTTCCAGGAAAACGCTTTCTCGTGAACATCAAGAGCAATGATCCGAAGGAAGGGGACCTATTTGCTTCCTATCTTAAGGCATTTCCTCAGGAGGTAACCAGCAAGCTTTTCGTCTATGGCGGAGAACGCCCGATTGCAAAGCTTAAGGCATTGATGCCGGATTTGAAGACAACGACCAGAGTGTCAGCAATGGCTTGCCTGAAGGAGTATGCGCAATGGGGATGGGCCAGCATAGTGCCATCGCCCTGCAGGAACGGCGTCGTCTACATTCCGATCAATATGGCGCCTGACATGTGGGGCTGGCCCTATCGCCTGCTTGACCGGTTTAGAGGGGCCGGCAGCGAGGTCTTCATTATCGGACCCTACCATGGCGGAAACTATTCTAATGGCGTCGATACAATTGCCGACCTCAAATCGCTTCCTGATGACTGGTCTGGCGGGCTCATGACAAATGAACTGGAGTTGCTCGCACCAGCCATGGGACGCAAATAGCGGCTTCGATCAAGCCGCACGAAGAAGTCGACCGGGCAGCCGCAAGGGTCTGAAGCCTTCGGGCATCTGGTGCTCAGCGTCCCATGAATAGATGCCGGTGAGATTGATATGCTCCCAACTGAGCGGCGAAACGTGCTTTAACAACTCGTCAGGGACATGCCGTCCCTGCTGTCGCATGTGTATTGTGGCCCGGCTAAGATAGACTGTGTTCCAGTGCACGATGGCGCTGACGACCAGGTTGAGGCCCGAAGCACGGAATGCCTGGCTGTCAAAGGAGCGGTCACGGATTTCTCCGCGCTCGTGGAAAAAGACGGCGCGCTTGAGCTTGTGGGCAGCCTCGCCCTTGTTGAGACCGGCCTGACAACGTCGGCGGAGTGCCAGCGTTGAATACCATTCGATCATGAACAACGTACGCTCGATGCGCCCGACTTCGCGGAGTGCTCTGGCCAACTCGCCGGATTTCGGCGAGGCGGACAACCGCTTGAGAATCGCCGACGGCGCTACGGTGCGTGTGGTGATCGAGGCGGCAAGGCGCTGGAGTTCGTCCCAATATTCCATGATGAGCGCGGTGTTGATCGGTGCCCCGATATGATTTGCCAGTGAGGGATAGGCGCCGGCCTTCTCGAAGGTGTGGAATTTTCGGTCCTTTATGTTGCGGAGGCGGGGCGCGAAGCGCTTGCCGATCAGGCAGAAGAGCGCAAAGACATGGTCGCTGGCACCGCCGGTATCCGTGAACAGCTCCTCGATCTCCAAAATGGTCTCGTGATCAAACAGGCCGTCGAGCACATAGACGGCCTCACTCTCGGTCGGGCTGATCGGCAGGATGCTGTAGTAGCCGTACTGGTCGGAAAGGCCGCTGTAGAATTTCGTGCCCGGCTCGCTGCCATAGTGAAGATTGATATCGCCGCGTCTGGCGGCTCGGTCGCTGGCACGGAAGAACTGCCCGTCGGATGACGCTTTCGTTCCATTACCCCAGATTTGCGAATGAGGATGGCGGGTGTGCGCATCGGTTACGGCCGCCTGCGCAGCCCGGTAGGTTTCTGAGCGGGCTTGGAAGCTGCGCATCCAGCCGATTTGGTGAGCGCTGATCCCCTTGGATGCTCCCGCCATGCGTTTCGGACCCAGATTTGTGCCATCGGCAAGCACGCCGGCCAGCATGGCGGGAATGTTTTGCGGTACATCTCCAGTTCGGACATGAGTGAACTGGTCGGCGAATCCTGTCCATTCATGCACTTCCCGCAGGAGATCGGGGACCTCGACCAGAGGATACATGTCCGTGATTTCGGCATTGATGACTTCGGCCGCGGCCGGTACATCGCTAGCAAGCGGCGTCACGATCAGCGTGCCGTTCTCCATCCTGACGCCATCAAGTTTCCCGAAACGGGCGCGCCAGGCCAGTTGTTTGAGATTGGCGTCCATCATCTGCCGGACCTCAGTAAGCCAGGCAGCGCAGTCAGCCTGAACACCGAGTTCGAGCTGATCCTGCTCCTTGAGGGCGACAAAAGCTGGCTTTGGCATAAGATGTTCGTCAATCGGCCGGAATGAACGGCTGCCTTCGACCCAGATATCGCCTGAACGCAGCCGGTCACGCAAATGCGCGAGCGTAGCAATCTCGTAAAGCCGCCGATCCGGCTTTCCATCCTCAAAAACCAGTTTCTTCTCGGTTGCGCCAAGATGGTCTATGGGCACACGATCCGGCAGAACACGACGCCCTTCTACATAAAGCGCTTTCAACGTCGCGACCGCAGAAAGCAGCGGATCGTGCCGGCGGCGCGAATTGAACATGAATGTTTGAAGGAAAACACCGGCGAACTTTCGGATATTCCCATGCTGTTCGGCCGCTAGCACCAGCGGCGCAGCGTCGGCGCTTCCCACAATCGCTTCAAGTCCGGGTTTGATCTGAAGCAGTCGATGCCAGCCGACTTGTCGATTGATCGTCGCAAGCGCATCTTCATCGGCATCATTGGCGGCCTGCAGGGCGACGATCGTGTCGAGGAACAACCGCAGAGCTTTGGATGTTTCAATGCGCGCGTTCATGTGCCGCTGCTTTTTCCGGTTGTTAGCCTGGGAGAACAGCCGGCCCATCAACTTGATGAACATCATCACGGCATCGTCGGTGAGCTTCTGGCCAAGCTTGATGACCTGTGCCACGATCGTCGCGCGCCGACGGCTTGCGCCGAAGTCTCCGGCAAGCCATGCTGGCACCGCGTCTCCTTCCCGAACCATCTGGTCCCATCGTCCGGAAGGAATGCGGGCCTGCAAACGAGGATCGATCCCGACCGAGCGCAGGAACGCGATGCGCTCCGTCAATCCGACCAGGTTGACCGCACCCGGTGCGTCGGGAGCTGACCGCAGCCAGTGGAAACGCGTCTGTCCGATCGCCGGATCGACGTCCAATAGTGCATCAAGGGTCTCCAGCTTTTGCGGGTCGATATCCGAGAGTAAAGCACTCTCCGCGCGACGACGGGCAAGCGCACGAGCTGCAATGCCTATTTTCTCAATGGAATGTTGGGAAGGGAGCAATGCTTTCTGCCCTCGAAAAGCGTTCACGACCGCAGTGGCAATCGGCAGTCCCTTGTCTCCTGTCGCAGCCGCTTCGGTCGCAGCCAACAACGCTGCACGACGATCATCGCGGTTTGCCGTGTGAAGGCCGAGATAATCCGTAAGGTGTCGGCTATGGTCAAAATGGGTCTGGGTACGGCGGGCGTAGATGGGATAGGCGCGTGGCTCGACGCCGAGCTGAGCAGCGATATGATCGACAATAGCTGAAGGCGGATGCTCATCCTCGCGAAGAAGTCTTCCAGTTTGTCGGATGACACAAAGCTGGATGGCGAAACCAAGCTTGTTGTGAGCCCGTCGGCGCAATTCGCATTCGAGACGATCGCTGGCATCCAGCGTGTAGTGGCGGATGAGACCGTCTTCGTCCGTCGCCAGGCCCAGAAGGTTTTGCGCTTCTGCTGCGCTGATCAGTTTCCTTCGACCCACTCACTTACTCCGATGCGCTAGCTCGTTCAAACAACCAGTCATGTCTACTGTCCGAAAACGAGCGATTGCGTACAGGGGTAAAACGCCCTGTCCACAAATTATCTTGACATAATTTCGAACACAGGAAATATTTCGGACAGCCTATTCGGACGAAATTGAACCCATGCCACGCACCTACGCCTATGTCCGCGTCTCGACAACCGGCCAAACCACCGAAAACCAAGTTCACGAAATTGAAGCAGCGGGCTTTCAGGTCGAACCCCGCAGGATCGTCACAGAGACGATCTCCGGCAGCACCGCCATCGCACAGCGCCGCGGCTTTTCAAGGCTAATGGACAAGCTCGAGTCCGGCGATATTCTCATAGTGACCAAACTCGATCGCCTCGGCCGTGATGCGATTGATGTCAGCACCACTGTGAAGGCTCTCGCCGAGATGGGCGTGCGCGTTTACTGCCTTGCACTTGGCGGCGCGGACCTGACCAGTTCGTCCGGCACGATGACCATGCAGGTGCTCAATGCTGTCGCGCAGTTCGAGCGGGACTTGCTGATCGAACGAACCCAATCCGGCCTCAAGCGTGCAAAGTCAGAAGGCAAGACACTCGGTCGGCCATCCACGCTCAGCGATGAGCAGAAGAAGGATGTACGCGATGATCTCGCAAAGGGAATGAGCGTTTCAGCTATCGCGCGAAAATTTACGACCAGTCGACAGACGGTTATGCGGGTTCGCGATGAGGGTTCACGGTCCGTTCGATCTTAGCGTGTCGCCAGGAACAGATCTTGTTCCGAACCCATGCAGGGTATCGCATAGAGCAGATACTTGAAGTAGCAGTTTCTCCGACTTCTGACCAACAAAATGGCGGTAGTATATTGCTAGCATGAAGCGAAAGAAAATATCCTAATTCAACCACTTAGAAACCGACAGACCTAAGTATTCTTATTCTCTGTATTACACAGTTAATTCACTGAGTTTCCGTTGATAAGCGGCCATCGAGCTGTTGTTCTCAACAATTTCCCAGCCCGGCGCGTCAATCATGTCTGCCACACCCATTTCCAATTGCATCGAGTCAAGTAACTCAAACTCTTTCTGGGTCTTCGGCGCCCCACTTCGTCCTCGAATATTGGACCGACTATATCTTATACTTGGCTGGGCTGTTACGAGTAGTAACTGCACGCTAGAGAAAGCTCCAACAGAATACTCAATTTCTGCGATAGACCGCAGTCCTGTGATGATCGCTTTTTTTAGCCCTAACTTCAGGCCATGCTCCAAAATAGCCATCGGCACAGCGTTAGGTTTTTCACGTAGGTATCGGGCCGCAAACTCATCAGGCCCTTCATCTGTGCAGTGGTGAATCGACCAGAATTCTCTCATGAACGTGCTGGCCTCGATGTGCTGTGCGTCGTGCAGGTGGCTCAAAAATTCACCGCCGACCGATTTTCCTGCGCAGGAAAGACCGCAAAGAATAGTCGCTTCAATCACTATTCTACCTCCTTAAAACTTGCCGTCCGCCCACCGACGGTGTCGTTAGGTAGATTGCTTCCCTAAATGCCTTTGGAACGAGACGAGCATCGAACGATTCTGCATAAAAATAGAGGGATGGGCCTATGCTAGTTAGTCCAATTCCCTCAGCTCCCGCCAACCGTAGAATTCGTGTGGCGTCTTCCAATGGTGCGCCATGCAACTGCCACTCAGCTCTCTTCCAAGCCGTCGCCTGCAATGCGTCAACGGCGGTACAAAAAGTTGTCGCGTCAACTTCTGAAATGGAGGCCGCCAAGCCATAGGTTGCATGATATAGAGTCTCCCACACCTCTATCGAAGTAATAGGTAATTTCTCCGAAAACAGCCTTCTCTCCATAGCGTGAGTTACCGATGGGATCCATGATGGAACAAAGATACCAATCTGCCATGCAGGCATCTCAGCGGCGAAAAGTGATAGCGGGCTATGTGGTTTAACCCATTGATTGGATGGCCGTGCCGGCTCATTGGTTTTGTGACCTAGATCGAGATGGAAACCACCCTGAAAGTATGTGCGGATGCCGACGCCAGACGTTCCACCTCTGCGCGACAAATTAATTAGCTGTTCAGGAGTGTACGGTCTATCATTTAGGAGAAAAAGGGCCTCAAGAATAGCAAGACGTACTGCTGTCCCACCACCTAGACCTTTGTGCGCGGGGAGCTCGCCGGCCAACTCAACACGAAATCCTCTAGTCAACTTAGTATCTGCTGCTGTCTTAGACAGGAAAATGACTAGATTTCGGTTTTCCTCTTCACCAAGAGGGCATGCACGCAAGTCGACTATCCTGCACTCTGTGGCAGGGCGCACCTTCACGACTAAGGATGGGTGATCAACAGCCCATCCTACTCCCCCATTAATCCGATATCCGTCCGCCGACAGGCCTATTAAGGTCCCATGAACACGCGCGGGTACTTTAATTTCAATCATATCGCCGCAGAATAGTACTTGCCAGCTCTCCAAGCGGCTATTTCCTCGGGAGCAACAATTGCGATCGGTCTAGTGCCCTTGTCATTCCAGACGGCCTCAAAATGCTGATTATAGGCCATAAACATATCATTGCTTATAGAATCTGATCCTTTTCGCGGTCCCCTTAGCAGAAACGTTGGAGTGTTCCTGTCTTCAACATCAAGGAGATAAGGGCCGACAAACAGGCTGTCATCTGCGCAGAAGAGGTTCACCGTAGGAAGAATGTTGTAAAGGCGAATTTCCAGCCCTGTCGTTTCTGACTCGACGATTTCCCCTGCCTCAACACGACTCCGATACGCATCGTGAACGGACTTCCACGCTGCGACATCCTCGCGGACCGATCCAATAGCTGAGCGCTCTTCTCTTTCTCTAAGTGAGGCAAGGCTCACATGGTCTTCAGGGAGAGGGAACTTGGGATCGATCAGCGCAATTCTTATTTTGGATCGTTTGGCTGCTCCTAAGATTGTTTCTGTGTGTTCTCTGCGGAAACGCCGTAGTTTAAGCGAAAATATGTCAAGGCGTGTGTTCAGCCCAGTAATCGCTTCGTCATAGAGCTTGAAGAAACCATCCCCGCGTCCTCCAAAAACGTGAAGCCCCTCTTCTCGGTCAACAACGTAGTCATTTGCCCTAACAAACACGGGAGACGCCTCAGGTACAAACAGCGATAACTGCTCGAGTATTTCGGGAATTTCACTATGATCGCTATAAGTCACCGCAGTGATGCCCATTTCGTCCAAGGTTTTATCTCGGTTTTCCTTCTCTGGGAGGAGAGCAAAGTGGCGTACTCCGGCACCATCGTAGATTTGTCTCACTGCCAACAGTTGCTTTATAAAATCTTTGTCTTGCAGGCTAAATCCTAAGAAGAGCAGACTTTGGGTTCTAATCAAAGTATGCAAGGTATCCAGTGCAGCGATAAAAGCTCTGTTACCTGCTGTATCATTGGAGGTTCCATACAGATCGGCATACCCGTCTGGGGTGACGATGATATTATTAGCGTTATCTATTCTACCGTGCAAATGCCAGACCGTAGGCCGCTTTGTGTTCCCATCGCGTTGCGTAGTAATTTGTTCTGCTTTGGCGACTATATCCCAGTGTGCAAGATCCTGAAGATTTGGACATGCCCATTGAAGGGAGCGATCATAGTTGGTTGTCACAATTAAGTTGCTCCCTAGCCCCCAAACCTTTCGCAGTAGGTTCAGTGTCGCCGCGTCAGCCTCATCGTAACTAACATCGAACTTGTGCTTTAAGAATTCGATCCAATCTCGTCTACCCATATCTTGGGCTGCGATTCTTGCAGCTTGAACAAGATCGTTCCTCCTAACCATTGCCTCAATGATATTTGCGGAATCTGCTTGCGTTGCGCGACCGTCGTCGCGCAAATGTATCGCGGCATCCAGCAGTAGTTCTTTCCAGCTTGGAAACAACGGGGCGCTACGGTCTTTCTTCTTAATGGCGCGGGCGAAGCCAGCACCTACAAAGGGAACGATACGCCGATTTTGAATAGCCTCTTTCAGGCCACGTGGGATATGCATAGGTTTTGAAACTCTGGCAAAGTGCGATACTGCGTGAATAACTATGTTGAAGTTCTAATTGCACGGACTGGTGTTGCAAGCATATTTTCTCAACTAACTAGAATTTCTAAAAACTTGCCCTATGCTCCTCAAGTCTCCCCACACAATTGATAGATCGGCGATCCAGTTTGACCGTCAGCCAAAGCCCGATTGACACAGGCAGCTCCAATGGCTGAAAGCGAGCGCTCGTCCATATGACTCTGCCCCAGCGATTAGCATCCTTGCTGTGATTCCTCCTTTCATTGCGTGAGGCTGAGGCACGCTAGACATTAGCAGGAAAGTTGATTTGAACGGGTTGATGGCCCCCAGACAAATTTGCGGATCAGAGGTTCACATCCAATCAAGGCGAAATGGCAGCTCTGCGCCTCCAATTCGACGTTTACTAGATTTCGGTTGATCCAGAAAACTGTCGTTCGCTGAGGCGCTGGCAAATGGCCGTAAGGGCAGGAAGTTAACTTCTGCTGCGCGGACCAGGAACGCCAATTCAGCGCCAGAAGCGGACCTCCGCGTCCGCAACGCGAAAAGGGGTGCTCGAAGCCTACTCCCAGGCTTGCGTGACTTGTGCATGAACTAGGCGCCTAGCACTCACAGTATGAGTTGTCGCTTAAGTGACAGGAGGTCGAAACAGCGTGTGTCTACGGACAAGCTCTACTTGCGCGTTGCCCTCGAAGCTGAAATATCGCAAGTTGAAAGTAAACCTGACGAGAAAATTTGAATGCCTTTGACACTTGCACAGCTAGAGCGCCACCTATTCGGCGCAGCCGACATTCTTCGCGGAAAGATGGATGCATCGGAATTCAAGGAATACATATTCGGAATGCTGTTCCTGAAAAGATGCTCTGACGTATTCGATCACGCGCGAAACGACGTGATCAAGAAGCGCATGGAGAATGGAGTATCTGAAGAGCAAGCGACACAGGATGCCGAGAACAAGGTCTGGTACGGAAAGACAGGGGCATTCTGGGTAGGGGTCAAAACAAGAGCAGTCCGAAATCGTACGCTAAGGCCGAACGAAGCATGAACAATGCCATAGCTCGGATTTGGGGCGTTCGATCTCTGTGGATTGCCATCGACATGCGCCAGTTTTGATTTCGCTGTTCCGCCCGACTCGACGACGCTCAGCGCAGGTTGGTCATGGATGGAGTCAGGCAATGGCAAAGCGCAAGCTTCTCAAAGATCAAGATCGTCGAAAGCTTATCGACATACCAGTCGACGAGGCCAGCCTGATCCGACACTATTCGTTGTCATTGGCGGATCGCTTGGAGATCGAACTGCGGAGACGTAATCACAACCGGCTCGGCTTTGCCATTCAGCTATGTCTGATGCGATACCCGGGTCGAGTGCTGGGGGCAGAAGAAATTCCGCCACGCGCCATGCTGAGATTTGTTGCTGATCAGATCGGCGTCGCCCCGGAAGCATTTGCGCTCTACGCACGTCGTGAAGAAACCCGGCGCGATCACACAGCACGCTCGATGATGTATCTGGATACTAGAAGCGCGACGCTACAAGATCGCCGCGCCGCGTTGTTGGCGGCAATTCATGCGTCGACCACGTCCGACGACGGTGCTGCGATAGTCAGTTCAATTGTCGCCGCGTTTCGTGAACGCGGAACTCTTCTCCCGGCGATCGACACGATCGAACGGATTGGCCTTGCCGGCCGTGCGATAGCTCGCCGACGGGCAGAGACAACTCTGATTAAAGACGTTCCGCACGATACGCTCCGATCGTTGGATAGGCTGTTAGAAGTTGACCCGTCTATCGGCCAGACGCGCTTTCACTGGCTACGCTCGGCGCCAGAAGCGCCTGGTGCATCGAATCTGGTCGCGTTGACCGAGCGGATAGCCTTTTTGCGGCGGCTGGAGATCGATCCGACGTTGCAAGCGCGCATAGCCGCGGAACGGTGGGACCAGATGATCCGGGAGGGTAACGCAACCCCAGCCTGGCTTGCCAACGACTTCAATGCCAGCCGTCGCCACGCTTTGATCGTGGCTCAAATCATCAAGCTTAGCCAGAAGCTCACGGACGATGCGGTGACGATGTTTATCAAGCTGATGGGTAAGTTGTTCTCGCAAGCCAACAACCGAAGGAAGCAGCGACAGATGGACTGCAGAGCGAACACCGCCAAAGCGCTGCGCATGTTCCTCGATACCATCTCCGCGCTGCAGTCCGCCAACGACGATGGTCGGAATGCATTGGCTGTTCTCGACCAAAGAGTCGGCTGGGACCGACTGCTTCGGATGAAGCCTGAACTTGAGTCGATGGTCGATTACAACGAAGCACCTGCGTTGACCGTAGCAGCCGAACAATATGCGGCCGTCCACAAATACACTGGTGCGTTTCTTCAGGCCTTCACGTTCCGCTCGGCGCGTCGCCACGATCCACTTTTAGCGGCAATTGGACTGCTTAAACGGCTTTATGCCGAAAAGCGGCGGCCACTCCCCGATCGCGTCCCGCTCACCCACCTCAGCCAAACTGATCGACGGCTCATCTTCGAACAGGAAAAACCCGATCGCCGTCTCTACGAGATCGCAACGCTCGCTTCTTTGCGAGACCGGCTTCGATCTGCGGAAATCTGGGTCGATGGCAGCCGATCTTTCCGGCCCATTGATGAGCATCTGATGCCGCGAACAACATTCATCACGATGAAGGACGAAGATCGTCTCGGTTTGGGGGTCCAGAGCGACGGCGCGCAGTGGCTTGCCGAAGCGAGTCAGATGCTCGAGGTCAACCTGCAGCGTCTGGCGCACAGGGCACGATCCGGAAAGCTCGAAGGAGTTCGTCTTGAGGCCGGAACCTTGATAATCACACCAACTGCCAGCGAAATCCCTGTGGCCGCTGAGGCACTGAATGCCGAGATCAGCGATATGTATCCGTTGGTCGAGGTTCCCGACCTGTTAAGGGAAGTGCATGAATGGACCGGCTTTGCGGATCACTTCACGCATGTTCGGACCGGCGACGTCCCAAAAAATGTTTCTGCAATGCTCGCTGGTGTACTGGCCGATGCTACAAACCTTGGCCCTAAACGAATGGCGGGCGCCTCTAAGGGCATTAGCGCTCACCAGATTGGGTGGATGCGCACATTCCACGCCCGATCGGAGACATACCGCACGGCTCAAGCGTGCATCACCGATGCCCACACCCAGCATCCGCATTCGCGCCTTTGGGGCAATGGCACGACGTCATCGTCCGATGGCCAATTCTTCCGTGCGAGCGACCGGGCTGCAAAGCGCGGCGACATCAATTTGCATTACGGTAGCGAGCCCGGATCGAAATTCTATAGCCATCTGTCAGATCAATTCGGCTACTTCAGCATTTTGCTCAGTCCCACCGAGAGCGAGGCGGCGTATGTGCTCGATGGGCTATTCGATCAGGACACTGTCCTCGATATCCATGAACACTTTACCGACACAGGCGGCGCGAGTGATCATATCTTCGGGCTCTTCGCCTTGATCGGAAAGCGGTTCTCACCGCGACTGCGCAATCTCAAAGACCGGAAGTTCCACACGCTAGAAAAGAGCGGTGCATATCCGGCGCTGTCGAACCACATCGGTGCGCCGATCAATACCAGTCTGATCCTCGATCATTGGGACGATCTACTCCATCTCGCGGCGTCGATCACGACGCGGTCCGTGGTGCCGTCTACGATACTCAAGAGGCTGTCTGCGTCGCCTAAGCAAAGCCATCTTGCGAGGGCGCTCCGCGAGCTCGGCCGTATCGAAAGGTCGCTCTTCATGATCGAATGGTACTCAAGTCCGGCACTACGGCGGAGATGCCAAGCCGGTCTCAACAAGGGTGAGGCCGCCCATAAGATGAAACGGGCTGTGTTCTTCCACGAGCGGGGCGAGATCCGCGACCGGTCGTTCGAGAGCCAAGCATTCCGCGCCTCTGGTCTTAACCTCGTCGTCAGTGCAATCGTGCACTGGAATACGGTCTATCTTGATCGCGCGGTCACACAGCTGAAACGAGCGGGACGAGACATTCCTGATACTCTGTTGAAGCACATCTCGCCGCTGAGTTGGGAACATATCAACCTTACAGGCATCTACACCTGGGATGCCGAACATCAGATGTCCAACGGATTTCGACCGCTCCGTCTGCCAGTCGGGCTACGGCGGGTCGCATAAGTTCTCATTCCGTTCGCCCTTAGCGTACGATTTTGCACTGCTCTTGTTCCAACCCCAAGCTCGGAGAAAGCGGTTCTGGGCGCAGGAGAACGGCCCCTGCGAACCTCTCGGGAACGACCGAGAGTAAAGCTTCAGCAAATATTGCGCCGCTGGAATATCCCACCACGATGACCTCACCTGATGCCGGGAGATTCGCCTCGATCTCTTGCGAAAGCCACCTCCTCGCCAGTTCCACCACTTCGGCAGCCGCAATGCTGCCATCAGAGCGACGTCTGAAGAAGGTGAACCCCTCCGCCTGTACAAACGGTCCACGAGGAGTGATTAGGTGCGCTTGAGGTACAAGCTGACAACAGAACTCTACCAGATCGGTTTCGTCTCGGCCTGAGCCATGAAGTGCCAGAAGTGTTAGCATTGTATTGTTGCCGCGTTGAGTTGCTGCACTTCTTTCATCCGCAGACGACATATCGATGACGGCTTCGGGCCAACAGCAGACTTCAGCCGTTTGCTCGTCCCGGATAATTCCACGGCAACAGCTCATCGATCCGGGTCTGCTTGTGACCGTTGACAATGGCGCGCCGCCAAGACGTTCGATCAGAAGGTCGGCCGCCAGGCGAGCGTGGCGGCCATTTCCATTCGGAAACGGCTGGATCGCGACCAGGCGATGGTGGAACCTTATAGTAATCTCATCCGGCGGAATTGTCTCGTGCTCGATCCAGTAACGGATGTCGCTCAACAAGCCTGCAAGCTCCACTCCGATAAGGTAAGCCCCGACGCCGATGTTGCGCTCCGTCATTCGGAATGTGCCGGCCACTCCCAGACAACTCCGAACATCCGCTTGTGCGTAAGCGCTGTCTTCCTCGCACATTGACAAAGCGCGATACACCGTTCCGAAAATAATGCAGTAAAATTGAGGGCCGGATTGCGCCGCCCAAAGGCGACATTCTGGTCATCACTCATCCGCATGGCACGGGCTGGAGCCAAAACTCCAGCCCGTGCCCCTTCCAATTTTAACGCGTTTGCGCAGCGTCTGCGCTCAGTGCGCCTTCAAGAAAGGCCGCCGCACCTTGCAGGGCCTGCATTCCCTCCGGCAGAATGGCTGCGAACATATGCCAGACATGAAACATGCCAGGCCAAACTTCCAGAGAAACGCGGACGCGGTTTTCGGCGAGATGTGTGGCGAGCCGGATTGCATCACTGAGCATCACCTCACTCTCACCGATCTGGACTAGGATCGGCGGCAGTCCGCGCACATCCGCAAACACGGGTGACGCATCCGGGTTGTTTTTTAGAGCGCCGTTGAGAAAGACCTTTGCCATCAGGTCGAGTCCGGCAAGACTGACAGTGGGATCGATCCCGTCGCGCGTCTTCATAGAAGACCCTGAATGCTCGAGATTGGCCCAGGGAGAGATGGCAACGCCAGCCGCCGGAAGCGCAAGTCCGGCATTGCGGGCAGCCACCATCACCGACACGACCATTGCGCCACCGGCTGAATCTCCGGAGAATGCAATCGATTTGGAGTTATGCCCATTGTCGAGCAGCCATTTGTAGGATGCCAGTGTATCATCGATTGCCGCTGGAAAAGGATGTTCCGGCGCAAGACGATAGTCCGGCATGTAGACCACGGCTTTCAAAAGCTTCGCGTAATGTCCGGCGAGACCATGGTAGGCCGCAGGACTTCCCCCGATGTAACCGCCGCCATGGATGTAAAGCAAAACTCTGCCTTCTTCTGCATCCTCGGGCGTGACCACCGTGGCTGCGACCCCGCCCATATCGATCTGGCGGATAGACACGCCGTCCGGAGTCGGGTGCTCGGCGAGCACCGCGTTATATTTTTCTCTCTCGACGGCCCAGTCCCCCGGCTGCCCCATCAACAGGGGACCGAAAGACGAGGACGCTGCGTTCCAGGCGTCGATGCGCTGCTGGACGGCGGGTGTAATTGGCATTGTGGACCTCATTCATGGTGGATGTCCGGCATCGACTTGACGCGGGAATAGAGTTCACCATAGCTACATAATTAGGGAATGGATTTCCCGTCTCTGGTGACGGGCAACAGCGGCAGTCAGAGCTATGCGTACAAATCTGGACGAGATATTTGCATTCATCGCCGTCGTCGATGCCGGAAGCTTCAGCGGCGGTGGGCAGGCGATTGGCTTGACGCGGTCGGCAGTCGGCAAGGCAGTCACGCGGCTGGAAACCCGCCTCGGGGTCCGTCTTCTCTATCGAACGACACGCAAGATGAGCGTCACGGACGATGGCCGTGTGTTTTACGAGCACTGCTCGCGAGTCGTCAGCCTTCTGGAAGAAACAGAAGCCAGCGTCGGGCAGAAAAGCGCAATACCCACGGGCCTGTTACGGCTGACAGTGCCGGAAGGTTTCGGCCGCACGCACGTCCTTCCCTCGCTGCAGCGGTACATGGAAGAGTGGCCAGATCTGCAGGTCGACGTAAACTTCAGCGACCGTATTGCTGATATGGTGGAAGACGGTTTTGATCTGGCCGTTCGGATCGGGACCAGCGGAACGGACACGCGGCTGATTTCTCGGGTCGTCGCCGAGCACAAGAGCATCATATGTGCGTCACCTGCCTATCTCGATAGGCGCGGCCGGGCAGAAATTCCTGACGACCTGGCTTCGCACGACTGCCTGTCTTTCAAAAGCGGGTCAAGCAAACAGCCATGGCGGTTGCGAGAGATTGATGGCACTTGGTCCACGGTTGGCGGACGCGGCCGACTCCGCCTCGATAGCGGCGAAGCGATACGCGATGCCGCGATTGCCGGAATGGGAGTGGCCTATCTCCCTAGCTTTCTGGTCAAAGAAGCAATCGCTGACAGACGCCTTGAGCCGATACTGACAGCGTTCGAAACGCAAACGATCCCGATTATCGTCGTCTATCCAAGCAAGCGCTACCTGTCGGCGAAAGTTCGACGTTTTATCGACCTGATGGCGGATGAATGGGCTTATACGCGGATCGCGTCAGGTGATGTCAAAGATTAGCTATAGTCTCGTTGCGAAGCACGAATGTCAGCTTCGGGCACAACAGCAGCAGCGACGAGGCGGGCTTGCGCGACTTTCTCAAAAAAACCTCGATCTTGTCGAGCGAGGTCTGACGCTTCTCAATAAAGAGCATGTTTTTGAAAATCGTGAAGGATCAGGAGGCAGGTAGATATCCTGGCTCAAGACGTTTTGGGGCAGATCGCCTGTATCGAGATTATGCGAAGCGATGCAGTGCACGGTCAGCACTCAACGAACTCAGCAAATACATCACTCTTCTTGTTAAGCGCGATCGGTTGCCGCCCGAAATGGTGAGGTGCGTTGTCCTTTCGACGCACTGGAAAGAACTCTGGCTTCCGCTTTTCTTCTTTGCTCAATCCGTTGGAGTGGACGTTTCAGCTTTGGAAGCAAAGCGTGACGGCGACCGCGTCCCTTTGGAGCCGGTCGAATTGTTCGACATGAGCGTTGTGAAGCAACTCAGCCCGGACACGGATCTAATCTGGTTTGACACTGAGGAGCCTGTGGAATTCATGCGCGAGAGAGCCACTAGCTTCCCTTTCGTAAGGCTTGCCGTTCTAACTTCGAACGGCGTGCTGAAGCAGACATCACCCTCTTGCCCTATGCGATGCTGTAGATCCCGGCGCTTCTCTGATTGGCGGGGGGAGGTCAAGCTCTTTCAAGCTTTTTCCGGAGCGGGAGGAAGCAAGATCATCGTCCGTAATCGGCCCATTGCAGTTACGGCACGTGCCGCAAAGGCCGACCAGTCTTGCTAAATACGGCCATTCTGAAAATTAACTCGCGAAGTAGCGGGTCGGTGTTGTTCCCAATGCCTTCTTGAACATGACGATAAAGGCGGTAGGGGATTCGTATCCCAAGTCGCTCGACACCCTCTGAACCGTCGCCCCGCTGGCCAGTTCCCGCAATGCGATGACCAGGTGCAGTTGCCGCCGCCATCGGCCGAAGGTCAGTCCCGTTTCCTGGACCATCAGCCGCTTTAGGGATCGCTCGCTCATGGCAACGTGTGCCGCCCAATCGACAAGGGTGCGACGGTCGCTCGGCTCCGCCATCAGGGCCGCGGTAATCGCGGCGATCTTGGGATGGCTGGACGCGGGTAAGTCCAGCCCTTGTATCGGCATTTGCGCGAGTTCATCCAGCAAGACCCGCACCATACGGCCGACATGATCCTCCTGCGCAGAATTGGCCGGCACATCTGCCAACCGGAGGATCATCTCGCGGATCATCGGCGACACGGACAAAGTGCAGCAGTGCTGCGGCAGCGTCGCGGCGCCTGGTTGAACGAACAGATAGGACAGGCGCGCGTTGGGCGTGACCTGATTGCTGTGGGACACGCCACCGGGTATCCAGACCCCGCAGTCCGGTGGGACAATCCAGAGGCCGTTTTCCGTTTTGCAGGTCACTGCCCCGTGGAGGGCCAAGATGAGCTGCCCTTCCTTGTGCTGATGCTGGTGCACTTCCGCTTCATAGTCACTGAAGTCGAGGCGGACGGCGACGGCCGGACGATCCGACCGCTCGAGATCAATGTCGTCGAAGCAGGAACGCAGCAGGTTTGCGGATTGGCCCAATTTGGAGATCATTTGGCATTATCTCCAAATTCGTGCCGTGTGCAATAGTCTACCATCGGGCGATCAACAATCGAATGGAGACTGTCATGCGAATTTCTGTCGTCGGCGCAACGGGACGAATTGGCGCCAAGCTGACCCGGACCTTGCTGAGCGCCGGGCATCAGGTCAGAGCGTTGTCGAGAGGTGGCCCAGCGTTGGACGCACTGGTCGCGCTCGGAGCAGAGCCATTTCTGGGAAGCTTCGACACAGGAGCAGGAGACCTTGACCAATTTTTCCAGGGTGCCGATGCTGCGTTCCTGATGGTGAAGACCGATTGGAACAACATCGAGGGACACTACCCCGCTGTTGCCCAGCGCTTTGTCGATGCGCTCGAGAAATCCCCCGTCAAACTGGCCGTAAGCCTAACGGCCATGGGTTCGGACGTGAAGGGGACAACGGGTCATTTCGAGTCCTTCCACCGTCTGGACGAAAAGCTCAACGAACTCGGCAATATCGATCTGGTCCACCTGCGCGCCGCGTGGTTCATGGAAAATGTGGCGGCGTGGACGGGGCCGGTTGCCAAATACGGTCGAATTGCCTGGTTTTGTAAACCTGATCTGAAGATGCCCTGGGTGGCGACCGATGACATCGCATGGCTGGCAGCGAAGGAACTGACCAATCCGACGGGCAGACACCGCGTCTATCGCGAAGTGGGCTCTGAAGATGTTTCGATGAACGAGTTGGCCGCGATCATTGGCAAGAAGATCGGCAGGCCGGTGGAGTACCGATACATCGAAACGACCCGCAAAGACGTGGAAGCTGAATTTCTGGCGCGGTTCGGGACGCTGGAGAAATGGCAGGACGACACCCAGAGTGCCGACGCTATGAACAGTGGCATAGTGGGGTTCCAAGGGGAGCACGAGGATCGTCCGAAATTGCCCACGATGATGGAGGCGTTTATTGGTGATGTTTGGAAACCGCGTTACCTGGAGGCGGTCAGAGCGGGAGACGAACGCGAGACATTTTCCATGTGGACCGCCAGGGACTAGCTGGTTGTCAGGCTAGATTTTTTGCCCCCCCAGCAATCTCGAGTTCTTAAAGGATGCTACCGCAAATTGACATTTGCGGTAGCCCTACGGCATGCGCCATCACCGCTTGCTTGGCCAACTGTCTGAATGCGTCGGCAATTGCTTCCTGACAGTTCAGAAAGTGATCGGGATCCTCGGAAATGGTTCTCGGACCGGAAATGTACTCCATTCCTAATGTAATAGAATCGGCCGAGACTGGTTCAAGGCCCGTCGACATCGATCTGAAACTTTTCGACGTCTAGTGGTTTCCGCTGCGCAAACTTTGGGAGATCATCATGTCGAAGCGCGAACTCATCGATACCGGAACCGACAAACGCTGCGTCCGTCGCGACGAAGACGGTAAGTTCAAGGAATTCGTCGATGTCGGCCGATCCCTCTCGGCTGACAAGCGCCACCAGGCGAAGAGCGATGCCAAGCCCGGGGAGGGCGACAAGGGCGACCACAAGTCCAAGTGAAAATCGCAACCTACAATGTCAATGGTGTAAACGGTCGTCTCGAGGTCCTGCTTCGTTGGCTGGACGAGGCGAATCCGGATGTTGTCGTCCTACAGGAGCTGAAGGCGCCGGATGCGAAGTTTCCAGCGAAGGCCATCGAGGCTGCCGGCTATGGCGCTGTTTGGCATGGCCAGAAATCCTGGAATGGCGTCGCCATCCTGGCGCGAGGTCAGGAGCCGCACCTGACGCGCTGTCGTTTGGCATTTAACTGTAAGAATGCGCCCGTTCAGACTGGCGTTGGCACCTAATTTGAGATTAGTCGGTGTGATTGTCCGTACCAAACGCCTTCTGGTTCGGCAATAACCATCTGTAAGATAGTCCTTTTTCTCATGGAAGCGCGGCCGTAAGCAGTCATCTTTCCCCGGCGGCGAATCTCACATTAAGTGCCAAACGCGAAGCCAGAATCTCAAATTAAATGCCAAGTCGCAAATTAAGTGCCGGGCTATCCTGTTGAAACTGTTAGGACTGGAATCTCACGATTAAATGCAAAACGACATGACCGGCGGCGAAGTCTTCGTTGATGGAGGTCTGGCGCAGGTCTAATCGTTAGTAGATGTGTCGGCGGCGTCGCAGATTGGAAATTGCAGCCCGCGGCGTCGATTTGCTTTCAAGCTTGTAAATTAGGTGGCCGATGGCACGCGGACGGACGTTGATGGGAGCGGTCGAGCCTCATCGATCACCGTTCACGCATGCTCTGCGAGCATTTCGCTGTCATCGCCGACATCATCTCCGCCGCTGCATCTCTGCACTCTAGCGCCGTTCAACTAATGGGGTCGCTGTTTCAAATCCTTTCAAGAGCTTTGATCCACGACCTTTATTTTCCAACCATTCCGAGGGGTTCGCCATCCTAGATCAACCCGAGCCTATGGACTTCTTTATTTGCCCGATCTCGAAACATCCGGCGGCTAAACGTGGTATAGCAGCTTGAGGCACGATCAGGTGCCCATGGAGACGGTCATGACCAAATTCGCGCTCTACGTTCCGCTTGAAGCAAAACCCGGCAAGGAACAGGAGGTCGCCGATTTCCTGAGATCAGCCATACCTCTCGTCAACGCGGAGCCAGGCACGATTTCCTGGTATGCGATCCAGGAAGGTCCGAGTTCTTTTGCGATCTTTGATACTTTTGACGACGAGGATGGAAGAGATGCTCACTTAAATGGCCAAGTCGCTGCAGCCTTGATGGCCAAGGCAGAGGCAGGAGACCTGTTTGCCAAGCCGCCACAGATCCATAAGTTGGCTATCCTCGCCGACAAGCGGCCATGAGCGCCAGAACCTCAAAGTACTGACGAAAATGAGCCGTAGCTCTCAGTCGGCCAAGTGCGCGGCTTCGATGTTGCCGACGCTCGCTATCTGCGATCAACGACCTTTGTGCTGATTGTTCCATTGACTTTTCTCAGTTGGGCGGGAGAACTCGCTTAAGATAAGGTGCTGTCCGGCTATTTCCTGCAAGGGCAACCTGTTCCGGTGGTCCGCTTGCAACTATCCGGCCGCCTTCATCGCCGGCCCCTGGCCCGATGTCGATGACCCAGTCGCTCGCTGCAGCGAGGGTCATGTCGTGATCGACGACAATCACCGTGTTGCCGGAGTCTACCAACGCATTAAGCTGTGCGATCAGCCGCTCGACATCCGACGGATGCAAGCCTGTCGTGGGCTCATCCAGCACATAGAGCGCGCCACCCTTCTGGGCGCGCTGCAGCTCCGTCGCCAGCTTGATGCGCTGCGCTTCACCTCCAGAAAACTCGGTCGCAGGCTGACCGAGCCGCAGATAACTCAATCCGACTTCCCTTAGGACCTTCAATGACGATCGGACAGTCGGGGCGTTGTCAAAAAAATCCCATGCGTCCGCGACGGTCAGTCCAAGCACCTGCGAGATCGTCTTGCCTCGGTACCTGATCTCCAAGATCTGCGGGTTGTAACGGGTGCCATGGCAAGTCGGGCAGGGGGCGTAGACGCTCGGCAGGAACAGCAGCTCGACCATGACAAAGCCTTCGCCTTCGCAGCGGGGGCAGCGGCCTTTGGCAACATTGAAGGAGAACCGCCCGGCGTCGTAGCGGCGCTTCTTTGCCTCTGGAGTGGCGGCAAACAGCGAGCGAACATGATCGAAGAGGCCGGTGTAAGTCGCGAGGTTGGAGCGGGGCGTCCGGCCGATCGGCTTCTGGTCGACCTCGATGAGGCGTCGGATGTTGTCCAACCCACCTTCGATCTTGCCCTGCGTCGGCGAGCCCGGCTCTACCTCCAGGCGGGCGTCGTCTTCCGCATCGTTTTCCGCGCGAACCGGAGCGCCAAGCGCTTCACCGACAAGCTCGACGAGCGCTTGGCTGACCAGGCTCGACTTGCCTGACCCGGAGATACCAGTCACCGTCGTCATCACGCCGAGCGGGAAGGCGCAATCGACGTCACGGAGGTTGTTTCGGGTGAGGCCGGACAGGCGAAGCCATCCATCTGGTTCTCTGCGAGTGCGAGAGGACTTCCCAGCTTCTGCAAACAGATGCCTGGCAGTTTCGGATCGTTCGACCTGCCGCAGGCCTTCCGGTGGGCCGCTATAGAGGACCTCACCGCCCAGCTCGCCGGCCGCCGGACCTACGTCGACGATCCAGTCCGCGTGGCGGACGACGTCGAGCTCGTGCTCCACGATGAACAGTGAATTTCCGACCGCCTTCAGCCCGTCGAGCGCCCGCAACAGCGCTTCGGTATCGGCCGGGTGCAAGCCTGCAGAGGGCTCATCCATGACATAGACGACGCCGAAGAGGTTCGAGACGACCTGTGTCGCCAGGCGAAGCCGCTGGAGCTCGCCCGGAGACAGGGTCGGCGTGCTCCGCTCAAGCGTGAGGTAGCCGAGGCCGAGATCGAGAAGGACATCCATCCGTCGGCAGAGGTCTGCAGCGATCCGCTGGACGACCATTGCCTTTTCCGGATGCTCTTTCCGCATGGTCTTGAGCTTCCTGGCATCGGCATCCGCGTAAGGCGCGAAGATGTCGGAGAACCGCGCCATCGGCAGTCTGCTCATTTCGGCATAGTCGAGGCCTTCGAATTTCACCGAGAGCGACTCCTTGCGCAGCCGCTTCCCCTCGCACAGCGGGCAGGCGCTGCTGATCATGTAGCGGGCCGCGCGCTTCTTCATCATCGCACTCTGCGTCGTCGCGAAGCTGTGCGTGACATGTCGTCGGGCGCTCGAAAACGTCCCCATGTAAGAGGGCTCGTCCTTCCGTGCCATGGCACGCTTCACCTGATCGTGCGTGAGATCCGGATAGACCGGAACGACGGGCTGCTCGTCCGTGAACAGGATCCATTGGCGGGTCTTCTCCGGAAGCTCCTGCCACGGCCTGTCGACATCGATGCCGAGCGTGATGAGAATGTCTCTAAGGTTCTGCCCGCCCCACGCCAACGGCCATGCCGCCACTGCTCGCTCGCGAATGGTCAGCGAGGGATCCGGCACCATGGAGGCCTCAGTTACCTCGTGGACGCGACCAAGACCGTGGCATTGCGGGCAAGCGCCCTCCGGCGTGTTTGGGGAAAACGATTCTGCTTCCAGATGTGGTTGACCCGGTGGGTAGGTGCCCGTGCGGGAATAGAGCATCCGAAGGAGGTTCGAGATCGTCGTCACGCTTCCAACCGAGGAACGTGCCGTCGGCGAGCCACGTTGCTGCTGCAGGGCAACAGCGGGCGGGAGGCCTTCAATCTGGTCGACGTCAGGCACGCTCATCTGCGTAAAGAGGCGGCGCGCGTATGGAGACACGGATTCCAGGTAGCGGCGCTGGGCCTCGGCATAGAGCGTGCTGAATGCGAGCGACGATTTTCCGGATCCGGAGACGCCGGTGAAGACGACGAGTGCATCGCGTGGAATGTCGACGTCGACGTTTTTAAGGTTATGTTCCCGTGCACCTCGGACGCGAACGATGCCTTGAAGCTTTTCGGTCGCCTCCACCGCATCGTCGATAGGTCGTTTCGGCATTGGATTTCCCGCAGTTGCACGTCGGACGGAGATTGTTCATGAGACCCTGCACTTAGCGGAGAGCGTCGCGCCGCAAGGATAGTCCCGGGACTTTGGACACAAATTGACGGTCGTCAACTACGACGACCGTCAAACACCCTATTGTTGCTCACGAATGCGTACAGGAACAACTTGTTGGCATGGACCTTGAGATGACGGTCACAAAAAATGGCACCCTGGGCTGAAGGTTCGATCCGTTCCGAAGTCGGTGATGCCATCCCTCGCATTCCGAGGGACTCGTCAAACGCGGGCATCAACTTTGGGGCACACTCTGCACATCTTGCCCCGCAGTGATGTATGAGGCCGCCGACCGCAATTTGGTTCGTCTAGTCTTCTGTCGCGATTTCTGAGGTGGAGGAAGCTTCATGGCGGACGAGGACAAACGACACGGAATGGAAGAAGTGCCCCGGCAACGGCCGGACGTCAACGATTGGCCTAAGGGCGTCCGAAAAATCGGGATGGATGAACTGGATTGTCTGGGGATTGACAAGCACGGCGGGTTTTATTGGCAAGGAAAGCAAGTCAACGTCAAACATGTAGTCTTAACTTTCGGGCAAAAGATGTACGCGTTGGTCGGGATAACGGCGGCCGCATTGGTGGCCATGAGTGCCATCGTCCAAGGAGTAGTTACTTACAATCAGTGGGCATGCACGGTCCACTGGATGGCAATATGCCCTCCCTGATGGAACGGTTTGTACGAACGCGGAATTCCCGGTTTGAAGTGCCTCCATTTCCGAGCTGACACTCAGCCGGTTACACGGCAAGCTTCCAAACTGGACGTCGCAAGTTGCGACGCTAGCAGACGATCCGGGGCATCGGCTATCGCTTGACCCGTTAGCAGCCCGCTCGGTCCCGCCCCAAACTCGGACGGCATGGTTTCCTCAACTTTAAGCGAGCCCCGCGGCAGCGGTTGCAATAACTCAGCCGGGGACCTTTCAAGATCAAGCCATGCCTTCCAATCACTCGGTCGCAGGACGACGACTTGTCGATTATGGAAAGACTTCACGTCAAACCCAGGGTATGTCGTCAACATCGCGAACGCGGAAGGCTGATTTTTCAGCCCGCGCCGCCAGATCGCGGCTATGGCCAAAAACGGCGCGTCAACGAGCTCAAACCGATATTTGGCCTTTGAATGCTTACTTCCGGTAGACTCCAAGAATGCGCTAGCCGGAACGAGACACCGGTGACCATCGCTAAAACTTTTTCCTTGCGATCGAACGTTAAATACCGGACCGCGCTTTCTGGCCGGCGGAAAGCCGAACTTCATCTGTGCTAGCTCGACAGTATTGTCGCCCACAGAGCGTATTACGGGAGCCATATCGCCAATCTTAATTAAGGCATGGGGTGCCAAATCCAGTTCCGACTGTTGTGTCGGGATCCCAAGCGCCAGATCTAGCATCACATTGCTGTATTCGGCGTAGCAGATGCGTTGTTCGTATTCGCTGCACATCATCAAACCTGATCATTTGGAATTCTTCACGGAGTATCTCCGTGAGAATCGGGTAAAACTGTGCTGACGCTCAGTCGTGCTTGGCAACCTCGACGTCCGCCGTCAGCAGGCGACGCTGCTCCTCCGCATGCTGACAATCGATCCAGGACAGCCGATACCCTGGGGTCGGCCCAACACATCGGACGGTTCTTCCGGCGCAGCCAAAGAGCCGATACGGATCACGCAGAGCGCGCTCGATCCATGCATGGTGTTTTCGAGAAGGCTCGACTGATCAACGCACGTCGCGACACGTGCTGTCGGGTTGCCGCTTCGGGCCGGATCCGGAAAGAGATCTTCACGCACTATCGCCACAACGTGAAGAACATGAGCCTTGTTGCATACCACTGAAATTCAGGGCTGCACTGCCGACGTGGCGAAGCGTCATGGCATCGACATTCGGACGGCCGCCCTTCAGTTCGCGGCTGCCCCAGCGATCGTGTCGGCGATTGTGCCCGGTTCTCGTGCGCCGGGCCAGGTGGAAGCCAACATCCAGTCCATGAAAGTCAGCATCCCCGCCGCGTTCTGGGAGGAGTTGCGCGAGCGTAAGCTGATCCTGCCTGACGCACCCGTGCCGGCGTAGCGGGCTTGACTCTTGCTCTGACGCTATCTCGGTGGGTTAGGAAAACATCACTGCTGCTACCTACCTTCTGAGAGAGGGCGATCACTGTGCGGAACGGACATCCTAGCAGAGGTTTCGAAACCTCGAAGATCATGTCAAGCTTGGTGAGTCTGGCCTAAAGTTGTTTCAACGCGCACTGACCGCCTGGGACCGAGTGTACGCAGGCGACTGGAAGGATTTTTCATCGGTCAATTCAGTCGCCGGTCTCAGGCGCTGGTACGCCTGATCAACGCGCCTGCAAACAAACGGTCCCGATCGGTCTGGTGCGGGTTCGCGAGAACCTCTGCGAGATATTCAACCATTTCAGTTAGCGGTTGCCGGTAAGTCGTGAGGTTATAGTTTGGATTATCTGCCTGGGGCACGTCGTCGAAACCCGTAATTGCTATGTCTTCTGGAATGCGCAAACCCAGCTTGTAACGGATAACGTCAGCGGCACCGATCGCCAGCGCATCATTCTCGCAGACCAGAATGTCTGGTATCATCGCCGCATCGCGACCGGACAAAGCAGTTTCAACGACGTGGGAGGCGAGGGCCGGATCGTAGGCCGCGACTTCAACAGTTTCGGGTTCGTGCCCAAAGTGCTCACGCCAATATTCCATGAACGTCTCGTGGCGAAGCAGATGCGCCGACGAAGAACGCGGTCCGGCGAGAAACATCGGTCGGCGGTAGCCTTGATCACTAACGTAATTTGCAATTTTTTTCATTGCCTCCACATCATCGACGGCGATCGAGATCGTGTTGGGATTGCGCGACGTACGGGCAAAGATGATGAGCTTGCGGAACCGGCGGGCGTGGAGGGCAGTCTCCAGCATTTCGTCATCAAACTGCAATCCGATCAGAATAACGGCATCCACGCGTCGCTGGCTGGCATTCAAAAGCGCCTGCCCAGCGTCTTCCCGGTTTAGTGTGTTGACCAGCAGGATATCCCATCCTTCACGCCGAAGAATTCTGGTCAGCCGCTCCATCATCACCAGCTTGTGGGGGTTTGCAAAATCGTCGATCAGGAGAGCAACAAGATTTGAGCGATCTGACGCCAGGCTCGCAGCTCGCAGATCGGGAACATAGCCAAGCCGGTCGGCGGCAGCGCGCACCTTTTCCAAACTCTTCGCAGAGATGGACGCGTCTTTGCGGAATGCTCTGTTGACGGTCCAACGCGAAACACCCGCTTCCTCGGCCACATCATCGGCGGTCACATGGGCAAACATAGCCGTTTTATCGTCAGTCATTTCAAGCTCTAAGACCTCGTTGCACCGGTTCCTCTCTTCTTTACAGGCGTTTCTGAATTCCGCTAAAACAAAATTTGCTCTCGCGAGCAAATCTTTGTTGCTCACGGGAGCAAAACCTGCAATGTTCCTCTCCGGTCAGGGGAGTTGGCCTCATGGGAGAATTAACGTGTTGAGAGTCGGATTGCTCGGTGCCGGCCGTATAGGTCGGGTGCATGCCATTAATATTGCGGGACATGCCCGCAGCCAGCTTGTCGCTGTTTCAGACGTAAATGCGGGGGCCGCGCAATCGCTGGCGGATCTTTATGGTGCCAGGCCCACCACGTCTGACGCCATCCTGAACGATGCCTCGATCGACGCGGTGCTGATAGCGACTTCAACCGATACCCATTCCGATCTGATCGAAAAAGCCGCCGCTGCCGGCAAAGCCGTGCTGTGCGAAAAGCCCGTCGACCTTTCGCTTCAACGTGCTCAGGCCTGCCTTGACGCTGTGTCGAACACCGGTGTTCCAGTAATGATCGGCTTCAATCGCCGTTTCGACCCCAATTTCTCGGCGATCAAGGCGTCCGTTACCGCTGGAGAGGTGGGTAAACCGGAACTGCTGTCGATCACCTCGTTCGACCCCGCGCCGCCGCCGCTGACTTACATCAAAGTGTCGGGCGGCCTGTTTCGCGATATGATGATCCACGATTTCGATATGGCGAACTTCCTGATGGGGGACACGCCGACGACGGTCCATGCGGTTGGCACATCCATAGTTGATCACGAAATCGGAAAAGCTGGTGACGTCGATACCGCGGTGGTGACGCTCACCTATGCTGACGGTCGCATCGCCGTGATCAAAAACAGCCGACGTGCTGTGTACGGTTATGACCAGCGCGTAGAACTCCTAGGTTCCGAGGGGCTTCTGTCGGCCGGAAACGTGCTCGAGAACACGGTCTCAAAAGCGACGCAGCAGGGTGTCACCAGCGCAAAACCGGAATTCTTCTTCCTGGAGCGCTACATGCGATCCTACGCGGCAGAGTGGGATGCCTTCGTCAACGCTGTTCTGGACGGCGCTACCATCCCGGTGACACTCAAAGATGGCGTTGCAGCACTTGCTATGGCCGAAGCGGCAACGCAGTCCGCGAAATCAGGTGAGGCCGTGGCGCTGGCTCTGTAGCGCGCCCATCGCTCAAGAAATTGCCGTGACGCGTTTTGCGTTGTCGCGGGCTTTCGGTGCCGGCCCCGTGCGACCGGAATGGACTAAGCGTCGTGGGAGTGACGCTTTGAAACTTAATTGGGAGGATGTTATGAAGAAATTGCTCGCAGCCGTGGCAACAGCGGCACTTGTCGCCGCCGCCACTCCGGTATTTGCAACAGATATTATTGTCGTCGCACACGGACAGGCGAATGATCCGTTCTGGTCGGTCGTCAAGAACGGTGCCGAAAAGGCCGGCAAGGATACCGGCGTCAACGTCGATTTCCGTTCGCCAGAAACCTTTGACATGGTCGCGATGGCTCAGTTGATAGACGCTGCGGTCAATCAGGATCCCGACGGAATTGTCGTATCGATCCCGGATGCCGACGCACTCGGACCGTCAATCAAACGAGCCGTCGACGCAGGCATCCCCGTTATCTCCATGAACTCCGGCTCAGATGTTGCGCACAAGCTTGGCGCAAAACTGCATGTCGGCCAATCCGAGTTCGATGCCGGCAAAGTTGCGGGTCAAAAACTTGCTGAACTCGGTGGCAAAAAAGCCATCTGCGTCAATCAGGAAGTCGGAAACGTCTCGCTTGACCTGCGTTGTGCCGGTTTCAAGGAGGGCTTCGGCAAGGAGGTTAGTGTACTTCCAACAAACAATGACCCGACTGAAGTCGAGTCCAAGGTCCGGGCGGCACTCGATTCCGACAAGGAGGTCAATGTTGTACTGGGCCTCAACGCATCTCTGGTCGGAGAGCCGACTGTCAAGGCCGCGCAGGCGCTTGGCCGCGACGACGTGCTGATCGCGACCTTCGACCTATCCGCTGGCTTCCTCAAGGATGTTGCGGATGGCAAGGCCGCATTTGCGATCGATCAGCAGCAGTACTTGCAGGGTTATCTGCCAGTCGCATTCCTTGCTTTGAATGCACAATACGGCCTGATGCCGGGTGGCGACGTACCATCTGGCCCGAACCTTGTCACCAAGGACACTGCTGCCCAGGTCATCGACCTCTCCGCCAAGGGCATTCGCTAATCACATTGTTACCGGGCCGCATAGTCTTTCGCGGTCCGGACATCGATCAGGAGACAAACGAATGTCGATAGACTCAGTCGGACATGCGGACGAGCGGATCAAGTCGGAGTCCGTTGCCACGAAACTCATGAAACGACCGGAATTAGGCGCAATCGGCGGTGTAATTCTCGTCACGGCTTTTTTCATGATCACCGCCGACAGCACAATGTTCACCCTGTCAGGCATTATGAATTTTATGACGCCGGCGGCCCAGCTCGGAATCCTCGGAATTGCCGCTGCCTTGCTGATGATAGGCGGCGAATTCGACTTGTCGATCGGCTCGATGGTGGCGTTTGCCGGTATGATGTTTGGCGTATTCGTCGTGAATGTCGGCATGCCATTGATCATTGCTATCCCTCTGACCCTGGGACTTGCTGCGGCTCTCGGGGCTGCCAACGGGCTGATCGTCCTGCGTACAGGTTTGCCGTCCTTCATCGTCACGCTAGCTGGCCTGTTTGTTCTTCGGGGTGCGTCCTTGGTAGGCCTTAAGATTTTTACAGGCGGTTCCACGCAATTGCGTGGAATTCGCGAAGCGGTCGAGGGTGACTTCTTAGCTCCGCTGTTCTCAGGGGACGCCTTCGGCTTTGTCATGAGATGGCTGGCTGAAGCGGGTATCGTTGACAGTTTCAAGTCGGGCGTCCCGAAGGTGCCTGGCATCCCGGTCGAGATCATATGGTTCATCGCATTTGCGATGATCGCAACCTACATCCTTCTGCGTACCCCGGTTGGCAACTGGATTTTCGCAACCGGTGGCGATTCCGTCGCTGCACAGAACTCAGGTGTCCCTGTGCGCGGTGTCAGAATCTCCCTCTTCATGCTCACGGCTGTCGCTGCGGCGCTCGTGGCGATTATCACAGTCATTGATGCCGGTTCGACCGATGCGCGTCGGGGCTTCATGAAAGAGTTCGAGGCGATTATCGCGGCCGTTATTGGCGGTTGCCTACTCACAGGAGGGTATGGATCTGCGATCGGCGCGTTCTTCGGTGCGATTATCTTTGGGATGGTCACGATCGGCCTGACCTACACCCGCTTTGATCAGGACTGGTTCCAGGTCTTTCTCGGCGCAATGCTGCTGCTTGCCGTCATCTTTAACAACGTCATTCGCCGACGTGTGACCGGGGAGCACTGAGAATGTCCGCACCGATCATCCATATGGAAAACATCAAGAAACACTACGGCAATGTAATTGCGCTCAATGGAGTGACCTTCGACCTCAGAGCGGGCGAATGCCATTGCCTGCTCGGAGACAACGGGGCTGGTAAGTCGACCTTCATCAAGACCATGTCCGGCGTTCATAAACCCACCGAAGGCTCGATTACCTTTGAAGGCAAACCACTATCTTTCAACAGCCCCCGCGATGCGATGGAAGCTGGCATCGCGACTGTGTTTCAGGATCTTGCGATGATCCCGTTGATGTCGGTAACCCGCAACTTCTTCATGGGCCGCGAGCCGACCAAAGGTCGTGGATTGTTCAAACGATTTGATATCGAGCACGCGAATGAGGTCACCATGGCCGAAATGCGCAAAATGGGCATCAACCTACGCGGTCCAGACCAGGCTGTCGGCACACTTTCAGGCGGCGAGCGGCAAACCGTGGCAATCGCTCGGGCCGTTTATTTCGGCGCAAAAGTGCTTATTCTCGACGAGCCAACGTCGGCGCTGGGTGTTCGACAGACCTCGAACGTGCTCGCCACGATAAAGCGCGTACGCGAACAAGGCATTGGTGTGGTGTTCATCTCGCATAATGTCCGCCATGCCATGGCAGTTGGCGATCGGTTTACCGTTCTCAACCGTGGCCAAACGCTTGGCACCGCCACGCGTGGGGAAATCACAGCGTCGCAACTGCAGGACATGATGGCTGGAGGTCAGGAAATGGCGACGCTCGAAGGCTCGCTTGGCGGAACGATCTGAGGATTCTATCATGGTAATACCATCCATCCTTCCCGACCGACCGCTTGGCATCGCGCTGATTGGCACGGGCTTTATGGGCAAGTGCCATGCCATGGCTTGGCGAAATGTCGCTGCAGTCTTCGGTGGCGCACATCATCGTCTGGAAATTCTCGGCGATGCCACGCCGGAAAGGGCTGAAAGTTTTGCCCGCCAGTTCGGCTTTTCCCGATCTACGGCACGCTGGCAGGAAGCGGTGGCCGATCCCAACGTCGATGTCGTCTCGATTACGGCTCCAAATGGCATGCACCGTCCGATGGCCGAAGCTGCTCTGGAGGCCGGCAAGCACGTCTGGCTCGAAAAGCCGATGGCATTGACACTCAACGATGCCGAGGCGATGGCAGCGACAGCCGCCAGATATCCCGATCAGGCGACGATGCTCGGCTACAACTATTTGAGAAGTCCTGCTTTTCAGGCCGCACGACAACTGATCGGAGACGGCGCGATAGGCCGACCGCTTGCATTCCGTGGGGTCTATGACGAGGATTACTCCGCCGACCCACTCCTCCCGTGGTCTTGGCGGATGACTCACGAAGGTGGTGGCCTCGGCGCACTTGGCGACCTGGGCTGCCACCTCGTGAGCCATATGCTGGAGCTCATGGGGCCTGTGACTGAGGTGATCGCCCAGACCCAGGTCGCAATTCCAATGCGTCCGTCTCCCGACGGGCCGAAGCGGGTCGAGAACGAGGATAGCGCTCTCGCACTCTTGCGTTTCACCTCCGGCGCGCAGGGATCATTCGCCACCTCACGGGTGGCGCGAGGACGCAAATGCCGGCTGCAATGGGAAATACACGGCGAGAGCGGCACGATCGTTTTCGACCAGGAGAACATGAACGAACTGTGGGTTCACCGCACCGGCGATTCCGGCTTTGTGCGGCATCTGACGGGTCCAGATCAACCCGACTTTGCCGCCTTTTGCCCTGCGCCTGGCCACAACTTTGGTTTCAACGAACAGAAAGTGGTTGAGGCACGAGATCTGCTTGTCGCCATCGCCGGTGGGACGAATGTCGGACCCGATTTTGCGCAAGGGGTGGAGATCGAGAAGGTTATCCATGCCATGGCCGCCTCGAATGGAGTTCCAGTCCGCTTCTAAGGCAGGACTGTTTTTTAAAACCCGGAGAAAACGATGGATCAACCATTTACCCTTGCGGCCTGCGCCGAAATGCTTTGGCGTGACAAACCGATCGAATGGCGCTGCGCGCAACTCAAGGACCTTGGCTTCGAGGTGGGTCTATGGAACTGGCCGGAGCATGATCTGTTGGCGCTGGAAAGGTCGGGGGCGACCTTCTCGATTATGAACGGTTATCTTACGGGCAGACTGGCGGACGATGAGGGGGCCGAAGAGTTGCTGCGGTCCGCGCGCGAAACGGCGCAAGTCGGCAAAAGGTTAGGAGTTGCACGTCTCAATCTTCACGGCACGGGGCTTGGCGAAGGAGGGCTTCCAGTCGTTCCGACCGAGGTCGTGACCGGACGGATGTGGCTCAAAGCACGTGATACACTCGCGCGTATTGCCGACATGGCAGAAGAGGAGGGCGTTGTCTTCACTCTGGAAAACCTCAACCTGCCGGTCGATCATCCGGGAACACCGTTTGGTCGAGCCGAAGACACCTTGACGCTGGTTCAGAGCGTCAATCATCCGCGCCTGAGGCTCAATCTCGATCTCTATCATGTACAGATCGGCGAGGGGAACCTCATCGAAACATGCAAAGCCTGCTTGCCGTGGATCGGTGAAATACAGGTTGCCGACGTGCCGGGACGATATGAACCTGGGACAGGTGAAATTAATTACAACGGGATTGCCAAGGCATTATTTGATCTGGGTTACCGCGGACCCGTTGGACTTGAAGCCTTTGCCAAAGGCGATCCAATTGTAGCGCTTGAAGCTTTTCGCAAAGCATTTACGCTCGACGAAACACCCAGATGATGGATGTAACTCGGAGAGCCCGCGAAAGCCATAAAGTCGATCTCAGGGCTTTTCGACGTCCATATCAGCGGCATCAAGATCACGTCTCACGGATCCTGTGACCGGGCTGTTGGTTTCCACGCAGAACTGAGCCGGTTAGGCAGATAAGGGGATGCGGACGAAAACTTGGACCACCAGGAGGTAGTTCATGTATTCCTACGCAGACAGACTTCGAGCCGTTGAGCTTTACATCAGGCTTGGCAAGCGACTTAACGGGACCATTCGCCAGTTGGGTTATCCCACAAAGAATGCGCTAAGGGGCTGGTACCGCGAATACGTACAACATCTCGACCTGCGTATTCTGCCGGTAGCTCGAGCGCCGAAGTATTCCGAGAGTCAGAAGCAGGCGGCACTTGAGCATTACCGCACCCATGATCGTTGCATCTCTGTGACGATGAGGGCACTTGGCTACCCTGGTCGAGGAACTCTCACCGCATGGGTCCGCGAGGCCTTTCCGGAGACGCGAGCATCAATGGTTGGTCGATCTTGGCACCCTGGCTATTCCAAGGAGGTCCGGCAAGCGGGGGTCATCGGACTCCGCATGCAAACCAACATGATGGCCATCAATTGCCGTATCCAGCGAGAGGGCGAGGTCGTCCACCTCGTTGCCCAGCGCCTGTTCGGCTTTTCGTCAGACTTGGCGAGCATTGGCGATAGGGACGGCGGTCTTGGGGACTTCCCGCTTTCGCATGGCCGCGGCGACCAGGTCAAGCATGGCGGAGGGCCAGATCCACGGGAGCATCCCAAAGCCTGCGGTGCAGGCGCGCGATATCTATATTCCTGACCTTCATATTGATAATTTGAAGATCAAATCCAGAAACTTCCACTGAGGAGGCCGGTGTGTCGCGTCTGTTTGCAGTCACCAAAAGCCTGGAGGAGATTGTCGCCCATTTCGCGGTCGACATCGCGCCGGCGCTTGAGGTGCCGAGCGAAACCATCGAAGGCACCCCAGGACTGATCGTCCTTGAGAAGGACGGATTGCGGCTGTTGAAGTCGGTCCCATGGGGTTTTCCGCGACAGACACGCAACATGAGGCGTGAAGGCGAGCCACCGAGCCGCATCGGCCTCGTTGCGGATCTTACCAATCCGGTCTGGGACCAGATCGTCGTTGATCCAAAATACCGCTGCCTGATCCCGCTCACGCATTTTGCAAACCCCGACGGTGTCAAAGGGGAGAAAACCAGATCATGGTTCTCGAAGAGCCGGCAGTCTTTGATGGCCTGGGCGGGGTTCTGCAAGAACACTCCAGACTTCGGCCCGGTGTTCGCCGGCATGACCATGACCGCAAACGAGAAGATCAGGCCCTTCAACGACCGAATGCCCGTTTTGCTAAAGTCGGAAGAATATGAGCGCTGGCTTCACGGTTCGATCGAAGAAGTCATCGCCTTGCAGTTTCGCGATCCGCCGTCTTCCGACGACTTCGAAATCCTGCATAGCCGCGACCGCTGGCAAAGCGGCGTTGCACCCTCCAAGGCTTCACCCCGTCGGGACAACATGCTTATGTAGCAAGGGTTGGCGTTGGGGTTTCGTGTTGAAAGGTCTGCCATATGTGCAACTTGTACACCGTCCGTCTTTCCGCTGCGGAAGTGGCCGCGCACTTTCGTGTGCCGAACCCGATGCAATCGAACGCTCCCGAGGAAGTCTATCCCGGAACGCCCGGGATGGTGGTAACGGAGAATGAAGGCGTTCGCGAGCTTCGCTCGATGGTGTGGGTGGAGTTGACCGGAATTGTGATGCGCCGGGCTGCTCCATCAGCGCCTCCCGGAACGCCACCAGCTTGTGATGCTGCAAAACCAGAAGCCTCAGTCGCCCGTCGGTTCCCGCTCCAGTCTACTTATTAGGCGTTGTTAGTGCTCGTCGGCGTCGAGACCTGTGTTCGGGCATGGAAGATTTTGCGTCGGTGACAGCCCGTCGCCGTCCCTGAACTTCGGTCACGACGATGGCTCTGGGACCGGGTGGAGTTGATCAAGCTGTTGATAGACCAAGAAGCGTGTCGGCATTTCGGTGGGCGATGCGCGCCCTGTCCGCGGGGGAAACAGGCAGGCTTTTGAGAAACGCTACGCCGGCGCTATTCGTGGCGTAGGGATAGTCGACCGAGAACAGGATGCGATCCGCACCGAAGGCAGTCAGAGCGGCGAGAAATGCGGACGTGTCGAAGAAGCCACTGGTCGTGATCCAAACTTGATCCAGAATAGTTTGCGATACGGTGCGCTGCCGTCCCGCTTCCGTTCCCGTCCCGAAGGTCTCATCAACGCGTTTGAGCAGGATTGGGAGCAACTCACCCAAGTGACCGATGATGAGCTTCAGGCCCGGGTTCCGATCTAGCGTGCCGGACAGAACGAGGCGAAGAATGTGAATCGCGGTTTCAGAATGCCAGCCGAAGCCGGCGTTGGACAGCAGATACGATGAAATCTCGCCCGGAAGTCCGCTATAATAAGCATCCCGCACCGCACGTGGCGGCGGCCCGGGATGAATATAAAGCGGAGACCCGAGCGCCTCGGCACGCGCCAGAATAGGAGCGAACCGCGGGTCGTCCAGGAACAGTCCATCCGTGGTGCCATTGATGGAGGCCCCGCGAAAACCGAGCCTTTTCACACAGCGCTCCAGTTCGTCTGCCGCCGCAGCAGGCTCTTTCATGGGCAAGTGGGCGAATGCCGCGAAACGATCGGGATGCCTTTCGACTGCAACAGCAAGTCGATCATTATAATCACGCGCAAAGCCGATGCCTTCTTCTCCAGCCAGCAATTCGGCGCCCGGACCTATGACCGACAGCACTTGCAGGGTGAGTTCAGCCTGGTTCATCGCATCGATGCGCCCCTGCTGTATATCGCTTAGCGCCTCGTTGAGAGGTCCCGGACCCCAATGACCGCTCGTTGGCACCCAGCCGGCTTCTACGGCAACCGAAACTGGAATTCTTTGGCTCATTTCAGGGAGCGTGACATGCTCCTCTAACGCAATGATACGCATGATCTCGTTTTCTCCATCCGGCGGCGGGAAAAGTCTAAGTACGCCGCCATGATTGTTGGTATCGCGTCCATTAATGGCGTGATACGCTTCGAAATGACAATCGATATCGAAAATCTGCCAATCGCACCCGTTCGGGCGCCGACGGCAGCCGCGTGGGACGTCGCATTCGCGACACCTGCGATGGCGTTACTTGTCGGGTACGACGAGGATTGGGTTGAGCTGCCGCTGCACCAGCACGCGAGTGGGCAACTCATCATCGCGCTGAGCGGTGCAGTAATGTGCCATGTTCCCGGCTCGATATGGATCGTACCGACCGGGTGCGCCGTGTGGGTTCCGGCCGGCCTTCGGCACCGCAGCCCGGCATCGCCGCACTCGCGCATATGCATCCTGTTCGTCAAGCAGGATGCCGCCTGCCTGCCCGATCATTGTTGCACCCTCGAGATCACCCCATTGGTGAGGGAGATAGTGCTGCGCTTGGTTGGCACGACCGTAGGCAATGACACCGACGAGCACGAACTTCTTCTGATGAAGGTCCTGTTGAAGGAACTGGAGGGAATGCCGACAGGCGGACTGAAGCTCCCGGTTTCGTCCCATCCGAGGATGGTGGTGATACAGGAGGCGCTGATGGCGCATCCGGGCGACCGCACCACGCTTGCCGAATGGTCCGGCCGCACCGCGACCAGCGAGCGAACCCTGGCCCGCTTGGTCTTCCGGGAAACGGGGATGACGTTCGGCCGATGGCGGCAGCAGCTTCATTTGCTTGTCGCGCTGTCCAAGCTGTCAGACGGAGTGCCCGTACAGCAAGTCTCCGATGCGCTTGGCTACGAGTCTGCGACCTCTTTTATTACAATGTTCCGGAAGGCCCTGGGAACGACGCCGTCGCGCTACTTCGACCGTAAAGTCGCCGACTCTGCTAAGGCATAGAAACGGTGCCACTTCCAAATCCTATTTCAGATGTCTTGCGACTCGAGCCTGCGATACATCTCAACGATGTCTTTGCTTGTATACCCGAGAGTATATTCGCCCTTTCCAAGGGATGCTAGAAACCCATCGCCAAAGGCCTCAAGATGCTTAAGCGAGAGATCTCGCAGTTTGGGTGATCTGCTCTTGACAGCCCTGCCTAGCGCCGCCTCCAATTCTGGTGCCGTCAGTTCGGTGCAGTAAGCAGGCGTGCCTGGCTGCTGCCGCCAGGATTGCGCCAACGGACCAGCGTCAATCCCGTCGAAGCCCAGATCGTTGATCAAGCCGACGACCTTCGTTTTAGCTGTCTTATCGTCGCCGTAAACCGACATGGCGATCCGGCCGGCTGTGCCCGCCGGCTTTCCCTCGTGCGCCTGGGTGTAGGCCAGCTGATTGTTAAACGCCTTAATGACCGGACGCCCGATCTGCTGCTCAACCCACTGGCTTTCCACCATGCCTTCCTCGATGGCGGGGATCGTTTGGTCACGCCCCGGGAAATAATTCGAGGTATCGACGAGAATGACATCGTCGGGAACGGCGTCGAACAGGCCGTCGGGCAGCGATGGTATGGCATGGAGCGGGATCGTGGTGACGATCACCTCGACGTCCTTGACGGCGTCCGCTACTGGCACGGCCTGCGCGCCGGTCTCGCTGGCCAGATTGTCAAGAGCACTGGGATCGAAGTCGTTGGAGATCCGGATAGAGTGACCTGCGGCCACCCATTTCTTTGCGAGATTGGCTCCGATCAATCCAGTTCCGATGATGGCGATTTTCATAAATCTTTCCTTTCCTTCGAGAGTGGTGATTCGTAATTCTGCATGTTCCAGCATCCGAGAACGCTCGCACTGGGAGCGAGCGGTCTCGGCGGGGCGTCTCGGTAAACACGAGATGTATGGGCAGGCGTCAGATTGGCCCGGTGTTCAGACGGCCGTCTGGCCGCCATCAACGGGAACGACTGCACCGGTCATGTAGGAGGATGCGTCTGACGCGAGGAACAGCATGGCCTGTGCGATTTCCTCGGGCTTCCCGACACGTCCCGCCGGGATGAGGCTTACGGTCTTGTACACCGACGCCGGATCCTTGGCCAGATGCTCCAGATAGATCGGAGTTTCAATCCCACCTGGGCAGATTACATTGGCGCGAACGCCCTTGCTCGCATATTCGGCGGCAATGACGCGGGTTGTGGCGATAATAGCGCCCTTCGTCGCTGAATAGACGGCAAGGCCCGGCATTCCAACGAGCGCCGTGGCTGACGAGATGTTGACGATGACACCGCCATTCCCCGCAACGAGATGGGGAAGTGCGTATTTCATGGAAAGCAGCAAGCCGCGGATGTTGACCGCAATGACTTTGTCGAAGTCTTCCTCGCGCGCATCTTCCAGCGAACCCTGTGGGCCTGTAATACCTGCGACGTTACACAGAATGTCCAGTTGCCCGAACTCGGTGATGGCCATGTCGATCATCGCCTGGACATCGTTACTTTTGCTGACGTCGGCCGAGCAAGCCACCGCGCGCTCACCAAGTTCGGCGGCGAGATCGGCCTCTTTTCCGCTGACATCCGCAAGCACGACACGTGCTCCTTCCTTGTGAAAGAGCCTTGCCGCTGCCGCAGCGATCCCGGAGCCTGCGCCCGTGATAAGGGCGACCTTACCTTCCATAATTCCGTTCATTCGTCTTTCTCCTTTTCGATCACGCGTGAGGGTGCGGCATCGTCGTCGCAGTGTTCATCCCATCGTCCTGCCGTGCGTCCCGGAGCTATTCAAACCGCGTAAAGAAGCCGCGAGAGCTGGACGATGAAGTCCCCGGCGGGATTGTGACCGGCTTCGAAGCGCTCGAGGTAAACCTTGGAGGCCAGGTCCGACCGCCTACGCGATCGGGCGAGATCAGCCGATGCCAAAGCCTGCGACAGTTCGGCGAGCGTGACCTCGGTGCAATAGGATGGCGAGCCGGTTTGCTGCCGCCACGATTCCGCGATCGGCCCGGCATCATAGCCGTCGAAGCCGGTGTCCTCGACCAGCGCCATCGTCACGTCACGGTCGCGGGGGCGATCGGCCGCGACCGGGGCCGCGATCCGGTCGGGGTCGCCGGCGGGCCTGCCCTTTTCCGCCAGCGTAACCGAATAGATTGAGTTCCACGCCTTGGCGATCGGACGGCCGAGTTGTGCCGTCACCCAGACGCTGTCGGCCATCCCGTTCTCGATCTCAGCGATCCTGTCGTCGCGCGCTGGGATATAGTTCGACGTGTCGATCACAACCGTTTCGGCGGGAAGGTCGGCGACCAGCGGCGCGATCGCGGGAATGCCGATGAAGGGGATAGAGAGGATTAAGACCTCGACGCCGATGATGGCCTCCTCCCTGGTGACCGCCTGGGCGCCTGTGGAGAGCGCATCTGAATCGATCGTGTCGGGTCCGCGCGAGTTGGCGACTTTTACCTCATGGCCGGCTGCGGCCAGCTTTCGAGCGAGAGTTCTGCCGATGTGGCCGGAGCCTAGAATTCCGATTTTCATGTCTCTTCCTTCCTTTTGAACACAATCGGGAGGCAGCAGTGCTCGCTGCACCCCGATCCGCGTTGAGGATTACTTTGGAGCAGTGACTTCGCGATTGCGGGTCACGATCTGCTGGTGGCTGAGGGGTGAGGTCTCCGCCATGAAGCTCTTGATGAGCGCGTCACGGTTCTTCGGTGCACGCGCCTTGTCGGCTTTGGACAGTGCGTCTCTGAGTTCGGGCAACGTCAGTTCCGTGCAGTAGGCCGGCGTGCCCGGCTGCTGACGCCAGGAGTCAGCGAGACCGCCGGCATCCAGCGTGTCGAAACCGGTCTCGTCGACCAGTTGCCGCGCGATCGCCTTGGCATGCAGATCGTCGCCCGCGACGGGGATCGCAATCCGGCCTGTCGTGCCCGCCGCAGTGCCGCCATTCGCCAGCGTTTCGGCGAGAAGCGCATTGAACGCCTTGACCACAGGTCGGCCCAGTTGCTCGCTCGACCAGACGCTTTCCGGCTTGCCGCCATCGACCTCCGCGATGTTCCCGTCGCGGAAGGGATAGTAGTTGCCAGTGTCGATCACGACCACGTCCGACGGCACGTCCGCGAAGATGCCGGCTACCTTGGGGATCTCCGCAAACGGGATCGAGAGTATGATCGCCTCGACATCCTTGACCGCATCCGGTGCGGCGACCGGGACAGCGCCCACTTCGCCCGCCTTGTCGCGGATGTCGTCAGGACCCTTCGAACCCGCCAGCTTGACGGTATGTCCAGCTGCTGCCAGCTTTCGTGCGATCGTGGCGCCAATGTTTCCTGCGCCGATGATACCGATTTTCATGTTGTTTCCTTTCAGTTGTTGTTTGTGGATTGGGGTTATTGAATTACGCGTGGATCAATCCCGTACTGAGCGGGAGCGCCCAGATGATCGCGAAGCGTGGAACCTCCATAGTCCCGGTGAAACAGCCCGCGCTCCTGGAGGATAGGCACGACGCCGTCAACGAAAGCGTCGATTCCGTCCTCGTAGATGTCCGGCGACACCCAGAAGCCATCGACGGCGTCTGCCTCGAACCATTCTTGCATGTGGTCGGCAGCCTCAACTGCGGGGCCGACAATAACAGGGTGATAATCGATCACGCCGTGGGCAAGCACGTCGCGAAGGGTCCAGCCTTCGCGTGCGATTTTAAGCGCGTGCTCTGAGCGCGGATCACCCGGCGATGGGCGAGCTTTGGCCAGTTGGTCCAGCGATAACGGCACGTCGAGCCGGGAAGGATCGAGGCGCAGGCCAAGCATCTGCCCGAGATATGCCGCGCGTTGAGGAAAAGTCCTCTCGCTTAACGCAATCCGGCGATCTAGCCCTTCCCGTCGATCGCTGGCGATCGTCGTCATAAGGCCGGCAAAAAATTTGATCTCGTCCGGGCTGCGCCCAGCACGTTCAGCCGCGTCACGAAACGCTGTGCGCTGCCGACGTGCGTCTCCAATTGTGAATGTGGCACCAATGACGCCGTTGGCATAACGACCGGCGAGTTCAAGGGCGTTTGGACTGCCGCCAGCGTGGAAGATGACGGGTTGCCCCTGTTCGGACGGGGGGATGTACAAGGGCCCACGCGAGGCGGCGAACGAGCCGCCCATGTTGATGGGAGCAATCTGTTCGGCGTTTGCGAAACGTCCGGTTGCCTGATCGTGTAACCAAGCATCCTGACCCCAGCTGCCCCAGAGTGCCTGGACGAGCTGCACTGTCTCATGCGCCCTTCCGTACCGGTCTTTGCTGGACGGCAGGCGACGGCCGTAATTCGCTGCGACATCTTCTCCACTTGACGTGACGGCGTTCCAACCCGTTCGTCCATGGCTCAAGACGTCCAGCGCCTTGAACTGGCGGGCGAGGTTGAAGGGTTCATTAAACGTGGTCGATCCCGTTGCGACAAGGCCGATCCGGTCGGTCGCGCACGCGACAGCCGCCAAGGCGACCATGACGTCGAGATTGAAATTGGGTGGCTCGTTCTCGATGTCGCCGACATGTGTCGGACCATCCGGCAGGAAGAGGAACTGAAGCTTTCCGCGTTCGGCCGCCTGGGCGTGCCGTACCTTCGCATCGAAACTGGTGTAACTCCTGGGATCGACCGTCGAGGCACGCCAGGCTCCCGGCAGGTTCCCGTATCCATTGCCCAGATGCATGCCAATTATCATCTGTTTGCTCATCGTATTCTCTTTTCCCTGACGGGAACCATCTGTTAAAGGGGCCCGACAGAACATATATGTGGAGAGTGTCTCCGATATGATCTGCATATACGGAGAGACTCTCCGATGTTCAAGGGTCGAAAGTCAGAATGCAAGATTTGCCAAAACCGCCGCGGCGCGGGAGAGACGTCCAACAGAACAGAGCGCATATTCTCGATGTGGCGCGACAAGCCTTCAGAAGCGATGGTGTTGATGTTTCCATGGATGCTGTGGCGAAGCTGGCAGGGGTGGGACCGGGCACGCTTTATCGCCACTTTCCCAACAAGGACGCTTTACTGGCCGCGCTGCTCGTCGATCACTATGAGGCACTGGACATTCGTCGCATCGAGATCGAAGAACATGAGTCGAACCCAGCGCGCGTATTGGAGCGCTGGATTGATGCATTGGGAGACTGGATGATGGCTTATGAAGGCTTGGCCGAGCCACTCCGGGCTGCTTGCAGTAAAGACTCGCCCCTTACCCCGACTTGCGACACGGTCATTGCGACGACGGAACGAATACTGAGTGCTGCACAGCAAGCGGGATCAGCACGAAGAACAGTCACCGGCAGGGATGTCTTTCTGGGCGCATTGGCAATTGCCTGGGCAAGCGGGTCTATGGTCGCGAAGGCGGATACACGACACGTGCTTCGCGACGTCCTGCGAGACGGCTGGCTACAACCAAAGTAGCACTGGCAGTTTGGAGCAACTTTCTATTCGCGTTGGCCGAAGCGGCCGTTGAGAACCTGACATGACGCTTCAAGCGCTGCGTCACGGGGTCGACATGACGCCGGGTGCTCCATGTCGGCTTAAAATGTCGGATGATTGCTCGCGTCGCGCACGCGCCGTAAATGCTGGATCAACGGCTGATCAAAGGCTGTCCATGCGCGACCGCAAACTTAAGGCCGGTGTGGTGAGGCCTTTAAAGATTGCCAGCGTTGGAAGCCGGTTCGCTTTTACTGCTCTTGATAGGACCACCCAAAGTTGCCGTGAACCACTCGACCACCCGATCGATGATCTGCGGCTGATACCAGGTCAGATCACCATGACCGGCGCCTTCGACGAGAACATATTCGACCTTGTCGCCCTTGCTCTTCAATGTTTCGTAGAGCTGCACGCTTTGACGAGGCGACACGAGCGTATCGGCGCTTCCATGCATGATGAGGAACGGTGGCTTGTTGCCGGCAACATGACCCATGGGGCTTGCTTGCAACGCCTTTTCGGGATTGCTACCGATCGATGCGCCGGGAAAATCCGCAAAAGCCGTGCCGTTCACTAGCAGCGCTTCAGTCACAGCAGGAGACGTATGCACCTTGGCGATCGCTTCCGGAAACCCGTCGCCGATTTCAAGCAGATTGGAGATGCCGTACATTGTCACAGCTGCCTGAACGTCGGAGGATTTATCGAGAAACTGCCCCTTGTCGAAGGCCTTCTCGCCATTCGTCATGCCCATCATCTGCGATACATATCCACCAGCGGAATCCCCGAGCACGCCGATGCGGGCAGGATCGATACCGTACTCGCTGGCGTGTTCGCGCAGATAGCGGATAGCCGCCTTGCCATCCTCGACAAGTGCCGGATATTTGTTGGGAACCGTGCGGTATTGCGCGGCTGCGACCACGAACCCCGCCTGGGCAAGCGCCATGCGCAGTTCGATGAATTTCTCATGATCCGCCGAGATAAAACCGCCGCCCGGAAAATAAACGATCGCCGGCTTCAGATCGTTGTTCCGCGGCACGAGCAGCGACATCTCTAGCTGGGTAACGGCTCGAACCTGCTTGATTTGCGTATAAACGACACCGCTGATCTGATCGATTTGGCCTTGCGTCTTTTCCACGCGAACGACCTGCGCACCTTCCGCGTAGCCGGGAAGCGACGTTTTATCATCAGCTTGGGCAAGGGTGGTCGTCAGCATCGATACTCCTAACATTAATGTGCCAATGAGTAGGGGGACAGGCTTCATGTCAATTTCTCCTTAAATAAGTGCTGGATTTTTCAAAGTTCAAAACACTGGAAGGGACGAGGCACTTGATCCTGCGGCGCGAAGCCGCGTATTGCGGCGCTCGCTGTTTGGGATATAGAGAGCTCAGATCTAATCGTTCCTCTCCTAACTGAATCTCGGTAAAGCGTAAAATTAACGATGTGTAATTTGACCACGTCGGAATTTTCGAAAGGGCTTCGAGTCTCCAGATCGTCGTACTCGCCCAAAGACTTGCGGATCGTCCCAACTTCGAGCGTCCTTCATCAAACTGGCTTTCGTTTCGACGCGCTTTCGACCGTTGTCCAGAATTTCTCGGCCAATTCAGTCATCCGGTTCCTGGGTCGGATCAGCACGATCTTGACCGGAACCATCCATTTCTCGTCGCCGGCGATTGCAAGCTTTCCTTCATGCTCCAGCTCGAAATTCGCGAGGCTGCGTGGTATCCAGGCAACGCCTTTCCCTTCGAGTGCCAGCGCTTTCAAGACCATGGCCAAATGAGATGTGAACACGCGAACGAGATGCAATTCGGTGTGTGGCAGGTTGGCGGCAAGTATCCGACCCATGCCTGACTTCTCGTCGAATGACACGTGAGGAACGGGAGCCTCAGACGTGCCGGGTAATCTATGGATCGGCAAGCCATCCTCACCTTTGCTCGCGACTGGAAGAAGAACGTCCGTGGCGAGTTCCACGTGCTTGAAATCCGATTCATGCAAGCGGATTTCGCTGTTTGGATGGAAATGGCAAAGGAGAAACTGCGCTCGGCCTTCCGCCATCATCCTTTCACACTCGTTCATATTATCCGAAAGGAGCCGGATCGGGACAGTCGCCACCGAAGAACCCAGACTCTGGACCCAACTGGGAAAAAAGGTGAACGACAAAGCGTGCGTCGCCGCAAATGTCAGGGTCGCAGTGGCGGACCGTTCCTGGTTCAGGTCCTGGGTTGCCCTCTCGATCCTTTGGAGAATATCTTTCGCGGCAACCAGCATGATTTCACCCGCGGGCGTAATCCTGATGCGGTGCGTCGAACGGTCGACCAGAACCGATCCGCTCCAATCTTCAAGGGCCTTTATCCGTCTACCAAAAGCGGGCTGGGTAATGTTGCGCACCTCCGCTGCCCTTGAGAAATTGAGGGTGTCGGCGAGTGCTCGCAGATCTAAAAGCCAGGCAGTATCCATCTCATCCTCATCACTTACGGCATCAATTGAAGCCGAAACGGCATTGGACCGTCAATCGCTTGTTCGCGACTGTGTTGCATTGAGGAGTGCCGTTGTTGGAGACGACGGCAAATGGGAGGAAGACAATGAAGTTACTTTCGATCATAGCTGTATTTACACTATCCGTCACCCCGGTTTTTGCTGCAGACTACCCCGAACGCAATATATTCATGGTGGTCCCATACGCAGCGGGCGGACCGACCGATACCATCGCCCGGCTTACCGCAGACGCGATGTCAAAGTCGCTCGGCAAGCAGATCGTCGTTGAGAACGTTGCGGGTGCAGGTGGAACGATTGGTGCCCGGCGTGTGGCAGACGCGGATCCGGACGGCTATACGATCCTCGTTCATCATATCGGTATGGCGACCGCTCCCGCACTCTACAGACAGCTACCCTACAAACCGACAGAAGCTTTCGAGCCGATCGGTCTCGTCAGCGATGCTGCAATGACTGTGATTGCGCGCAACGAGTTCCCGGCTTCGACGTTTCAGGAACTCGTCGCCTACATCAAACAGAACGGTAACAAGGTAACCTATGCCCATGCCGGGATCGGAGCTGCGTCCCACCTCTGCGGCACGTTGTTCATGTCAACCATCGGAACCCAGATGACGACCGTTCCGTACAAGGGAAACGGCCCGATCATGACGGATTTGCTCGGCGGCCAGATCGATATGACCTGTGACCAGGCGACGAACACGGTCGGTCCGATCACGCAGAAGCAGGTGAAGGCATATGCGATCACCAGTGACGCACGCGCTGAAACGCTGCCAGATGTGCCAACGACCACAGAGGCCGGATTGCCCGAATTTAAAGTCGGCGTCTGGCATGGCGTGTATGCACCCAAGGGCACTCCGAAGGACGTCCTTGACAAGCTGACGTCGGCACTCCAGGCCGCAATGGACGACGCCGTCCTGAAGGAACGCTTCGCGCAGATCGCTACTATGCCTGCGACGAAGGACCAGGCGACCCAGGAGGCGCTCCGTACCAAGCTCGATAGCGAAATCAAGCGATGGGATCCCATCATCAAAGCTGCCGGACATTTCGCAGATTAACGATGATGGTTCGGCTACGGGGTAAAGCCCGCAGTCGAACGGAGGGCTTCTATGGATATCAAGAATATTGCCGCCTCCGGCACGCTGCTGGCTGTCGGGATCGGGTTCGGCATTTCATCCATATTTACAATGGATGTCGGATCCGCGCTCAGAATGGGCCCCGGCTATTTCCCTCTGATCCTGTCGATCGTCATTACCGTGATCGGCGTCGTTATCGGAATCAAGGCTCTGAGGGACACTGAAGCCTTTCACCCGCAGATCGCACCCTTGCGGGCCGTCGTCGCCATTATCGTTGCGCCTATCCTGTTCGGCCTGACTGTTAGAGGAATGGGGTTTGTGCCGGCAGTGGCGCTCACTTCATTGTCTGCGGCAACCGCGGCGACCGGGCAGAGACCGCTCGTCGTTCTCGCCATCACGCTCGGCATCACCGTCTTCTGTCTGGCTGTGTTCTATTATGGCCTCGGGCTTCCCGTCCGTCTTATCGGCCCTTGGTTGGGAGCTTAAGCTATGATGGACCTTATCGGAAATCTAGGGATGGGCCTAAGCGCGGCTCTGACGCCTTACAATATTCTCTTCTGTTTCGTTGGCACACTACTCGGAACGCTGGTCGGTGTTCTCCCGGGAATCGGCCCAACGGCGACGATTGCCATGCTGCTGCCGATCACCTTGTCTCTTTCGCCCGAGACATCCCTGATCATGCTTGCTGGCATATATTACGGCGCGCAGTATGGCGGCTCGACGACCGCGATCCTGATCAATCTGCCGGGCGAATCCTCGTCGGCCGTGACAGCTCTAGATGGATACCAGATGGCCCGGCAGGGCAGGGCAGGGCCGGCGCTTGCAGCTGCGGCTCTCAGTTCCTTCTTTGCCGGCACCATCGCGACCGTCGTCGTGGCCGCTCTTGCGCCGCCCTTGACAACGATCGCGCTGAAGTTCGGGTCGCCGGAATATTTCGGTCTGATGGTGCTCGGGCTCGCTGCCTCCATCGTTCTGGCGCGCGGATCGGTGCTGAAGACGATCGCAATGGTCTCAATAGGCCTCGTTTTTGGGCTTGTCGGAACGGACATTAATACGGGGGCGATGCGTTTCACGCTTGGCCGACCGGAACTGGCGGACGGTCTGAACTTCGTCGCCGTCGCCGTTGGTCTCTTTGGGATTGCCGAAATCCTGCGCAATCTCGAAACGACGATCGAGCGAACCGCCGTCGTCAGCCGCGTTGCAGGCCTCTGGCCGAGCCGTGCAGATTTCAAGGCGATGATCGGGCCGGCATGCCGCGGCACGCTGTTGGGATCTGCGCTTGGCGTTCTTCCGGGAGGCGGCGCCATCCTGGCGTCCTTCGCATCCTATGCTCTGGAGAAGAAAATTTCCAAGACGCCGGAGCGCTTCGGCAATGGCGCGATCGAGGGTGTGGCGGGACCAGAGGCTGCAAACAATGCAGGGGCACAGACGTCGTTCATACCGATGCTAACCCTTGGCGTGCCCGCCAATCCCGTCATGGCGCTGATGATCGGCGCGATGATCATCCAGGGTATCGTGCCTGGACCGCAAGTCGCGACCGAGCAACCGGTTCTGTTCTGGGGCCTCATCGCCTCGATGTGGATCGGCAACCTGCTTCTCGTCATCCTCAATCTGCCGTTGATCGGCCTGTGGGTGAAGCTTCTGACGGTTCCCTACACGGTGCTGTTTCCGGCGATCCTCGCCTTCGCCTCGATTGGCGTCTACAGCGTGAACTCCAACACGTTCGATCTCTATGTGATGGCCGCGTTCGGGGTGTTCGGTTACGCGTTGTCCAAACTGGATTTCGAGCCTGCGCCCATGCTGTTGGGCTTCGTCCTTGGCCCCCTGCTGGAAGAACATCTGCGACGAGCGATGACGATTTCGCACGGTGACGTTTCCGTCTTCTTTACCCGGCCGATCAGCGCAGGACTTCTGACGGTTGCCCTCATCGTGCTGATTGTAGCCTTTCTTCCTAACATCGCGAGACGTCGCAACCAGGTCTTCGTCGAGGAAGACTGATCGAATTGGAGCATGACTTTGGAAAAAAGAACCAACCGCATCCACAAAATCGCTTCTATTGCGGGAGACGGCATCGGCAAGGAAGTCGTGCCGGAAGGCCTGCGGGTTCTTGAAGCGGCATCGAAGAAATTCGGCTTCGAACTCCGGATCGACACATTCGACTTTGCCTCCTGCGACTACTACGTCAAGCACGGGCAGATGATGCCTGATGACTGGAAGGCGCAGATCGGCAACCATGACGCGATCTTCTTCGGTGCGGTTGGCTGGCCGGACGTCGTTCCCGATCATATCTCGCTCTGGGGCTCGCTCATTCAGTTCCGGCGCGAGTTCGACCAGTATGTGAGCCTGCGGCCCGTGCGGCTGATGCCGGGCGTGACCTCGCCGCTCGCCGGCAGAGGACCCGGCGATATTGACTTCTACGTCGTGCGCGAGAACACCGAAGGCGAATACTCCTCGGTCGGCGGGCGCATTTTTCCCGGAACCGAGCGTGAAACGGTGCTGCAGGAAACGGTCATGACGCGCATCGGCGTCGATCGGATCCTCAAGTTCGCCTTCGATCTTGCCCAGACCCGGCCTCGCAAGCGGCTGACGTCAGCAACCAAATCGAACGGCATCTCCATCTCTATGCCCTATTGGGATGAGAGGGTCGAAGAGATGGCGAAGTCCTATCCGGATATCGCCTGGGACAAATATCATATCGACATTCTCTGCGCCCATTTCGTGCTCAACCCGGATCGTTTCGACGTGGTTGTGGCATCGAACCTGTTCGGCGATATCCTGTCTGATCTCGGTCCGGCCTGCACGGGCACGATCGGAATCGCCCCCTCGGGGAACATCAACCCTGAGCGGAAATTCCCCTCCCTATTCGAACCCGTCCACGGGACGGCGCCGGACATCGCGGGGCAGGGCATTGCAAATCCGATCGGACAGATATGGTCGGCAGCGATGATGCTGGATCATCTCGGAGAGCATGAAGCAAGCGCGGCCGTCATGGCAGGCATCGAAACGGTTCTCGCCGATGAGAGGCCGCGGACACGCGACCTGGGCGGCAAGGCGGACACCGTAACGTGCGGAAAGGCCGTTGCGGACAGTCTCGGGTAATATGCATTTCTGTAGCAGTGAATGTGCCAGCAACAGATCCATGAAGCTGAATTTGCATTGGAATATGCGATTCCGTGAAGGTGAACAAAGCCATTAACCTCGAGTAATCTGTAGTTCTCAGCAAAGTCTTCGGCCGCCTCGTTGCGAATGGCAATGCCGAAATGGCACCAATATAAATCGTCAGAGCATTGGAATTTGCAGCCCCGCCTGGCTACCAAGGAGGCAACAGTCCGGTCGTCCGATCGCTATGAAGTTGCGGCGGAACGCCACCATTCGCTATCTATTTTAAACTAAAACAGAGGTTAAAATGCGTATCATCGACGTCTGCGAAGTCACCAAACCAATCGCTTCGCCCATCCGCAACGCCTATATCGACTTCTCGAAGATGACGGCGAGCCTCGTCGCCGTTGTCACCGATGTTGTGAAGGACGGCCGTCGGGTCGTTGGCTATGGTTTCAACTCGAACGGCCGTTATGGCCAGGGCGGCTTGATCCGCGAGCGGTTCAAGGACCGCATCCTGCAGGCAGACCCGAACAGCCTGATCAACGATGAGGGCACCAACCTCGATCCGCACAAGATCTGGTCGACTATGATGATGAATGAAAAGCCCGGCGGCCATGGAGAGCGCTCGGTCGCCGTCGGAACGCTCGACATGGCGATCTGGGATGCGGTCGCGAAGATTGAAGGCAAACCTCTGTTCCGCATGTTGGCCGATATGAAGGGCCGTGAAGCGAACCCGAAGGTCTTCGTTTACGCCGCAGGCGGCTACTATTATCCCGGCAAGGACAATAGCGCGCTGCGCAAGGAGATGCGAAGCTATCTCGACCGAGGCTACAATGTAGTCAAGATGAAGATCGGGGGAGCCTCGATTGACGAAGACCGGGGCCGTATCGAGTCCGTGCTGGAAGAGATCGGTTCTGAGGCACGTCTGGCCGTCGACGCCAACGGTCGCTTCGATCTGGAGAACGGGATCGCCTACGCCAAGATGCTACGCGATTACCCTCTGTTCTGGTACGAGGAAATCGGCGATCCCCTCGACTATGCTCTGCAGGCGGCGATCTCGGAATTCTACGATGCCCCGATGGCGACCGGAGAGAACCTCTTCTCCCATCAGGATGCCCGTAACCTGCTGCGCTACGGCGGCATGCGTTCTGACCGCGACTTCCTGCAGTTTGACTGCGCCCTGTCCTACGGTCTCGTCGAGTACCTGCGCACGCTGGACGTGCTGCGCCAGTTCGGTTGGTCACCGTCGCGTTGTATCCCTCACGGCGGCCACCAGATGTCGCTCAATATTGCCGCCGGCCTTGGGCTGGGCGGTAACGAGAGCTATCCGGATCTCTTCCAGCCCTATGGCGGCTTCCCGGACGGCGTCAAGGTTATCGACGGCCACATCACAATGCCGGAACTGCCGGGCATCGGCTTCGAAGGCAAATCCGACCTGATCAAGGTCATGCGCGAACTCGCCGAGTAATGAAGTCTCTGGGGAGTGGCACGCGACTCCCGCATTAACAATCGGCGCCGCAAACAATTACCGATGACATGCGGCATACGTGAGGATTGGCTGAGCACCACGTCCATGTGCGACATCATGAGGCGACCCACAATTGTATTGCCGCCTCATCAAGTTGATCGACAGCTGCCTGCCGAGAATGGGATGTAGTCAGCGACGAAATGGGTGTCATGAAACGACCGTTAACATGCGACCCCATGTTTGCGACCTACCTCTCGTATGGCGCCTAAGCAGAGGCGGAAACACTCTGCCGCCTCTGCGGTCTTATATGTTGTTTGCCGTTATAGAACGCTCGGTTCTATGGCTTACGTTCAGCTTGTGATTTTGCGAATGCTGGCGACCATGGCTTCGCGTTCGAATGCAACGCTTCCATCGACAATCCCTTGCGTGATGAGTTCAAGGTTGTGAGGAAGGCGGGTCTTGTCGACAGACGAAAGTGCTTTCGTCAGACCGGCTGCATCGAGTTCCGTGCAATAGGCGGGGCTTCCCGGCTGGAAACGCCAGGAATCCGATAGCGGGCCGGCATCCACGACATCGAAGCCAGTGTCATTAACGAGACCCGATACCACAGCTTTAGCAGCGGCATCATCTCCAGCGATCGGTATGGCCAATCTGGAAGCCGCGCCACGTTTCGCGCCGCAGTCGGCGAGAGTGAAAGACAGGAGCGCGTTCCAGGCTTTCACGAGAGGCTTTCCGATCTGCTCGCTGGCCCAGACGGTTTCCAGTTTTCCTTCTTGTACCTCTTTAATCATGCCGTCCCGCATTGGATAGTAGTTGGACGTATCGACGACGATGACGCCTGCGGGAACAGCGGCAAGCACAGGTGCGAGTTCCGGATTTCGATCAAATGGTACGGAAAGGATAATTACCTCCACATCCTTGACCGCTTCGTCACGCGTGACAGCAGCAATTGCCATGCCGTCAACGATGTCCTTGAGGGTTTCCGGTCCCTTCGAGTTGGCCAGCTTCACGTCATGGCCGGCCTTTGCCAAGATCCGTGCCAGATTTGCGCCGACCATTCCTGCTCCGATAATTCCGATTTTCATGATTTTTCCTTGTTCCTGTTCATTCGCGGGATTTGCGAAATTTTTGAAGGGTGTTCCGAAGGGCGGCGAGAGCCGCATCGGCCACCGTGGTCAGAGCATGTCCGACATGCCGAACGAGGTGAGCATACCGTTCTGAATGGGGCGGACCGCCTCATTCAGTTGATGGATACCAAAGTCTAAGCCTTCAGGCATAACGACGGTTCGCAACGGGCGTCGCTCAGTCGCTTCGATCAACTCTGCGATGGAAACGGCAACGCGCTGAGGACGGGGTGGGTTGGCATCGTCTCCGTCGTTAGCGTGCGCCTTGATTTGGCCTGGGATTGCCGCGATCTCACCGTAGGATGCAATAACAGCATGGTCCGATGGCTCAGGGCTCGCCGAGATGAGGTTGCTCGGGAATGGCCCGGGCTCGACAATGACGGAGTCAATACCAAAGCCCTTCAGCTCGTAACGATATGCCTCGGCAAGTGCCTCCAGCGCGAACTTGCTTGCTGAGTAGGTTCCGAAAAAGGGGAACACCACCCGGCCCATCAGGGATGTGACGTGGACAAGGAGCCCGCTGCCAGCAGCGCGCATATGAGGAAGAACGGCCCGGTCCGCACGTACAGCGCCAAAGAAATTGACCGCAAACAGCCGTTCGATGTCAGCAACCGTGTAGGCTTCCGTGATCCCGACAGGCATCAATCCGGCATTGTTGACGAGGACATCGATCTTTCCGTGCTCTCTTACGACCTTATCGACCGTTGAATTAACGGAAACCTCGTCGGCAACATCCATCTCCAGAACGTGCAGCACATGTCCTTCAGTTGTCGCAGCGTCAATGAGATCCTTGCGCACCCGAGCGTTTCGCCCCTCGACGTCTCGCATGGTCGCAACCACCGTATGCCCCCGTCTCGCCAACTCGAGCACCGTAAGGTTCCCGAAGCCGCTGCTCGCACCCGTCACAACCACAACTTTTCCGCTCATCGCAAAACTCTCTTTTTTGAAAAATGACGTCCCTTCAATATACAGACCTGTATGTACTTGCAATAGGGAAAAATACAGAATAGTCTGTCCACCTTGAGATGATGAATAGGAGATGCCAAATGCAGAAGGGCAGCATGCCTGAAATCGTGGAGTTGGAGCGCCAGTCGCTCGAGGGCCTTTCCCCAAGAGAGCGGATATTGAAGACTGCCTCCGATCTGTTTTATCGGCTCAGCGTTCACTCAGTCGGGATAGATCGCATCATAGCAGAGAGCGACGTGGCGAAGATGACTTTTTACAAGCACTTCCCGTCAAAGGCCTCCCTGATCGCGACGTATCTCCGTGATAAAAAAACCATTGGTTTTGAGATGTTTGCAGCGGCGGCGGAAAAGCCTGGCCTGTCAGCCATCGAGCGCGTCCTTACAATCTTCGACGCAATTGATGAACCTCTCCGTGCGCCTACATTCCGCGGTTGTTCGTTTTCAAGAGGGCTGGCAGAATTTGGACCTGAGGCAAACACACCAGAAGTACAGGCGACCATTGCCGACTATTACAAAGAATTACATGAATTAGTTACGCGGCTCATTGAGCCGCTGGGTTTGAAGAACCCTGAGCGAGCCGTTATCCAAGTCCTATCGCTGGTTCAGGGATCTTTCGTCGTCGCTCAATCCATGCCAAGCGAGGGAATTGTCGAAGCCAACCGCGATGCCGCTCGGTTGTTGCTCGAGAACGAGATTACTGTGGCGTCGACATCGGAAAGAGACTGAGACAGTCAAGCCGAACATCCTGAAGATTGGACAATGGCTGCGTGCCATGCTTTCCCATGCCCATCCACCGAATGTATAAAAAGTCCAATATATAGACAGACATATATGTCCAGACTCGATTATCCAACAGTGACGGGAAGACGCATGAGCAACAAGGTGGCGGTCGCGGCCGGCGCGAACGGGAAGCTCACGAAGCTGGAACTTGCCCGGCCTCGACATAATGTCGTCGCGACGATGCGCGACGTCGGCAGACATAACAGGCAACTCCGCGGCGAACTCATCGCGCCCCCCCCAATCGCAACGCAATGAACTTCCGTCCCGCCAAATATGCGCAAAGCGCTATCTCGGCCATAGGAGCTAAAATGTATAAAGGCAGTTGCCTCTGCAGCACGGTGAAATACGAAGTCCGCGGCGAGCTTGGTAAAGCAATCTATTGCCACTGTTCACGTTGTCGCAAAGCAACTGCAACCGCGTTTTCGACCAATGCATCCGTCGTGGCCAGCGACTTCGTGATCATCGAGGGCGAGGCTGCGCTGAAGGCATTCAATTCCTCGCCAGGTGTTCATCGCTTCTTCTGTTCCAACTGCGGTTCGGCGATCATAAGTCGCCGCGATACCATGCCGGATGTTGTTCGCTTGCGGCTGGGGACGCTCGATACGCCACTGCCGACGTCGCCGACAGCACATTATTTCGTCGCCTCGAAAGCCGAGTGGTACGAGATACACGACGAGTTGCCACAGTTCGCGTAGCGCCAGCACGATGCTGGCAGGCGGGAGCGCACTAAAAACATTGGTGATCCCTCATATTGCACAACAAGCCCCGACATGTCGGCTGGCTGTACGCCGCCGCCGCATTGTGAGTTTTCCGACACCCATCCGCACCCGCGCAAGCGCGCCAACGGTCCCGTAACTTGATCAGCGGGTCTTGCCAGCACCACTGACTATATGTGCAAAGCACAAGGAGATTATTTGATGACAAACGTGTTTGGATCGAAATCCACCACCGAAGAGGTGCTTTCCGGGATCGACCTCAGCGACAAACGCGTGCTCGTCACCGGCGTGTCCGCAGGCCTTGGCGTCGAAACAGCGCGGGCGCTGGTGGCCCACGGGGCCGATGTCGTCGGTGCTGCCCGTGACCTGACAAAGGCGGAAGGCGCAATGACGCCCGTTCGCGCCGAGACTGCCAATGGTGGTAGCCTCGATCTGATCCAGCTCGATCTGGCATCGCTGGCAAGCGTGCGCGCCTGCGCGGACGCTCTGCTCAAGGATGGTCGTACCTTCGATGTCGTCATTGCCAATGCCGGTGTCATGGCGGCTCCCTTCGGTCATACGGCCGATGGGTTCGAGACGCAGTTTGGCACCAACCATCTCGGCCATTTCACCTTCGTCAATCGCATCGCGTCCCTGATTGCACCCGGCGGGCGGTTGGTTAACCTGGCATCGTCCGGCCACCGCTACGCCGATGTCGATCTTGAAGATCCAAATTTTGAACACACGGCTTACGATCCCTGGATTGCTTACGGGCGCTCCAAGACTGCCAATATTCTGTTCGCTGTCGAATTCGACCGACGGCACAAGGCGCGCGAGGTTCGCGCAACTTCGGTACATCCAGGCGGTATCCGCACGGAGCTCACCCGTCACTTGGGAGACGGAGCGTTTGAGGCGATGATCGACAAGGTCAACAAGGAACTCGCCGCCCAAGGTAAGTCGCCTTTCGAATTGAAGTCGATCCCGCAGGGAGCCGCCACCTCGTTATGGGCTGGCTTTGTTGCCGCTGCTGACGAGGTCGGTGGCCTCTATTGCCACAATTGCCGTGTCGCGACCGTAACGGAGAACCCGGCAAGCCGCATCAGCGAAGATGTCTGCGCCTATGCGCTCGATGCCGAGCGGGCCAAGGCCCTCTGGATCAAGAGCGAAGAAATGATCGGGGAGCACTTCGAATAACAGTATTAAAGAACGGCCTTGTCCGGCCCCGGTGCTCACCCGCCATATTGATCGTGTCGGCCATTTCCATGCAAAGAACGTTCGCCCTGTCGTGATGCAGCGGGTGCGCGACGATGCGATGAGCTTCATGGACGGCGTTCGGGCCGGCGTGTTCACCGTACCGCGAGACGAGGAGGGCGGGGTGGAGTTCGAACCGCTGCTAAAAATCCTGAAAGATGCCGGCTACGACGGCTGGATCGTCATCGAAGCCGAGCAGGATCCAGCCGTTCGCAATTCCTTCCAGTACCAGTCGCTCGGCCTAGATGCGTTGAAAGCCGCCGCCGTCAGGGTTGGTCTCGTCTGATAAAACAGTTGGAGTTCATCATGTCCAGGCTTCTCCATCGTCCTTCGGAAATCGTTGGGTTATAGCGGACCTGTGGGATTGGAAGCCTTTGCGAAAGGCGATGCAATCCCCGCGCTTCAAGCGTTCCGTTCCGCTTCTACGCTTCAAGGAAGCGCCTAACCGTTGTATCTCACGTTCGGCAAATTGACTGCCGGCCGCACGTGCCTGCGGAAGCTTAAGCAAACATATTCTCAATTTCCCCACGCTGCATGGCGTGTTTATCGGGGTTCTGCTGCTTCAGCTTTGCTAGATTGAGCAACTTCCACCGTACTGCCGGTAGTGCTGCTGCCTGCGGCATCCCGATGGCGTCGAAATCCGGCTCCGTATCATGGAGAGTAAGCAGGAACCGCATCGCTTTATCATCGAGGCGGGTTCGAAGGTCATCCGTCAGCCGAGCCCGTGCGTCTTTCAGTTCGATCAGGCTGACGGGTTCGATGGTCATGCCTTCGAATTCTTTCACGAAGGCTTCCTCGAGTTTGGACAATGACGGCCTGATCAACTCATGTGGCGGGCGGCCCGAGCTTGCGACGTAGATGAGGAAGGTCCGAAACAACGCATCGGTGAGGCCTTCATTATCATAGAGCAGCTTCACGTCGAAGAGATCGCGCGGGTGCTGGCGGTCCACGGCGGCATGAAGCTTGCCGCCGAACAGATCCTCGAAGGACACGACCTGCATTTCGGCAAAGCCGAACGCCTCGGCCACGCCATCTGTGACCGCTCGCAGTTCCGGCGGGTGCACCGTTCCTCGCGCGACCGGCGAGGTCTCGATTTTAATTTCGGTGGTCCCCTGCCGGACGAGCACCCGCGTGTCATTGTTGCCGCCACCGGCGATACGCTGGACGTCGACGCCGCGGAGGTTCTTCAGCAGGTCGTCGCGAATGCGGTCAAGCGCGGCGTCGATACCGCTGAGCGTGGTGTCCCTATCCTCGACGGGAAGGTAGGTGAGGTCGATATCGACCGACAAGCGAGGCATATCCCTGTAGAACAGGTTGATGGCTGTTCCCCCCTTGAGAGCGAAGACATCCTGCCGGGCGATATAGGGCAACGTCCGAACGAGCAGCTCGACTTGCCGCATATAGCGATCACGCGCCATCGATAATCTCCTTGGGCAACAGGTGTGCAGGGACCGTTACGCGATAAATGGGGTGAAGCCGGCCGCCTGGGACAAGTGCCCGATCGCCGCGTCCCATATCGATTTGCGATTTGTCGATATGCTTGAGCCACGCATGCGCGTGCTTGTCGGCATAGACGAAGAAAAGGCGTTTCACCTTTACACTGCGGCACCGGGTCAACAGCGTCGTCAGTAGTTTCGGGCGCAGGTTGACCATTCCCTCAAACACCATGTCGATGTTGTGAAAGCTCTCGTTCTTCGGAAGTTCATCGAGAATCTCCAGTATCGCCCGCTCTGCAGACGACATTTTGATAGGCCAGCGCCACGGGCTCATGGCCAGTTCCTCATCTGGAGTATCGGAGAGGCTGAATTCGCTGTCCTCGACGCCGTTGTTCTCGTCGGAGAACAGTCCATGACCTCGCCGGACGAACCTGGCATCGGTTGTCAATGTCATAAGCCAGTCTGGGATGTCGGAGCCGTAGAGGTACACGCGTGTATCACCGCCAAGCTGCAGGTAATGAGAATGGCCGCGCAATCCAAGTGCGGTCCAGCCTCCGACGTGGAAAGCATGTCCCATGATCCATTGCGCGGATAACAAGGGAATTTTCCAGCCAGTGACGGCTTCCGACGTTTCTCTCGCCGAAAATGGGCGTCGGTAGACACCTGTCGCGATCCGCTCGAGCCAACCCTGTTTGATATACCCCGATACGGATTGCCGTGAGATCGCATGGCGTGCCGTCCAAGCCGAATCGACAAGAAACCCCGGCGGAACCGATTGGATAAGGTACTTTAGCTTGGGCGCCGGCTGTTCATTCATAATGGACATTATGGTACAAGTTCAAAGTGAATGTCAACTTTACTTTAAAATCTGTTGCACTTGTCAATCTAGAATTGACAAGTGCAGGGAGCCTCGAAGTCCCGTGCCGAGCCAGTTCGCAGCGCCTTGGTCGTGGCGGCATAAAAGTCCGCCCCAAAATTAGTCCGCGCGTCGCATCTGATGCAATCGATGACCATCTGGCCGACACATCGAGCGCTGTGCCTTTGCCGATGTCTCGCATTGGAAGACGAAGCAGTTCCCCATTTTTAAATCATTTAGGCTGATACGGACGAAGGTCCGTGCGTCTAGATCGAACACCAATCGTTTTCTGCTGATCGCAGTTCAGATCAATACAAACTCTGGCACCTTGACTGTCGGAGGCGGCTACGATTTTGGTACGTTCCTATATTTGGACCCACAAAGAGGAGATTTCGGTTATGAAAGCGACATGGAACGGGGCGATAATTGCTGAGAGCGACGATACGGTCATCGTTGAGGGCAACCACTATTTTCCGATTGGTTCTGTCAAAAATGAATATTTGAGGTCGAGCCAGACCAAGTCGAGCTGTCCGTGGAAAGGGCAAGCCAGCTACTATACGCTGGAGGTCGACGGCCAGAAAAACGCGGACGCAGCCTGGTTCTATGCCGAACCCAAACCGGCCGCCAATGAGATCAAAGACCGGGTGGCTTTCTGGAAAGGTGTGCAGGTCGGATATTGACCGCGATTCATCAATCGCGACAAATGTTATTACTGTCTGCATCCGCTTGTCGCCACCGATTACCCCATCCAAATGCTTGATAGGCGGATAGCGATTGCAGGATCTTTTCGAAGGAAACTGGCCAATTGCACAGTCATTCGTCCGATGGTTTAATGGTTGCTCCAATAAGTTGATTTCGCTGGATAATATCTTCATTTTGTCGGTTGTCGTGAGTTCAGATCCTGTCAAGGCGATAGATTGTAGCCGTAGGCGACCGGGTTGAAATCACTCACTACTCCGGCGGGCATGCAGGCTCGAATCTGCCTGCCAGCCAATGCGAATGGCAGATGCATGTTGTCGGCAATAAGATCGACCGACTTGTCGCTCAGATTGAGCTCGACTTTGCAGTCCGGGTAACTGCGGGGCCTGGGTACCCGCAGCGATCTGGCGAAGCGCGCGTCAGCGCGCGCCGTCGATGACCATGCCGCCATCCGGCGAGAGGGTGTAGCCGGTCAAGAACTGTGCATCCTTGCTCGCCAGGAACAGAAGGACAGGCGCAATGTCGTTTTCCGGCGAGCCATAGCGTTGCAACGCGTTGTTTGCCGGCGGCACCTCAACATCGCCCCAGGTCTCGGCCACCGGTTGAATGTTGTTCACGGTGATCTTGTCAGGACCCCACTCTCGCGCGGCGGTTCGCGTTAAGGCACGGGTCGCCTCCTTGGCCATGTTGTAGGGTGCATAGGGCAGCATCCCAAGAAGCGCTGCAGGCGAACCGAAGTTGATAACGCGGCCTTCTCCGCACGCCTTGAGATAAGGATAGCAGGCTTGCATCGTGCGCAGGGTCGCGATCGGACCCGTATCAAAGTTGCGCTGCAACTGCTCGACCGACAACTCCATGATTGACGACATGACAGCCGAGGGATCGAAGGCGTTGTTCACCAGAATATCGACCCCGCCATAGGCTGCGACCACCTTGTCCACAGCCGCCGTGATCTGATCGGCGCTGCTGACATCGCATGCTACCCCGAGCGCCATCCCGCCGGCGGCCTCGATGTCCGCGACGACCGCTTCCACATTGGCGGGTGTGAGTGAGAGCACCGCGACCTTCGCGCCTTCCGCTGCGAATAACTTGGCGGTCGCCCGTCCGATACCTCGACCCGCGCCTGTGACAATTGCGATTTTTCCGTTGAGTCGACCCATGTTTGTCTCCTGTCATTATTGAGTTTGAGGAACCTGGCTGCACCATCCAGTGTCAGCCGTTGCTGATGACTGGCACGTGGCGGATCCAGCGCCGGTCAGTGATTTAAGCTGGTTGCTCCAAGGGGCCGCGCCCTCATCGCGCATCACCAATCGTTTCGGATCCGAAGGGAGCGTAGGGCGAAGGCATCTCGCGCGCGGTATTCTGGGTGAAAAATGATCCGGCGATCAGCACAAGACCGACGGCCGACGGTAGTGCGGCCTTGATATCGCGGACGGCCAGATGTGCGAGAACGGCGAGGGCCAAGTGATAGAACATTCCGGCATAGGCGAGATCGCTGAGCCCCACGCTGATGCGCGAAAGGATCGCCGCCACGGCGAGAAGCTTGATGATGATCAGGACGTGGACAAGGTAGCCGGGATAGCCCAGCTTGACGATGATCTGCCGGACTTGCTCGCTTCTCGTCAGATAAAGCAGAGCGGATGAGAGGTAGAGTAACGACAGCAGCGCTGTCGCCATCCAGTATAGATTGGTTTCGGTCATAGGGATTCCTGCCCACCAGTGGCCCGGTGAGGTCCTCGATAAAATGGCTTCTTTGGGCGCTGGCGCATTTCCATGATGCGGTGGAGCGTGTATCGAAAATGTAGCCTATGAGCGAGAAGTGCAAGTAGGATGAATTCATGGTGGTAAGTATGGAAAACCAGACCAATGGCGACCCTGTCGCGACAATGCAGGATGAAATGCGCCGGGCGTTCACGCTGCTCTCGGGCAAGTGGAAGCTCGAGATCATGTGGCTGCTCAACCAGCGGGTCTATCGCTTCGGTGAACTGCGAAAGGCGATCCCGGGGATCACACAGCATATGCTGACGGCGCAACTTCGTGAGCTGGAAGCCGACGGGCTGGTCTCTCGCACGATATTTGCCGAGGTTCCGCCGCGTGTGGATTATGAGATAACGGCCAAGGCCCGCGGTCTCCAGCCGACGATGGAGGCCTTGGCTGCCTGGTGGCGGGAATATGGGACCGACCTTCCAGCCAAGCCGGCAACGCGTGGCCGCAAGGCAAAGAGCGTCAACACCACCCGGAAAACTGCCCGTTAGGCGTCAAGCGGTGTAAACCGAGCAGCCTCGCCTTACCGCGCCTGCGCGGCCGAACAGGCCGTTGGATCCGCGCTGAACCCGCCTCGAGATGCGCCGGTCATCCGGCGCCCACGCCCGACGTCTCGTCGCCGGAATTACTGGACGCATAGGCATTCATGATCGCCCCCAGCAAGCCCGGAAAACGTGCGTTCACCTCGGCAAGACGCAGGTGGTTTCTCATCTGCTTGCCTTGGCGCTCGCTCCGGATCAACCCGGCCTCCCGCAAGATCTTGAAATGATTGGAGAGCGACGATTTCGGGATGACCCTGTCACCCAGCGCCGAGACTGTTGAGCAGGCCTTGATGCCGCCCTCTTCCATGATGTTGACGAGAATTGCCGCCCGGTCGGGATCCGACAGGGCATGAAGGATCATTTCCGGCTGAACATTCTCGATTGCTGGGTGAACTATAGGTCTCATGGCCTTTCCATATCGCAGCTTGACACACAGTTCAACAGTTCTATATTTCCGAACTGTTGAACTGACGTGCCTCAATCCGATGGTGGCTGAATTTCGCTTAGCAAAAAAGGTAACGCAAATGAACAGACTTGAAGGCAAGGTCGCCGTCGTAACCGGGGCGTCGAAAGGCATCGGCGCGGGCATCGCCAAGGCTTTGGCGAAGGACGGCGCGGCTGTCGTCGTCAACTACGCTTCCAGTAGGGAAGGTGCAGACGCCGTCGTCGACGCCATCAAGGCATCCGGAGGCAAGGCCGTTGCCGTCCAGGGCGACGTCTCCATCGCCACTGAAGCACAGGCGCTGATCGAGGCGGCCGTTTCCGAGTTCGGTCGGCTCGATATTCTGGTCAACAATTCTGGCGTCTGGGAGGCCGGGCCGGTCGAACTGTTCACCGAGGATCAGTATCGGCACGTGTTCGACGTCAACGTGCTTGGCGTGCTGCTGACGACACGGGCCGCTATCAAGCACCTTCAGGAAGGCGGCAGCGTCATCAACATCTCGTCGTCGATCACGACTCTGCGCTCGCCCGGCACGTCGCTCTACACCGCGAGCAAGGCAGCGGTAAACGCGATCTCGGAGGTGTTGGTCAAGGAACTCGCGCCGCGGAAAATCCGTGTCAATGTCGTCAGCCCTGGCTTTGTCGTGACTGAAGGAACAAAGACCGCCGGCATCGCCGGGTCAGAGATGGAGGCCGGCATCGTCTCGCAAACGCCGCTCGGCCGCGCCGGAGAGCCGGACGATATCGCCCGCGTCGTTGCGTTCCTCGCATCCGACGATGCGCGCTTTGTGACCGGCGAGAACATTCTGGCCAGCGGTGGCTTGCGTTGATGCGTCGGCGCTGGGCGGCTGGCCGGTGATAGGCCGGCTGCCCAGCGCCGCGCTGATGAAACGCAGGCGGCGAGACCTCAATAGCTATGCACCTCACTAAATTTGCAAAGGAGAAATCCATGAGAGCCGTTCAATACGAAAGCTATGGCGAACCCGACGTTCTGCAAATCGTCGACATCGCCGCGCCGCACGCCGGCGCCGGCCAGATCCGCATCGCGGTTCGGGCTGCCGGGGTCAACCCTCTGGACTGGAAGTTAAGGTCGGGACTCTACCGTGATTTCATGCCGATAGATCTCCCCAGCGGCGTCGGCGCCGAGGCGGCCGGCATCGTCGACGAAGTGGGCGACGGCGTGTCAAATGTCGCGGTCGGTGATCGTGTATTCGGCCTCACAGTTCGCAGGACGGCTATGGCCGAACATGCGGTGCTGACCAGTTGGGCACACATTCCGGACGGCATGTCGTTCGAAGTGGCAGGCGGCCTTGCGATCGTCAGCGAGACTGCGACGCGCATCCTTGATCTGGTCGCTAGCAAAGCCGGAGAGACGTTGGTGGTGGTCGGCGCCTCGGGTGGAGTAGGCAGCGCGGTCGTCCAGGTGGCGCGCCATCGTGGCGTCAACGTGATCGGCGCGGCAAGCGAAGCAAAACACGACTATCTTCGCAAGCTCGGCGCCGTTCCGACGACATATGGACCCGGACTGCCAGCCCGCGTCCGCGAGCTTGCACCGCAGGGGGTCGATGCGGCACTTGACCTGGCCGGGGCGGGCGTCATCCCCGATCTCATCGAGATCGTGGGCGATCCTGCCCGTGTTCTGTCGATCGCGGATATCGACGCACCCAAGCACGGTGCGCAAGTCACGACGTCCCAAGACGACCACCCCGAAATCGCCCTCAGGCATGTAACCGAGCTCTATTTCAAGGGCGCGTTCGACCTCGCGATCGAGCAAGTTTTTTCCCTTGATCAGGTTGCGGATGCGCAGCGGCGTAGCGCCAGCGGGAGGGTCGCCGGCAAGATCGTTGTGGCTGTTCCCTAAGCACGCCGCTGCCAGTTCGGGATACCACTTGGCTGTAATGGACGCGATAGAGCGGCCCAGTTCCACGGTGTGCGGGCGAAGTGGGTTTGACGTTCGAAGATGCTGAATCCGGCAAGGACGAAGAAGTCGGAGCTAAGATCATGAGAGTGACCCGACTCGTCGAGATACAGTAGATGCAACGAATCCTCCAGAAACGAAAAAGCGGACCGCATGCGGTCCGCTCGAATTCGGTAAGCCGAGTGAAACAACCGTTCAACGCACCGACGGGTCAGCGCTCTCGACTATGAGCAATATATATCTGCTGCGTGCTCGCTTTTCAATGGGGCGGCTCGGCATGCGAGAGAGCCTGACAAAGAACCAGATATATCGTCCAGTCAGCCGTCATTCTAAGGCGCCAAAAAAATAGGGCCATCGGAAAACCGAGGCCCTTGAAGTGTGAAGGTTAAAACCTCCAGAGGGGAACAGCTGATGCGATGGCACTGGGAGGAGGCCGTCGCGTGCATCAGCTATGGGCTTTATGCCTAGAATATAAGCGATGCGCAAACAAAAATTGTGCAATGCACCTACGCGCAGAGCGACGGGATAATCGAGCGCCCGGAAGTTCGCGGTTTCACGTCTCATGGAACCCGTCTCCACCAGTCGTGGGCGCCGACCCCTGTCGTTTGGCATTTAATTGTAAGAATGCGCCCGATCCGGTTGGTGATGGCACCTAATTTGAGATTATTCGGTGCGATTTTCCTTGCTGGACACCTTCGGGTTCGGAAATAACCTTCTGTAATATAACGCATTTGTGGATGGAAGATTGGCCGTAGGCACCCATCGTTGCCCCGACGGCGAATCTCATATTAAGTGCCAAAAACGAAGTCAGAATCTCGAATTAAATGCCAAGTCTCAAATTAACTGCCGGGCTATCTTGTTGAAATTGTTGCAGGTGAGTCTCACGATTAAATGCAAAACGACAGCGGCTCTGGTAATGACACCTACGTGATCGACAATGCTGGTGATGTTGTCGTCGAGAATGTTGGTGAGGGCACCGACTTGGTGCAGACAGCGCTTGCGAGCTACACGCTTGGTGCCAATGTCGAGAACCTGACCTATACGAGCACGGCGGCATTTAGCGGTACAGGCAATGGGCTGAACAACGAGATCCGTGGTGGTGCAGGTGCCGACACGCTGGATGGTGGTGCGGGCAACGATACGCTGATCGGGGGCGCCGGTATCGACCGAATGATCGGCGGCACAGGCGACGATATCTTTGTCGTTGATGTGGCGGGCGATGTGATTGTCGAGAATGCCAATGAAGGGACCGATACGGTCCAGACCGCCCTTGCGACCTACTCCCTTGCAACGCTTGCCAATGTCGAGAACCTGACCTTTACGGGGACCGGGGCATTTGCAGGAACGGGCAACAGCCTGGGCAACGTGATCCGCGGTGGTTCAGGCAACGACACGCTAGATGGTGGGGCAGGTGCCGATACCTTGGTTGGTGGCCTTGGCAATGACATTTATGTTGTCGATAGCGCAGGTGACGTGATCACGGAAAATGCCGGCGAAGGGACAGACACGGTCCAGACGGCTCTTTCAAGCTATACGCTCGCTGCCAATGTCGAGAACCTGACGTTTACCAGTACCGGTGCTTTTGCCGGAACAGGCAATGCGCTCGATAACGTTCTGACAGGTGGTGCAGGTGCAGACACCCTGACGGGTGCTGCTGGCAACGATACCTATGTCATTGGCGCAGGTGATGTTGTTGTCGAGAACGCCGGTGAAGGAACCGACACGGTCCAGACGGCTCTTTCAAGCTATACGCTTACTGCCAATGTCGAGAACCTGACATTTACTGGAACCGGCGCTTTTGCCGGAACGGGCAATGCCCTGGATAACGTCCTGACAGGTGGGGCGGGTGCTGACACACTGACGGGTGGTGCAGGCAACGATACCTATATCGTTGGCACAGGTGATATCGTCGTTGAGAATGCAGGCGAGGGGACAGACACGGTCCAGACGGCACTTGCCAGTTATACGCTTGGTACCAATGTCGAGAACCTGACGTTTACGGGCAGTGGAAACTTCTCTGGAACGGGCAATGCACTGGATAACGTCCTGACAGGTGGTGCGGGTGCAGATACCCTGACGGGTGGTGCAGGCAATGACACGCTCGATGGCGGTGTGGGCGCCGACACCCTGGTTGGTGGAACCGGGAACGACATCTACGTGGTGGACAATGCCAGCGATGTGGTGACCGAGAATGCCAATGAAGGGACGGACGAGATCCGCACATCGCTTGCGAGCTATTCGCTTGCATCACGTGTCAATGTCGAGAACCTGACTTATACGGGTGCTGCAGCCTTTACCGGCACAGGCAATGCGTCTGCCAACACGATACAGGGCGGCTCCGGAAACGACACGCTGGATGGTGGAGCAGGTGCCGATACTTTGATCGGTGGCCTTGGCAATGATGTCTATATCGTTGATGTCGCTGGTGACACGATTGTGGAAGGTGTCAACGAAGGCATCGATACGGTCCAGACTGCCCTGACAAGCTATACTCTGGCAGCCAATGTCGAAAACCTCACCTATACGGGCACAACAGTTGCGTTCGCGGCAACAGGCAACGGCCTTGCCAATGTCATCATCGGCGGGTCGGGGGCGGATACGCTGAACGGTGGAGCAGGGGACGACACGCTGAACGGCGGTGCAGGCGCCGATACCTTGATTGGTGGCACGGGCGACGACATCTTTATTGTCGACAATGCCGGTGACATCGTGACCGAAAATGCTGGCGAGGGCACTGACACAGTCCAGACCTCGCTTGCAACCTACTCGCTGGCAGGGCTAGCCAATGTCGAGAACCTGACCTACACAGGCACCGTTGCATTCACAGGCACAGGTAACGACAAAAATAACGTCTTGTTCGGGGTGTTCATGGAGTCCAACACGCTGGATGGGGGTGCCGGAGATGACACGCTATGGGGTGGGATCGCTAACGACACATATATCGTTGACAGCCTTGGCGATGTTGTAATTGAGGACGTGAGTGGTGGCACAGATACGATCAAAACTGTGCTGAAAACCTATTCTCTTTCCTCAATTGCCAACGTCGAGAACCTGACCTTTACAGGGACCGGTGACTTTACCGGAACGGGCAATGCGCTCGCCAACGTTCTGACGGGTGGTGCTGGCAATGATCTTCTCGATGGTGGCGCAGGCATCGATACGCTTGTGGGCGGTGCGGGCAACGACATCTATGTGGTGGATGTTGCGGGTGACATCGTCACGGAAGCTGCCAGTGCCGGAACCGATGAGATCCGCACTGTGCTTTCGACCTATTCGCTGGCATCACTGGCGAATGTCGAGAACCTGACCTACACGGGTGCGGCGGCATTTACCGGCACGGGCAACGCATCTGCCAACACGCTCAAGAGCGGCTCTGGCAACGACACGCTTGATGGCGGAGCGGGCGCGGATACGCTTGTTGGTGGTGCTGGCAACGACACTTATGTGATCGACAATGCTGGTGATGTTGTTGTCGAGAATGCAGGTGAGGGGACCGATACGGTCCAGACGGCACTGGCAGGTTACACGCTTGGCGCTAATGTCGAGAACCTGACATATACGGGAACAACAGCGGCTTTTACTGGCACCGGTAATGCGCTTGATAACATCATAGTCGGGGGAGCCGGTGCGAACATTCTGACTGGTGGGTCCGGTAACGACATTCTTACCGGCGGAAGTTCTGCGGATACATTCATCTACACGCCTGGCTTTGGGCAAGACACCATAACGAACTTTATCGCCACGGGCACTGCGCACGACGTTATTCAGATGGATAAGACCATCTTCGCCGACTGGGCCGCCTTGTTGTCGGCCTCGTCTCAGTCAGGTTCGGATACCATCATCCGAGCCGATGCAGACAACTCGATTACGCTAAAAAATGTGACGGTGAATACGCTGCAAGCCAATGACTTTAGATTCGTTTGATAGCTTCTGGCGTCCCCAATTGGGGGCGCCAGACCACAGACTGTCGGTGACATTAAGCAGCATTCGGGAAAATGCTGCGTGTATCACAAACCTTGAGCTCGCGAGATTTTGGTAGACCGTCCTCCAAATTCCCTCTCCCAATTTTCATTGCCTACTTAATGGTTTGATGATTGGCGACTAACAGGGTCGGCGGTTCATATCCCTTCAAGGTGAAAGAACGCGCACAATTACCCGTTTCCTTCTCATAGCACGACTTGAAAATGCTATCATTTCCGTGGTATTGATATCACAACGAAAATATAGATAGGATCGGATAAATGGCGGCGGTGACCATACGAAACCTCTCTGATGAAACGCATCGGGCGTTACGCGCAAGAGCAGCTTACCACGGTCGTAGTACCGAGGCCGAAATTCGTGACATTCTCGAAGCCGCTGTTCGTCCATCTGGACGCGTGAAACTCGGCTCGCTTCTCGCGGCCATTGGCCGTGACGCCGAAATGTCAAACAGTGACGTCGAAGCGCTGCAACAACAGCGCGACAGCACCCCGGCAGTACCGATGACTTTCGAATGATCTTGCTAGACACTAATGTAATATCTGAGCCTTGGAAGCCGGCTCCTGATACTGCTGTGCAGACTTGGCTGGATGCACAGGCCATCGAAACGCTATTCATTTCCGCGATTTCAATTGCCGAACTTCGTTTCGGGATTGCCTCAATGCCATCGGGGAAGCGTCAGACAATCCTCCACGATCGCCTTGAAGGTGAAGTTCTACCAATTTTCGACGGGCGCATTCTGCCCTTTAATGTAGGTACCTCCCAATTCTACGCGGACCTGATGGCCACCGGCCGAACATCCGGAAAGGCGATCGGGAAGGCTGATGGATACATTGCTGCTACGGCTGCAGAAAACCATCTCGCGGTCGCAACGCGAGATACAAGCCCATTTGAAGCAGCCGGATTGATAGTTATCAATCCCTGGTCCGCCTAAGTCTTTAGAATTACAGGTCGCTGGTTCAAGTCTCATCAAGAGCTGACATTCGTGATATCGTGACACATCCGGTCGACTGAACCTTAAATTGAATAAAAAAGGCCGCGCATAGTCACATTGCCCCCCCCCAGCCTCTCCATAGAACTTTAGGGAAGATGGCTTTCGGTCAAAAGACGTGAAGCTGTTTTGGATAAGAATTCTAAATAAAAGAAAGAAATCTCCAAATAAACACTTATGAACGCAGAAATCGCCGGTAGGGCAGCAAAACGATCATGCGAACTCCTCTAATTCATCTTCGTTCATGCTAGCGCTGACGAACAGACGGGCAGAGGCGCTCCCGAACGTAAGCCGACCGATTGCAGATACTCTGCGATGCACTTCATACCAGTCATCGCTTATCGCCGTAGTTCCCACTCAGCAATGGAGGAATTCAACCTGAAGTCCGTTGAACTTTGAAGAGAAGACATGACGCACACTTGGACATCCACGTTATTAACTTTCCGAGCCAGTGCCAAAAAGCTGTCCTTTTCAGCTGAGGATAACGGCTTGGATCGCTCCAAAATCCAAGGAACCAACTCGCGCGATGCTTCCTCTGATGTTTTTTCTTGCGCCATGAATAACATCGATCGAGCAATAGTGTCAGCCACCAGCGATTTGACGGGCTGAGTTACCGAATCTACCTGATCATTGGATGGCAAACAGCTCTGCCAAGTCTCTCCGACGTGCTTGCTGACGACAGCAGGATGCGTCTTCATCATTGCGATATAGTGAGACGAGAAGGCAGGCGAAGTCTCTTTGGACGTAAAATATGCACCCGCGCCTCCGACTACAAACAACACGGCAACGATGAGGGCAAAACGCATCAGATATCCCCGGTCTGGTTCCTCTTGCAACCTAAGATAAACTCAACAAAGAGTTATTAATGAAAAGCTTCAATTCTGAGCATTCTCCCGCGTTCGCATATCACGAAAATGTTATCTACCAGAAGCTGCAATTCTTGATTGACAGGGAACCCGAATGTCGCTTCTCATAATGTTACAACTTACGGCTTAAGACACCGACGTGCACCCGTTCTACAATGACGTAATACGTGGTGATATTTTTAGGGGGATGAAATGGCAGGCGAAAATCAGCCGGATGATCAATTCGGTCGTGATATTGCAGACACATTCGCAAAGGATGGCACCTGGTGGGAGAACCAGAAGAACGTCTGGAAGATCTTGGGTGGGACAGGACGGGTTCCCTATGCTGATTTTCCAGAAACGGTCATTGAAGTCATAAATGAGAAACTCCCGGAAAACCCATATGCCAACCAGCCGACCCCGGGCGGCGACGGTGGTGGTGATGGCGGTGGCGGTGGTGGCGGTGGCGGTGGTGGCGGTGGCGGCGGTGGCGGCGACGGTGGTGGTGATGGCGGTGGCGGTGGTGGCGGTGGCGGTGGTGGCGGTGGCGGCGGTGGCGGCGGCGGTGGCGGTGGCGGCGGCGGTGGCGGCGGTGGCGGTGGCGGCGGCGGCGGCGGTGGCCCGGGTCCTGCGCCAGGTATTCCTCCGTCTCCGCCTCGCGATCCTCTGGTTATCGACCTCAATGGGGACGGAGTTCATTTCAGCGCCCTGGAAAACTCCATCACGCAGTTTGACATCGATAACGACGGTTTCAGGGAAACTGTTAGCTGGATTAGTCCAGAAGACGGCTTCCTTGCTCGCGACCTAAACAACGATGGCGTGATCAATGACCTCAGCGAATTGATCGGAAGTGCGGAAAAAGACGGTTTTTCAGTTCTTCGGGACCACGATAATGGCGATGGCATTATCGACCAGAACGATGCAATTTTCAGTGAACTGAAAATCTGGCGGGATCTTAATTCCGATGGGTTGAGTTCGGCGGACGAAATTCAAAGTTTGGGATATTATGGTATCAAAGAAATCCATCTTGACGCCGAACACGTGAACCGGCTGGACGGCGACGTACTGGTCTCACATGAATCCGTGGTCCGTGATTCCGAAGGGAATACTCGCGAGGTAGTAGCGGCTTGGTTTTCGTCCAACCAACTTCTCAGCCGCTATGAAATCCCTGAAGATGTTGTAGTGACGGGTAATGCGACGCTCATTCCGCTTCTGTTTGGTTATGGGAACATTCCGGATTTGCAGGTCGCAGCGGCTCAGGATTCTGCCACTCTAACCCTCGCAATTGATCTTGTTCGGAATGCCTGGAACCTTAGTGCTGAAGACCTCAGAACGCAGTTCAAGACATTGCTATTCCAATGGGCAGACGTTGACGAGATCGATGCAGGCGCACGTGGACCCAATATCGATGCTCGCGAACTGGCGGTCCTGGAAAAAGTCTACGACCAGAATCTTGCGGGGTTGACGCCATCGGCGAGCGACGCTTCGTTCTTCCATCAAACGTTTGATGTCATACTTGATGGGTGGCTCGTGCGTTTTCTCGCCCAAGCTGGCGGAGCGCGGATCGCCTTGGCGACTGATCCTGTCGAAGAATTCAACAATATCACGGTTGAAGACGTGATATTCGCCTCGATCGAACTGGATCTGGTGAGTGATACGATCTCGATCAACTATGAAGAGATTCTCAGTCTTTTAAGCAGGATGGTGCTCGCTGAACTGCCGTCAGGGCTAGTACGAGTTGCTGATGTCATTTCGCTTTTAGACGGATTGAGGGGTGCGAGCGAAAATGGAGAATTTACCGAAGTAATTACTGGTCTTGCCGAAGGACTCAGTGATCTGCGTGCGAAAACGATTTTGGTTGGCTTCTTTGAAGGCGCCACTGCCATCGAGGGATCGGCGGGCGATGATCAAGTTCTTGGTGATGGCGTTGCTAACGTCATTGAGACGGGTACGGGGGACGATACCATTAATGCCGGTGGAGGCAACGACATCATCACCGGCGGCCTTGGCAACGACGTTGTCCACGGCGGATCGGGTGACGACACCTACTTTTACACCCGTGGGGATGGCAACGACACGATTGTCGAGGATGCCTGGAACGGCACCAATGACCAGTTGGTGTTCACGAACATCAATCCGTCCGACGTGACGCTGGTGCGCAATGGCAACGACCTGACCATCGTGATTGCCGAGAGCGCACCTGGCGCTGGTGATGCAGGCTCGGTTCTGATCAAGAACACACTGAACGACGATCTGCAGCGTGGCATCGAGAAGGTCGTCTTTGCCGATGGCACGGTTTGGACGAGGGCACAGATCAGAGTGATGCTGCTCGATCAGGCAGCGACCACGGGTAACGACACCATCGACGGCTTCAACACGATCGACATCCTGACAGGCGGCCTTGGCAACGACACGCTCAACGGCGGTGCTAGCGACGATAGCTACGTCTATGCTCGTGGGGATGGCAACGACACGATTGTCGAGGATGCGTGGAACGGCACCAATGACCAGTTGGTGTTCACGAACATCAATCCGTCCGACGTGACGCTGGTGCGCAATGGCAACGACCTGACCATCGTGATTGCCGAGAGCGCACCTGGCGCTGGAGATGCGGGGTCCGTGCTGATCAAGAATACTCTGAACGACGATCTGCAGCGTGGCATCGAGAAGGTCGTCTTTGCCGATGGCACGGTTTGGACGAGGGCACAGATCAGAGTGATGCTGCTCGATCAGGCAGCGACCACGGGCAACGATACCATCGACGGCTTCAACACGATCGACATCCTGACAGGCGGCCTTGGCAACGACACGCTCAACGGCGGTGCTAGCGACGATATCTACGTCTATGCTCGTGGGGATGGCAACGACACGATTGTCGAGGATGCCTGGAACGGCACCAATGACCAGTTGGTCTTCACGAACATCAATCCGGCTGATGTGACGCTGGTGCGCAATGGCAATGACCTGACCATCGTGATTGCCGAGAGCGCACCTGGCGCTGGTGATGCAGGCTCGGTTCTGATCAAGAACACACTGAACGACGATCTGCAGCGTGGCATCGAGAAGGTCGTCTTTGCGAACGGCACGACCTGGTCGCGCGCGGATATGAATGCCAATGTCGCCTACATTGCCGGTACGGATGGCAACGACATCATCACCGGCTCGGCAGGGTCAGACAGCCAAATCCGTGCGGGCCTTGGAAACGATGCCCTCAATGGACTGGCCGGTAGCGACACCTATGTCTACCGTTTGGGAGACGGCAACGACGTCATCACCGAGATCACCTCCGGGACCGACGTCGATACGCTTTTCTTCGCGGATCTGAACCTTGCGGACATCCGGTTCGAGCGTCCAAGCGGCAACACGACCGATGTTGTCATCCGTGTCCTGCAGAACGGTGAGACCATCACCCTCAAGAACCAGTTCAACCAGGCGGGCGGGATCGAGCGCGTGACTTTCGCTGATGGCACGGTTCTGAGCGGGAACCTCGACACATACCTGCAGAGCAAGGTTGTCATTTATGGCACCAGCGGAAATGAAACCCTCGCTGGGACCAGCGCCAACGATGTCTTCAACGGCGGGCTCGGTGATGATCGCTTCAACAGCGGAGCCGGTAGCGACACCTACATCTACGCTTCCGGTGATGGAAATGACTACATTGATGATGAGTCAGGCTCCACCACTGATGTTGATGTGCTGAAGCTGGCGGATCTGAATGTTGGCGATCTGACCTTCAGCCGGACTGGTTCCCATGCAAAGATCACGGTCAACAGCACCGGTCATGTCATCATCCTGGACGAGCAGTTCTATTCCGACACGACGAACTGGGGTATCGAAAAGGTCGAGTTTGCCGACGGCACGGTTTGGGATCGGTCTCAAATTAAAGCTGCGGCGGTGTCTCGAATTAACGGGACGAATGGCAACGACACGTTAGCTGGAACAGCGCTGAACGATGTCTTCAATGGCGGGCTCGGTGATGATCGCTTCAACAGCGGAGCCGGTAGCGACACCTACATCTACGCTTCCGGTGATGGAAATGACTACATTGATGATGAGTCAGGCTCCACCACTGATGTTGATGTGCTAAAGCTGACGGATCTGAATGTTGGCGATCTGACCTTCAGCCGGACTGGTTCCCATGCAAAGATCATGGTCAACAGCACCGGTCATGTCATCATCCTGGACGAGCAGTTCTATTCCGACACGACGAACTGGGGTATCGAAAAGGTCGAGTTTGCCGATGGCACGGTCTGGGATCGTGCCCAGATTAAAGAAGCGGCTTGGCTGAGGGGTTCGAGTGGCAATGATACCCTGACAGGCACCAGTGGAAATGACACGTTGTTCGGCGACACTGGAAATGACACTATCACGACCGGCGCTGGCGACGACATCATCATCTTCAAGCCGAACTTTGGTCTGGACACTGTGACCGATTTTCAGGCGGGTGCTGGTTCAGCGGATGTGCTTGAGTTCGACAATGGCCTGTTCTCCAATTTCGAGGATGTCTTGGCTGCCGCCGCTCAGGTCGGAAACGATACGGTCATCACCTATGATGCCGCCAACACCGTGACATTGAAGAATGTTGCTCTGACCAGCTTGCATCACGATGACGTTCGTTTCATCGCCTAAGGATTGAGCCTTGTCGAAAACAATACCGAATGAAGCGCGGCGACCTTTGGTCGCCGCTGCTTTAAGGACGACACGTAGCGCGTTCACATCAGTGGCAGTCCTCAGCGCCTTCACCAATATCCTTATGCTGACCGGCCCGCTATTCATGATGCAGGTCTATGACAGGGTCCTGTCCAGCCGGAGCGTGCCGACACTTGTTGCGCTGTCGGTTCTGGCGATTACCCTATACGCCTTTCTTGGCATTCTTGAATTGATCCGCGCGCGAATTCTCTCACGCATCGGCGAGCGGATAGAAGAACAGTTGGGTGGCCCGACCTTCGATGCGGTCATGCTTCTGCCGTTGAGAATGTCAAAAAAAGAGGCCGTCTCGCAGCCGATCAGAGATCTTGAGCAGATGCGGCAGTTTATGGGCGGTCCAGGCCCCGTCGCGATGTGCGACATGCCATGGTTGCCACTCTACATCGGCATCTTGTTTCTGTTTCACGCATATCTGGGCTGGCTGGCCATTGCGGGCGCCATTGTACTGATTGCACTGACGCTCCTCAGCGAGGTTGTGCTGCGTGATCCGACCCGGCGCGTATCGCAACTGGCGTCTGCTCGTGCAGAGTTTGTTGAAGCCGGGCGACGTAACGCCGAAGCCCTGCATTCGATGGGTATGAAAACCGCCTATACGCGCAAATGGTACGACACGAATGGGCCCTATCTTGAAGAACAGCGACGGGCGAGCGATGCAACGGGCAGCTTTTCAACGTTTTCGAAGATATTCCGTTTGGCGCTTCAGTCGGCTGTTTTAGCCCTTGGTGCTTGGCTTGCTATCCGCCAACTCGCATCTCCGGGGGCGATGATCGCGTCATCGATATTGACGTCTCGAGCGCTTGCACCCATCGAACAGGCTATTGGACAATGGCGCAGCTTCATCAACTTCAGGCAGGCGAAAGGGCGACTGACCCAATTGCTGGAGAAGACGTCTGTCGACCAGGACAAGATGTCGTTGCCCGCGCCGTCAAAGGCGATTTCAGTGTCGAATGTTTCAGTCGTCGCACCCGGCAATCAGAATGCTACGGTTCGTGATGTGACCTTTTCACTGATGGCTGGTCAGGGTGTTGGTATCATTGGTCCAAGCGGTTGTGGAAAATCGACGCTGGTTCGTGCTCTGGTGGGCATATGGCCACCGGCACGCGGCACTGTGAGGCTGGACGGAGCTGAACTGGATCAGTGGCATCCAGAAGCCCTTGGCACATCGATCGGTTACCTGCCGCAAGGTGTCGAGTTGTTCGACGGCACGATTGCTGAAAACATCAGTCGGTTTGCGGCGTCGCCCAACCCGAGCGATATCATCGAAGCCGCATTGCAGGCAGACGTCCATGAACTAATCCTGTCTATGCCGGATGGATACGACACACGCATTGGCAATAGTGGCGCTGCTCTCTCAGCAGGCCAGCGCCAACGTATCGGGCTTGCGCGAGCACTTTACGGCTACCCGTTTTTGATCGTCCTAGATGAGCCCAATGCCAATCTTGATGCCGAAGGCGAGATGGCGCTGAACAATGCGATTATAGCGGCAAGACAAAGAGGCGCTATCGTCGTCATCGTGGCCCACAGACCAAACGCTCTTTCAGCGGTCGACCATGTGCTTGTCCTTTCTCAAGGCGCCATGATGGCATTCGGGCCTCGTGACGAAGTGCTTCGTAAGACGACAATGCGTGCAGTATCGGAAAAAGCATGAATTCCACCAACACGACCGCAGCCAGTCGATCTATTCGGCTTTACACGTTGGCAGGAGTTGTGACGCTTGCAGTGATGGTCGCAGGGGTTGGCGGCTGGGCGGCCACAGCCAATTTGTCTGGTGCGGTTATCGGAACCGGCACTGTCGTAGTCGATGGCAACGTCAAACGTATCCAGCATCGCGAGGGCGGCATCGTCGGAGACATCCTTGTTCGCAATGGCGCCTTGGTGAAGGCTGGCGATCTGCTGATCCGACTGGATGAAACCGTCACGCGGGCTAATCTCGCGATGGTGTCCAAGCAGATCAATCAGTTGAGCGCGCGTAGACTTCGGCTTGTCTCAGAAAGCAACGATGCATCTGAAATGACGCTCACCGATCAGCAGGCTGGACAGCAAGAAGATGCGATAACAGATGTTTATATCGACGCCGAGAAGGCCCTGTTTACGGCTCGGAAACGAACAATCGATGGCCAAAAGGCGCAGCTGCGGCAACGCATCGATCAGATTAGGCAAGAGAACGGAGGCCTACTGGTCCGAAAGAATGCCAAGGAAGAAGAGCTGTCGTGGATCGGCCAAGAGCTTGTCCGCGTCAGGAGTTTATCCGATCAACAACTGATACAGTTCAACCGACTGGCAGAACTGGAACGGGTACGAGCGCAGCTCGATGGGGAGCGGGGCCAGTTGATATCGGAAATTGCCCGAACGGCTGCACGGGTGACCGAAACGGAGCTACAAATCCTTCAGCTCGATCAGGACCGTCTGGCCGAGGTTCTCACGGAACTACGTGATGTCGACAACAAACTGGCTGAACTTGATGAGCAGAAAGTCACCGCACAAGACCAGCTAAAACGGGTCGATATACGCTCGCCGCAAGATGGAATTGTGCATGAACTTGCAGTGCACACGCTTGGTGGCGTCATTGCACCCGGAGAAACGGTCATGCAGATCGTGCCCGTCAATGACCGCCTGGTCGTCGAAGCGCGTATTCAGTCCGCCGACATCGATCAGTTGCACGTGGGGCAGCAGGCGGTGCTTCGGTTTTCGGCCTTCAATCAGCGCACAACGCCGGAGATAGCGGGGCAGATCAAGACGGTTGGAGCTGACCTCGTTCACAATCCGCAAACCGGTGAAAGCTGGTACACGGCACGCATCCAAATTGAGCCTGAAGAGATGTCGAAGCTGGGGACTCTAAACCTTCTGGCAGGGATGCCGGTAGAAGCATTTATAAAAACCACCGAAAGAACTGCGTTGTCTTATTTGACCAAGCCGCTCGCTGACCAGATCAACAAGGCAATGAGAGAAGACTGAAAATAAAAGCAGCGTCCTAAAGTTTTCCTTATCGCGCTCTGCGCTGCAATCGATGCGAAATCCCATCGAGCGTCACGGATTAAGCTATTGACCTATGTGTGATAAATGACAATCATATACAGACCGGTCGGTGATGCACCGGTGTAGGGATGGCCTACGGTCTCGACTCGCCGCGGGGCAACTGGCCAATGAACCTATCGAACAGCGCCAGATCATAGCGATGTGGGTCGTCCTTCGTCGCGATCGGCGGAAGCGTTTGCGGCAAATCCCAGACCAACCTCTCCGGCATCACCTCCGCGATCGTCTCATACCACCGCACCAGTGAGCTGTGCAGCCGAAGATGCAGCCCGAAATTCGGCCGCGGCCTGGCGGTGTCACCATCCCGCTGCTTTTGGGCTACCAGAGGATCTATCCTCTTGAATAGGTAGCGATCTGCAAACCCCAGCCGTCGATTGCGGATCGCTTCGCGGGTAAACGCCAATTGGGCAAGCCATTCGGCCTCGGGCGCTTCGCCAATCTGCCACAGCGCCCACGAGAAATGCAGTTTCAGTGGATCTGTGTCGCAAACGGCAAGAGCTTCGGCCGCCTCCATCGCGACAGCGTCGGACCATCGTTTTGCATTCCACTCCGTCCAGAGACGGGCAGCTTCACTGGGATCAGCATGCCGGTCCGGCCGCTTCTCCGGGTAGGGGTCAAAACAAGAGCAGTCCGAAATCGTACGCTAAGGCCGAACGAAGCATGAACAATGCCATAGCTCGGATTTGGGGCGTTCGATCTCTGTGGATTGCCATCGACATGCGCCAGTTTTGATTTCGCTGTTCCGCCCGACTCGACGACGCTCAGCGCAGGTTGGTCATGGATGGAGTCAGGCAATGGCAAAGCGCAAGCTTCTCAAAGATCAAGATCGTCGAAAGCTTATCGACATACCAGTCGACGAGGCCAGCCTGATCCGACACTATTCGTTGTCATTGGCGGATCGCTTGGAGATCGAACTGCGGAGACGTAATCACAACCGGCTCGGCTTTGCCATTCAGCTATGTCTGATGCGATACCCGGGTCGAGTGCTGGGGGCAGAAGAAATTCCGCCACGCGCCATGCTGAGATTTGTTGCTGATCAGATCGGCGTCGCCCCGGAAGCATTTGCGCTCTACGCACGTCGTGAAGAAACCCGGCGCGATCACACAGCACGCTCGATGATGTATCTGGATACTAGAAGCGCGACGCTACAAGATCGCCGCGCCGCGTTGTTGGCGGCAATTCATGCGTCGACCACGTCCGACGACGGTGCTGCGATAGTCAGTTCAATTGTCGCCGCGTTTCGTGAACGCGGAACTCTTCTCCCGGCGATCGACACGATCGAACGGATTGGCCTTGCCGGCCGTGCGATAGCTCGCCGACGGGCAGAGACAACTCTGATTAAAGACGTTCCGCACGATACGCTCCGATCGTTGGATAGGCTGTTAGAAGTTGACCCGTCTATCGGCCAGACGCGCTTTCACTGGCTACGCTCGGCGCCAGAAGCGCCTGGTGCATCGAATCTGGTCGCGTTGACCGAGCGGATAGCCTTTTTGCGGCGGCTGGAGATCGATCCGACGTTGCAAGCGCGCATAGCCGCGGAACGGTGGGACCAGATGATCCGGGAGGGTAACGCAACCCCAGCCTGGCTTGCCAACGACTTCAATGCCAGCCGTCGCCACGCTTTGATCGTGGCTCAAATCATCAAGCTTAGCCAGAAGCTCACGGACGATGCGGTGACGATGTTTATCAAGCTGATGGGTAAGTTGTTCTCGCAAGCCAACAACCGAAGGAAGCAGCGACAGATGGACTGCAGAGCGAACACCGCCAAAGCGCTGCGCATGTTCCTCGATACCATCTCCGCGCTGCAGTCCGCCAACGACGATGGTCGGAATGCATTGGCTGTTCTCGACCAAAGAGTCGGCTGGGACCGACTGCTTCGGATGAAGCCTGAACTTGAGTCGATGGTCGATTACAACGAAGCACCTGCGTTGACCGTAGCAGCCGAACAATATGCGGCCGTCCACAAATACACTGGTGCGTTTCTTCAGGCCTTCACGTTCCGCTCGGCGCGTCGCCACGATCCACTTTTAGCGGCAATTGGACTGCTTAAACGGCTTTATGCCGAAAAGCGGCGGCCACTCCCCGATCGCGTCCCGCTCACCCACCTCAGCCAAACTGATCGACGGCTCATCTTCGAACAGGAAAAACCCGATCGCCGTCTCTACGAGATCGCAACGCTCGCTTCTTTGCGAGACCGGCTTCGATCTGCGGAAATCTGGGTCGATGGCAGCCGATCTTTCCGGCCCATTGATGAGCATCTGATGCCGCGAACAACATTCATCACGATGAAGGACGAAGATCGTCTCGGTTTGGGGGTCCAGAGCGACGGCGCGCAGTGGCTTGCCGAAGCGAGTCAGATGCTCGAGGTCAACCTGCAGCGTCTGGCGCACAGGGCACGATCCGGAAAGCTCGAAGGAGTTCGTCTTGAGGCCGGAACCTTGATAATCACACCAACTGCCAGCGAAATCCCTGTGGCCGCTGAGGCACTGAATGCCGAGATCAGCGATATGTATCCGTTGGTCGAGGTTCCCGACCTGTTAAGGGAAGTGCATGAATGGACCGGCTTTGCGGATCACTTCACGCATGTTCGGACCGGCGACGTCCCAAAAAATGTTTCTGCAATGCTCGCTGGTGTACTGGCCGATGCTACAAACCTTGGCCCTAAACGAATGGCGGGCGCCTCTAAGGGCATTAGCGCTCACCAGATTGGGTGGATGCGCACATTCCACGCCCGATCGGAGACATACCGCACGGCTCAAGCGTGCATCACCGATGCCCACACCCAGCATCCGCATTCGCGCCTTTGGGGCAATGGCACGACGTCATCGTCCGATGGCCAATTCTTCCGTGCGAGCGACCGGGCTGCAAAGCGCGGCGACATCAATTTGCATTACGGTAGCGAGCCCGGATCGAAATTCTATAGCCATCTGTCAGATCAATTCGGCTACTTCAGCATTTTGCTCAGTCCCACCGAGAGCGAGGCGGCGTATGTGCTCGATGGGCTATTCGATCAGGACACTGTCCTCGATATCCATGAACACTTTACCGACACAGGCGGCGCGAGTGATCATATCTTCGGGCTCTTCGCCTTGATCGGAAAGCGGTTCTCACCGCGACTGCGCAATCTCAAAGACCGGAAGTTCCACACGCTAGAAAAGAGCGGTGCATATCCGGCGCTGTCGAACCACATCGGTGCGCCGATCAATACCAGTCTGATCCTCGATCATTGGGACGATCTACTCCATCTCGCGGCGTCGATCACGACGCGGTCCGTGGTGCCGTCTACGATACTCAAGAGGCTGTCTGCGTCGCCTAAGCAAAGCCATCTTGCGAGGGCGCTCCGCGAGCTCGGCCGTATCGAAAGGTCGCTCTTCATGATCGAATGGTACTCAAGTCCGGCACTACGGCGGAGATGCCAAGCCGGTCTCAACAAGGGTGAGGCCGCCCATAAGATGAAACGGGCTGTGTTCTTCCACGAGCGGGGCGAGATCCGCGACCGGTCGTTCGAGAGCCAAGCATTCCGCGCCTCTGGTCTTAACCTCGTCGTCAGTGCAATCGTGCACTGGAATACGGTCTATCTTGATCGCGCGGTCACACAGCTGAAACGAGCGGGACGAGACATTCCTGATACTCTGTTGAAGCACATCTCGCCGCTGAGTTGGGAACATATCAACCTTACAGGCATCTACACCTGGGATGCCGAACATCAGATGTCCAACGGATTTCGACCGCTCCGTCTGCCAGTCGGGCTACGGCGGGTCGCATAAGTTCTCATTCCGTTCGCCCTTAGCGTACGATTTTGCACTGCTCTTGTTCCGACCCCATCTCGAGCGCATTCGCGATGCCATCGATCGGCCAAGTGGCAAACAGCGAACGGTTGAATGAGATTCTGCTTGCAAGCAGAAAAATCACAAACTCTCGACTTTGATGTGTTCCACCAGTGTGGCGAAAAGGCGAATTGGTGTCTTTTGGCAATTAACCGCGAGATTGCGGCGGCCTATCGGCCCATATTATGGAGTGCATCGACACTAGATCTGTTCAGCCTTAGTTGAATAGCCGGATTACGCCAATACTCTCGCGGCGAAGCCGCCCGTCTCCCGGGCACGACCGCAGTGTTTCGTTTCGCATTATCGCGCTCTATTGTCCGGAGCAGGTCCATTGCGTCGGGAACGGGTTGTAAGGATTGTGGACGGGTAAGCGGAGGCTCCCGCAACGTCAGGCTCGGCTGAAGGGGCGGGTTATTGTGCTTTGTCGCTTCCGCCAGGCTGCGAAGATACAGCTCATACTGTCTGCGCAGTTCCCATTGACCGCTGCCAATGCCACCACTGCCATTGCCGTTGCCGTCAATTGGCCCCAGTCCGGAAAGCTTCAATTCGCACAGCCATTGAGGGTCTTCGGGATGGCAGCATGTCGTATCGGTCTGCGTGCATGTTTCCGCCACCAACGGCTTCCACTGGGCGTCGGCGATTCCGGGAGACAACAAAACAAGGCTGGTCAGGAGTGCTTTGATCATTCCGTTAGGGCTTTCTCCGGAGGCTTGTTGCTCGGCGTGAGATCCTGGGTGCCGCCTTTCACCGGCCCTTGGCCTTCGCGCTGCATTTCGCAAACGAGTGGGTCCGAAGCATCCTTACAATCCATCTCGGCCGCGACGAATGTAAAACTGCCAGTCATCGAAAGGAACCCAAGGCTCAGAAATGTGATCCGGATCATTTGCTTGGCCTCGCTGGCTGTGGAGGATCTTTGGCTGTCAGGGCGACCCGCCTGAACCCGAAGGCCACCGGCCGCGCAAAAACCTGATCCATCTTCATGCGCGTAGAGAAGCGCTCGTCATGGCTGACCTGGTTATTTGCGCCGCCGGGCGACGGCGCGGCATTCCCCTGACTCGGTGTGTTTTCGCCTTCAGTCTCTTGCGTGGAGAGGTCGACCTTAAGGCTGTCGCCCCTGTAGCGGTTGATCTCGATCTTTCGCGTCACAAACACCTGTCTGATCAGACTGACGTAAGGCTCGTAGATGTACGTGCCGTTTTTCGTCTCGTTGACCTCTTCGCCGAACGAAACCGCCAGCAGGGCGCGGGCGGTGGTCTCCCGGCAAAGCTTCTTCGGACTTTCCCGGCAGAATGCCAAAAGCAATTCGAGGCCTGCCTGGGCTTGGATCGAATAGGTTTCAGGCGAGGGAATGGATATTTCCTCCGTCTCGCCCGCCTTTCGGCCGAGCGCGACCTGCCACCATGCTGCCTCAGTCTCGACGAAATGCTTGATGCTCAAGCCAGGGAAGGCGGTCAGATAAGGCTCGATCTCACCTCCGGCTGGGGCCGCCATCACGATGGTCTCGGTCAGAACGGGTACCAGTACCTTCGGGTCAGGTGGCGGCGGATTGGTCTGGCGCGCCGCATCGCGAAACTCATACGGCCTTTTTTCGTAGCTTGCCGCCAATGTATCACCGCTGGCGCGCCCGATCTTTATCCCACGCCCTGCAAAGACCACGCTGTTGGGGACCGGCCCGTGTTTCTGACCTGTTTCGGTGAGCTTGAGGGAAAGATAAATGTCACCGACGAACATGTCCTCCTGCGGCGGATAAACCGCCTCAATGCCCAGACGGCCGATCGTGCGGTTCCAAGCCCGTGCGACCTGATCGGTTTCATTCTCTTCAGGACTGCGAAAAGGGTCGATCAGCCAATAAGCTGCCACCGCCACCACGATCGCGGCGATCGTCGGCGTCCAACGAAATAGGGCGGCGCGATCGACCACTGGAACCATCGCGAGGATATCTTCAAGTAAGGTATCCGGCTTCGCCGCCGCTGGCGGATCAGCAGGAGGCTGGGGTGGATTGACGGGCGGCGGCTGAACCAGATCGTTGTTGGGCATCCGATGTCCTCATTTCAACGCCGTGTTGATCGCTGACGTCCGCCGCGCACCGAGCAGGGTAGCCTGCGATCGGGCGAGAATCAGCGTCTGATCCTCATAGGCGCTGTCAAGCTGATAGCGACCAGCGCCGTTGCCAATCAGCGGCGTATAGACGGTGTTTTGTGCCAGCGAAAAACTCTCGGTCAGGCAGAGATTCGGATCAAAGAAGCCGGCTTTCGTCGTATTGGGCGAGGGCAGGGCGGCCTCAGCGAGGTTCGCATTATAAAGAGTGCCGTCAGAACCGAGAAGCGCATTCCAGTGCAGGCGAAGTTTAGTCCCGCTGCCTAACACGGTGACCACATCCTTGTCGTTGCCACCACGGTCGTCGTCAAGTTCTCTTGAAAAGCGCGCTTTGGCATGCAGCGTATGGAGCAGATAACCGATAATATGCAGCATCCACACCAGATCGTAGGATTTCACGTCATCGTCCGCTGCAGAGGACAAAGTTTCCGTGAACTGCCGCAATTGCGTCAGTGCATTCGGCGCGCGGACCGGTGTTTCATCGGCGATGAACGGAATGCCGACATGATGCCAGTAGTCATGCACCAGCTTGTCGCTGTAGCCGGTGTCCTGGCCGGTGATCTTATCTTGCGTATAGGCCGGATCGCGCTTGATGTCGTCGGCAATGCCTGCGTTCCATTGGCCGTATGCCGGATTAGGTATCGTCATGTGATCGATCTTCGACCGCACGGCGGGATCCAAGCGCTGATACGCACAGGCCGCGACCGTCATGTGACCAAGGTCCCACGTAGCCGTCGCCGGTGTGGCGGATGCGGTGAGCGCGGCAACCGCAAGCATGCGAAAAAAACCTTCACAGCCTTACTCCTGAAAGAAATTCTCCGTCATGACTCCGATAACCTCAAGTTGTGCCATTGTCTAGTGACTAGACTACCCGATTACTGGGCCATCTTAAAATGGTTTGTTGATATATTTTGATGAGGAACTAGGGCGTTGTGACCCCACCATCGCCTCTACGTCCACTGGCGAGCGCCGACTTGCAATGACGGGCTGCCGGCCGGCAGTCCTAGTGGTAACACTAGAAGCAATCATATGATGAAACATCCCATCGAGGTTGTCACATCCGAAGAGCGCCGTCGGCGCTGAACACAAGAGGACAAAGAGTGGCTCGGCGCCTTAACCCGCTCACCAAGCTTGGTATGCAACTCGACCGTGCGAACTCTGTCTGCATAGGAATAAAGGAACTACCTCTTGGTGGTCCAAGTTTTAGTCCGCATCCCCCTGGAGACCTGGTCCCCTCACAAGCTGTTTTTCACGACGCCAATCCAGGACTTTCTAGAGTCGATTAGTTTACCGTTCGTGTCTAATTTCCAAGTTGATCGGGTTACGGATCCGCCAGGGTCGTTGTTGCTAACGTTGCCGCCGATTGAGTCACATTGTCCGCTTCCAATTTCGACGACGATGTCAACATGGGAATTGAACATGACCCCCTTCGTCAATGCAGATACCGCTTCCGCGTACGTCTTTGGAACGGACGAGACACTTGAATCCCGGCGAGAGTTCCATATGAGGTCCCCAACCGCAACGCCACTCGCGGCTGGGTCAGTTAACTGAAGCCCGGCATTGGAAGACTTCTGTTTGCGAATCCAGTTGATGTAGACGGAGTGCTTGGCAGACGGCTGGAAGTGTCCGCCTGCATTTGCTTCCTCGAAGCACCAGCTTATGAATGCGCCAGACCACGGCTGCTTCGTCAGTCCATCCCAGGTCGGATGCCCTACGACTTTCCAGTATTCTGTCACTCGGGATCGAAAGCCAGCCTCGTATTCCTCAGCGCCAATCTTCCAGTTGTCGTTCAGTGCTCTGGTCGAGTAACCGAAATAAGCCCATTCGCTGAGGGCGTGATTCACTAGCTCTGTTACAAACGGTGTCATGGTGCCCTCGCTTACTGAAAATCACGATGTTCAGTTGACCACTTTTTGGAGGCAAATCCCGGTTCAGCCTTGAGACCTGCCCTCAAAGTTCTGATCCGCTCGGCGTACTGCTCTTCCCCGATTTCCAGTAGTTTATCGAGCGGTTTCGTGCTCGCCAGAGCGCGTTGCAGGGTCGGAAAGGTGTTGCTGCCGCCGCGTCCGTGATGCAAGATATCGAACGCTACGCAGCATTCTCCTGCGGTCCTGTTGTCAAGGTTCAAGCGCCTGTCGAGACGATCCATATATTGTTGGGCGACGCTAACGCAGTGGTGCACCTGCAGTTGCCTGACCTCTATGTGGTGTGTGGTCCAATGAATTAGCTTGGCCGCCGCGATAATTTCCCGGTCGTCGACAATCTCATCTGCCTGGTTCAAATACTTCTGCAATTTCTGAGTCGAATTGTCGTCCTCAAGCTGTACTTCAGTCATGAGCTCGACCGAGCAGATACGTCGGTTCTCAACAACCAGATTGGGAAAGTATTCCTCCGCTTCTGCTCGCTCCAGCATCGACCTGAGGAATTTTACAAAGTCACCATTTGGAACATGAGCCGCGAACTGAAATGCACCAAAAGTGAATGCGGCGCGGTCGTAAGTGTTCAGTACGATGAAGCTGGAGCGAGATTCCGCTTGCGCTGTTGGAGCCAGGAACTGCGCCCAGAATCCGAATTCTGGATAATTTGTAGGGTCGTATTTGACTTTTGTTATACTGGCATCGTGGTCGTTTTTGAGGCCGACCCTGCCTTGGTAGGACACCTGACGGCCTACGTAGAACTTTGTTCCTCCATTAGCTTTACAATAAAACTCGCGGCCCTCTCTTATGATCGTGAAATCGATAGACACGGCACCCCTCCAATAGAAAGCATTTTTAGGGAAATTATTTCAACTATTCAGGGAGTCAAGTAAGAACGCAACCTTTTATCGGAAATTTTTACTGTTGCCCTACTGCGGCAGTCTTTCTCACCGAGGTCGCTGGGTTTGTCTGAACTGTTTGGGTGGGTTTTCGTCGCTAGCGGCACTCATTTCAGTGACAAGTGGAGAACGGTCATGACCAATTCCTAAACTTGAAAATGGCTTACTTGCAGGCGATTGGTCGCTAACGCCTACTATTCATCTGTTTTCCTGTCTGGCGACCCATCGTACTGCGCATACGCGTCCAGCATCATTTGCGTATAGTCGCTCGTGCTCGAGGTTGTCTCGCCAATACCCGGCCAGTGAAAAGGTATCGTGGACCACATCGATACAAGTTCAATCTCGATTCCCAGTTGCGCTGCTACAATCAAAGCCTGAACCGGCTCTTTGCCCTCCGGCCACAAATCTTCCTCGAGCGCTATGCAGACGTCATTTTCATCATCGACACTAATCAGCGCCTGAAGAGCGCCGAGTCTCTCAGTGATATTTGTGGCGTCGTCAAGCAGAGCGCTTCGGAGTAGAAGAGTGATCTTTTCGCTATTCAGTTCGATTTTGGGTCTGTCATCGACCACACGAAAATCCGGCTCGCCCCTGTCCACGCCGCCGTCAACTTTCACCGGCGGGAGAGACGTCCCATCATCTTCACACCAGAACGCTGTCTCGAATATGTCGAGAGGCGATGCCCCGCACCCCGGGCAATGCCAAAGATTTTTGGCGATTTGGGTGCCGGTGATTTTCCCGTCGCAATGCATGCAAAACCACAGATCTGACTCGTCGCCCCACAGCGGATGGCGGACGATGCCGTTTGAGTCAGGTTTTGTGGACCGGCGGGGCCAATCTGTCGAAATTTCCCCTCGAACCTGGACAGCAAGATCATTCGCCAGACCAAGCGCCTTTTGCAGAAATTCCGGATCAAAGACTGGGCAATGCCTGTCATTTTCAGGCGATGTCTGGACGATCGGTGCGGCGCCAGGGTTTTCGGGAACCTTGATGCTCCACCCGTCTCCTGCCATGATGACGTCGTGGGAAACCACTTGAAGGCGGTATGAATGACCTCCAATTACACCATGTTTGGCCTGTCCGAGGAATTCGAAGCGGCGGGCCATCGCTTCAGCGTTTCCAGTCTGAAAATCTTCCAGCGGAAAGGCTTGTCGAACGAATTCTTCGACACTTGCTATTTGTTCGGGATCGGGTGTCCAATCATTCTTGCTCGCGGAGACGAGTTTTGTCCAATTGGCAAAACCCAGTTTTCCCGCGACTAAATCTAAGGCCTGGACTTGTGTGAGCCCTGTGGCCCGGGCGTATCGTTTTGCAAGATGCTTGATGCTGCTAAGTTTTTTATCGGTCATATCCATATCCTGAAAATGATCCGACCATGTGCCCGCTGATGGCCAGACCATGCCATTTGGCAAGGAATGACACTTATGTGATAAAACGCTGAACTAGCTTTGCGTGGCGGGCACACCGGCCCGCGTATAGGGCCACCCTTTTTATGCCAAGTATGGAGATGACCGTCAAGTCGAGCCGTACTCAAACCCAACGATTTGCAAACGCACGCCGATTACAGAGGGCATTACCAACTCACCTACCTAAGTCACGAGATCAAAGTCGCGTTCACTCTTCTTCCAAACGAAGCACTGGCGGCGCGGCTGAGCTCGGAATGTCTTTTGGTCGATCTGGATCATCAGGCGACGCGGTGTGTGTATGATGAGCGTGCTGATTTTGACGTCAATTCCCGTTTTATAGATGACGCGGATGCCATCTCAACTGTCTAAGCCCTGCGCTCAGTCGTATCTCGGCGTGTTTCTGTCTTGTGATATGGAATATGTTAGCCACGGAGATTTTACATGTTAGCTTTTTGTCCGTGTGGATACTTTGCCTGCTGATAGAATTATTCGCGCTGCCTTAATGGCTGGTCTTGGTATCTTGCGAAACTGAAGTGTCTCAAGAGGATGCTGTCAGCCGAGGCAAAACACGTCGGCATTGTCTTGCCGCTCGCGTAGCCCCTTATATGCCGCATGGCGAAGTTTGCCGTCGCCCGTCCAAGCACGAAACTCTATCTCGGCAATGAGGGTCGGATGCACCCAGACGATATCGGCCTCTCCGACATAGGCCACCGGCGGCTGCTTCTGCTTCCAGCGCAGTTTGTCCAGCATCTTGCGCAGCCTGGTGGCCTCAGTTTGGCTGAACCCTGTCCCGACGCTGCCAACATCGACGATCGTGCCGTCGCGATAAGCGCCCAGCAGCAGTGAGCCAAAGCCGGTCGGCGACGCGCTCGATGGCTCGTAGCCGACGATGAAGAACGCCTCGCTTGCAACGCACTTGACCTTTACCCAGTCGCCCGTCCGACCTGAGCGATACGGCTGGTCGCGGTGTTTGCCGACGATCCCTTCCAGCCCAAGGCGGCAGGCATGTTCGAGCAGGACCGTGGGATCGGCGTCGAGGGTTTCCGATAGCCGGATGGCACCTTCCTGCTCCTTCACCGTGTCCTCAAGCAGATGCCGGCGTGTTCGGTATTCGACGCCCCGCAGATCATGGCCATCGAGGTAAAGCAGGTCGAACGCATAGAGGATGGCATCGGAGGCGCGCGTGCCGGGCTTTTTGCCCGACGCGCCAAGAGACTGCTGCAGCAGCCCGAAATCTGATCGCCCTTCTTGATCGAGGACAACGGCCTCACCATCGATGATCATCGTCGCTGGCCCAAGCGCGCGTGCCGCTTCTTTGATCGCAGGAAACCGGTGTGTCCAGTCATGGCCGCCACGGGTCAGAATTCTCACGCGCTGCGGCTCGATATGGACAGCAAGGCGGTATCCATCCCATTTCACCTCCCAGGACCACTCGGGCCCTTGTGGCGGATGTGCCTTCAGCTGAGCAAGCGTTGGCTCAACACGCTCCGGCATGGGATCGAACAGCAGCTGTGGCTGAGCCGGATTGCGCTTGCGGCGAGGCTTTGAGCGGATCTTTGCTTCGGTATCACGAAGGAGCGGTTTGGATCTCGGAGGCTTAGTCATATTCTCAGTTCAACAGAAAAAGCTTAAGGACATTATGACGATCCGCATATTGTCCCCGCTATCCACCGGGCAGCGCCAAAGGGTCAAAATTTCTTTGTTGCCGCTACGCAACTGATTCTCATGCAGATTCTCAAATTTCTAAAGTTCGGAATAGTCTTCGAACAAATTCGCTGCCTTGACTCTTTTCTCGCGCAGGAACAAAAACAGAACATCTACATTTGCACGACATGATGTCGGCCTGCCAACACGACCTTGAAGGGAGCCGTGAACGATGACTGCTGCCCGCGCCCCAAGGGTGTCAGACGGCGTGATTGCTGATCTGCGTGAGCGTATCGCCTCGCTCGAAACCACCACACTGAAAAAAGCCGGGTGTCTGTCTTTCGGCGTGCCCGAAATGGATGCCGCTCTACCAGGCGGGGGTCTCGCCCACGGCGCGCTTCATGAGTTTGCCGGAGGGGGACCTGGTACTGTCGATGGTGCGGCCGCAGCCCTTTTCGTGGCTGGCATCGCCGCACGCACGAAGGGACCGATCATCTGGTGTCTGACACGACCGGATCTGTTTTTTCCGGCGCTGGCGCAGGTAGGCCTGCACGCCGACCGGGTAATCTTCGTCGAGTCCGACAGGGAAGAGGACGTGCTTGCCAATATGGAGGAGGGGCTTTCTTTCGGAGGTCTCGGCGCCGTCGTCGGTGAGCTCGTCCGCTTACCCATGGTCGGCTCGCGCCGGCTGCAGCTTGCAGCCGAGCGCACAGGCACGATGGCACTGGCTGTTCGCCGTTGGAGGCGGCAGACCGAAGCCAATGATTTCGGGCAGCCGACAGCCTCGACCACCCGGTGGAGGGTGAGCGTGATACCGTCGGATGATCTTCCGGTCCCCGGCGTTGGAAGGCCGCGTTGGTTTGTGGAGTTGATACGCGTGAAAGCGGGTGAGTGTGCTGAGTTTCTCGTGAGGGCGTGTGATGACAAGGGTTGTCTCGATCTATCTACCCGATCTGCCGACCGATCGCATTCGCCGCGACGATCCGTCCATTCCGCCTGAACAGGCGATTGCCGTAATTGCCAGAAGCGGATCGAAACGATGGGTTTCGGCGGCCGATTTGGCTGCAAGAACAGCAGGCGTACATGTCGGTATGCCGGCGGCCAAAGCGCAAGCGTTGTTTCGCGGCCTGATGATGGTCGACGCAGACTTGAGTAAGGATGCCGCTGCGCTGGAGCGGATCACGCTTTGGGCTTTGACACTCTATTCCCCGATCGTTGCTGTCGACGGATTGGATGGGATTGTCATGGATACCGAGGGTGCCGATCACCTGCAGGGTGGTGAACTGCCGATGGTCACGAAGATTGCAAACCAGTTCATGGCAAAAAAGCTGACAGCCCGTGTGGCGGTTGCCGATACTTGGGGTGCTGCCCATGCCTGCGCGCGTGCCATCAGCCGGGAAACCGTTATCGTGCCGATCGGAGAGACCGTGCGAGCCGTTGAAAAACTGCCGATTTCGCTCTTACGTCTGCCGCCGAAGATCGTCAGTGACCTTCACACACTTGGGTTCCAGTCCATTGGAGAGTTGGCCAACACAGCCCGCGCGCCATTGACCCTGCGCTTTGGTCCGGAAATCGGCCGCCGCCTTGATCAGATGTTCGGACGGGCCTCCGAACCGATCGATCCGATCCGGACCGTCGATCTGATCGAGGTCAGCCGCACGTTTGCCGAACCGATCGGTGCTGCCGAGACGATTGACAAATATGTCGCTCGCCTCGTTATCCAATTGATCGACGAGCTTCAGAAAAAGGGGCTTGGTGTAAGACGCGCCGACTTGATCGTCGACAAGGTCGATGGCACCCGGCAGGCGATCCGCGCCGGCACGGTCAAACCGGCTCGCGATGTCGCCTGGCTGACCAAGCTGTTCCGTGATCGAACGGAAAAGATTGAACCGGGGTTCGGCATCGAGAAACTGACACTGGTCGCCGTGATGGCCGAGCCGCTTGAAGAGATGCAGAAAACGTCGGGTCTGGTGAAAGAAGAGGTCACCGACGTCTCACCGCTGATCGATATCTACGGCAACCGCGGCCACAGGGTTTTCCGGGTGGCTCCGGTGGCCTCCGATGTCCCCGAGCGTTCGGTCCAGCGTATCAGCGCGGCTGCCGATCCGGTCGCAGTGTCGTGGGTCGATCACTGGCGACGGCCGGTCAGGTTGCTTGTGCGACCGGAACTGATCGAGGTGATCGCCCTTATGCCGGACCATCCGCCCGTGTCGGTCACCTGGCGCGGCAAGCGCCGCAAGGTGAAACGGGCAGACGGGCCTGAGCGCATATTCGGCGAATGGTGGCAGCGCGACAGCGAAATGGACGCGGTGCGCGATTACTTCGTTGTCGAAGACGAGAGCGGCGAGCGCCTGTGGGTGTTCCGGTCCGGCGATGGCGTCGATCCAGAGACCGGAAACCACCGGTGGTTCGTGCATGGAATATTCGCATGAGATATGCAGAGCTTCAGGTCACGACACAATTCTCCTTTCTACGCGGGGCAAGCTCGGCGCAGGAACTGTTCGAAACCGCCAAAATCCTTGGTATCGATGCTGTTGGAGTCGTTGATCGCAACAGTCTGGCGGGCATCGTTCGAGCGCTGGAGGCGTCGCGCGGGACAGGGGTGAGGCTGGTTGTCGGCTGCCGTCTGGATCTCGCCGATGGCATGTCCGTACTGGTCTATCCCACTGACCGCACCGCTTACTCCCGGCTGACCCGGCTGATCACACTCGGCAAGTCGCGCGGCGGCAAGAACAATTGCGTCCTGCACTGGGATGATGTGATTGCCTATAGCGAAGGCATGATCGGCATACTGGTGCCCGATCTGGCAGACGATATCTGCGCGATGCGCCTGCGAAAAATGGCCGATATATTTGCCGACCGTGCTTATGTTTCGCTATGCCTGCGCCGCCGGCCGAATGACCAGATGCGGCTTCATGAGATTTCCAATCTGGCAACACGGTTCAAGGTGAAGACGGTCGTTACCAACGATGTGATGTTTCATGAACCGGGGAGGCGGCAGTTGCAGGATATTGTCACCTGTATTCGAACCGGAACGACCATTGACGACGTCGGTTTCGAGCGCGAGCGCCATGCCGACCGCTACCTGAAACCACCCGACGAGATGGAGCGGCTATTTCCCCGTTATCCAGAAGCCTTGGCGAGGACCATGGAAATTGTCCATCAGTGCAAGTTCTCGCTCGAGGAGCTGACCTATCAATATCCAGAAGAAGCGATCGTGCCCGGCAAGGACGCTCAGGCGTCGCTGGAACACTATGTCTGGGAATGTGTGCCATCGCGATATCCGGAAGGTCTGCCACCAAATGTGCTGAAAACCGTCCGCCGCGAACTCGATCTCATCCGCACCATGAAATACGCGCCATATTTCCTAACGGTGTTTTCGATCGTGCGCTTTGCACGATCTGAAGGAATCCTGTGTCAGGGTAGGGGATCGGCCGCGAATAGCGCCGTCTGTTATATTCTCGGTGTGACCAGCATCGATCCATCCACCAATGATCTGCTGTTTGAGCGTTTCATCAGCCAGGAGCGCGATGAACCGCCAGATATCGACGTGGATTTCGAGCACGAACGGCGCGAGGAGGTCATCCAATGGATCTACAAGACCTATACACGAGAGAAGGCAGCACTCTGTGCTACCGTCACCCGTTACAGGGCAAAAGGCGCGATCCGCGATGTCGGCAAGGCGCTTGGTCTCCCGGAGGACGTGATCAAGGCGCTGTCATCGGGCATGTGGTCCTGGTCGGAGGAAGTCCCTGACCGCAACATACGCGAGCTCAATCTCAATCCCGAAGACCGTCGGCTCGTCCTGACATTAAAGCTTGCGCAGCAGTTGATGGGTGCCCCCCGGCATCTTGGTCAGCATCCCGGCGGATTTGTGCTGACCCATGATCGACTCGATGATCTTGTCCCGATCGAACCGGCGACGATGAAGGATCGTCAGATCATCGAATGGGACAAGGATGACGTCGAAGCGCTCAAATTCATGAAGGTTGATGTGCTGGCGCTCGGTATGCTGACCTGCATGGCCAAGGCCTTCGAGCTTATCCGCGAGCACAAGGACCGCGATCTCGACCTGTCCAAAATCGAGCAGGAGGATGCCGCCACCTATGCGATGATCCGCAAGGCCGACACGCTCGGCACGTTCCAGATCGAGTCCAGAGCGCAAATGGCCATGTTGCCGCGCCTGAAACCCCGCACTTTCTACGATCTCGTTGTTCAGGTCGCTATCGTCCGCCCCGGCCCGATCCAGGGGGATATGGTGCATCCCTATCTGCGCCGGCGTGAGGGCAAGGAGCCCGTCGATTACCCGACGCCCGAACTGGAGGCGGTCCTTGGCAAGACGCTTGGCGTACCGCTGTTTCAGGAAAGCGCCATGCGCGTCGCTATGGTCTGTGCCGGCTTTACAGGCGGTGAGGCCGACCAACTCAGAAAGAGCATGGCGACATTCAAGTTCACGGGCGGCGTCAGCAGGTTCAAGGACAAGCTGGTCTCCGGCATGGTGAAGAACGGCTACACGTCGGAATTTGCAGAAAAGACATTCAGCCAGCTCGAAGGTTTTGGCTCTTATGGATTTCCCGAAAGCCATGCAGCGTCGTTCGCGCTGATCGCTTATGCTTCCAACTTCATCAAGTGCCACTATCCGGACGTCTTCTGCGCGGCACTGATCAACTCCCAACCGATGGGCTTTTATGCGCCAGCCCAGATTGTCGGCGATGCGCGTGCGCATGGTGTCGAAGTTCGACCAGTTTGCATCAACCGCTCCCGGTGGGACTGTACACTTGAGCCGATCGGCAACAGGGGTCGGCATGCCATCCGTCTGGGGTTTCGGCAGGTAAAAGGACTGGCGATTGCTGACGCGGCGCGCATCGTCGCCGCACGGATGAACAGCGACTTCGTGTCAGTCGACGATATGTGGCGCCGCTCCCGTGTGCCAACCGAAGCGCTCGTCCAAATTGCCCAGGCCGATGCCTATAATCCGAGCCTGAAGCTTGAGCGCCGTGATGCACTCTGGGCCATCAAGGCTCTGCGCGATGAACCTTTGCCCCTCTTTGCAGCAGCGGCCGAACGTGAGATGGCGACGATCGCCGAGCAGCAGGAGCCGGACGTTGCGCTCAGGCAAATGACAGAGGGCCACAATGTCATCGAAGACTATGGCCACACAGGTCTGACGTTGCGACAGCACCCGATGGCCTTTCTGCGCAAAGAGCTTCACGACAGAAACATCATCACCTGCAACGAGGCGATGACGGCGCGTGACGGCAGATGGGTCTATACGTCGGGCCTGGTTCTCGTTCGCCAGAAGCCGGGTTCTGCCAAAGGCGTTATGTTCATCACCATTGAGGATGAAACAGGACCGGCCAATATTGTTGTCTGGCCGTCGCTGTTCGAGAAACGCCGTCGGGTTGTGCTTGGCTCCTCTATGATGGCGATCAACGGCCGGATCCAGCGGGAAGGGGAGGTGGTCCACCTTGTAGCGCAGCAACTGTTCGACCTGTCCGCCGATCTTTCCGGGCTTGCTGACCGTGATACCGACTTCAAGCTGCCGACCGGACGAGGAGACGAGTTCGCTCATGGTGGCGGGCCGGATTCTAGGGATAGGCCGAAGCCGATCGTCCCGCGCGACATGTTCACGCCAGACCTGCATATCGATACGCTGAAGGTGAAAAGTCGGAATTTTCACTAAATTTCGTTCACTGGGCGGTATGGTTGTTTCGCATCGTGCTGAAGCAAGGCATTGCTAAATTTGCGGTGCTACCGCGTGCAATTTAAGGAGTTAATCCCCGTCAGTCTTAATCGCGGAAATACGAACGAGGTCTTTCTGGATCATGCACATCGAAACTGAAACCCATGGTGAAATGTCTTGCCAAATTGAATCCAATGACGAGAGGGACCACTACCTCGGCACTTTGCGATATAAAATCTTTGAGATCGGTCTTATTTCTGGTCCCGGCGCGGCGGCTGTGCGTGCTCAGTTTCGAGTAATCTGTGGAATGACCGATGAAGGAGGCATGGTGCGTCATGGCGTCATTATGCTGGGTTATCACAACCGAGCTTTCAGCGGTGATGTGTTGCTTGTCGACGGCGAGATCATCGGCGAATGGGCTTCAGATGACGAGGAGTGTTGTCATTTCACCGCAACCGACAGCGCTGAGGTTACCCTCAGCGCGCCCTCACCTTGGATGCTACATGACTCGATCGCAGATTGGGTGAACTGTGGCGACGACAAACCCAAGGGCTGACTAGCTACCCTCTAACTGAGTGACACTTCACCGACGAGCCCATTGGCATGGCGCGTCGTATTCGGGCACATCTTCCATTTCCCGTCCTTCGCATGGTCACGCTTTGTCGCAGCCGAAGCTGCGCCCAATTTGTTGCATTGGATCAGGCAACCAAACGGTGCGTTTTGCCAATTCTTCGAGTTGTCTTCTCGTCGATTTCGGCTGAGTTCGCAAATTGGGACCAATTCGACACGACGTCGCGAACATTGGTGATCAAAGATCTAGCCCTGGCCGGCTTGATTGACGCGGATTCTGCGAATGCGAAAAGGTCGTTGAGGTCAAAAGCATCACGCTTGCCGTTCAAACTCATCTGATGTTGGCCGGTCCACTCGCCACTTGGGTTATATGAATAGTTGACGTCAAACGCGGGAGAGAGCTTCCAGTCGCCAGACTGGTCCATCAGAAACGCGATATTCTTCACGTGATCGTCCTGGTTCCTCGCAACGACATTGAAGACGGCACGAAGGTACTGCTGTTCAAGCGCCGGTGCCCCTAGGCCCAGCTGGCGTACAGTGAGGATTGCCTGCTCGTATGAGTATCCTCGCGGGTCATTGAAATCAAAGTGCTGCAATGCGCATAAGGATTGCATATGCAGTTTGTGCGTCACGCCGTTTCCGTCGACAGGCCTGTCAAATCGCCGGGTCATGAAATGACTTCGGCCACCCTCCCTGTGCAACCGGCACGGCATCATTTCGATCCCGGCTTCTATTGCCATCATGTAGTAGGCGTATTCTATCAAGCCAAATCCTTGAGGATCCGGCTCCTCCTTGTCGCGGTTGCTGTCGATGCCATCAAATTTCATCAACCAGTGTTCAAAACCTTGGCCAACATCGATCTGGCCATGCCGAAACTCGCCGGTTTTCTCGTTCCACGCCAAAATCGCCTTGGCGCGTGCCCCGCCGGCGGACGTGCCAACGCGAAGAATGTCATCGATAGCGGAGAGATCATTTGTTCCGGCCAAGACACCTTTCAAGCTCGCCTTCTCGTTCAGAACGAGATTGGCCAGTCGCACAAGGTTTGACACTTCAACGGTTCGCGCCTTGCGGTTGGATCCCGCCAGCGAAGGTTTGAATTCTAGCGCGCCCATTCCGCGGGTACCGACGTAACAAAGCCTCTCTACGGGATTGAAGCTCCCCGCCGTTCGACCCTGCTCGGCGAGCCACGCATCGATCAATCTATCGCCGTACTTGTCTGGAAGCGCGTCTGCCAGCATACCCGGCAAGCCCTTGAATGTCGTTTTGGGAAGAGGCGCAAATGAATAGGGATCAGGGCTAAGCGGCATGACGAGCGGCGAAAGTTCGATCCCCGAGCCCGCAAATTCAGGATCGTACTGGAAAACTGCGTATCCGCGGTCCGCAAGCCACGAGACTGCGGCGACTTCCCGGCCCCAAAGCACCACAGAAGCGTCAGTGGATGGCTCAGCCATTTGTTATCCCTTCGTTCCCCATTCCCATTTCTTGTTCGCCTTTGGTTTATTTTCAGAGCGTGACCGCTGGCGCTCCATTCCCTGAGTGCGCACACGCTCTATCGGCCGTATTCGGGAGTCGGGAACAAGTAGGTCCAGATTGTCGTGAATTTTAAGGACGGTCAGCACTCGAATAAGGGTATCGAGTGTAGGGTTGTCACCAGCCTCAAGCCTTCTAAGCGTTCGTTCCGATATGCCAGCCTCGAGCGCCAACTGGCTTTGAGTGATATTTTTAGAAAGGCGGAGGCGTTCAAGCCTTCCCCCGATATCTTTCGCCATCACTTCTGGTGATCTTCTACTGCTATCTGAAGCGGCCATATATGACCTCGAATCCCAAAATTAGAGGCTTTACCGGACTCATAAGGCCGTTTAAGGAAAATGAGTTTAAGTGTTGCTAGAGGACATATACGCCCTGTTAAACGATGAATCAATAACTAAGCGGACATATATGCCCTTTTATGGCGAAGGCGCCAGACCGGCGATCTCGAACTCAGGCAAAATCCGTCTTGCCGTCCGGATTTATGACATAGGAGAAGGTAACCTCGTCGCAGGCATCGCCGGTTCTAGTCCCATCGCGAATGTCGTGGACTTGAACCATGGCGTAATTTCCATGGACGTTTCGCAACACGGCGATGTGCCCTTCTTCAACTGCGACGTCCCTGCTTGAGAAAGCAAAAGCGCTTGCATCTCGAACGTCTTTGAAACGCCCTGCATCACCGGCGAGCGCGATTACGTCGATATCAGCCGGATCGTTGTACATGCGGATCATCACGTCCGAGCCCTTGCTGAATTGCAAGGTAAACTGCTGCTTACCTGAGCCAATAATAAACCTGTGGCTGTTGCTTGAGTAGTCAAAGCGTTCGCGTCCACGAAGCCTACGATCCGCGTAGGTTGGCTTCCATGGCCAAAACACCGCAAACAGCGTCGCAAAGCCACCGAGTAAAACTACGATCGGCTCCATGGGAAAACCCCAATCGAAAAGCTCGACTATGAACCAAATAATCGACGCGATGATAAAAGAGATCGCAAGGAAGACCAGTGCCGTCTTCTGATGTTTCTGCAAGAGATACAATGTGTTGTGATTCATCGATTTCGACCCCTGAGCGATCGCCGAATATAGCGCCAATACATGGCCGAATGCATCACGATAGCAAAAAAATAGGGCCATCGGAATACCGAGGCCCTTTAATTGTGAAGGTCAAAAACCTCCAGAGGGGAACAGCTGATACGATGGACCTGGGAGGAAGCCATCGTGTGCATCAGCTATAGGCATACTGCCTAGATATTGTGCGATGCGCAAATAAGAATTGTGCAACGCACCTATGCAAAATGCGATGGCTTAACTAACACCCTCGAATTTGCGGTTACTTGCTGCGTGCAGCTCCTTCTCCATCGTACGCCTGCATTGACGGCGAGCTACTCCCAGACGGTGTGGAGGGACCACCAGAATGTGGTGTGCGGTGATGAGTTCTGCATCAGCGAGATCTTTGAAACTCGAGGCTAATGGAGGCGTTTCATTCCCGCTCTTGATGGATGGGTTCCTGGTCCAGCCCCGGATCTCCGTCGATCAACCCGCTGCGGGGTCCGCTACGCAAGCGTGCGGCCGCTCGGCTTTGCCTTCGCGGTGATCGCGACCGGTTCCGGACACTGTCGGTAGCCATCGAGCGGGAACGGCCCGCTCCAAGATGGAGCCCTCCGATGAACACAGATCTCAATCTCGCACAGAACCACGCTTTCCAGCTTTCCCGCACCCTGATGGTCACGGTCACGCTTTTCCGGTCCGGCGACGAGTTCGGCGTCCTTCCGAGCGACGAACTCGATGACGGCGAGGTCGAGACCATCGCGGAGTTCGATCCCTTCGCTTACGGGCCGGCTCATTGAGCCGGCATTTCCTTGCCGCTTGCGAGCGGCAGGCGGCAAGGGAAGCTTCGCCGCGGCTGGCACGAACCGTCTGGTGTAGAGGGTGCAGATCTGCAGGTTGCCAGTCGCGCCCTTGCCTCCTTTGCTCTTCGCGGACCGTCGGAAACGGTCCCGCAATTGCGGGAGAAATGAAACGGGCAAGAAGGGCGGCGCCAAGAGCGCCGGCAGAAGGATGGAGAAACAGAAACTGGAAGACCTACGGGATCGTGTCCCGTGCGCTGTCGTGCTGGAGCAGGCGGGGTTCGCGCTCGATCTTAAGGAAAGCACACGGCGGGCAATCAAATACCGGCGCGGCGGGGAGATTGTCATCGTCATACACGGCGGGAGGGGATGGTTCGACCCGCTCTCCGAGGCCAAAGGCGATGTCTTCAGCCTCGTTCAGCATGTAGAGAGCTTCTCCTTTGTTGATGCTCTGAATCGTGTCGCGTCGCTGGTTGGGGTCGACTTGCAGAAGCCAGAGTGGCGACGCTCAGTGCGCGGCACGGCTCCTGCAGCATCCATCTGGGAGCGATGGGACAGCCGGCGAAGGCCATGGCGCGGGTCTATGACATGGCGCTACCTTGCAACCGATCGCTACGTACCGGACAGGATCATCCGTGTGGCTATTGAGACCAATGTCCTGCGGGAAGGTCCATACGGCAGCATGTGGGCGGCCCATGTCGACGACGCTGGTACCGTGACCGGCTGGGAAGAGCGCGGCCCGGACTGGCGGGGATTTTCGACGGGCGGATCGAAAGTGCTGTTCCGGCTCGGTGCCAAAGACGCCCTGCGCCTGTGCGTCACCGAAGCAGCGATCGACGCCATGAGCCTTGCCGCTTTCGAAGGGCTGCGAGAGGGAAGCCTCTATCTCAGCACCGGCGGAGGCTGGTCGCCGACGACGGAGGTCGCGCTTCGCCAGCTTGCCGGACGTCCCGGTGCTGTTCTGGTCGCGGCTACCGATGCAAACAGCCAGGGTGAGAGTTTTGCTGGCCGCCTTCGCGACATTGCCGATGAAGCGGGCTGCGACTGGTTACGGCTGAAGCCGCCTGCCGAGGACTGGAATGATGCGCTACGCGCTCGCGAGCAAGAGAGGAAAGAGAGAAGAATGGAAAAAGAGGGATGCCTGCCGCATGCCCGCCGGCCGCGTCAAGGGTAAAGCTTCGCCCGGCTGCGCCGGCCCTTGACCCGCCCGGACGGAGAGGCGGCTTGAGGGGAGGGGTCAGGAAGGGCTGAAGAGACGATGGCGACCATGAGGATCCGCTGCGCTTGCGCCCCGACAAGGCTGAAGGAGCCGATCATGACCCTCTCTCCCATCCGCAAAGTGTTTCAGGGCATCGCCGGCCGCCATCAGATGTTCCGTATGTTCGACCGTCACGCGCAACGCCCGAACCGTTGGGATGGCGACGACAGCACCCTCTACAACGGAGAGTGGTTCGAGCTCGGTGAGCGCGAGCACGACTATATGTTCGAGATTCTTCCGCCGCTGTGGATGCGTGGTGATATGTTCGCTATGCGGGAATTCTTGACGGGCTCAATTACTTCCGTTTTCTTCACCCTCAGGATTGACGGCAGGATCCGTTATTTTCACGGCTATTGCGACCTTGCAGATACGTCGTCGGCCCAGCAGATGCGCATTGTGATTATCCAGCGGGAAACACGCCCCGTCCGGGCGATGACGCGTGAGGAAAGGCTGGAACATATCTGGTCGAGCACCGCCGACGACTATCGCGGTTATGCCGATTTCCATTTTCCGGCCTCAAAGCGTGGCAGGCGTAAAATCCGGATGTTTGGAACCGGGGCGGTCAACGTCAAGCTCCTGGCGGATCTGACCGACGCGGAGATATCCGCGAAACTGCCGGTCCATCTGCGTCACCTGCCCGACGCCATTGCAGCGTGAGGTAGGCTGGGATGTTCACGTTCTCCATCACCGATCTTTTTGCAATTCTCGAACGCGGTCGCGCCGACGCCGCAGCCAATGGCGGATATCGCGTCCCCTATCAGGGAATATCCCCGGAGGCCGAAGCCCGACCGGGTCTCTGGCTGGTCGGCGACGAAGGCGTCTACATGATGTCGTCGGGAAAACTCGCCGAGGGGCAGCGCCCTCTCGTCGTTTACGCCGAAGAATGCGACCCGACGACAGACCCGGACCAATGGCACGACAAGCGGCGGTATTTCGGGGGCGATGATGGCGTCGAATTTCTCGATGCCGTTGAATTCGAACAGCTGATCGCGGCCGCGCCCGGCGCGACACATCTGCGGATGACGATGGACGACACCTCCATGTCCATCAATCTGAACCGGCGCTGATACCGGCCACTGCGCCATCCTTCACACAACCCGCGACCATCACCCGTTCTGTGGAACTGCCACTAGGCAGGTGATGGCGCTCACTCATTTTCAGGGAGATATTTCCATGAGCAACGATCCCTTCACGCTCGACATGTTCGGCAGCACCGCGCTTTCCTCCAGCCTTGGCCTCGGTGTACCAGCCTTCGGGGGTTTCGCACCCGAGGCTGCCAGTGATGACGATCCCGATCCAACGCCGCCAGCGCCGGCTCCCGCTGTGCGGCTTTCCAGCATCACCGCAACTGCTCCTCGCAAACAAGGTGACCGATCGAACTTCTATTTCGAAGAAGGAGAAGATCGCGGTCTGGCGGCAAGCTGGAAGGAGCGGGCAAGATTGAATGTTGCCGCCATCTTGTCCGCGCATGAACTTGAGAGGCTTGCCATTCCGGCAACCCGCGAGCAGCAGAAGCGCCTGATCCGGTTTACCGGCTTCGGCGCGGGTGAGCTCGCCAACGGCATCTTCCGCCGTCCGGGCGAGATGGATTTCCGGGATGGCTGGGACGATCTCGGCGACTTGCTCGAGACCGCCGTTTCCGAGAGCGACTATTCCAGCCTCTCGCGCTGCACGCAGTATGCCCATTTCACGCCGGAATTCATCATTCGGGCGATCTGGTCAGGACTGCAGCGGATGGGTTGGCACGGCGGCCGGGTGCTGGAACCGGGCATCGGCACAGGCCTGTTTCCGGCGCTGATGCCGGAAGAGTATCGCGATACGTCTTATATCACCGGCGTCGAACTTGATCCTGTCACCGCGCGTATTGTCCGGCTGCTGCAGCCGAAGGCCCGGATTATCACCGGCGATTTCGCCCGCACCGAGTTGTCGGCGATCTACGATCTCGCGATCGGCAACCCACCCTTTTCCGATCGATCCGTGCGTTCGGACCGGCAGTATCGCGCGCTCGGCCTACGGCTGCACGACTATTTCATCGCCCGGTCCATCGACTTGCTCAAGCCCGGTGCGTTCGCGGCCTTCGTTACCAGTTCCGGAACGATGGACAAGGCTGATATCACCGCTCGCGAGCACATCGCCAAATCCGCCGACTTGATTGCGGCATTCCGGCTGCCCGAGGGCAGTTTTCGGCGTGATGCCGGCACGGACGTCGTGGTCGACATCCTGTTCTTCCGCAAGCGTAAGGCCGGTGAGCCGGAGGGCGAGCAGAGCTGGCTCGATGTTGACGAGGTCCGCCCGGCCACTGAGGGTGAGGGCGCCATCCGCATCAATCGCTGGTTCGCTCGTCATCCGGATTTCGTGCTCGGCGACCATGCTCTGACCTCTGGCCCGTTCGGCGAAACCTACACATGCCGTCCGCGGCCCGGCGTCGATCTCGAGACTGGCTTGAACGCCGCCATCTCCCTTCTTCCGGAAGATCGTTATGATGGCGAACCGACCGCCATCGACATCGATCTGGAGGATGAACTCGGTGACATCGTCGATCTTCGCCCTGATGGCTCGAAAGTTCGCGAAGGCAGCTTCTTCATCGACACTAGACACGGCATGATGCAGATGATTGACGGTGCGCCCGTGGCGATCACCGTGCGCAAGGGCCGCTCCACCGACGGCGTTCCGGAAAAACATGTCCGGATCATAGCCAAGCTGATCCCGGTTCGCGACGCCGTCCGCAACGTGCTGAAGGCCCAAGAGCAGGATCGGCCATGGCGTGATCTGCAGGTGCGGCTGCGTATCGCCTGGTCGTCGTTCGTTCGCGACTTCGGTCCGATCAACCATACGACGGTTTCGATCTCGGAGGATTTGGAGGCTGGTGAGGTCAAGGAAACCCACCGCCGCCCGAACCTCCAGCCATTCCTTGATGACCCCGATTGCTGGCTGGTGGCCTCGATCGAGGATTACGATCTCGAGACCGACACCGCTCGCCCCGGTCCGATCTTCTCCGAACGGGTGATCTCGCCACCGGCTCCACCTGTTATCGCTAGTCCAGCCGATGGACTGGCCGTTGTCCTCAACGAGCGCGGTCGCGTCGATATCGACCACATTGCCGAACTGCTGCATCGCGATCCCGATATAGTCATTGCCGACCTTGGCGATGCCATCTTTCGGAACCCGGCCGATGGCGCCTGGCAGACGTCAGACGCCTATCTCTCCGGTCCCGTGCGCACAAAGCTTGCGGCAGCAGTTGCGGCCGCCGACCTCAATCCGTTGTTCAAGCGGAACGTCACGGCCTTGAGGCAAGTCCAGCCCGCCGATCTTCGGCCGTCCGACATCACTGCCCGACTCGGTGCACCGTGGATCCCGGCCTCTGATGTGGTCGCCTTCGTGCACGAGACGATGGGTGCCGAGATTAAGATCCACCACATGGCGGAAATCGGATCGTGGACGGTAGAAGCGCGCCAGCTCGGCTATATCGCGGCCGGAACGTCGGAATGGGGGACGGATCGCCGGCATGCGGGTGAACTGCTGGCCGATGCCTTAAACAGCCGTGTCCCGCAGATTTTCGATACCTTCAAGGACGCCGATGGCGTGCGCCGAGTTCTGAACGTGGTCGACACCGAAGCTGCCCGCGACAAGCTGCAGAAGCTCAAGACCGCTTTCCAGAACTGGATTTGGACCGATCCCAATCGAACCGACCGGCTGGCCCGGGTCTATAATGACAGGTTCAACAATATCGCGCCTCGAAAATTCGACGGCAGCCATCTGCAACTACCGGGCGCCTCAGGCGCCTTTACTCTTTATGGCCACCAGAGACGCGGCATCTGGCGGATCATCTCCGCTGGCTCCACCTATCTTGCCCATGCCGTTGGTGCCGGCAAGACGATGACCATGGCGGCTGCGATCATGGAGCAGAAGCGGCTAGGATTGATCGCCAAGGCGATGCTGGTGGTTCCCGGTCATTGCCTGGCACAGACTGCGCGTGAGTTTCTGGCGCTTTATCCGTCGGCCAATATCCTGGTTGCCGACGAGACGAATTTTACCAAGGACAAGCGCGCCCGCTTCCTCAGCCGTGCGGCAACCGCTGTCTGGGATGCGATCATCATCACCCATTCGGCGTTCAAGTTCATCGGCGTACCCTCGGCCTTCGAGCAACAGATGATCCAGGATGAGCTGCAGCTCTATGAGGATCTGCTGGTCAAGGTCGATGATGAAGACCGTGTGTCGCGCAAGCGGCTGGAGCGATTGAAGGAGGCGTTGCAGGAGCGGCTCGAAGCGCTGTCCACCCGCAAGGACGATCTGTTGACGATCTCCGAGATTGGTGTCGACCAGGTTGTCGTCGACGAAGCGCAAGAGTTCAGAAAACTTAGCTTCGCGACCAATATGTCGACGCTGAAGGGGATCGACCCGAACGGCTCGCAGAAGGCATGGGATCTGTATGTGAAGAGCCGCTATATCGAAACGAAGAATCCGGGCCGTGCTCTGGTTCTGGCATCGGGTACGCCGATCACCAATACTCTTGGAGAAATGTTCTCGATTCAGCGCTTGCTCGGCCACGCGGCACTTCACGAGCGCGGTCTGCACGAGTTCGACGCCTGGGCCTCGAACTTCGGAGACGAGAAGACGGAGCTGGAGCTGCAGCCGTCCGGCAAATACAAGCCGGTGTCACGGTTCGCAAGTTTCGTGAACGTGCCCGAACTGATCGCCATGTTCCGCGCCTTTGCCGACGTGGTGATGCCGGAGGACCTGCGGCAATTTGTGAAGGTGCCGGAGATCGCCACCGGCAAGCGTCAGATCCTGACGGCCGCGCCGACGCCGGCGTTCAACACCTTTCAGCGCATCCTCGAAACCCGGATCAAGGCGATCGAGCAACGCGAGGGACCGGCCCAGCCCGGCGACGACATTCTCCTCTCCGTCATCACCGACGGCCGCCATGCGGCGATCGATCTGCGCCTGGTCATGCCGACAATGGACGACGAGCCGGACAACAAGCTCAATCTGCTGGTCCGCAATGCCCATCGCATCTGGAAGGAAACGTCTCAGAACAGGTATCTACGTCCGGATGGCAAGCCATTCGAGCTACAAGGTGCGGCGCAGATGATCTTTTCCGATCTCGGGACAATCAGCGTCGAGAAGACGCGCAGTTTCTCTGCCTATCGCTGGATCCGTGAAGAGTTGATCCGCATGGGCGTACCGGCGCCAGAAATTGCCTTCATGCAGGACTTCAAGAAGACCGAGGCCAAGCAACGCTTGTTCGGTGACGTCCGTGCCGGCAAGGTGCGCTTCCTGATCGGCAGTTCCGAGATGATGGGCACGGGCGTCAATGCTCAGCTTCGTCTGAAGGCGCTGCACCATCTCGACGTTCCATGGCTTCCCTCGCAGATAGAACAGCGGGAGGGACGCATTGTCCGTCAGGGCAACCAGCACGACGAGGTCGCTATCTTTGCTTATGCCACGCAAGGCTCCCTCGATGCCACCATGTGGCAGCAGAACGAGCGCAAGGCTCGCTTCATAGCCGCTGCCTTGTCGGGCGATACCTCTATTCGAAGGCTTGAAGATCTTAATGAAGGTCGAGCCAACCAGTTCGCCATGGCCAAGGCCATCGCCAGCGGTGACGAGCGCCTGATGCAAAAGGCTGGGTTGGAAGCTGATATCGCCCGACTGGAACGGCTGCGTGCTGCCCATGAAGACGATCTCTTCGCCGTGCGCCGGCAGGTCAGCGACGCCGCGCGTGAGATCGAAACGGCTACACGACGGATCGGCCAGATCGGCCAGGACATCGAGCGGCTGGTTCCGACCTCAGGTGACGCCTTCGCGATCACTATGACCGGTAAGCGTTACTCGGAACGCAAGGACGCCGGCCGCGCGCTGATGAAGGAAATCCTCACGCTGCTGCAGCTACAGAAGGAGGGAGAGATTCATATTGCCAGCATCGGCGGCTTTGACCTCGTCTATAAGGGCGAGAAGTTCGGACGCGACAATTATCATTACCAGACGCTGCTGCAGCGCATCGGCGCCGATTATGAGATCGAGCTTCCCGTGACTGTCACCCCGCTCGGCGCCGTCTCTCGCCTCGAACATGCGCTCGACGGATTTGAGGCCGAGCGGGAGCGTTATCGCCGGCGACTGGACGACTATCAGCGACGGCTAAACTCCTACCAGTCGCGGCAGGGTGGCTCTTTCGCCTTCGCGGATGAACTCGTCGAAAAGCGCAGATTACTGCACCAAGTAGATGAAGCTCTTACGAGGTCGATGCAGGAGGATGCGATCGAAGCCTGACCCGTCTGCTCATTCTAACCATCGGCTTTGGTATTCTGGCTTCGCCCAGCAGCACAGATGGATTGTATCCATATCCCTTCATTCGCAGGCCAACTATCTTGACGGCCGTTCAGCCGCCTGATGCCGTTGAGGTCTCCAGCATGATGAAGTGCTATTACCCTCCAGTCCTGCTCATTGAACACCGGGCTACCGGAACTCCCCTTTTCCGTGGGGGCCTTGTAGTGCACTCGGCGAACCGAGGGATCCGGGGGAGTGCCTTTATCCGGTCCCTCATGATCGAGGAGTTCGTTGTTCTGCAGCGAAAAAGAGAGCTCCCCGCCGCTCGGATAGCCAATGACGTAGACATGTTGCGTGCCATTTGCCAGCGGCAGGTTTGGAGCAAAAGGCAAGGGCTTCAGGTTCGGGACCTGACCATCGAACCGAAGCAGTGTGGCATCCAGACCTTCCTTTTGTCCGGAGAAAAGAATCTCCTTGAAATTGTAGGGGATTTCCTTGTCCGCTGCTTCGAAAAGGATTTCTGTGCTGTCTGGAGACTGACCGCCGTCACTCGGGTGTGTGCTCACGACATGGGCGTTCGTCAGCACACATGGTTCATCACCAAGGTCAGGAAGTATATCGCCTCCTCTGACAATAAAACCTGTTCCAAAGCGGTGCACCGCATTGCGAATGACGCCGACAGACTGCGCGCGCTCCATTCCCAGCTTCACCCAACGGTAGGAAAGTGGTCCGTCCTTTCCAAAGATCGCTTCGAGCTGCGCCTCGGAGGGATCCGGCTTTTCGGCCAGTGCGCGTACGTCGTCGGCGGGCAGATGGGCGATGTCGAAGTCACGGGTGAGAATTGCGGCTCCCAGGGACCGAATAATGCCCGCGCCCTGTTCACTCTGCTCGCCAATCTTCCAAAGATGCCGTAGCTGTCGCGTGACGGCACCTAACGTCTCGGCTGAGGTTCTGGGATCTTGCACGATCTTGCCAAGTTCTGACTGGGCACGATCCATGTCGTTCAATGCGACGAAGGCTTCGGCCCGGGAAGCATGAAACTGCGGACCTCTGGCTGAGTGTGGTGTTTGGTTAAGTTCAGCGAGCACAGAGGTAGCCAATTGCACCCTGTTGATATCCTCCGCAACCGGGATATCGAGTTGCTGTGCCAAGGTGGCAAGTCCGATCAAGTTGATACTGGAACGAATTCGCGACTCAGGATTGGTTTCATATTGTTCTTTGTAGCCCGCCATCGCATTCACAACAGCGTCCCTGGCCTCCCCGACTCCGATATCCGAGGCATAGTAAGCAAGTTCCTTCCACGCGCGCGCTTGGAGCGCGCCCATAATCTTGCTATCGGGATCGTGCTGCCGTGCCAGGTTCACCAGGGCGGCCGCGCCGCCGCTCAGCCCGTCATCGAGCAGCTTCTCGACCTGGAATCTGTCTGGAATGAGTTCCCCGATCTTCTTGTCCTTGATGAAATCGAACACGGCGCCAAGCATTTGAGGCGCCTTCAGATCGGCCAGACGATCTGCGGCGGAAACGATCTCGGAAGCGTTGAATGTCTGGATGTCGCCTGTCGGAGGTGATTTTGGCTTGCGTGGCGTCATCGGTCGTCCTCAGATCTTCAAAAGCCGCCGAAAACCGCCGCGAAGTTCGGAAGCTTTCAGATACTTGACGATGGCATGCCGCCACGCCCCCTCGTTGACAACCTCGACATCCTCGACGCGAGCCTTGCCGCCAAACTGGAAATCATTGCTGAAGAAGGGATCGAAACCAGCGACTGGATCGAGTCTGTCGAAAACATTGACCCAATCGCCTTTGACCTTATTGGACGGATAGCCATCGGCCCGTGTCCATTCCGGTCGTAATTTGTCCTGAATTTCATCGAGGCCGAGCGGGCTTCCGATCGTCATGAACGCGTCGACACCCTTCGTCTTGGCCACCCGCTTGAGGCAATCATAGGCAATGACGGTACCCATGCTATGGCTCACGACGATATGTTTGCCGCCCTCGGCAGCACCCTTGGCGATTGCCTTCACGAACCGGTTTCGGATTTCGTCCTGAACCTTATACTTGACACCGGGACGAGGGGAGAATTCGACATTGAACAAATAATGATGCACATCGCGCAAAAATGTTTCCATGAAAGCCTTCTTCAGCGGCCATGGAAGTGGAATCCGTTCGTAGGGGAGACCCTCGAGTTGGCGATTGGTCGGCATCGCTTCCACCGCTTCGGCTGCAGCCAATGTGCCCCCAATCTTGAATGCCAGCCCACTGATGAACGAGGCTTCATCGATCGTCGCCGGCACTGGAGGCCTTGTGTGGGCGTCGGCATCGATTTCTTTCGCGGTATTTTCTTCGAGGCTCTCGTACGCGGCGACGTTTGCATCCGGCTCCGGGTAAAGCACGTCAGCCCAATAGACCATTGACGACGTAATACCCTCTGCGCCGAGATTGATGCCGTCCAGGCCGGCGGCGAGACTACGAAGCCAAATATTGTGGAGTTCGTCGGCGGCTGGTTTATTGCCGATGCCATGAATAAAGGTGACGTGGGTCATAATTGAACTTCCCCTCCCTATCGCTCAACTCTGCAGAGATTTTCACTTTGCATTTCGGTTTGCAAGTGTGAGTCGTAGTCGGCGTCAGAATTTCGCGTGAATCTTCTCATCATCGTCACGTTCAGACGGATATGAGAAGGATTGTGAATTGGAAGAAGGAAACCTTCTCGCAGATCGACCGCACCGGTGTCGCTGCGCTCAACCGCTCCCTCCGCAACCCTGCCCGTCGTTCTCGCAAGGCTCCGCCCCGCTCGCCCTGACGGCCAAGGCCGCTCGGGCGCAGTTGCACCGGCCCGTCCGCTCCGCGCTCCGGGAAGTGTCTTCGGAAAGAACTGAAGACGGATAAGAGCTGGCATAGGGCCGGCTCGGCAATCCTGGAAGGAGCCAATCTCATGCAGATCCTCAAACTTGACCCGCGCGCGCTCAAGGATAATCCTGACGACACGCGTCGCTCGAAATCCTCGCCACAATCCGACGCGCTGCTGCTTGCGACAGTGAAGGCGGTTGGCATCATCCAGCCACCGGTCATCTCCCCGGAAGTCGATGGCGGCAATGGCTACATCATCCAGGCGGGCCACCGCCGCGTGAAGCAGGCAATCGCCGCTGGACTGGAGGAAATCACCGTCCTCGTCGTCGAAGCGGCGAACGACAATGGCGCCATGCGTTCGATGGTGGAGAATATCGCGCGTGAACCGCTCAATCCCGTCGACCAATGGCGCGGCATCGAGCGCCTCGTCGCTCTCGGCTGGACCGAGGAAGCGATCGGCGTGGCGCTGGCACTGCCGGTCCGCCAGATCAGGAAGCTTCGGCTTCTGGCGAATGTTCTCCCAGCCGCGCTCGACCATATGGCGCTCGGCGACATGCCCAACGAGCAGCAGCTCCGCACCATCGCTGCCGCCTCGCTCGACGAGCAGAAGGAAGTCTGGAAGGCGCACAAGCCGAAGAAGTCCGAGCGGGCCGACTGGTACAATATCTCTCGCGCACTGTCCAAGACCCGGATGTTCGCCAAGGATGCGAGCTTCGGCGAAGATCTCGCCGCTGCCTACGGCATCGAATGGGTCGAGGATCTGTTCGCGCCCGCCGATCAGGACAGCCGCTACACGACCAATGTCGAAGCCTTCCTTGGGGCGCAGCAGGAATGGATGACGAACAACCTTCCAAAGAAGGGTGCCATCATCGAGGTCAACAATTGGGGTCAGCCGGAATTGCCGAAGAAGGCGGAGCGCGTTTATGGCAGGCCGTCGAAGTCAGACCATGTCGGTATGTATCTCGACCGTGACGGCAAGGTGCAGTCGGTCGCTTACCGGATGCCCGAGGAAAAGAAGAAAACAAAGGCCGGTTCGCCCACGACGGGCGCAGCTGAGGACCTAGACAATGACGCGATCGTCGATGCGCCGAAGTCCCGCCCGGACGTCACCCAGAAGGGCCAGGACATGATCGGCGACTTCCGCACCGATGCCCTGCACGAAGCGCTCGGCCGCGCACCGATTGAAGACGACACGCTGATAGCGTTGCTGGTGCTGGCCTTCGCTGGTCTGAACGTCCGAGTCGACTCCGGTGCCAACGACACCGTATTCGGATCGAAGCGCTTCAAGCGTCATGCAGCCCGCCTCATCGGCGAAGATGGCAAACTTGCTTTTGATCAGGAAACGCTGCGCGTGGCCGCACGCTCGATGCTGATCGACGTGCTGTCGTGCCGGCGGGGCATGTCGAATAGTGGGGTTGTTTCGCGGATCGCGGGTGACGCCATCGGCGCCGACGGCTTCCTTCCGAACATGGGTTCGGAAGACTTCCTGCTGTGCTTGTCGCGCCAGGCGATGGAGGCGGCTGCGAAGGAAGCCAACGTCCTTCCCCGTCAAAAGGTGCGGGAGACACGCGCTGCTCTTGTCGACCATTTCAAGGCAGAACGCTTCGTTCACACCGCCGCACTTTTCGCGCCCGATCCGCAGGACATCGTGGATCTGATCAAGAGCGGCGAGGTCTTTGGCGATGATGACACTGCCGGCAACACAGATGGTGCCGGCGGTGAAGATGCTGGCGCCGAAGACACAGCAGTTGATGAGCCGACGCTCGACGGAGATGAAGATCTCGCCGCCCTGGGAGACGAGGCGGACCTTTCGAACACTTCAGATCAGGCGCTGGAGGCCGTCGACGCCAATGAAGAGCAGGACGCGTACGGGATCGCGGCCGAGTAGCTGCGTCTCTCCCCTTTCTCCCGAATGAACATCTGCCGCCAGTGGTCTCCACCGGCGGCGGTTTCGTTTCCGAATCCCTCGAAATTAACGGAGACTTTGCATGTCCGTCCATCTCGCATTTATGGCTCCGATCGGCTTCAATCTATCCTGGTCTGACGGTCAGCCACGCCCACAGGAGCGCCATCGCAAGAAACTGTCAGCCTGGCAGACCAACAACAGCAGCGGCCGGTTGATCCGCAAGCACGATGAGCGTGGCGCTGGCAATATCATCCTGCCACCGAGCTTCACGCTGCATGAAGGCGACTACGGCGGCGGTGTGATCGCCATCCGCGTCCACCGCACGTTCTCGCTGGACACCAGACTGATGTTCACCCTCGTCGAACGCCCGCCCGTCGGAAGTTGCCGTGTCTTCGACCGTCCAGGCGACTATGCCGAGCTTGTTCACCTCGCTGTAAGCCGGCTGGCGGCAGAGCAATGGTTGACCACTCACGGCTATCCGTCGGCAGTTCTGGAGGACGTCACGGCCGGTGAAATCGCCGCAGATGTCGTGGAAGGGAGGGCCGCGGCATGAATTCTCCCCCCAATCGACAAGCGGAATTGCGCCGAATGGAAGGCGCGCTGCGGAAAACGCGGCATCAGCTCGCGATGATCGAGCGTCAGATTACCGCCAGGATGACCGCAATTATCCCGCGACTTGTGCAGCGCAGATCCGGCTATCGTCGCGGCAGGCCGCGCGAGTCGAAGGCCTTCCTGGCCCGCTATCGTTCGAATCTAGCCGCGATCACTGCAGAGCGTCAGCCGGAGATCGACGCGTTATCACGTAAACTCGCGCGTTAGGAGGCGGCAATCGCAGCATTGCGAGCCCACGCGCCTCTACCCTGCGGCTGTGATCGAGACGAACTGCAGGTGGGCGGAATCGATTGGAGATCCTGATTGTGGAGCGGGGCGGGCGGATCGACGGGATCGGCTCGCTTAGCTCCATGAATTCTTTTCCGGCCTCGACATCCGGATCAGCCCCTTGGCCGTTCTGTCCTTCGGTTTCGTGGCGGTCTGAACCGTCGCCCGTCCGCTTCAAGGCCGCTATCGCGCCGCGGGGCGGCCGGTCAAGCCGCTTGTCGCAAAACAGGTACGCCAGCCTCGCAGGGCTTTGGCCCCGCTTGCCCGCGCACCGGCTTTTCTCGATCTGGCTTGCCCGGACCCTGAACCGCCCGGCTTGCGCCGGTTCCTTTCGACCGCACCGAAGGACAGAACGGCCAAGGGGCCGAACGCTTCGGACAAACCGTAAAGGAAGCCATCATGGCCAAGCCCGCAACCTCTCCCCGCCAAGCCTATCGCCCCGCCGCCCGTGTAGTGCAACTCCGCAAGGGTGCCACCATCGAAATGGTCCGCCTGACATGCCCCGATGAAGCGCAGGCGCTGCGGATCGCCGAAAGCTTCGGAACCGCCATCCTCGACAGCGATGGCATCCGCGATATGCACGAGCGCCTGATCGTCGAGACCGCAACCGGCCTCTCCGATGGTCTCGGCGAACGCGCGATGCAGATCCATCTCCAGCGCATCGTCGGAGCCTATGTCGGATCGGCGCATGGCGCCGGCCAGTTCTACAGTAAGGCGGTCACCGAAGCACGCGATGCGACCGCCAAGGGTGCATCGGATACTCGCGACGAGGATCTTGACGGTCCGGTCGGATACGACAGCGCGGCCCAGCGCAAGCGTGAGTTCGCAGCCGACATGGGCATTCAGGCCCATGCGCTGCGCGTGGCCGCTGAAGGCGCCGTCGCGGCCTACGAACAGATTGTCGGCGAAGCATGGAAACCATTCGACCGCCCGGTTGAGAATTCTGGCCAGACGCTCGACCGCAAGGCGGCTGAGGCACAGATGGACGCTCTCGGCTGAGACGTGTCCGGCGGAGCATCTGGCTCCGCCTTTTTCGTGACGAGGCCGCCTCAACATGAGGCGGCCATTTTTTTGTCAATGCCGGAGCGGAGCTCACGGGGATAGAAAAGGAAGACCAAGAAAGAGCAGAGCGCGGCATCGCAGCCCCATCCCGTTCGTCGGACCTGCAGGAGCCGGTGGCAAGTGGCAACGGCTTCGCCGTCCTTCTCTTCGTTCCGGCCGTTCCGGTGCATCTTCCCACCGATCGCCCCTGCTTTCGGCCCTCCGCGACGGGGCCGCAATGGCGCGGCCTCCTGAAACGGAGGTTTGGAAATGACAAGGAAATCAGAAAAAACGCGTACCGATATCTACGCACGCATCACGGACAGGATCGTCGCTGACCTGGAAAAGGGCGTGCGCCCATGGGTGCGGCCGTGGAGTGCGGCCAATCTATCCGGCCGGGTGAGCCGGCCGCTTCGCCATAACGGCCAGCCTTACACGGGCCTCAACGTTCTCCTTCTCTGGTCGGAGAGCGTCGCCAGTGGTTTTACGTCGTCGACGTGGATGACTTTGCGCCAGGCAAACGAACTCGGTGCCTATGTGCGCATGGGCGAGAGCGGCGCAACTGTCGTCTATGCCAGTCGCTTCACGAAAACCGAAACGGATGCGGGTGGCGGTGAGGTTGAACGCGATATTCCCTTCCTGAAAGCCTACACCGTTTTCAACTGCGATCAGATCGACGGTCTCGCGGATCACTATTATCGTTGCTCTGAGCCGATCGCGAAACCGCTGGAGCGTATCGATCATGCCGATCGCTTCTTTGACAACACGGGCGCTGTTGTTCGCTATGGCGGTGATAAGGCTTTTTATTCTCCCTCGACCGACCATATCCAGCTGCCACGACCCGAACAATTCCGGGACACGGCATCCTTCGTTGCTATCCGTGCGCACGAAACCCTGCATTGGGCTGGAGGGCCAACCCGGCTGAACAGGGATCTCAGCCGCTACCACAAGGATCGCCGCGAGAGGGCGTTCGAGGAGATGCTTGTGGAGCTCGGAGCTGCGATGCTTTGCGCGGATCTGGGCATTGTGCCGGAACTGGAGCCCCGGCCGGATCATGCCGCCTATATCCAGAGTTGGGCCGAAATCCTCGGTTCCGACAAGCGAGCGATTTTCAATGCGGCCGCGCATGCACAGCGCGCCGTTGCCTATCTCCATGATCTACAGCCGCAGGCGGCTTCCGGTCAGGAGGCGGCCTGATTTTCCACACTCCAAGAGTCCCGGCGGAGGGCAAACCCTTCCGCCTTTCGGATGTTGGCATGTACATTCGTCCATCACGGATGGTCTATCACAGCGAAAAGCTGTTGGCGCCGCGAAATCCCCCTGGCGAAAACCGCGCGATTGGAGCCTGACCGAGCCGTAACGCAGCAAAGATGTATCGGTCGATCCAGTCGAGTGCTTCTGCGGCCGCTGCTCCACAGGCAACTAGGTTCTTGGCCGGAAAGTTTGACCCGGACAGAACACCCTCGTGTACCAGGTCATTGCGCATCCGGCGAAAGTCCGGTGGCAACGCAGGGAGGTTGAAGCGCTGTGCAGCATAGGCCAGGTTTTTGTTAAACGTGCCGACGTCAGCGCCGGCAGGAGCAACCGTTTCTGCAGTGGCGGCGATCACTTCAAGAACTGTTCCGGTGCTGAGAACCAGATCTTCCAGTGACCAGAATGCAATTGCATCCAGCCAATGATGACAAAGAAGCCGCGCCTTCTCTACCGTGCCGGCTCCACCATAGCTTCCCACGAAACGTTCCAGCAGACCCTTAAAGTCCGTGGTCGACGTGGGGATTGGAAACCCCGATCCCATCGCCCTTTGCCGGGGGAAATGATCTCCCACTTGCACAAAGCTAATTTCAGAGGCAGGCAGTGATCGAGTTGGGCTAACGCTTAAGCCGGTCAGGTAACTGGCGCCAAGGCAAAGCGGAAGGAGTTCATCGAAAAGGGCGTCCAATGCAGCGGACCGGCTTCCGGTGTAGGTCGTCGTTCCTTCCGCTGAATAGGTTTCAGCGCATTGTCCATTATCGCTGACGGCCAACTTGAACTCATCAAACCGATCATTCTTTCGCAGTTCCCACGTTCCGGCGGACGTGGTGATTGTCACGCTGTCCGGGTCGCCTGGAATGATAAGGTTTGTAAGCCAAAAACCGATGTAAAGTGTATCCATGATGCCGTAATAGCCTATGATTGAATTACAGGTCAAATCCGTGGTTTAAGTAAGTCTCTGATACGCTTTGTCACGGCATCCGCCCATGGAGGCCTCTCGACGATACCAATCTTTTTACTGTCGCAAATCTTGGCTAGCTGGATCTACGAGCGTGAAGGCATGCGCAGTGTTCAGGGGGTGGCATCGGTCATTCATCCGCATTGGTCATCGTGGGCACGTCTTATAGTACCGCCTATGTGGTGACGAAAACGATGGTCCGTAGCCTTTGTGTCCTGCACGGCGGTTCACGGAATAAGAGCACCGCCATCTGTCGGAATTCTTGGTAGGGCAGACCCGGTTTCGGTCATTTCCCTGGGGAGCGAGACCCCTTCCGTCTCACGCGGCCGGTATGGGATGTGGCCGTGGTGAGGGGCGTCGGAGCGCATGCAAGCCCGAGAGCCTCGCCGGTTGACGAGGTCGCCTTCCGGCGGGCGCAGGTTCGGCCATGGTGCGATGGCTACTCGATAGTGGCGGCAGGCGGAGGCGTCGAAGGGGCGGGCAGCACCACAGGCGTGACGACGTAAAAGCATAGTGCCGAAAAGATGCTTTCAGTGGTGCGTCGGTGGAAGATCGTCGATAACCATGCAGGCCAGTCGTGATCCATCCGGTTCGGACTGGCGACACCCACGCAGACCTCGATGGATCTGGTGTGACCGAAGGACGCCTTCGTCTCGATCGCCTTGGCCGCAACGGCCCTACGCAACTTTCTTCCCCTGCGAACAGGTTCGCATTCCTCGCGGGCCAAGAAAGCCGCTCCCGGCCATCCTCCACTTCGTTCCGGCCCCGTCGGGGTGCGGCGTCGATCGCCGTCGGTCTTAACACCGTCATCGAGGCCGCGGTGGGCGCGGCCCGAAAAAACCGGAAAAGGAACACGACAATGGCAGTCATCGGCGAATTCACCACCAACGGCAACAACTCCATCATCGGCAACGTGCGCACCCTCACCGTCACCATGAAGGCCCGCCTGAACCCGATCGAGCGCGTCTCGCGCGACGCCCCGGACTTCCGCATCACCGCCGGCAACGGCGTCGAGGTCGGCGCCGGCTGGAAGGCGGTCTCCAACGACGGCGAGGAATACATCTCGGTCAAGCTGGACGACCCGAGCTTCAACGCCCCGATCACCGCAGCCCTTTGGCCGAGCGAGAAGGAAGGCGAATACGCCCTCATCTGGAACCGCCCGAAGCGGGAGGCCTGATCATCGCAACGAGCTCCGCCGCAAGGCGGGGCTCTTTTCCCGTTCTCAATGTGAAGCCAGAGACGGGCATCGAGCCCGCCTTTGGCTTTTCTGGTGGCATACGGAAGCGTGGGGTCTGCTCAGACCGACCAATCATACCGTCGAGCCGGGGTAGCCTCAAGGACGAGCGGTTCCCCCAAAATGCTGGCGCATTTCGGCTCCCCCACTCGCCGCCTCCGGCGGTCGCGTTCCGCGCTCCTTGACCCTTCCCCGTCTCACCGGTTGCCGGCGTCATCTTTTTCAAACAACAGGAGATGACGATGCTGATCGAACAACACATCGAGGAACTGCGGGCCGAGTTGCGGAACGCCGTCTATAACGACGAGCGCAAGTGGATCGTAGCGGAATTGGAACTGGCACAGGCCGAACTTGCAGTCATCGAGGCCGAAAACAACGGCCTCATCAGTGCGGAGCCTCCTTTATAGGAGGCTCCATCATGCCGCCGGTTGCGGCGGCATATTCACCTCAGCCGTTCAGTGCGTCCTTGACCGCCTTGCCAGGCGTGAACGTCAGCTTTTTCGACGCGGCGATCTTGATCGTTGCGCCTGTTGCCGGGTTACGGCCTTCACGCTCCGGCGTGTCCTTTAGCTTGAACTTTCCGAACGAGGGGATCGACGTTTCTGCGCCCGCAAGCGCCGCGTCGGTTATCTGCTTGAAGACGCTTTCGACGATCATCTTGGCCTGCGCCTTGGTCAGATTCTGTTCGGCTGCGATCTTGTCGGCGATTTCGTTGGTTGTGGTCATATCGGAAGGGCCTCATTCGGTTTTCGGTCCTGCAGCTTTGACAATGAAGATGTGGCGAAGAAAGGTACAGGAGGGCAGGAAATCCCACGTTGACGCGAAAACCACAGGAAATTCAGGAGTTCGGTCGATTGAGACAGGCTATTCAGCGCTGCCCGCGCCCCGATAACCGCGTCGTCTCTTCGTTCGTTCGATAAGGAAGAGCGCTGTGTCCGCATCGTTCGGATGATCGAAGGTCTCCATCATCGTCTGGCCGCCCGATCCGATCCGGCCCCAGTTGCGGATGACCGAAGCCCCGCCGAACAGCGTCGGCTGAATCACAATCCTGTAGTAGCGCCGCATGTTCTGCGACGCATCAATGCGGTGAAGATGAACTGAGCATGTCTCCTTGTCTTCCATGTTCCCATTGTCGCTGTACCAGTAAGCCGCGTCCAACGAGTTATTTGAATCGATCTGGTGTCACCGATTCATCGCGGTGATGGGTTCAGACCGGGACTGGGCGAGGCGGCTTCGCCGCACGGCTCTATGCGCGGGCGCACCGAACCCGCGACGCGGTTTCGTCCGATCCCGGTTACGATCCTCCCGCGGGCCAACTCGGCTGGCATTTTCCGGTTTCATCATCAATAAGGCGCGCACCAGTTGCGCCGTGGCGCATTCCAGCGACGGGCCAATCCCTCTTCTACAAGCATTTCACCCAGCGATCTTCCATGCCGCGTCACTGTCCTGAGTTTTCGACCAAAGCGATCCGTATCGCGCCACCCGGCAACGAGCGTGAAGCTTCCCCCATTCAGCAGTTCCAGCAATCTGTCGCGGGAGGCTTCGCCGATAGACCTTTCGTCGCGGCAGTGAGGGGAGAAGATTTCCGGCGCATCGATATCGGCGATCCTGATCTTTTCACTCCGAAACCAGATCGTATCGCCATCGACAACACAATCAACGCGGCTCGTTTCATCGCAAAGAGCAAACCGTTCAGCTAACGCATCTGCCATTGTCGGCTGAAACGACGGGTAGGAACTTGTCAGGAAGCCGTGCGATATCTCTGGCTCCCCTGGCCTGTACGGCAAGCGGCCAATCACCAGAACGACGACGAACGCCGTGGCCAAGATGATGAGAAGCGTGCGTGGCAAGGTCACGCTTTTTTCTCCGGCTGAAACCTGTTCTCGCCGACACAGGCACTCATATCGTCACGCCGGAACCAGATGGCGCGGCCGCAACGTAGCGGCGGATTGCCGGAGGTGAACACGATCTGCTCGTCGCTGCGCATACGCAGTACTTCATGCGGCAGTATGAGCGGGCGGCGGCTGAGCTGCTTCGACCTTGACCGCGACGATCCTTTCATTCCGCTCGAACGATTGGTCTGATCCACCTCGACCGTGGTATCGCCGCAGCGTTTGGAAATGTAGTCGGCTGTATCGGGATCGTTGATTGCCGCAAACGAAATCCACGAGGCGCTCTCGAACCATTTGCTGGTCGCGTCGCGGCCGCCATAGGCCTCGCGCATCTGCCCGAGCGACTGGAAGATCATGGCGAGCGTGATGCCGTACTTGCGGCCAGCGTCGCGGGCGGTTTCGAGAATGCGCAGGAAGCCGAGACGCGCCACCTCATCGAGCAGGAAGAGGGTGCGACCCTTCACGTTACCGTTGCGGCTATAGATCGCGTTGAGCAGCGAGCCAATAACGACGCGGGCCAGTCCTGGATGGGCTTCAAGAACCTTGAGATCGAGCGCGATGAAGATGTCGGTTCGACCGTCGGCGAGATCGTCGGTGGAGAAACTGCTGCCCGAGACGAGACCGGCATAGTTCGGATAGGACAGCCAGTGCGTCTCTTTCACTGCATTGGCGTAGACACCGGAAAACGTCTCCGGCGTCATGTTGACGAAGACGGAAACGTTTTCCTTGACGAAGTCGGACTCAGACCCTTCGTAGATCTTCGTCAGACGCGCCCGCAACTGCGGCTCCGGCTCCGACAAATTGGTGCGGACCTGTCGCAACGTCTGATCTTTCTCATCCGTATGCCCTGACAGGCAGACGTCGGCAATTAGCGCTGTCAAAAGCTGCATGGCGGAGGCGCGGAAGAAGTCATCACGGGCCGACGCCGATCGAGGATTGTCGGTCATGATCCAGGTCGTGACGGCGACGATATCCTCTTCCTTGGTATTGCCGTGACGGCCGATCCAGTCGAGGGCATTGTAACCGACACCACCGGTAGTCGGATCGAGAACGATGACCTTGCGGCCTGCCTGACGCCGATGCTCGCTGACCATCGGCGCGACCTCGCTTGACGGGTCCAGAACCACAAGTCCGCCACCCCATTTAAGCGCAGTCGGGATCGTCACAGATGTCGTCTTGAAGCCACCGGAACCGGCGAAGACGATGCCATGCGACGAGCCAAATGAGCCGTCGAAGCATAGCAGCGGCGACTTGCCGCCCGCGCCCCAGCTTTGTTTCTCATCGGCTCGAAACGAGATAGTGGCAACACTATCGCGATCGACACGATAGCGCTCGCCGATGACGATGCCGCCGGCGTCGGGAAACAGCTTTGTTGCTTCCGGCAGTTTCATCCAGTCGGCCTCGCCATGCACGGCGCGCTTCCCGCCGATCCGCGTTGGCGCTAAGGTCACGAAGGCAGCGTTGCCCCTGATCGCGACGCGAAGCGCGAAGACGCCACCAAGGAACGTAATGCCCGCGCCGATCGCAGTCGCGGGATCGGCATAGGCAAGAACAGATTGTCCTGATGGCACGCGGCTGGCGATGCCGTTCAGGCGGACTGTCTCGCGTGCGATGGCGACAATGATGACAGCAGCACTTCCCGCCAGCACGCTCACGCCGGCCGACTTGACATTCGCCGATCCATTCGTTGCGAACAACGCGATCACGCCGATCGCGACCGCTGCCATATAGGGAAGGGCGAGCCCGGCGCGTCCCAGCATCAGCTTTGCCTGCACATTCGTGGCGAGTGCCGCCAGTCGATGTTCCATGCCTGATGTCAGAACCATCGTTGCGATCATGATCGCCGCCGGCAGGACCGATAGCAGCAGCCTATTCGCCGTCATGACCAAAGGCCTCCGCGCCGATTGCCGCCAGCCGGGATTTTTCCGTCTCGTCGCCCTTGATCCGCCTTCCGGCGTCGATCAGCAAGCCGAGCAGCAGCGCCCGCTTCTCGTATCGCAGGCCTGCCTTGACGATCAGGCCGCCGAGCTCAATCTTTTCGCGCGTGTCCTTTTTGCGCGCATTTGATGTCATCGCTTTCGACATGCGCTCAAACCTCGCCAGCACCGCCCGCAGCCTCGCCAGTCGACTGCGTCGCGGACGGTTCGCCGTCGGTTCCGGTCTCGCCAGCACTTTTCTTTCCGGCCGCTCTTTTCTTTGCTGCTCGAAACGTTTCGGCGATTTCCTCGAAGTCCGCCTGAAGCTGGGCCTCGTCAATCTCGATCTCACCAATCCCGGCCTTCAGCGCGATCCGGCCGATACGTTCGGCCTCACGTGTCTCGGCCTGTTTCAGCTGATCCTGCAACCGGGCAATTTCTTCACGGATTTTCGATGACGGTTTTTTCATTCCGGTTGGTTCTCCTTGAGATTCTGGCGTTGCATTCGCGACGCCAGAATCCCTCCGGATGCGATGAAAAGGAATGTGCAGATTTGCACATCGGCAACGCCGATGCTTTGGAGCATCATCCCGCCGTTCCGAAGGAGCGGTTCCAAGGGCGCAATTATACGTCGCTGATGCGACGTGTTGCTCACGGCCCTGCCAAGGGGGTCAAGAGGGCCGTCGTAGGGTTGCCGCTCAACCTTGGCTGCTCTTTGGGAGCGAGGTTCGAACCGGGAGTATTTTAAGCCGTGGCCATCGCCCATTTCTCAGCCAGCATCGTCAGCCGCGGCGGCGGCCGCAGCGTGGTGCTGTCTGCGGCCTACCGGCACTGCGCGAAGATGGAATACGAGCGCGAGGCCCGCACCATCGACTACACCCGCAAACAGGGGCTCCTACACGAGGAGTTCGTCTTGCCTGCCGATGCCCCGAAATGGGTCCGCGCGTTGATTGCTGACCGCTCTGTTGCCGGAGCTTCGGAAGCCTTCTGGAACAAGGTCGAGGCTTTCGAAAAGCGCTCCGATGCGCAGCTTGCCAGGGACCTGACAATCGCTCTTCCGCTGGAGCTCACCCCGGAGCAGAACATCGAGTTAGTTCGCGACTTCGTGACAAAACACATCCTCGCCAAGGGCATGGTGGCCGATTGGGTCTACCACGACAATCCCGGCAATCCGCATATCCACCTGATGACCACATTACGCCCGCTGACCGAGGAGGGGTTCGGCTCGAAGAAGGTTGCGGTCACGGCCAAGGCTGGCCAGCCCGTCCGCACGCAGTCCGGGAAAATCCTCTATGAGCTCTGGGCGGGTTCGACGGGTGACTTCAATTCCTTACGCGATGGATGGTTCGAGCGGCTGAACCATCACTTGGCGCTTGGCGGCATCGATCTCAAGATCGACGGACGTTCCTATGCGAAACAAGGTATCGAGCTTGAAGCCACGATTCATATCGGCGTCGGGGCGAAAGCCATCGTACGCAAGGCGGAAGAACAGGGTGTTCGGCCAGAGCTCGAACGGATCGAACTGAACGAGCAGCGTCGGTCTGAAAACACCCGCCGCATTCTAAACAGTCCAGCCATCGTGCTCGACTTGATCACGCGGGAAAAGAGCGTTTTCGATGAACGCGATGTCGCCAGGGTTCTGCATCGCTATGTCGATGACCCGGCTGTCTTCCAGCAGCTGATGTTACGCATCATACTGGACCCCGAGGTTCTCCGGCTGCAGCGCGACACGATCGAGTTCGCGACCGGAGAAAAGGTGCCTGCCCGTTATTCGACCCGGGCGATGATCCGGCTGGAAGCGACGATGGTGCGGCAGGCGTTATGGCTGTCGAACCGGGACGGTCATAGTGTCTCTGAAGCTGCTCTGGACGCAACGTTCCGGCGGCATGAGCGGTTGTCGCAGGAGCAGAAAGCGGCGATCGAGCGGATCGCCGGTCCCTCCCGGATCGCGGCCGTGGTCGGACGCGCTGGCGCGGGCAAGACCACGATGATGAAGGCTGCCCGCGAGGCGTGGGAACTGGCCGGATATCGTGTCGTCGGCGGAGCGCTTGCCGGCAAGGCGGCGGAGGGGCTGGAAAAGGAAGCCGGGATCCAAAGCCGCACGCTGGCATCATGGGAGTTGCGCTGGAATCGGGGCCGTGACGTTCTCGATGACAAAACCGTCTTCGTCATGGACGAGGCGGGCATGGTCGCCTCAAAACAGATGGCCGGCTTTGTCGATGCCGTCGTTAGGGCGGGTGCAAAGATCGTGCTGGTCGGCGATCCCGAACAGCTCCAGCCGATCGAGGCGGGGGCCGCCTTCCGCGCCATTGTCGATCGGGTCGGATACGCCGAGCTGGAAACGATCTATCGCCAGCGCGAGGACTGGATGCGCAAGGCGTCGCTCGATCTGGCCCGGGGCAATGTGGAAAAGGCGCTGGCCGCCTATGATGCCAACGTCAGGATCACGGGAACGCGCCTCAAGGCCGAGGCGGTCGAGCGGCTGATCGGTGACTGGAACCACGATTACGATCAGACGAGAACAACTTTGATCCTCGCGCATCTGCGTCGTGACGTGCGCATGCTGAACATTATGGCCCGCGAAAAACTCGTCGAACGCGGCATTGTCGGTGAGGGCCATGTCTTCAAAACGGCTGACGGCATTCGCCAGTTTGACGCGGGCGACCAGATCGTCTTTCTGAAGAACGAGACCTCGCTCGGCGTAAAGAACGGCATGCTTGCACATGTCGTTGAGGCCGCACCGAACAGGATAGTTGCTGTCTTCGGAGAGGGTGATCAGCGCCGGCAGGTCGTCGTCGAGCAACGCTTCTACAGCAATCTCGATCATGGTTACGCCACCACGATCCATAAAAGCCAAGGCGCTACCGTCGACCGCGTAAAGGTGTTGGCAAGCCTCTCGCTGGACCGGCATCTGACCTATGTGGCGATGACCCGCCATCGCGAGGATTTGCAGCTTTATTACGGCCACCGGTCATTCGCCTTCAATGGTGGCCTGGCCAAAGTCCTCTCCCGAAAAAATGCCAAGGAGACCACGCTCGATTACGAGCGCGGAAAGCTTTACCGCGAAGCGCTGCGTTACGCAGAAAACCGTGGCCTTAACATTGTCCAGGTAGCGCGTACGCTGTTACGCGACCAACTCGACTGGACACTGCGCCAGAAGACGAAACTGGTCGATCTCGGCCAGCGCCTTGCTGTCTTTGCCGAGCGTCTCGGCCTGCACCATTCCCCGAAAACTCAAACAATGAAGGAGGCCGCGCCCATGGTCGCAGGCATCAAGACATTTTCCGGTTCCGTTGCCGACACGGTGGAGAACAAGCTCGACACCGATCCAGCCCTCAGACAACAATGGGAAGAGGTCTCGACCCGTTTTGCCTACGTCTTTGCCGATCCCGAGGCCGCCTTCCGGGCGATGAACTTCGATGCGGTGCTAGTGGATAAGGAAACGGCCAAACTGACGCTTCAGACGCTGACGACCGCCCCGGCGTCGATCGGACCGCTAAGGGGCAAGACCGGCATTCTTGCCAGCAAGACTGAGCGCGAGGACCGCCGTGTCGCAGACCTCAATGTTCCGGCCTTGAAGCGCGATCTTGAGCAGTATCTGAGGATGCGCGAGACCGCCGCGCAGCGGCTGCGGGCTGACGAGCAGGTATTGCGTCAGCGCGTGTCGATCGACATCCCAGCATTGTCGCCGGCAGCACATCTGGTGCTGGAGCGTGTGCGTGATGCGATCGACCGCAACGATCTGCCGGCGGCCATGGCCTATGCACTCAGTAATCGCGAAACCAAGACTGAGATCGACGGGTTCAACCAGGCCGTCACTGAGCGGTTCGGGGAACGCACACTGCTCACCAATGCCGCGCGTGAACCGTCCGGAAAACTCTTCGACAAACTCTCCGACGGAATGCAGGCAGACCTGAAGGAGCGGCTGAAAGAAGCCTGGCCGGTTATGCGCACGGCTCAGCAGCTTAGTGCTCACGAGCGCACCGTCCAGACCTTGCGGCAGGCCGAAGATTTGCATCTCGCCCGGCGCCAGACTCCGGTGATGAAACAATGAGGCGGCGCGTTCTCCTATTCCCGGCCGGCTTGGGCGGGATGATCGCCGCTCTGGCGGCAATCGCATACTTCGGCGGCTTTCGGTTGAACCTGACGCCGAGCGAGCCGCTTGGGCTCTGGCGTATCGTGACCCTGCAGCGTCGGGTCGAGGCCGGCGATCTCGTGTTCATCTGCCCACCGGCGACCGCCTCATTCGAGGAGGCACGGCGCCGCGGCTATGTCAGGCGTGGCCTCTGCCCTGGTGGCTATGCGCCACTGATCAAGACAGTGGTGGCACTTCCCGGACAGCATGTCGAAATCGGCGGGAATATCACTGTCGATCGCACGCCTCTTGCCTCATCGATCGTTCGCGCGAGCGATGGAGAAGGCAGGCTGATCACACCGTTCGAGACCGGCGTCGTTCCGCCAAAAAATCTGTTCCTTCACTCATCGTTTGCGAGCTCCTATGATAGTCGGTATTTTGGACCGGTTCCCGATACGGGCCTTCTCGGCCTGGCGCGGCCGGTCCTCACTTTCGAACCGTAACTGGCAGCTAACCTGCCTGCTCATCGCAGTATCCGTGGCTTGCGGTTGGACTGCCTGGAGCGGTCATGTCCTGACCCTTCCGGTCGCTGGGTTGTTCCCGACGCTCTGGGCGATGTCGCCGTCGCGGCTGACGGCGGTGCTCGTGTCGGCCGGATATATTCTGGCTGCCTCGCGCGGGTTGCCGCAGGGCGTCGCCAATTTCTATGCCGCCGATCTCTGGCCCGGGCTTCTGCTCTGGACAGCTGCTTCGCTCTCCTTTGCCAGCGTGCATGCGGCGCTCTGGAAGGCGCGACCCGAAGGCAAGTCTCAGGGAGAAGGTCGAACGGAAATGGCGCCACGCTATCTGGTGGCGGCGCTTCTCATGGGACTGCCGCCTCTCGGTATCACTGGCTGGGCACATCCGCTGACCGCTACTGGCGTGCTCTTTCCGGGATGGGGATGGTGGGGGCTGGTCGCGATGACAGCCGGCCTCGCGATGATGACATCGCGATATTGGCCGGCTGTCGCCATCGTCCTGGGAGGATTCTGGCTCTGGTCCGCCGCTACGTGGACGTCACCTGACCTACCCGAGGGATGGAAGGGCGTCGACCTCGAACAGGGCCCGAGCCTCGGACGAGACGGCTCGCTCGACTATCACCGTGACCTTATCGCAACGGTGCGCGCGGCTGCGGGAGAGAAAAACCGGTTCATCGTTCTTCCCGAAAGTGCATTGGGCTTCTGGACTCCGACCGTCGCGCGGGTCTGGAGCCAAGGTATGCGAGGCTCGGAGCTCACTGTGATCGCCGGCGCGGCCGCTATCGATCCGGGCGGCTACGACAATGTCATGGTGACGATTTCGGCTGACGAAGCACGCATTCTCTATCGCCAACGCATGCCGGTCCCGGTGTCCATGTGGCGGCCATGGCGAGCATGGACCGGGCAGGGCGGTGGAGTCAGCGCCAACCTCTTCGACAATCCTGTTGTGCAAAGCGACGGCCAGATGGTCGCCGTGCTGATCTGCTACGAACAGCTCCTCCTTTGGCCGGTCCTGCAGTCGATGCTGCATTCCCCCACTGCAATCGTTGCCCCGGGCAATGGATGGTGGACGGCGGGAACGTCGATCGCCGCCATTCAGACCGCGAGCGTGATCGCTTGGGCAAAACTGTTCGGACTGCCCGTCGTTACGGCGTTCAATACATAAGGAGATGTTCGCGATGGTCGATGCCGCCCTCATTAAGGAATGTAGCGATCCCGGCCTCAAGCCGGCGACCGTCGAACAGTTCATCGAGCGGGTAGGGGCACCGGACCCGCTCGCAGTCACCGTCCGCTCCGGAAACCGGGTAGTGCTCGTGCCCAGGCCGAAGACAGCCGAGGAGGCGTTAGCGCTTATCCGGGACAACCTCGGTCGCAATACCGTTCGCGTCGGGATTACACAATATCCCGCCGGGCTCGGCATCGTGGAGGCGGGCGAGTTGAAGCCGGACCTGGTCGATGCTTGCAAAAACATTCGCATGGGCACGGCACTGTTCGCCAAAGTCTATCGGATCGTCACAAAATGGTATGGCAACCCGACCGAGAGGCAAGTCCTGCCGCAAGTGTTCGACGATGCAATCATCGCCTGGCAGACGGGATATTTTGAAGGCACGGCGGTGTTCTCTGCGGCAGATCCGGCAGGGGTGAAATTGACTGAGGCGTCGCGAGAGCGTCAAGCGGGCCAACCTTTCGATGATGCCGACAGACGTCCCGACAGTGAGGGAGCGGTCGATGGCTCACGAACGAACCCGGATATCGAGACGAATGCCAACCGGGCTGGAATACGTGTCGATCTCTCTGGAATTGGTAGGTGAAGCGTATCTCACGTCAGAACTGATGTCGGGCAGCGCGATCGCTGCAACAAGCCCAAATATACGAGATAATGAGCGGCCGGAGTTGTCGAGAAAGCTTGCGTCGACGGCGCGACATGCCACTAAGGGACAAGAATGAAAAACCGTTTAGCGTCCAGCCTATCATCATCGTTGTCGACCTTAGACGCCGTAGAGAGTGACGCTGATTTGCCGTCGGCGATTGCCGACATACGGGAGCGGTATAAGTTCGCGCATCTCGTGTTTCTAGTCGTCCGCCCCCCGAGCCCGCCGGAGATTTCCCCGCTCTATTGGACAACATACCCACGAGAGTGGACTGATCTTTATGTTGAGAACAACTATGTGGAGATCGATCCTGTTTTGCCGATCTGGCGAACCGGGTTCCTTCCAGTTGATTGGTCAGACCTCGATTGGAAATCGATAGCAACCCGGGAATTGTTGCGCGAAGCAAGTCGTTTTGGTGTCGGTCGACATGGTGTCACCGTCCCTGTCAGAGGCCCAAACGGTGAGCGCAGTCTTCTATCAGCGACCGCAAATTCCTCAAGGCATGAGTGGCGAAAACTTCGCGCGTCAAGCGACCACGACCTCCAGATCCTATCCCTCTATCTGCACGAGAAAGTCGCCGCGGTGTCGGGTTTGAGAAAACATGGCGCGCACCGCACACTTTCCAAGCGCGAACAGGAGTGTCTCCAGCTAGTTGCTACAGGCCTCGTGCCCAAGCAAATAGCCTCGAATTTGGAGGTGTCTGAAAGCGCGGTGCGCCTATACCTCGGTTTAGCTCGGCGCAAACTCCAAGCCGCGACAATTTATGAAGCGATAGCCAAAGCAAGTTTTCACGAAAAAATTCAGACGTGAGCCACGACCATCGGCATTCACTTGAACTCGGTCGTAGCGTTAACCTTTGGTTGCAAGTCAATCTGTTGATATCGATAGATTGCATCCAATCCTGGTGTAGATCACTCCTATGCAAATCAACTCGCAGAAAACTCGCCTTTGCAAACCGTAACAGGGTTCGCAGTGAAACCGTCCCGAGCAATTTGTCTGGGCTGGCCGCGCTTGATTTGGATGATGACGAGGATCGCAAAATGGTAGATAGCGCAATCGTAGAGGCTTGGAAAAAAGCGCCGCGTGTCAATTTGTTCGCAAGCTTCTTTGAAACCACTGCCAGTGGGTTGGGCGGCATGCCGGATCTGGGTAAGCCAGTGCCGGATTTCGATCTTCTATCACATGATCTCGACTGCATGACATTTTGGGGAACCCAACAAACCCTTTGGGGACATTTCGACGCCCATTATTTTGCGAGCATTCCGTACAGGCTTGAAGAAGAATGCCGTCTTGGAAGCGCAATTTTCTCATTTGCTCAAAAAGCTTGGACCAGAAACGGTCGCATCGCGACGATCTACACCTTGGGTGCTGGCGCAGGCACGCTTGCAAGAACGCTGGCGGCACTTGGTGATGGGCTTGTAAAATCGATCAATTGCAGTCCCACAAATGGCAATCGCGTCTCCTTTTTTGCCAATCAGGGGAGTCCGCATGCCAGCTTCTATCTCGGGCCGTTTTTCGAACTGGACGACCTGCGCTATGAGACGGATAAAACCCTTCAGCCTTTCCGTGATGGATACGATGTGCTGCTTGAAGACACAACGTTTCAGATGTACGGGCGTGATAGAGAAAATCAAACAGGGTTTATCGCGCCCCGGATTAGAGAAAATGGGGTTCTGATACAGGTTCAAAAGCTCCGGCACCCAGACGCAGGCACGTATTTGAAGCGCGAGATCCAGAAGGACGGGGCATTCAAGGCGAAGTATTTCTCTGCAAACCAGATCATCGAGAAGAAGCGCGAGGTTCTGGATACGATGGTGGACTTCCAGGTGGACCTCGAAACGTCGCGATCTGCCCTTCGGTCTTATTTCAGGTACAGCGTCGTCACTTGGAATAGTGGCAATTTTTACACCATAGTCTCATCCAACTCTCATCAGGCCATCTGTGATCTCATCACGACGATGATAAAGCCAGCGATAGCCCCGGAGTTTTGCTACGAACTGCTTCCGTACGTCCTGCTCGACGACGAGCACAGTCCGTTGCCTTCAGACTGGACGTGGCGTGCTCCCAAGTCGGCCGCCGTGAAAGCTGGACCTTAAGTCGGTCAGCAGGAGTGGCGAGAATGAGTGAGAACCTGGCGCGTTCGAGTCATGGTCATCTGAGTGCTGAGGAAGTGAGGCAGACGCTATCCTTCCTTATGCCGGACCTTGCCGTTTTTTGGGAACGACCCCTGACCGACTACGCATATGCCGTCTACCGCGGCTTTGTCAAAGGGCGATGTTCCACGCGAGAAGACGCGATGTATCGGCTCCAGCAATTTATCGCACGCAATGTGCTTACGATGGGAGCCAGTGAGGAAGACGCGAGACAAGCCAGCCAGCAAATTGCCGGCGCGCCGGTCCTACAGACCGGCCCGCACTGTCATTTGCTGGTCGAGCCGGATGCTTTTTATACGCACCTTTTCAGCGTTCTTGGACTGACAGCCCACTCTCTCCGTTGGAATATTTGTTACAGCTGTTCGACGGTGAAATTTACCGAGAAGTCGAAGAAGGGTCCGGGATGGCTTAAGCTGGGCGACGACGTCGTCAATGTTTTCGGTCTGTCACGAAGCCGCATGGATCCTTCTAGCATTTGTGGTTTCAATGGATCCGTTCGGTTTGAATTGTCGATCCCCAAGAGCGATAAATCCATCACTCCGAAGGTGGCGCGATTAAAAGGTATGCTGCCCGACACGTCGTTTTCGTCTGCAGCCGAAGCGATCAAGGCTGCCAATCAGATATTGTGGCAGCGATTTTCGTGTCCGGCTCAGCGACTTTTGCAATTCGACGACATTGATGTTGCCGATCTCGTGGCCGATCATTTTGAAGACCCGGCATCGTGGCTGTCGTCTCACTTCACCGGATGCGGATTGTTTCCGCAAAGTATCCTTCACGCGATGGACAAATTGAACAGTGGACCGTGGGCTGGATGGATAAGGCAGACGACAGACTTCTTCTGGGGCCTTCAAGACGGCAGGATTTTTCCGCTTCGGTTGGATGAGGGCTCTCTTAAAGGAGGTCCCTCATTAAACTTTGATGCCCGGTTCGATCCTGAAAACATCGCAGCCTGTTTGCGCCAACGCAAACTGGTGCCAAACCTTCTTATGACATTTTTGGTGATCTCGATTCTCCCAGGCGTTCGCGTTCTTGGTGGATGTCGTCAGGCTGTATATTATCCGCTCATGCGCCATCTCGTTGCAGGCGCACTTGAAGCTTCAGGCGATTTCGAACTCTTACAAGCAATGCGGGCCGATCAATTGCCGGGGATGTGGGGCCATCGCGTCTTGCGTCCGAAGGATAGCCAACCATTTCTGGAACTCGAGAACAATGGATCGCTTGCGAATGCAGCAGCCAATTATGGTGACGCATTCCTGATGCAATGCGCCGGTGACTTAAGCAGCTTCACCTCTGATCCGATCTGGGCGCATATGTCTGCTCATATCAAGAACGGGACGATTCACAGAGGAACCGCAGAATGGCAGTGGGCCTAGTTCCCGCAGATGTACTGTGAAGAGCCACTGTGGGCCACGCGAAAAGATGGTTCTCGGAAAAGTGTTGGACACTTCGAAATAGGGTAACGCGAAGAAAGCCAATTATATTTGGAGCCATCATGGAAGCTGGGCAACTGTCGATCAGATGTATCTCCCCTGAGGAAATCGAGGTGTTCAAGCTTATCCGGCTGGAAGCATTGCGGTGCGAGCCAGCCTCATTCGCCAGCAAATCTGAAGACTGGGAAACATTGGCCGATGAAGATTGGCGGCAAAGGCTAAGCGATCCCGTTTTTGTCGCCTTCAACAACGCGGAGCCTGTCGGTCTGATGGGAATGTTACGGTTTCGCCCGGCGAAAATGGCGCACCGAGCCACCCTTGTGATGGTCTATGTTCGTGAAAGTTCTCGCGGGACTGGTGTCGCAAAAAAGCTATTGCGCTCGGTCTTCGACCATGCGCGCCAGCAGGGGGTCACGCAAATCGAACTTTCCGTCAGTGCGGCCAATTCGGTTGCGATACGGTTCTACCGGAATCAGGGCTTTTCAGAAATCGCGCGTATCCCCAATGGGTTCTTGGAAAATACGATAACGGTTGAGGAAATGATCATGATGAGAAGACTTGATTGCTGAAACAGGCCGCTCTCTGTGGAGCGACGAATTGTGTTTTCGCAGAGAAAGAACCGATATTCGCCGAATCGATTATATGTTCAGTGAAAAACTCACATAGGGATGATATGATTTATCCATCGCGCATTTAGTATTCTTTTGTACTTATAGCTGAAATGTGTTCTGTGCTTGATTATGACCGATGCAGAGATCATATTGATATTATATGTCCGATGGAGCAATCATAATGACTAGTAAGAAAAGAAGTTACGCGCGCTACACCCTTGCTGCTGCCCAGCTGGTCGGCAACCTCATCCATCTTGAACGCAAAACAAGAAAGATGACTGCCGCGGATCTAGCCGAACGGATCGGGATAACGCGCGGAACACTTCATCGGATGGAGCAGGGTGATCCCAAAGTAGAACTCGGTGTAGCGTTTGAGGCATGCACGATCCTGGGCATTCGCCTTTTTGACGATGATCTGCGAGGGATTACCTTTCGTGATGACGAGGCACGCAAGCGGCTGGCTCTTCTTCCGAAATACGCTCGGCCGTCGCAACCCAAGGCCGTAGACAATGATTTCTAGAAAAGAAAAACCTGCCACGGAAGCTTATGTATGGATTTGGCTTCCAGGACAAACGGCACCCATTGTGGCTGGGCGCCTTTTTGCGAATGATGCGGAATATCGGTTCGTCTACGGTCGCTCTTACTTAAACAACGACAAAGCTATCCCGATCTATCTTCCAGAGTTGCCTTTAAACTCAAATGAGCAAAGGCCACTCAATAGTTTGGTCATGTCGAGTTCTATCCGCGATGCATCTCCAGATGCTTGGGGGCGACGGGTCATTCTGAACCGTACGTTCGGATTGAAAGGCGACAAGCTCGATGGACAGGACCTCGACGAATTGACCTTTCTGTTGCAATCAGGTTCCGACCGCATTGGCGCACTCGATTTCCAGGCATCCGCTGCGACATACAGAGCCCGCAATGCGAAAGCCGCGCCGCTCGAACATCTCATCGCCGCTGCTGAGCGCGTGGAGAAGAACCTTCCTCTCAGCCCTGAACTCGATCAAGCCCTCCATCACGGCAGTTCCATCGGTGGGGCGCGGCCAAAGGCGCTTATTGAGGATGGAGAGCAAAAGTTCATCGCAAAATTCTCCAGTAGCGGGGATACCTTCAACATCGTGAAGGGCGAATATGTTGCAATGCGGCTCGCGGCACTATGTGGCATAAACGTCGCGCCGGTGAAGATGGTCAGATCGTCCGGAAAAGATGTCCTTCTGGTCTCAAGGTTTGACCGTACCGCGCTCGATGGCGGCTGGCTGAGACATTCCATGGTTTCAGCACTAACAATCCTCGAGCTTGACGAGATGCAGGCGCGCTATGCAAGTTATGAAGACTTGGCCGAGAAAATCAGACTTCGCTTCTCTAATGTCACGAACACCCTGCGCGAATTGTTTTCCCGGCTTGTCTTCAATATTCTGGTCGGCAATATCGATGACCATGCCCGAAACCATGCTGCTTTCTGGGACGGCTCCGAACTAGCGCTGACGCCCGCCTACGACATATGCCCGCAAGGTAGAACAGGCCAGGAAGCAAGCCAGGCCATGCTAATATCAGGACAGTGGCGGAGCAGCCAGATCGCCGTCTGCCTTGACGCGGCACATCATTTTCATCTTGACAAGAGCACTGCAATCGAAATTGTTGGGCACCAGTTGCGCAGGATCGGTTCCGAATGGCGATCCGTGTGCAGCGAGGTCGATATGGGCGAAATTGAACGGGCATATTTTTGGGGACGTCAGTTTCTCAATCCCTATGCATTCTATGGTCTCGGGGGCGAGGCCGCGACTTTGACCGACGTTGCTAACGCGTTGAGAGATAACAATGGCTAAGAGCATTGCTTCTGCTGCGCAGCGGAGCGGGCAAGTTGGGTAAGAATATCAGCGGTTGTTCAGGTCACTTTTTTAACGAGGGCATAATTGAGATTCCTGCGCAATATCATGACAAGTCTGTTTCACACCGGGCCCGCAGCCGCCGTGGGGCGCGGAGCTAGTTTCAGCGACGATGAATGGAATCACATTGGCCGCAGTAAGGCCGAGAGCGTCTGTGCTGCATTAGAGTCGATTATCGACCGCGGCGAGGATGTGGACGATGACTTTTCCGACGATGAGCGAACTGAAGAGTTTGCGGACGCTGTCCTCGAGGAGATTGTTGCGTTGAACGAGGTAGGTGACTGGCAGCAGGCACGTGTGCGGTATGATCCTGCTCATCAACCTTTCGTGTCGCATATGGGCGATGTTGGCCTTCATGCGGTCGTCATTCTTGCGCCAGAGAGCTTCCTCGTGCGTTGTGGTAACGAAGTTTTGCACATCGATGGCGACCAGGCTACGCCAATCGTCGGTGCGTTTATGTTCAGCATCTCTCGTAATCGGCGGTGGTTCGCCATGGCCACCGACAAGGGGCTCGCCATCTCAGCTGGCTTCGATACGACCTCACCTCAGGTTATTCCGTGGCCGGAAGACATTGTTGTCGATCCGGCGACCGTGCGCAGCCTTGAAATCGCGGATGATGGCTGCAGCATTGTTCTGGCTAGCGACGAGTTTGGCATCTGGTTCATACGCGATGGTGCATGGACATTGTTGGCACCACGCCGCGACGCGGATGATGGAGATGAGGAAGATGACGGCAGCGAGGAAATCACCGGCGATGGTGTGCACAACGTCGGGACAGAAGATTGTCCAGTCTACTTTGGTAGCTTTGCTGAGATGAAAGCGAAATTCGGGGGGCCTCTTGGAATTGATGCCAGCCACGTGGCTCTGTCGCCAGATGGGCGACATGTGGCCTATGGGTGGCAGGATGCGTGGCCGGGGCATTATGTGGATCGGGTAACTGAAACGACCATAGAGCCGGTGGGTCGTATCGTGGCACGCAGCGATTACCCTTACTACATCCGCTTCACAGATGATTCCGGTAAGGTGTTGTCAAACTCGCGTTACGGTTCAAGCGGTGTCACCGTCTGCTGTAACTTGGACGCGCTTCCCGATCAGGAGGAGCCCGCCGTCTGTGATGATTACCTGCGTGCCTATGGCATGACGCAACTACCAGGCTCAAATTTTGGTCTTAACGAAGCAGTGGCTATGATTGGCGGAGCCGGGTGGTTGCATGCCGCACCACTCAGTGGCGGCAAGCCGGTATTTACCCACCTTTTGGGCTCGGCACTGCGCGGCTTTGATTTTGATCCTGTCAGCGGGCGTGTTGCGGTAGCCAGTGCATCAGGTGTGCTGCATGTGCTAGACCCGTTTACTGAAGCCGAACCCGGTCGTGAGCGCGGTTATCACCCGAGGCGTGAGCTATTCCGCTGGATTTTTTGGGAAACGCTAAGCAAGCCAATACGATGGTAGCTGTCAAACAGCAGGATGTTGTTCTGAAGAAAAATGCATCTTGTCGCCGGCTCGAGGCGCAGGGCTTCGCGGTCATCGAATTGCGTGGTGGCGTCCTTCGATCTCTAGGACGTGCGCGAGGTGGCGCAGATGAGGGCCTTACCCCTTCGCCATGCGGCAGCGTAACTGACTGCTTTCATTTTCGATCAAGCGTTGGAACCCACAGTCGCGGGCGACAATTCGAAGGATGTCCGCTCTTGCGAGGGAGCCAATCGGCGCTCTCACCCCATGTGGTATGCTGCGGCTTTTGGCTGCTATCGGCGCGCAGAAGGGATATAGAGCCTGAATCTCAATCAACTAATCTAGGCGCAAAGATGAACGCTGAAGCCAACCTTGAATGGTCCTCAAGAGATGAAAAGTTCTCATTTGATGTTAGGCGAAGCATCATTTTGGGATTCTATATGCATGAGTGGGGCATGCCTGAATATCGATTGATAGCCTCGAACTCGAAAAATAATACGTACGTAGAGGTTTACTATTTTCCGGCGGGAAATAATTTTAACGTCTCAAGATTTTCGACAATAGGATTGTCAGTCGCACGTCGGTCGTCCGGTGAGACGGTAGGGGCTGAATGGATGCTTGCACTTACACCTGATTTGGGTGGGTCGTCTCGCGACAGGGTTCTGAACTATATGGTCGATCTGATTGCTCACCATATGAAGAATTCGGAAACCACCACAGCCCCACTTGTGATGCCAGAAAGCAAGATTGCACCAAGCGAATGGAAAGCAAAAGGTCTGCTTATTGACGAGTTGCGGGGTGAAAATGAAATTCTTGAGAATATCAAGGTAGGCGACGAACCTGTTCCTGTTCTTTGGGTAATTCCGATCACCGGTGACGAGGTCGATGTTATTGATAATCAAGGATTAGAGAAGTTTGACGAACTCATAGAAAAAGCAAGCTATTCAATAGTCGATCCGCGCAGGGCTTCGTATTTTGTCTGAGTCGTAAGGCGCTGATTTGTTTGGCGTTGTGGTCAATGGCAGATTTGACCATTTTGCTTTGCCGTTGACCGAAAATAGCGTCTCATACGTCTTAATAATAAATGTCGCTCGAAGTAGTGATCTCTTGCAAGCCGGATTGAAATGTTGGTGGCATTTTTGTCCGACGCTCAAGACAATTTCTGTAGAGCAGTTTCTGGTTGATCATCTTGGCCGCGAACTTTCATTGTCCGCAGTTCGAAAACTTGTGTTTGGCTTGCTTCAACTTGGCATTTGATTGCATACCTTCATATTTGACTGCTGGGTAAAACAGATGGCGCGGCGATTAAAACTCCCTTTGATTTTAGAATCATTCTCACCTCGTTTCTCTCTAGTAGTGAACATTCCATGATATGCATGGGATGAATTAGGTCTTCTGATTTGGTGACGTAAATTGATGTGTTTCCGCAAAATTCTGCAATATTTTTGTAAAGTGAATCCGAGAACATATTGATTCTAAATACGTCCCTAATTTTTTTGTGTTGAGCATCAAAACGACCGTTTTTTAGCCATAAGCTAATCTCCTCTGCTGTTGCGAAATCCGTGATAGGATGCAAATCATCCTCAGCGAATACCCCGACAGAATAAGCTTGTCCAAACGGGATTGTTTCGCGGTATGCGTACGCGTAATCGGACGCTACGCCGTTGCGACCTAGTTTTTTCAGTATATCTGCAGACCATTTTGCGAGATCTTTGTCTTTGGAACTTGCGTCTCCGATGCATACGGTTCCTTCAGCGTCATCATGAAAACAAAGGAAATCCCATTTTTCGGAGGGATTTTCTTGGTGATGGGGTTCGACGAATAGTAACGAAAAACTACCCTCGAATGAGGTCTGTTTTGATGTGATGGACTTCACAGCTTTAATTTTTCCTGATCTTCCGGACATCATATTGATCTCGAATTTTCTGTCGGTGAACAACTCCACGAAAGCAGCGCGGACCGACAACACTCCAAGAACGGCCTTCACATTGTGACAGACGAAAAAATTTGCTATTTTTGTCATTCTGGACGTCTTTCGTGTGCTGATATCTCCGGCACAATTGCATAAATATTTCTAGGATTGCTTCGTTACTTTATCTAAAAGGTTGCGGTCGGTTTGTCGGGATTTAAATAATAGTGCTGCCGATGAGGTGTAAATGATAAACTTTTGGTTGGGCCCATTTAGTAAACAAGAATTATCCATCGCGTTTGGAATAGATAGTGCATTACATTTCGCTGAAAATTTAAAAGAAATCCAACGATGCAATGTTAAAAGAAAGTTGGAGGCAATTAGAACATTTAGAATAAATTCATCGCAGGCGTGGATAGATTTATCGCATTCGTCCGAGAATAATGATGTTCTGAATTTTCGAGGAAGTTGTATTGATATCAATTTATCGAAAGATGCAATTGAACACGCACTGTTTAAAATTGAAAAATTCTTGGAGGAAGGGGATTTTTCCCCTCCAGAATATTATAGTTTCGATACGAATATTTCGAAAAAGAGAATTAACGTGTTTTTTGTGAGAAACGATAATTTCTAACGACTCTGGCTAAATCACAATTTTCTGTTTGGTAATCTAGGCGATTTGGGCGGACGTCATGATTCATAGGTTGTGAAGTCATAAACATGGGATCTTAAGCTGGCAGTTGTTGCAGCTTCTTTCCAGTCGAATGCGATTAAGGTAGCCTGTTCAAATGGATGTTTTAGACTGGTTTTCGCGCTGGTATAAAGCGCAGTGTGACGGGGATTGGGAACACGGCTTCGGGCCGTCGATCAGCACGGTCGATACTCCTGGGTGGTCGGTGAAGATCGATCTGGCCGGGACCGATTGTGATGGGCGGACGCTCGAAAGGCTCACGCACAAATACGAACATGAAGCTGACTGGTGGACGTGCTGGACGCAGGATAACGTTTTCCACGGCGTTGGAGGTCCTCTTCACCTTCGATCGATTCTTGAGGTATTTCAAGACTGGGCGACGATCGTCTCGCCACCCCTGCCGGAATAGGCCGTACACTCAGAAACGGGGGTCACATAAGGGTGCGACTTTGATTCACTGAGGCATCAATTTGGAGGCTTCAGATGACCAGTCTTCGGTTTGACGTGACTGATTTCGAATGAAGAACTATCCAGCCACTTCTTCTCAACAAGCCTCGCGGCGTCCCCGTGTTTACGACCCACGGATGATCAACGTCTTCTTGTGGAGATCTGGCACAGGCTCGCCCTGGGCTGATGTCCCTGGACGCTACGGCCCCACACAACCTGCTACAATCGTTTTGCCCGTTTGCGAAAAGCTGGTGTGTGAGACCATGTGCTGGAAGACGTCTCAAGGGCCTTCGACGGCGAAATGGTCATGATCGACAGCTCCTGTGTCCGTGTCATCAGCATGCGGTCACGGGAAAAAGGGATCAATACTATGGCTGCATGGGACGTTCGCGTGGCGGCGTCACCACGAAGAACCGCGCACTCGTCGATGCAGAAGGCACTCCAATTGGTGTCGACCTGCCCCCAAGACAAGCACACGACAGAAACATGGTGGAGCCGATTCTGAGGATATCGGAAAAGGTACCATTCTGGTGGCGGAGAGGTCTTATGATATGAAAACTCTTCGAGACTTCGGAAATGAAAAACAAGCCTGGGCCAGATTCCAGCAAAGCGAAACCGCAAGGAAAGCTTTTTCAGTTCCTGAGTCTATCGCCAGCGTAACTTTAAAGAGCTGTTCTCCAACAGGCTCAGCAGTTCAGAGGAATTGCGACCCGCCATGACAAGGACCCACAAAATTTTCTAGCGGCGGTGAAACTCATCGTCCTGCGTATCTGGATTAGGTCATTATGAGTAGACACCCCAGTAAAATCTTCTGCTTTCTTCCCTAATCGGAACCGAAGGTAGACAGCAATACAATGAATGCAATCTCGCCCTCGACAGGGCCGCTCCAGCAAATTATCTATCAAACATGACCTCAGCTACTGACGATACAATTGCCAGCCGCATCAGCCGCATCCTTGCGGACAGGATCGTGACTGGGCAATTGGATGCCGGAGCAAGGTTGCGGCAAGATCATATTGCTGAGGAGTTTGGAACCAGCCATGTCCCAGTGCGGGAAGCCTTTCGCCGACTCGAGGCGCAAGGCCTAGCGGTCAGCGAGCCGCGTCGTGGCGTTCGGGTCGCCTCCTTCGATTTCCAGGAGGTGCGCGAAGTGGCGCAGATGAGGGCCGCACTTGAGGTCCTTGCCCTTCGCCATGCGGCACCGCATCTAACGGCTTCCATCCTCGATCAGGCTGAGGAGGCCACGATCGCAGGCGACAATTCGAAGGATGTCCGCTCTTGGGAGGAAGCCAATCGGCGCTTTCACACTCTGCTTCTCACGCCATGTGGTATGCCGCGACTTTTGGCCACCATCGGCGATTTGCATGCGGCCAGCGCGCGTTTTCTCTTCGCTAGCTGGCGTTCGGAATGGGAAGTGCGCACCGATCATGATCATCGCACCATCCTGGCATTTCTGCGGCAAGGAAATATTGAAAACGCTGCTCCCGTCCTAGAGCGCCACGTGCGGTGGGTCGACCAAAAAACCTTCCGCAGTGCGTCTGGCGCGATCTCCAACGCCTGAGCGTTCGTCGGCTGATTGTCTCCAAATTCTGTTTTCGTGATCATATTGCGAAAGCGTCAAATCGCGCAAAGCTCCAATTTATCCGCCAAAATTTTGAAAAGGCACTTGCGATTTTCTGCGCTTCAAGGAATTATAGATAATAAGTATAAGTAATCTATCAAATGGAGAGCGGATGTCGAGAATCGAAAATGTGAATGATTTCGGAGAGAATTCATATGTGGACAGTGAAATACGATACGAAATCGCCGCCTACGCGGCCCGCATGTCAATTGAAGATGCGAACAAAATCTATAATTCTCCATTCAATGATCTGCTATATCAGGCGCAGTCGGTTCACCGCGAAAATTTCGATCCTAATGCTGTCCAGATCAGCCGGCTTTTGTCGATCAAGACGGGCGGATGTGCAGAGGACTGTGGCTATTGCAGCCAGTCGGCGCGCTCGCCGACGGGGCTTAAGGCTTCTAGACTGATGATGGTTGAAAAGGTGCTGGCCGAGGCCCGCAAGGCCAAGGCCGACGGGGCCAGTCGCTATTGCATGGGGGCCGCCTGGCGCAGCCCCAAGGATCGCGACATGGGCACGCTGGTGGACATGGTGGCAGGCGTCAAGGCGCTCGGACTGGAAACCTGCATGACGCTTGGCATGCTGACGCCGCAGCAGGCCGGAACGTTGGCCGAGGCCGGGCTCGATTATTACAATCACAACATCGATACGTCGGAGGAATTCTATCCGCAGGTCATCACCACCCGTACCTTTGCCGACCGTCTGGATACCCTCGCTAACGTCCGCGATGCCGGAATGAAGGTCTGCGCCGGCGGCATTCTAGGCATGGGGGAAACGAAGGATGATCGCATCTCCATGCTGGTCACCCTCGCCAATCTGCCGGAGCCGCCTGAAAGCGTGCCGATCAACATGCTCATCCCGATCCCGGGATCACGGCTTGCCAATGCCGAACCGGTCGATCCGATCGAATTTGTCAGGACCATTGCGCTTGCTCGCATCTTGATGCCCCGCGCGCATGTGCGGCTTTCGGCCGGCCGCACTCAGATGAGCGACGAAATGCAGGCGCTCTGTTTCTTCGCCGGCGCCAATTCGATCTTTTCCGGCGATACGCTGTTGACCGCGGATAATCCGGGCGAGGACCATGACACCGCCCTGTTCCGCCGCCTTGGGCTGAAACCGATGGACCTGTCGCAATGATGGCTCCAGGTCTTGCTCGCTACGAAGCCACGCTGGCGGGCCTTGAGCGAAAGGGTAGGCGGCGTATCCTGATCGACCGGGCCGGTGCCGATTTCAGTTCCAACGATTATCTGGCGCTGGCCGGATCGGCGCGGCTTGCGGCAGCGATTTCATCCGCCGTTCAGCGCGGCGTACCGGCCGGTGCCGGCGGCTCCCGGCTTCTGCGCGGCAATCATCCGGAGCACGAGGCGCTGGAGGCGGAGGCAGCCGCGTTCTTTGCAGCCGAGCGCGTGCTCTATTTCGGCAGTGGTTACGCCGCCAACGCTGCCCTGTTCTCCACCCTGCCGCAACGGGGGGATCTCATCGTCTATGATGCACTGGTGCATGCCAGTGCGCATGAGGGCATTAACGCCGGCAAGGCTAAGGCGGTGGCCGCCGCACATAACGATGCCTCATCCGTTGAGGAGGCGATCCGGAAGTGGCGGGCGGATGGTGGAACGGGTCATCCCTGGATTGCCGTTGAAAGTCTCTATTCTATGGATGGGGACCGCGCGCCACTGACGGATCTTGCTGCAGTGGCCGAAATGCATGACGGTTTTCTGGTGATCGACGAGGCGCATGCGACCGGCGTGTTCGGTCAGGATGGCCGCGGTTTTGCAGCGGAACTGAAAAACCGTACCAACGTCATCGTACTGCATACCTGCGGCAAGGCGTTGGGAGTTTCTGGAGCGCTGCTTGGCGCCAGTGCAGTACTTTGCGACTTTCTCGTCAACCGGGCACGCGGCTTCATCTATTCGACCGCGCCATCACCCTTGATGGCGGCAGCCGTTCGCCAAGCCGTAGCGATGCTGGTCGACGAGCCGCAGCGCCGTAGCGATTTCGATGTGTTGTGCGGCTTTGCCAATAGTGAACTGACGGCAAAGCTCGGCGTCACAGGCAGCGGATCACAGATCCTGCCGGTGCTGATCGGAGATAATGGCCGAGCCGTGCGGATTGCCGCGCGCATGCGTGCCGAAGGCTTCGATATCCGCGCCATCCGGCCGCCGACGGTGCCGAAAGGCACTGCAAGGTTGCGGATCGCCATCACGCTGAATGTCGATCGGTCAACGATATCCCGCATGTTCACCCGGTTGGCCACCATTATCACTGAGGAAAAACCATGATACGCTTCGTGGTAACGGGCACAGATACCGGCATTGGAAAAACGATCTTTTCCGCTGCCCTCGCCGCTGCGCTTGGCGGATATTACTGGAAACCCGTGCAATCGGGGTTGGATGGGGAAACCGACAGCCAAGCCGTCCACCGACTCGGCCGACTGCCGCCGCATCGGATCCTTCCCGAGACCTACCGTTTGCGGACGCCCGCTTCGCCGCATCTAGCTGCCCGGATCGATCATGTAACGATCGATACCGAGCAATTGACGCCGCCGTCCACGGACGCGCCGCTCGTGATCGAGGGTGCTGGCGGCTTGCTGGTGCCGCTTACGGAAACAGAGGTATTTGCCGATGTCTTCGCACGCTGGCAGTTCCCGGTAATCCTCTGCGCCCGCACCGGGCTCGGCACCATCAACCACACGCTGCTGTCGCTCGAAATGCTGCGCCACCGTGCCATTGCGGTTTTCGGAGTGGCATTCATCGGTGATGAGCAGACAGAAACCCAACGGATCATCGCGGCGATGGGGCAGGTGCGCATCCTCGGCCGCCTGCCGCGGCTCGATCCGTTGACGCCGGAAAGCCTGGGCCACGCCTTCCATGAAAACTTTCCGCTATCCTTGTTCACCGAGAGCACGCTATGAACTCACCCGTCTGGCACCCCTTCACCCAGCATGCACTGGAGCCGGCGATGCGGCGGATCGTGGAGACCGACGGCGCCTGCCTGATCGATGACGGCGGCGCGCGCATTTTCGATGCCATCTCATCCTGGTGGGTGATCACGCATGGCCACCGCCATCCAGCGATCATTGCGGCCATTCAGGCCGCATGCGACCGCTACGATCAGATCATTTTTGCTGAGTATACCCACGAACCGGCAGAGGAACTGGCGCACGGCCTTTTGCGGATTGCCCCGCCGGGGCTTGCGCATGTGTTTTATTCCGACAGCGGATCGACCTGCGTCGAAGTCGCCCTGAAGATGGCGCTCGGCTTCTTCCACAATTGCGGCACCCCGCGCCAGCGGATCTGCGTTCTGGAACACAGCTATCACGGCGACACGATCGGAACGATGTCGGCCGGCGAACGTGGCGTCTTCAACGCAGCCTATGAGCCGATGTTGTTCGGCGTCGACCGCCTGCCGTTTCCGCAAGCTGGCCATGAGCAGGACACGCTGGATGCCTTCGAGCGGTTTTGCGCATCCGGCGATGTCGCGGCGCTGCTGATCGAGCCGTTGATCCTAGGGGCGGGCGGCATGCTCATCTATTCACAGCAAGTCCTGTCCGAGCTGAAACGTATCGCCGAAAGGTATGGTAGCCTGCTCATTGCCGATGAGGTGATGACCGGCTGGGGCCGCACCGGCAGCGTATTTGCTTGCGAACAGGCAGGCGTGTCACCTGATATCCTGTGCACGTCTAAAGGTCTAACGGGAGGTGCGCTGCCGCTCGCTGCCACCTTATGTACGGCCGAAATATTTCAGGCGCATCTGTCGAGCGATCGCCGCAAGACGTTTTTCCACTCCAGTTCCTACACTGCCAATCCGATTGCCTGCGCCGCCGCCGTCGCCAATCTGGCTGTTTGGGAGAACGAACCGGTGCGCGAACGCATTCGTGAGCTCGGGTCCATGCAAAAGAGGAGGCTGGCTCGCTTTCAGGCTGATCCTCGATTTCGCAATGTTCGCCAGATCGGCACGATTACTGCCCTCGATCTCACGGTCCCGGGGGCCGGATATCTGGCGGACGTCGGACCGAAGCTCAGGGCATTCTTCCGCGAGAGACAACTGCTGATCCGGCCGCTCGGAAATATCATCTATATGATGCCGCCGTATTGCGTAACAGCAGCAGAGCTCGATTGCGCCTACGATGCGATGGACGACGCTGCAGCTTGTTTCATGGCTGGACGACTATGAGGCGCGTCCGTTCCTCGCACCTTGCAGGTTTTGGCCATAGCGTGCCGGGGCGATGTGTCGAAAATGCCGAGATTGAGGCGAGGCTGGCGCTTGAGCCAGGCTGGATCGAACGCCGGACCGGCATCAGGCGGCGCTATTGGGCCGGGCCCGACGATACGCTGTCTGCGCTTGCGGCAAAGGCGGGGGAGGCGGCGATCGGTAATGCTGGGGTCGCCCATGCCGATATAGCACTGACGCTGCTTGCCACCTCGACACCAGATCATCTGCTTCCACCGTCTGCGCCGCTGCTAGCCCATCATCTTGGATTGGCCAATTCCGGTGCGGTCGATCTCGCCGGGGCCTGTTCCGGCTTCCTTTATGCCTTGACGCTCGCCGATGGTTTCGTGCGCACGCAGGGGCGGCCCGTACTGGTGGTTGCTGCCAATATTCTCAGCCGCCGGATCAACCCCGCCGAGCGGTCAAGCTCTGTCCTGTTCGCCGACGCGGCCGGAGCGGTTGTCCTCATGCCATCTCTCGATGATGACACGGGATTGCTGGGCGTTGATCTTGCCTCAGACGGCAGCCGTTACAATTTGATCACAATCCCTGCAGGCGGCAGCACTCGTCCCTTTACCGCTGATATGGTCGTAGATGATTGCCTGATGACGATGCGCGACGGGCGTGAAATGTTCACACAGGCGGTCCGGTTAATGAGTGATTGTGCCCGCCGGGCGCTGAACCATGGGGATGTAGACATTATGGATGTGCACCGGTTCATTCCGCATCAGGCCAATGCCCGGATCTTTGATGCTGTTTCCAGTAACCTCGGCCTTGCACCCGAAAAAACTGTCCGCACAATCGAGGCCTATGGAAACTCCTCCTCTGCGACGATTCCCCTCTCCCTATCGCTTGCTCACCAGGTCTCCCCCTTTATCGCCGGAGAGAAACTGCTGCTGACTGCCGCAGGCGCCGGGTTGACGGGAGGGGCATGCGTCATTGGAATGTAAGCTTGTAAACTGCGTTTTGCGAAACAGAAAATGGCATACCGCTCAGCAATCTTAAAGCATTGCTGATTCATTGGATTGGTTTGGCCATGCGCGAGCATATCGGGTCAATCTGCTGGTTTTGATGTGTCCACTATAGCTTTTGGAAGCTATCGGGCTAATTCCATGCCCTGCAAAACTGAGGGTTACTGTTCTCTCGAAGTGTTTAAGGGCCGCAGTAATCCAGTGAGCCATTTGTTAAACGAGACTGGTAGATTCCGAAGACCGTCGAGATGAATTCAGCGGACTTGGGGCCGCGGGTTATCAATAAATTTCGATCAGAAATTTGATAAGACGCCCCACAAACTATCGCCTCTTTCCTCACTGTCTTCATGAAGCTGATCGTTGCGCTTTAAGCCTTGGGTACCTGAGTATCGGTGGTTAACACGTCTCATTTCGTAGCCGCGAGTGTGTGAGGTGTTCACGTCTTAGCTGTGGATTTTAGTGCAAAAGTTGGCTACATTGTCTCCATGCTCGCTCGCACGGACTTCCAAAATTGCCGGCCTTGACATGCGGGGCACCGAGACATAGATATAGGTCCGTGATGTGGTGGTAGGGTTCGCCCCACGTAAAAAACTGAAGACCCAAAGTGAAGATGTGGTGGTAGGGTTCGCCCCACGTAAAAAACTGAAGACCCAAAGTGAAGATGAAGGAAGGGGCTCAGGCCCCTTTTTTCATGCCCTAACGAGTTCGATATGCGTTTTGTCCTGCTGCGTTATGATTATCTAACAGAGCACCCCACGATCGAGGCGATGGACAAGAGTCGCCCCCACGCGATCGTTGTTATCGAGGTCAATGGTTTACGCTTTGCGATACCGCTCAGGACGCACCTACGGCACAAGCAAGGCTTTCCTACGATCAACGACTGCGGCCTTGATTACTCCAAGTGCCTCCTCATTTTCGAAGATAAAGACATCAGCAGAGACATCAAACTCGACTCCGCAGAAGAGTTCAAGCTCATCAACGAGCACGAGCACAAGATAATCAAAGATTTCAAGAAGTATGTCGATAAATACGTAAAAGCAGTTGTTAAGGGTGATAAATTTATCCTCAAAGAGTACCGCTTCTCAACTCTTCAAAACTACCACTCACAGCTAGGCGTCTAGCGATATCTATTTCCTGAATAGTCATTCAGGCTATATCAAAAACGGCCATCATCTGTCGACGGCAATGCACCCGCACTTCGAGAAACTTTCACTGTTTGCAAAGAACAAGGATTTCCATTCGCCCGGAAAGGTGGAACCACATGAAAAAGGGATTTTTTATGTAGTCTGCGCTGGCAAGTAATTGAATTTGGTTATTTTTCAATTTTGAATGAGTACTGCTGTGAGAAATACTATCGATGATGAGCAATCTGAGATTTGCAAAAAGCACAATTGCAGCCCGTTGGCATTTGACCCGGCTATGCATGTCGGGGTCAATCTTGACTCCTTGAGCCATCAGCCAATCTATGGCGTTCGAGTCCGACCAACCGATGATACGTCAGGATGGTATTTTTGGGGAGGGGAGTATTCCGATGATGATGGCTTCTTCTACTCTGTGCATGGCTTTCACGTCTTAGAACGATTGCCGGAATTGGGTAAGTATCTTGCTTTGCCCCCTGGGTATAAATTCATTTTGGATGATGAAGGCTACGAGGATGTCTGGTATGACACTTCGTCATTTGCGCGCGCTGGCCAAAAGCCGTGAGATATGGACTCATGGTCACATATGGCTACAAGGACCTAAGTAACCGCTACCCGCTAAAATCTGACCAACCTCCGTAAACCAAAAAAAGGAAGGCGAAGAAAAGCTGCGTCGAATTTAATAGGGTTTGATTGCTTAAGGCTGTCTTGAGATTCGCTGTGATCCGGGAGTTGGGCCGCGTTGCGCGACACGCTCAGCAGCGTAGTAGCCAGCAACGTCCAGTACATATGCCCGGACCGCCCAAAGTAGCATACCAGCGAGGGAACCCCACATTAGCGGCCCTAAAATTCCGACCAGATTATTAATGTACTGATAGAGAGCGATAAGGAAGAAGGTCAAACACGCAGGTATCATGAGGGCATTGAAGATAATAAGGCCCCAATAACCTTTCTTTTGCATAGAAAAATAACGGTTCTTCATCTGAAACCAAACTCCGTTCCATTCAAGATGAACGGCACCCTTGCTATAATCTAGCAAAAGCCCCCTCCGATCATCCCGATGCCTCAACAGCGCCCGGATTGCCGTCGCTGAAGCAATCGCTCCGAATGCTTCCATTGTATCGTGTTGAAGAGCGCCCTCACTCCGCGGCGGATTCTTCAAAAGCAGCCTTTGTAAATTGGATATTTTCTGGTCGGCCGTCTTTTGATTCATCCAAATGCGATAGCCTATTGCAAAAAGTATCACCATGAAGCCCACATAACCTGCAAGGTCGGAAGAATTCGTTGCTCCCGTGATCGATGCGGGCTGATTTTTGCCGACTGTCCACATGATAAATTCTAAAGCCTTTTCCCATATGCTCGGGCTTAGAAGTAGAGCTCCTACGGCCATACAGTTTGAGAACGTTCGGTCTCGGAAAAGCCACCGAGCACCCTCTGGTATTATTTTCTCAACTGCGGCCTTAATTGACATGTTGTATCTCTAGAGCGAACGGCATGTGAAGTGATCTCTTCCACAATCCTAAATTGGCCCGCGCGTCAATAGCCGCTGCATACCAGTGCTCAACACATGCATGCACCATTTTACAAAAATGCAGCAACGCCTTATTATTTGGATATCGGGCGCGGCCGGAAACCCTTCTTTCCGTCAGTTTGCCGTAACGATTTTCTTGTTGACCAAGATTATGTCGCAGTGTTCATCCGTTGAAAAGTTCTCAATACTGTCTTGCAAATGGATGTGGTCCTTACTGTGCAAATCCAGATCCAGCGCCGCATTGATGAAAAACAGTCCTAAGGCGCGAAATGTTTCAGGCGTGGCAAAAAGCGTAAGCTCGTCAAGGGTGATGGACTCATCACAATCAACTTGGGTCGCGGTGGCGGCGAATGAAGGCAATTTAATCATAGTTGCTAAATTCTCTCCTTTTGGCTCGTATGCTGCCTCCGACATGTCATGGAAAGGAGCCTACCGCTCGCACTGATCAGATGCCGCTCAAAGGCCGTGATTTTTTCTCCATATTTTTTTGTCTAGACTTGAAGAAACGGTATGAATCTTCCAAAGCTGTTCCTCCGCAATTAATGTGTACTTTATTGAAGAGCCGAGTGGAGCGCCATTCCTCGATTCGCAAATCACGTCCGCCTTATCTGCAATATGTTTTCTAATTCGTTTCTGGAATGGAGGTCTACTGCTTCCCTGAATTCAATTTCACCGCTTCTGTAATTGATATGCTTAGTTTTTGCATAGCGGCCTTTTTCCCACTCGTGCATTCTGCTCAAATAGGATTCGATTGTTTATTTAGGGCCCACGATTATCATCCGTTTGATGCGATTTTTTTGTCGACGGCACCTTGATTTACTCGGCGATTTCTAACTTATCCCAACAAAATCGCCGATAAACTTAAGGCGCTAAATGGACAAAAATACCGAAAAACTATCAATTTGATCGCTACTGATTGCATAGCATGACGAGGATGATCCATCAAGTTGGAGGCTCGAGGCCAAGACTTTTCTCGATTTGCGTCGGCGCAGCTCGAATTTTTTTGGCGTGGGAGCGATAGAAAATAGCCGTCATCAAACAGTGGCGCATCATGCGTAGAAATAGGGAGTTGCGGAGCGTCATATGGAAGAGAAGTTTTCAATCATTCAAGTTCTTGCGGGTCATAACGCCAATGGCCCGGTTCATGAGGAACTACCAGCAAGACGGCTAGATGATGGAGCTTATCGGTTGCTCGCGTCACCCGGATTGGCCTTAGGGCTCGCAAAAAATGATCTCATTTCTCTGAACAGAGAAGGTGAGGCTCGATTATTGACGCATGGTGGCAATTTCTGCATTCACATCTATCTGGAAAACCCGGGTATCTGGAAAACCCGGGCGCAGAGAAAATTTCCAGGATTGCAGAAATCGTCGATAGGAAACTTTCTGGGACAATAGATGGCACTGGGGGAGGCGTGATTGCATTCTCCCTACCCATCAGCAATGGTTTCAAAAAAACCAATGCCACTTTTGACGAAATCCGATTGATCGTGGGGTCAGAGTATTACTACTCAAATGTCTACAAAAATCTAGGAAATCCAGATGACGAGACGTTAGTCGATTGGGCAGAGAAATTGGAGACTTGAGGAGGATATTTTCATAAATCGTTTGCACAATACTGTTGTGCCCTTCTGCAGGTTCTTTTTGTCGCGATAAACATATACTGTAAGGACACCTCATCGAATCTGGAGCGTGAGATGTCTGGAAACGTTTTTGATCTGACAGTTTTACTCAGTTTAAAATGCACCATTAGCGCATTACTCCCGAACATTACAGTAACAGAACAAAATAGCCTTATCACAAAGGCGCGAAGGATACTGATATCACACAACAAAGCTCAAAAAGTTTTTGAAAATTGCTCAAAAACTACAATCAATGAGCGGAAATTTAGGTTTGAAATTTTTCAAAAACTCACAGAATCAACACAGATATTCCTCAAAGATATATCAGTAGACTTGAAAAGGGGCATTCATTTGAAACCGACGGAGGTCACGACGTTGAAAGAATAAAAGTATGGATAGAATCTTTACAAAGGCATGTGCAAATCACCTTAAACGATGAACTGATACAAACGTTACGCGAAACTGAAAAAGAAAGAAGGTATGGCCCCTCATTTTCTGTGTGCGAAGCTATTATAGGCAGCTCAACCGAACCGGTGGACGAATGGGATGAAAATATAACTCGCATGGTCGATCTAGAATATGATCTCCTATTTATAGAAACAATAGCGTTGAAGTTAAAGCCAGCATGCGGTCTTTTTAATATTTTATATGCTTGGAAGCGTTCATTGCAACCGGTGGACTACGAAAAGGCAAGGAATTTATTCTTAAGGTCCGCATCGATCAAAGATATGGACAAATGCATTCTTCCATATTGATTCGCGACATAGCTCGATATAGTAAAAGTGTAGCTTCTCTGTGATTCCGGTGCACATTTTTTAATTGTGGCAACAAAGTTGTGCACACAATATTATTAGCGTTCATTTCCTTTTGAACGTTCACACATTATCTGTGTATGTATTGCATTAGTATAAATTCTTTTTCTGCCAGATTATGGTTTACCGTCGGCAGAATTGATCGGGCCGTTTAGTCGAAGGTAGGCTGCGCGCTGGCTTCCTTTTTAAGTCAGGTTGAGATTTGTTTGTTTTTCAGGAGTTTTCTTGGGATTGAGTATGTCGAGCCAAAATCTCTCTCGCCCTGATTACGACGTGATCGGTTTCCGAGAACTGACGCTTGATTGTGGCAAGATTACGCAATAAAAATACGCCTAATTCTTCGGATCCATATTTCAACTCTAACTCGGCCAAACTCTCGACATCCTCCATTCGAGCGATTGATTTTTCTGTGTTGTAATTATCTGGATGTCCAATGAACTCTCGCAGGGCCCGCTCAGCAGCTTGGTTGTCCGTACCAAAATGTTTTACCGCGCCGTTGAGGATGGTATGTCGATGGGACGGCTTTATTTTCCCATTTTCATCCAATACGTCAGGGTGGAAATTCATCAGATAATTTTCCGTTTTCACCGCTATTATGTTGGGTTGGTATTGTATACCGGCAGCAAGCAGGATTCGCTGAATTTCATCGATCGAATTAAACTTCAATCTTAGAAATTGAGCTCGTGGCAGTTGCTCGCGAAGAGCGTCTTGATTTTTCTTGAAATAGATCTGGAACGACGGAACTCCATTGCCCTCTATTAATTTCTTGAAATAATCCAAGTGTTTGTTATCGATTTCATGGCGCATATTTTGATCCCTCCTAGTCGAGACGCGCAGGTCAATATCTGCAGCGTTTGATGGTACAAACACACGAACTTCAATTGAGGAATAGAAAAGTAGATTGCGAGCCCCGAATATCAAGACACAATCTGTCAGAAATGACTGGCTTGGGTCTTGGGCAGATACCGGCAAACAAATACTCTTGAAAAGACCGTGAGCTATAAATGTATAGAATGAGAGAGTTGCTTGAGAGCATGCCAGCCAATTGGCATCTCAGGCCGCCACTGAGGTTTGGACCGGCAGAAGGTCTGTTTCAAAAACTGCCAGGTGATTGCCTTGAGTTTTTCAAGTATGCTAACGGCGGTGAAGGGAAAATTGGAAAAGTATACCTCACAATCTGGCAACTGGATAACTTAGATGACCTTAACATAGGCTATGGGTTTCATAATCACATGCACGATAAGCTAATCGTGGTAGGAACTACGGACGATGCTTTCGTCGCTTTCGATTTTTCTGAGCAAAAAAGTCATTGGGTCGTTTTTCCGTTTGGAGATTTTTGCTTAGGCGAAGTATGTACTGTTAGTGACAGTTTCTCAGCGCTATTGTTTGCATTTCTCAATAATGAGTTTCCAGACAGAGCTAAAAAAATGCTAACGCCATAAGGAATTTTGCGCAGTTGAGGGGATTCGATGGCTATTTTGTTGGAGTGCTTCCATTCGCTTCTATATAGTCAACCGCGTGAATGCAGAAAATTTATCGACGCTGATTTGCATTAAAAGTCGCAGATCCTCGTCGAATGTCTCTATCAATTATTGAAGACTTGTTGTCGAAAGAGCTATTTTAGCGAAAAGCCAGCCTAACGATATTCATAACGTCGGATTTCTGATTTAACGTCCAACAGCAATTTTTGAGGGCATCGGTTTATGGTTTTCCCTGATTGGATGGGGAATACAGAAATAAAAATTCCATCGTTTTTTAGTCTTGGGATCCATTTCTCTTTGAAAGTCCCCAAAGCAATTCTCTCAGGAGTTGCACCTTCCCACTCTCCCTCCGCGCATTCTAATGCAAAATCCAGTTCCGGCCAAAACGGAGCGCCTAACCCACCACTAGTGAGATCTCTCACAGTCAGCCAACCACTATCGCCTTTCAACGTCCAGACTTCTTCAAAGTCTACAATTTTCCTTATAAAATACCAATAGCGCTGAGATGGGCGCATTTTATTTATGTTGGCTATTTGACTAACATGCATAATAAACAAGTTCCGGTGTTATTAAGCTGTAGGTGTCTAGCGCACCATTCCTACTCACATGCATCAAATCCGCTGGCGTGGATTGATGTTTTTGGACCTCAGTTCTTGTTCATTTTTACGGCGCCTTTTTCAGGCTGTCTTTCAATTTTTTGACCTACCAATACGGGCGTGGTATGTGCTTGGCACTGGATCGTTGCTTTCTAGTCTAGCCCATGAGAGAAAAAAGACATCGGAAATGCTGCTCTGGGACAGGTTAGTCTATGAACGGCAGCCGTTGAATTGTCTCAGCATTTCATGACCCGTCCCCACTTCGGTGGAGTTACCCACGGTTCCCCCTGTTCGTTTTTTATGAGAACCATACCAACGATTGATTGGCTATCTTTATCTACAATGATCCGCCCTTTGTAGAACTTGGACTTTACAGCGCGACACTCGACCATGGAGTCATTTTCAGCTTTGCTCAATTCTTCTATTGCTTCAGCGAAACCGACTGTTGTCTTTCTCGCGTCTGATGTGGTTTTTTCTTGGAACTCCAACGTCGCCAATTCGATGCATGCTGATGTTTCACTTTGGCTTTCATCGATTTCGATTGATTTCCTGCGTATGAATTCTGATGCCGCGTTTTTGAAATTTCCTCCGGGTATTCCCGTGATGAAAGCTACCTTTTGATTTTTGCAAATCATGGCCAGCTTGATACATGGCGAGCGAAGTTCTGGCAACATGGTGGCCAGAACTCCGATGGGCGTCAAAAGGAAAAAGCCAATCTTTCTAACGGGCGACTTATTCTTTTGTCTAAGCACCACAAATCCCGCACCAACAATGAGCGCTCAGCTTCTGTTTTGCATTCTAAAATGCAAACACCATCAGGGCGCTTTGGTACTGGCCACGCTGCCCGGCGGACTAACCTGTAGATTTTTTAAACCGAATTCCTGCGCCACCGCCGTTTTCCGGGATGAGCTCAATTCCGGCTTTTTGAAAAGCCGCAGTAATACTCGCGATATTGTTGCTTATCGGAACGTGCGCCCCTCTTTCGAAGTCAGCGACTGTCTGACGAGAGAGGTTTGCCTCCGCGGCAAGTTGAGCTTGGCTCCAGCCCAGCATTGCGCGTGCCCCACGGCACTGCTCGATTGTAAGATTCTCGTTAATCAAGGCAAACTTTCTGATTGACATCTATCATTATGTAGGAAATAAACACGCTAACGATCGGTGAGGTGCGTCAACACCTGACCGATCTAACCACTGCCAAGCTGTTAGGAGCTCGGATCATGGCTGATTCCGATAATAGCAGAACTTTGTCTACCGTCACTGGGGGAGAAATCCATTTCTTGACGGTCTGGACTTTTGCAGCGTCGCGTATGCTTTTGGCGTCCATCTTTAACCCGCTGCGCAGAGCCGATTGTTGCTCGCAATGGACGAGGGAAGGTCGTTTCGCAAAGCTGAACGAACGCCGGCCTCAGATCAAAGCTCTGCCTTTACGTAGTGTCCATTCGTGGCCTATCCGATTTGAGCCTCCTGAATTTATGGCGAATAATCGGCCTCGCTTAGGAAACCAAAGTTTCCGAAGTGACATGACAGGGAATTGCTGTTTCTTGCCAACGTTCTGGGCATCCGAGGAGGGTCCGTTCAGCGGCATGATGGCCAAGGCTCCTCTCATGTTCGGCAGGTTACAGAACGCCCCAACCGGGCTCGAATATCTCTGGCCACGCGATCCTCCTTGTATCGCTGACCTTTCTTGAACGCAAACCTGATGTTCGTAGCCACCATCTCTGGGTGGATTCACGTGGTGGTGTCTGTCCACTGCGCTCTCTTGGGCTGCGAATGATCCAAAAAAGGGAACTCTTGATGCCAAGAACTCGCATTCGTACGCTCGTCTTTTCCGCTTTGATGACCTCGATCACGCTTGCCTGTACCGCGTCAGCGCAGGCGCAAGACTCGCTCCGCATCGCGACATCTTACAAGCTGATGACGCTTGATCCCCATTATGCAAACCTCAATGAGAACACCTCTTTACTGTCTCATATCTATGAGCGGTTGGTCTATCAGGATGAACATCTTGCGTTAGCGCCAGGCCTTGCTCTGTCATGGACTATGACGTCAGACAATCAGTGGCAATTCCGGCTTCGCGAGAATGTCCGCTTTCATGATGGCTCGCCATTCACGGCAGAAGACGTGATCTATTCGATCGAAAGGATCCGTGATTTTCTTCAATCGCCGAGCGGTGGATTTCGTACATACGTCAAAGGCATAAATGCAATTTCTGCTCCCGATCCGATGACAGTGGTGTTCGAAACCAACGGGCGAGTACCAAATTTGCCCCTGTTGCTTTCTTCAATTTTCGTCATGAACAAGCCCGCAGAGGGGTTTCAGACAACTGAGGAACTCAATGCTGCGAGGGCTTCAGTTGGCACAGGCCCTTACAAGTTTGATAGCTGGAGTTCCGGCGAAACGCTGCGTCTCGTAAAAAATGATGATTACTGGGGTGAAAAACCCGCGTGGCCAACGGTGTCGTTCCGGGTCATGGAAAGTCCAGCGGCAAGGGTTGCGGCGCTCACCACAGGCGATGTTGATGTCGCCGATGCCGTACCGGCACGAGACGTGGCGTCGCTGACGAAACGTGGGCCGAAAATCGCTAGCGTTGGTGCCGCCCGCATTAATTTCCTGCAGTTTGACACGGAAAAGGAGACCCTGCCGGGCGTAACCGACAAGTCCGGCGCACCAATATCAAACCCGTTCAGAAACCCACTGGTGCGGCGCGCTCTTGGCATGGCAACGGATCGTGGCGTCATTGTCGAAAAAATTCTAGCCGGCTACGGCACCGCCGCCTCTCAGATTTTTCCCAACGGATTGCCTGGGACGTCTGCAAATTTATTGCCGGCAGCACCGGACTACGATACGGCAAAAGCACTTCTGGTTAAAGCTGGTTTCCCTGACGGCTTCAACGTCGTTCTTGCGGGGCCAGCCGGTCGCTATCCTGGCGATGCCGAGAGCCTCCAGGCCATCGCCCAGAGTTGGGCGCGTATCGGAGTGATCGTTCAGCCAACCGCTTCGCCGTTCTCAGTCTTCAATACCAAGCGAGCGGCCGGTGATTATGCGCTCTGGTACGGCGGCACGTCGGGTGAGGCGGTAGATGTCATTCTACGTGCGCTTCTTGCGTCGCCGAATAAGGATACAGGAACCGGCGCGCTTAACTTCGGTCATTATCGTAATCCAGCGTTTGACGAGATGCTCGGCAAGGCCGAAAGCATCGAAGAGGGACCGGAGCGTAACAAGGCGCTTGCCGAAGCGACTGAGTTGGTAATGCCGGATCAACCGATCATTCCGCTTTATCACTTCCATCACATCGTCGGTTATGGCCCGCATGTTGCCTCATACCAGATGCACCCGCGTGGTTGGACGACGGCGATGCAAACGCTGCCAGCGACGGAGTAGGATCATGGGGATGATTTCCGTCATATCTGCGAGGCTATCACAGGCTTTGCTTTTGCTTTTCGCCATGTCGCTAATTGGTTTTATCGGGCTTCACAGTGTCGGCAACCCGGTGTTCAACATCGTCAATATCGAAACGGCAACGCCTGACGATATCAGACGTGCGACGATTGCGCTCGGACTGGACCAGCCAATTTGGCACCAGTACGGAGTCTTCATTGGAAACGTGCTGCGCGGCAATTTCGGGACCTCCTACATTTACCATCTACCAGCTTTTGAACTTGTTATGAGCCGACTTCCTGCAACGCTGGAATTGGCATGTGTTTCCATGCTGATCGCGACTATCGGCGGCGTGGGTATGGGCCTGGTTTCTGGACGCAGCACTGGAACTGCGCTCGATAGGACTGTCCTACAAGGCAGCGTTTTTGCGCTGAGCATTCCGTCTTTCTGGCTCAGCATGATGTTGATCCTGATCGGTGCCATCCTGACGGGTTGGTTTCCTGCCGGCGGGCGAGGGGCGACCACAGCCGCATTCGGGCTCGAGTGGAGTTCGCTGACCAAAGACGGTCTTTGGCACATGGTGCTCCCCGTGCTTGCACTTGCTATCCCCAACATTGCGTTGATCGCACGTCTGACCCGATCAGGCACGATTGAGGTGGAGACTCAAGATTTTACACGCTTTTGCCGGGCCAAGGGACTGTCGCAACGCAGAATACTTCTGCGGCACACGCTACCCAACATCAGTGTGCCGGTCGTTACGATCATCGGATTGCAGTTCGGGGGTATGCTGGCTTTTGCTGTGGTGGTGGAATCGATCTTCTCCTGGCCTGGTGTCGGCAAGTTGCTGATTGACTCCATCCAGTTACTCGACCGGCCTGTGGTCATGGCGACACTGACCTTCATTGCGGTTGCCTTCGTCGCTCTCAATGCCCTCGTCGATCTCTACTACGCCGTGCTCGATCCGCGCGTGCGTTTGTCTTCATGAAGGTACATCGAAATGAAAACTCACATTTTTCAGGCGCTGAACAGGCGTTTCAACACCCGCGCCTTGGGGCAGGGTGTGACAATGTCAAAAATCCTGCTTGTAACCTTTATTCTCGCAGCCGTTGCTGCACCGTTAATCGCGTCGCAGAACCCTTATGATCCCCTACAGATCTATGGATGGGATGCGTCGTCGCCACCTGGAACCGTCGGGAGCGGTGGATACACCTATTGGATGGGAACAGACGGTCTTGGCCGGGACCTCGTTAGCACAATCCTTTATGGCTTACGCATTAGCCTGCTCGTCTCTATCTCCAGTTCTGCAATCGCCGCATTCATCGGGCTGACTGCGGGCGTCAGTGCAGCCTATTTTGGCAGGTGGGTCGACGTCGCAATCATGCGGCTCGTCGACCTCCAACTCAGCCTACCGACAATCCTGGTCGCTCTGATTGCGATTGTCACGCTCGGTCCCGGTGTCGACCGCATCATTCTGGCGCTGGTGATCGCGCAGTGGGCGACTTATGCGCGGCTGGTCCGTAGTGTGGCACTCACCGAGACGAACAAGCCGTACATGGACGCGACGCGCCTGATGCGACTGCCGACATTGAGAGTTATCTTTCGGCATCTCTTGCCCAACTGCATTGCGCCGGCCGTGACACTAGTACCGATGGAGATCGGCCACGCCGTCGCGCTTGAAGCGACGCTGTCATTCCTTGGTCTGGGCGTGCCGATCGACCGTCCATCCCTTGGTTCAACAGTGGCCAACGGCTTTCAGTATCTCCTGACCGGTCAGTATTGGATCAGTCTCTTTCCAGGTGTTGCCCTTTTCGGGCTAATCGCCAGCATCAACTTTGTCGGTGAGGATGTTCGCCGTCGTCTCGATCCCGGGAGCAACGCAATATGACAATCAAATCTGAAACACCTCCGTTGCTTCAGGTGCAGAATCTTGGCTTGGACCATCAGTCCGCCGCTGGGTCAACTACGATACTTAATGCCGTAACCTTTGAGCTAAGGCGCGGCGAAATCCTTGGGGTCATTGGAGAGTCGGGTGCGGGGAAGTCCACGCTGGGCAACGCCGTACTCGGTTTTCTATCCCGTGGAATGCGACAGGTGTCGGGAACGATGCAGCTTGATGGCATGCTCATTTCCGCCGACAGAACGGGAGATCAATCCAGTCGAGGGCACAGGATATCGGCCATCTTTCAGGATCATACCGCCTCGCTTGATCCACTAATGTGTGTGGGTGGCCAGGTTGAAGAGACAATTCTCGCCCACGATAAATCCATATCCCGACGTGATGCGCGCGCCCGCGCAATAGAACTTCTGGACAGAGTTGGAATCCCCGAGTCGGATCGAAGGTACAATCATTATCCCCATCAATTTTCCGGTGGGCAACGGCAGCGAGCTGTGATCGCGATTGCCTTGGCAGGGTCTCCCGACATCATCGTTGCTGACGAGCCGACATCTGCTCTGGATGCGACAGTTCAGAAGCAGATTCTCAAGCTCCTTAGAACACTCGTTGATGAGACAGGCGTCTCAATCATCCTTGTCACCCACGACATGGGCGTGGTGTCCGAAGTCACCGACCGCGTTCTAGTGATGCGAAAAGGGCAGGTCGTGGAGCAGGATGACACTGCAATTATTCTCGATGCGCCGAAACATGACTATACCCGCAGCCTACTCGCCGCGGTTCCAAGGTTGCGTGTGTCGAGTGTGGATACAAACCTGGATGACGGTGCTTGTGGCCCTGTTGGAAAAATCCGTGAGAAAACCACGTATCTCGTTGCAGATGGCATTACGAAATCCTTTTTTTCGGGAAGACTTCCGTGGCCGTTGCGGCGAGGGCAGGCCGCGTCGAAGTATGCGCTTCACAATGTCAGCCTGAAATTACCGCGCGGTGAGATCACCGGCATTGTTGGTGAGAGCGGTAGCGGCAAGACGACGATCGGCCGTATCCTTGCTGGCTTGGAAACGGCATCGGCAGGGACCATCACCCTAGATGGCAAACAGTTCAACGCGACAAAGACGGGATCCAAAAGCGGACTGCTTGGTCGTGTCCAAATGATCTTTCAGGATCCCGCGGCATCACTTAATCCAAGAATTCGCATCGGTGAAACTCTAAAAGAGAGCATTCGTTTTAGCGCGAGTACGCCCACTAATGCAGCGTCAATTGAAATAGCAACTATGATGGAGCGGCTTGGGCTGCCGACGGCGGTTCTGTCCCGTTATCCCCACCAGTTGTCCGGCGGCCAGAAGCAACGCGTGTGTATTGCCCGGGCGCTGTTGGCAAAGCCTCAAATTGTTGTCGCCGACGAGCCGACATCGGCACTCGACGTGTCGGTACAGGCAGACATTGTCAAGCTGTTGAAAAGGACGATCACAGAGGAGGGAATAACTATGGTTTTTATTTCTCATGATCTTGCCGTTGTCCAGCAGCTCTGCAGTTCCGTCATGATCTTCAAGGACGGACAGGTAGAAGACGCTGGACCGTGCGATGCCGTCTTCTCGCACTCATCTAATCCGTACACCCGCACATTGATAGACGCTCGTCCCGCCCGCTTCGCGAGTTGAGGGCGGATCGGTCCGCGGTAGCGGGTTGGCGTTGAAAAACAGCGTTTCAGATATTGGCGGCGTCGTCCGCGACAACAGGTGACTTATGACTGACAGATTTACTTTGGCCGTTACGGGCCAATCGCTTATCAAGTACGACACTCGCAACATCGACATACCAGCTTTTAAGGCTATTCAGACGCTACTTCGGAATGCTGATATGTCGTTCACGAATTTTGAGGGAACGATCATCGGAAGCCACGGAGGATGGCCTCTTAAAGGCTCTTTTTTCGGTTGCAGCGAGCCATTCGTTCTAGATGCTCTTCGCGATACCGGGTTTGGGGCATTGTCGCTTTCTAATAATCACGCATTTGATCTTGGTCCTTCTGGCGTTCTTTCAACCATTGAAGAGGTCGAAAAGCGTGGATTTCTGCATGCTGGTCTGGGACGCGATGATTGCGAGGCATCACAAGCTTCTCGTGGGATTTTCAAGCAGAAGCGTTTAGCTCTGGTTGCAATGGATGGCGGCCCCGGCCCCGACTTTATGTACGCCGCCGACGCGCATGAACACCGGCCAGCACGACCAGGCGTCAACCGCCTCAAACTATCACAAGTGATTAAGGTAGATCAGTCTGCCTTTGAGGCGCTGCGTTCTATCAGGGACAGGGTGGGTTACACATCTATAGATCTTACCAACGACAGCCAGCCGGATGATCCGAGGTTAGTGGATGCATATGACGAGTTGGCGATCGGACGGGCGATATTCAAAAAATCTGAAAGCTTCGGCAGGAATGTTACGGTCGATGGAAACGACATCGAGAAAAACCTAAGAGCAATTGCAGCCGCCTCCCATGACGGTTGCCTTGTCGTGGCTTATCTTCACCACCACCACTGGGCCTCCGATTGGTATGAGGTGCCAGATTGGGTTGGCGCTGTTGCAAGACAATGCATCGACGCGGGTGCTGCGATGTTTGTCAGTCACGGCGCTCCTGTTTTGCAACCTGTAGAAATCTATCGCCGCCGCCCGATTTTCTACAGCCTCGGTAACTTCATTTTCCATGTCCGGTCTGAAAAATCGACATGGCACGCGCGTGAGGTTTGGGAAAGCGTTGTCGGTATTTGCACTTATGGAAGCGACAACAATCTGACGGACATTAAATTCTACCCTGTGCTCATCGGCGGCGAAGATGCACTGAAGGAAAAGTCACTTGAAAGTCGATTAGTACCTCACCTCGTCACCGGAGAAAGTGCGCAGAAGATTTTAATCAGGTTCAAGGCGCAGTCGGCTAGACTTGGCGCTGAAATCGAACTGGTAGACGGAGTAGGGCTGTTGCGTGTTTAGGCAGTTCTATCGATCCACGCATCCATAGCTGGCCAAGCTCCAGGCTACGCTATTAATATCGGAAGATGCTCATGTACTCTTTGGAACACGGCGACGAAGGTATCCGCGATGAACTCATCGAGCGGTTTTTCCGTTACGTTGCGATAGAAAGCCAGAGCGACGCTGCTTCGACCAGTTTGCCATCGACATCTGGCCAATTGCAACTCGCTCATTTGCTTGCCGAGGAACTGCGCGAATTGGGCGTGGATAATGTCGCGGTCGACGGGCAGGGCATCGTGACGGGCGTAAAACGTGGCAACGTTGCGAACGCACCGCGCGTCGGCTTCATCGCCCATCTCGACACAGTCGATGTTGGCCTCTCTCCAGTCATCAGGCCGCAGATCAAACGGTTCGATGGTAAGGATCTATGCCTCAATCACAAAGATGACATCTGGCTACGGATCGACGAGCATCCAGAAATTCTCGCCTGGCAGGATCAGGATATTATCGTCAGCGACGGAACGAGTGTGCTTGGTGCCGATAACAAGGCCGCCATATCGGTCATCATGACATTGGTCGCGCGGTTAGGTCCGATTGATGCCCATGGTGATGTCGTCGTTGCATTTGTGCCGGATGAAGAGATAGGTCTGCGTGGTGCGAAGGCCCTCGATCTTAGCCGGTTTCCATCCGATTTCGCCTATACGATTGATTGCTGCGAACTCGGTGAGGTCGTTGTTGAGAATTTTAATGCCGCGTCCGGCGAGATCGTCCTCACAGGTGTCAGCGCTCACCCAATGTCTTCAAAGGGTGTGCTGGTCAACCCGCTGCTGATGGCTCTCGATTTTATCACGCATTTTGACCGCAGCCAGACACCAGAGTGCACCGAAAAGAAAGAAGGTTATTTCTGGTTCAAGGGTCTTGTGGCCAATGACAGTGAAGCTCGTCTCACCGTCATGATCCGAGATTTTGAAAAGACAGAATTCGAAAAACGCAAACAACGGATCGGTGAAGTTGCAGACATCATAAGAGCAAAATACCCAACTGGCTCGATCCAATACACAGTGACCGATACCTATCACAATATTGGGGACTATCTTCAAACTGACAACCGCTCGCAGGAACTGCTGTTCGTTGCGCTCGAAAAGCTGGGTATCGAAAAAAAGGTTATACCGATGCGTGGCGGAACGGATGGGGCAGTCCTATCGGCGCGCGGCTTGCCGACCCCTAATTTCTTCACAGGGGCCTACAATTTCCATTCTCGTTTTGAGTTTCTACCGGTTCCTTCGTTCAAGAAGTCTTACGAAACCGCGCTCATGATATGTGTGCTCGCAGCGGAACAGGGCAGGAGGTAGGGATGTTGCACATCAACTTTCTTCTTAAGGCTGATGTCGCTAATCTGGTAAATGCAAAGATGGTCCCAGGAACGAGGTATGAGATTCATCTTTTCGCTGGCAATAGTGGTATAAGCGAAGCAGCGCTTTATAGCTCCCATTACGGCAAGAAACGAGGGGGCGCTATTCCAGATAATGTCGCAATAAGGCGGTTTGATCATCGATTGTTACATTACAGTGTGATGGATCTCAACTCTGCCGCGTCGAGGAAACTACATGATGCGGGATTCCAAGGCAGGCAATGTCAGTTGTCATTACCGGAATGAGAATGCACGAATACAAGGTTGGAACTGAAATGAAACTCGACTCGTCAACCTCGAATGAACCCGTAGAGCTAAGAGCTGTCGTTGGACTAACAAAGGGACTGCCGTTGGCAGAGCTCGAAGCTATGACAAGCGCCGCTATCCATAGACATAGGACGTTGGTCGAAGAGGCCGATAATCTCTTCCAAGCCCTACCTGAAAATTACAAATGCGGAAAAATGACCGGCGGTGACCAGCACGTCCGCTACATCGAAGCCGCCATTGAGATGCACGCGCAAATGACCATCGTGGCTACATTGGTTGCAGTTCTCGGCTACGTTCCAAGGGTGTCAATAAACTGATTTTCAAATCAGCTTCAGTCGGACCACCACGGCCATCAGATGTGCTATGGTATGCACGTTGAAACGCTTTTTGGTTGAGGCCAGCTTCACTCGGACACTGTTGTATTTGACACCTTCTAACGCTGCAACGTCTTCCGGAGATTTACCGATGGCAATCCATCGAAGATAGGTCGCTTCACTGGGTTCGAGATAAGCATGATCTTCCGCGCTTGGAGGCATTGGCAATGAAGCGATGCGCGTATGCAACTGTGCGACTGCTGTTCCCGCAAACACCGGGTCGATTTCACGCTCTAAATCGATCGTGCGTGTATCCGAGGCAAGAGTGAACATCGCCATCGAACCGTATGCCGTCTTCACAGGTATCGTGATACCAGATCGGAGGCCAAAATCATCTGCTTGTGCATAAAACGAACGCTCGGCTTTCGAAAGCCGAGTGATATCCTGCTGTCCTGACCAGACAAAAAGCCGTTTCAAGGATTTCGCACGCTTTACGACCGGATCAAGCGTGAGAAACTTTTTTTCAGAGTATTTCGCTTTCCATTCCTCTCGATAGCTGGAAACTGAATAAGTATGGTTTGGCTCGAGATTGAGGTATGCGTAACCAACAAATCCATTCCGGCGAGCGAAGTCTGCCAGAGCCAGCTCAAAGGTTTCAAGTCCCCCTTTGAGGACGGTAAGGTCGGTCAGTTTGTCTAGCCAGTGTTGCATGCGGGGAATCCTTTCTTTGAGAGGTGAGTGAAGACATTGAAATCATGATACAAATTGTTGTCTCTAAAGATCGCATAACCATAATTATGGAACTCTCTTCCTTCTCTCAGTGTGTTGGTACGTCGCGGCACCCACAAACTCCGCGACCCATTTTGGCCTGAGATCCTATTTTCATTATCCTGTGGCGAACCGGAACTGTTTGACATCCAACGCTGCAGACTATGTCTCCTTCAGTCAAAAGAGATGCCAGTAGCGTGGCCGTACACAGTGAAGTAACCATCCCGTTCGACAAACTGGCAGCGAACCCGGCGCAGCAATGCACGCAATTCGTCGGCGCAGTCATCTATTGCCGGACTTATAAGTGCGCCGATGTGACGCTCAAATCTCGGGGCGATCTTGATCCATTCAATATGAAGTCCCATCCTGGCTTCGGGCGTACCTCCCCAATCGCCGAAATATGCGGGCGAGTATTCGAATTCCGACGGGTATGGTGACGTGTTCAGGATTTTTACCTGATACCCGGGTGGAAATGGCAGATCCGCGATGCCCGCACAGAGTTTTCGCCATTTTGTATCGTTCATAAAAGATCCAAGACCACGCTGGCTCAGAATCTCTCGGAGTTCATCTTCATAACTGAGGGTTCGATTGCTGCGCGACATCTTCTGTAGTTCAACCAGTCATCGGGCCTGTGTTTATTGGATTGCTCCGTTTTCAACGCAATTAGTTTCTTGTCACTGCGGCGCACTCAAGTGTAATCATATTTTTGTCCCTCTTTGGTGGATCCGCATGGATCGACCATTGCGCGACTTCTCTATGCGCCCAAAAATATTCAATCTTTGCCACGAGGAGCGCAAACGTTGAGTAGTACCCGTCAACGCTTGAATTGTGCCCGTCTGTGGCAAAATTGATTTAACTCGTTGCGAATAATTTATGATCGCAATCTCGAAATTGGCCTGTGGCGTCATGAGAATCCGCTTATCCTCAATTGGGCTGGATGCGCTCTTCAGCCTTTGTGTTGGCAGGCAGATCTCGGCGCAATTTATTCCAATCCGTCGAAATTATAATAATTGTAGCTGTTGCGCTATCAAAAAAGTAGCGCTATAGGGCCGTTTGAGTTTGTGTTCCAGAGGGTTTCCACTGGTGGAGGTGCGCGTCGCTAAAGCATCGACCAGAGAGCTTAAACGCTTTCGGGATCTGTTCTCTCTGGGGACGAAGGTATCTAAACTATGCCCGAGATAGCGTTCGAGGATGCAGGATAGGTAGAATTGCCAATCAACTTACTCACTAAACGCAGCGCCTAAACGGCGCGTATGATCAATTCCATACCGTGAGAGGATTAACGTCTTGGAAAAGACAAAGCAGAGAGATGGCAAGAGCCGCTGGATAATTTGGGCGGCAATTGTCGTCATTATGGTAGGGATCGGCGCCGCTGGCGTTAAGATTTTGATTGAACAGAAGGTCAGCGATGCAATCACCCGCAGTGGCGGAACAGCAGAGTCTGCCAAATTTGATTTCTTTGGGAACATTCACCTTCGCAATGTGACATTGCCAGTCCCAGACGGCACCACTGTACGCATCTCTGCGGTCGACGGAAGACCTAAATTCCTTTTTCTGAATGGCATGCTCGATATCAGCGGCGTTGAAGTCGATACACGGATGGGGAAGGTTACGGTAGCGCAAGCGACCATTGAGGATGCCGAAATCCATGCCGGTGCGCTCGCGGAGATTTTCCTCGGCAAAAATGATCTAACCGCAATGGAACGCCTCAAAAGCTTCACTGCGAAGAAAATCTCTGCCCCCGAGGTTACCTTTACGCAGTCCATCGAAAGCTCTCAACAGCGAGCGGTGTATAAAAATCTTGTGTTCAACGAGTTCGGTAGCGGCCGCGTGTCCCGATACGCGATCGAGAGTTTGGATTTTCAGCTAGCCTCAGACTCTCCATTTGAAGACGGAGTGCAGACAAAGCAGATCAAAGGCAATAGTGGTGAACTCACCGGTCAAGATCTGGACGTACTTTATATGTTGAGGTTTTACACGCAAAAAGCTGGCCCTGATGATAAGGAGGCAAAGCCGCTCTATGGTCCCGCGTCCGTAAAAAACATTAGGTTTTCGGACGGCGACAAAAACTTCAGTTACGACGAAGTCCGCACTAACGGGTTCAGCATGAGAATGCCAGCCGAACCGATTGTCGAAACGCTGAAAAAAATAAACTCTACCACAAATTACGAAGACCTTTCCCCGGAGGAGATTACAGCGATTTTCGCGCCTGCCATTTCCTTTATGGACATCATCGAAAAAGGTGATGTTCAGTTCCTTGGCGTAAAGGTCGACGGGCCAAGTAGGCAAAACCAGGATCCATCAACAAAAGTCAAAGTCGCCGTAGATCGAGTGGCTTTCGATTTTGGCAACCGCAAGCTTGACATGGGCTTGTACGGCTTGGCAGTGAACGAAGGCAGTGACACCATCAAGGTAGCCGAAGCCAGTGTCACCGGTTTCTCCTGGAGTTCAAGTCTTGAAGGTTTCACAAAGTTGCTCGGGCTCACCGAGCAGGAACGTGCAGCCTTCCCGCGGACACTCCTCATACCAGAGTTCGGCACATTGCGCATAGCGGGTGTTGATGTCGACACCTCGAAGCCGGGAAGTATAGCAACCGAAGAAACAGAGCAGGAACCAGACGAGGCTTCAGCTATCGCAACCGAACGGTTACGCTTCGCGCTTAAGAGCTTTGAGCTCGCATTAACCAAACCTTACAATGGCATACCCACAGATATCCGGTTCCAACAGGAGGATTTGACGATTCAAGTTCCAACTGAATCGACGGAGGAAATGTATGTCACGATGCGTAGAATGGGCGTAGAAAACGTCAGCCTCTCCTATAACGTTGCTCTCGCATGGGACGAGCCCAATAATAGCCTGTTGATTAAAGAGATATCGCTCGGCAGCAAGGGTCTTGGTAGCGTTTCCCTAACAGGAACAGTGGGAGGATTCACCAAGGAATTTTTCTCCCTTGATAATGATTTAGCTCAGCTGGCCCTTTTCGGTCTCACCGCGCGTGAGTTGAAGCTCAGCGTGAAGGATGAGGGCGTGATGTCAAAAATAGTAAAAGTCGCTGCTGAGGAAAACGATATGACGGAGGAGCAGATGCGTGGCATGCTTACGATATCTGCAACAGTTGCGCTCCAACAATTTGTATCCGCTCAGCCAAACCTTCAGCCTGCTGTTGACGCAGTGCTGCAGTTTTTCCAAACGCCCGGATCCCTCAACGTCACGGCCAAATCCAAATCCGAAGCGGGTGTAGGTGTTTTTGACTTTATCGCCGCTTCTGAAAATCCAGCTGCACTTCTGGATAAGGTCGATATCGAAGCTAAGGCACATTGAGCCGTTTTCCTCAATGCGCTCACGACTGCTGAGAGCATAACGTGTTGTTCAAATGGGAATGATCCACGATTTCCATTTGAACCTCGATGCCAATCCTCTGGGCTTGTCATTATGAATTTTGAGGAATTCAGTTTTCTGGAAAATTGTCGTTACGCGTACGGTGTTTGTCTTCGCCTTGCGCCACTTTACGAGAGTTTTTCATCCACATACCACCTTCATCGCGAAAGTACGTATCAAGAATGCCTGAAAAGATTCGTCACAGTGATCGACGACGAGCAGGAATTGGCGACTGTCGCGGTGACGTTTACTCCGGCGCTGGAGATGCTGGTACCGGACATGGACCACTTCAACTCCGAATTGCTTCCATCGCTGGGGCTAGATGCCATTACCTCCCTACTCACACTGCTTGATTACGTCACTCTCAGGCAGGCAAAAAGCATTTCTGATGTCATTGAAATATCTTGGAACTGCGCGGAATTCGTAGCGGGTTCAATTGAGGAATTCAAAATGATCGTGCCATCTTACAACCTTGATCCGATTTCATCTGAACGTAGCTTCACTGAAGAGCTCTCGGTGTTGGCCTCGATAGGCTCAACCATGAAAAACTTTCCTCGTGATTTGGACGATCTAATTTCAAAATATTCGTGGCAGTAATTCAACGCAGAACACAGTTTAAAGGACAACGTTCGCAGCTACCACGAGACTGAAAATGGAAGCGGTTCCTATCACATTCGGCACCTGCGTGGCTATCGAAGATGATTACTATCTCATTTCGGCCAAGCCAGATGTACTTGACGCAGATCAGGAGTTAGCTCGGCTCTTTTTCTTCGATGCAACATTGCCTGACGGATGGCGTTACGTTGATATATCCGATTTTACTATTGCAGACGTATGTGTGGTGGACAACGCCATCGGAAAACAGCGCCGATATGCGGTGCTGTCTCGAGAAGGTGAGATTATCTATTACTCGCCAGGAGAGCAATTCGGCGAGAAAGTTATCGGCGCTGGTTTGAAGAGTGACGGCCCCGTGTACGGATACCTCAACAAGCTCAAGGAGGTTGATGGTACTCTTTACGCATGTGGTGGTGGCGGTCAAATTTATCGACGTAGTGATGATGGCTGGGAGGATATTGCCGGGCCTTTGCGCAGGGAGGCACTGCCGCCGCTTCCGAACATCGTACTTAACCCTGTGACAATCGGTGACGATGTCGCTGATATAGACGGTTACTCACCCACCGACATGTATGCCGCAGTCGGTAGAGGTATCTATCACTATGACGGAGATCAGTGGAAACGCTGCGGGCTTCCCTTTAATGAGATCATAATGGCCATCACGTGTGCGCCGGATGGATTCGTTTGGGCGTGTGGGTTTAATGGCTTGATTCTTTGTGGAAATACATCCAATGGCTTCTCAGCCGTTCAGCATGATCGCGCCGAAACACATTTGACGAAAGTTACTCTCTTTAAAGGGAAGTTATATTTTGCATCAAATCAAGGTTTGCTCCGCCAACGCTTGAAGGAAGGGACAACCGTGCTGGAAAAAGTCCCAAGTGTACCCGTCTGTGATGATTTATCGACGGCTGGTGAGGTTTTGCTTTGCGTCGGGTCAAAGAGTATCCATCTGCTCCAATCCGGGGTTGCGGCAGAATTGTCGCATCCCGATAATTAGAGCGTGCCCATTTTCACTCTGGTCTTACCCCCACGCGCTAGGTGTTAGGCTAACGGGTTTTACATCTCTGCCGTATCCGAATTGCTGACTGATAGAAGAGCGACGTGATTCAGTGCGTAGAACGTCAGAGATCGTGAGTGGCGGTCGCTAAAGGTTTTGAAAGGGTCTATTCGCGCTATTTGGCTAGGTGAAGTGGTTTGTAATGGTATGAGCCCATCTGGGCCCTTCTCGGCATCCTCTAAGCAAACAATGGAGCTGAGGAACTATCATAAGGAATTTGCCATGACTTTTGAAATTCCTTGTTTATTAATATCGCTCTTTCGCGATTCCGGCTGGTACCCAGGCCGTACGACCGATTTTTTTGCGAAGTCAGGTTACAACGCCTCAGCATTCGAGTTTCTGTCAGAGTTTGGGGGTCTGGTCGTGGGCGTCTGTGGGCCCGGCCGTGACAACGCGACCGGCGATATTGAATTCTATGCCGAGCCAGATGAAGAGGCATCTGAAGCGGCCGACCCTTGGCGCGACGTTACGGGTGGCTTGACGGCAATTGCTGATGCACATCATGCTCATATGATAATATTGATGTCAGAATCGGGATTATTTTATATTTACACAGTACCAGATGCACGTCTTTATGGTAGCTATGTTTTTGGCGATATGGCCGCGCGGGTGCTTCTCGGTTGGGGCTTGGGTAAAACAATTGAGAGGGTTTAAAGTGCTCCGTGAGGTGCTTGCAGAGAAGGTGCAGGCGTATGGCTGATGAACCTTGGAATTTCGCCGCTCGTGATAGAGTTACAGAAGTATCTTCCTGACTCCTAAAGCAACGCAATCGATGGGAGTTTCTCAGTTTTCACGCGATATGGTAGTCCGTATGATGCTGCGGAACTTTACGCTGACGTAACGTAACTGCGTCGAAAAATGTGTTAAAAGATGTTTGGTGAAAATGATGCGGCTCATATTATTCGGTTCTGCTCTGCTAATCTGGGCATGCCCAAGTCACGCCGATGAATGCATAGGCATGTTCGAGGCTCAAGGAGAACACGTGGAGTTGCTCGTGCGCTCAGAGAGCCCGCCCTTGAAGGATATCTTTCCATCTCTTCGTTCCGTGAGTATTCCTGATCGCTCGCAAGCGGTCATCCATGTTGGACTAGAGGACTGTCATGCAGCGTGATACCGCAGAGCGCAAGAGAAAGGCTGAAGACTTCCTCGGCCAGCCAGTCCTACTCGTTCTCGACACGAGAGATTACGTGGTAAAGTCACGCTCCGATCCGAGGGTCTCAATGCAGGCTGTGCTGGACCTGCTTCCAACAGCCAAATTCCGCGCTGATAAAATTGGAGAAAATGCCGAAATTCTTTTCATGAAATCTGAAGACCTCACATCAAGGGATCTGGATCAACGCAAGGCAAAGCTTGAAGAACTGGTTGGAAAGCAAGTCTATCTTCGGACATTGCCTGAATGACCTACGGGAGCGGCTTCATGTCAGGGAAATTTCTACGACGAGACGCAATCATTAGTACCATCAAGGGTGAAGAGCGCACGAATGCTGCGCAAAATCGCGCCGCAGGAGTGAAGTACCACGTTGACGTAGTTCCATGCGGGTGTTCGGACGAAAGTTGCGGTGCTTTTCACAAACTCCGTTTTGAAAGACCACTGCCGACACAAGAAGATGCGGAGCGAACTCTTCGGAGCCACAAAAAACGTTTGCTGAAATATTGAACCTCTTGAGATATTGAATTTCTTATTTGGCAGAAATAGTTGGAATTGATGAGTCTGAAGTAGAATATCCAGACTTCAGCGTTTTAAAGCCGTCCGACTTCCATAAAAATATTCCGATTTAATATGTCTTGTGTAGTTTGCGCAAATAGATTGCGAAGGGCTGCCCTTTTTGTGCGCTGTCCGCATTATAGGGCGCAACGCCACCGTTTTCATTATACAGCAAAAGCTCATTATCCGTCACGCCTATAGTTTGAGCTAACCCGCCGCAACACCGCACCATAACAAGGAACTTATATGCAAGTTAAAGACATCTCCGATGCAGCTTCTCAAATAAAATCAATACTGAAACTTATTTGCAATCACTATGTAATAGCTCCCGGACTGGAGCGTCATGTGGGCGTTGGTCCATCGCCAGAAATTCAGTGGGCACTCAATGAATACCTAGGCAATCAAAACACTTCCGCAACAATTTACACCATGCCACCCGACGCTGATATAGAGAATGCGGAGACTCGTCGTGGCTGGGCTGAACTCGACGTTTTGGTTGATATTGATCTTTGGACGGATGGCGTGCAATCGGATTTAACGGCTATATTTAGAATAAAAGTGAACCAGAATAAGAAATGTTCTGTAGTGTCACTCTATGATGTAAGCGTACTTTGATTTCAATTGGCCGATAGGCAATCTGATATTGTACAGCAGTGCTCCGTGAGAGCAAGAGGCTAGTAATTTTAGACTAAGAAGATCTCCTACCCGAAAACGCGAGCCGCAACAATTTGTCCCTTTTGGCACTCTATCGAAATTCGCGCTCGAAGTCGCCACGTACACGTATTCATTGAAAACGGGGGTGCCAATTTTCTGAAGTTAATCCCGCCACACATGAGCTAGAAGAAACCAAGCTTGACGCTACCCTTTGTGTAGCATAAGCCGGTAGAACGAGATCTAAGATTGCCGTGTGAAGAGGACTAGCTAGTGAAAAAGCCACGAGTTGCGGTGGATATGGACGAAGTAATTGCAGACGCACTGCAAGCAGAGCGTAATTGGCTGTCGTCTGAGTTCGGATATGAATGGAATGATGATGAACTCGTTGGAGTTCGCTTGAAAGACTTGGTCTCGTCCGAGCATGCATTGGCATTGGAGAAATATCTTCACAAAGGCGCTTTCTTCGGCAACCTGCAACCCATTGAGGGAAGTCAAACTGCCCTTCGGGAAATGGCAAAGCATTACGATGTCTTCATCACAACAGCGGCGATGGAATATCCCGCATCACTGCCACACAAGTGGGCCTGGCTCGCAGAAAATTTCAGTTTCCTGAACCCTCTGAATTTTGTGTTCTGCGGAGACAAAAGTATTATCAGAGCTGACTTTCTGATTGACGATAACGTACGCCATTTCGACCGGTTTGCAGGTCAGGGGATAGTGTTTTCGTCGCATCACAATTTGCTTGAGACCCAATTTCCCAGATTGGAAAACTGGAACGATGCGCAGTCGTTACTGAGCGATCTCGCCTCGCACACGCCGGGCGCCTACGCACAGCCGCGTTCCTAGGGCGCGCGCCGATTTTACGTCGCCACCTCGGCTAACTGAGTCCCTCTCCCGGACGGAGAGAGAAAAAATACGAAAGCGCCTTCAAGATGAACGAGCACACCGATCTCAGGAATGCATTTGGTGGTGATATTTCGATTCCACCCAAGCTTCAGATGCTTGTAACTTCGATCAATGCTGGTGAGCTTGATGGAGAGTATCTAAGTGGCTCATTTTCAGTTTCTTTTGAAGATTATGGCAGCACGACCAGTTGGTTCGCTCAGCCCTCGACGCCATCTTCAGATTTCGCTTCCCTAAAGCTTGCAGTCTTTGGAAAAAACCCGGACGGTTCCGCTTTTGCGATATGGGATGCCCCGGATGGCGGGAGACCGGTTGTCTTTCTAGGTTCAGAAGGGGAACACGCACCATTAGCCACAGATTTTGATGAATTTCTTCGGTTGCTGGCTATTGGTTATGAAAACCTGGGACCGGGAAACTGGGATGAACCCGCGGACGTGGCTAATGAAGATCAAGGTAGCGTCAACGTAGATTTCCAAAATTGGGTGCAAGCGCGTGGTCTTAGTGTTCCTGAGACCGGCGCCGGCATCGTATCATCAGCGGAAACCCGATACGGCGAATTTTCTGGCTGGTGCGACGAGGCCGTTGATGGGACGCTGCTGGAAAACTCAAAGAATGTGCAGGGTGAAACCGCCAAGGATGAAAGAACGCCATTCTTTGGCGCTGTTCCCAATGATCAAAGTATATGGGAATTGATGGTTGCTTCAATCGGGCAGCGTATCGACAGCCCTGTCGCCAACACATTGATCGAAGCGATTGGCACCAAGCCGCTGAAATCTACTAACCCAATGAACGAATCCACGTACACAACATCGAAGCGCCTTGGAATCGAGGTCTCTGCGACCTGCAATCCCATACACCGCGCGTACTGGCCGCCACGCAGAGAAGATCGCAAATATCTGACCTACATCAAGCAAGTTGTGATCGAGCGCCCCTACCCCCATCCGCTTCCCTATGGTGTCCGGTGGGATATGACCAAGGAAGAAATAAGAGCCTCGGCCACGCTTGTTCATGTCGGCCCGTACTCCATCCCGACGTGGGTATTTCCATCGCCACGGCCAGGGGTCCAACTTGAAGCCTCCACTCGAGATGATCTGGCGATCGAACGCCTTTGGTTGCAGCTCGTAACGGAATCTGAATTCATAACCGCCTCAGACGATTATGAGCGGATTAAGCCTTTAGTTTATGTCGAAGACGCCTTCTTTGCAGCATGGTGCGCGTTGAACGGTTTGCTACATCCGGACAGGTTTCCATTGGCGGTCTTTAATGCGTTGATAAATCGACAGCTTTCACCTCTTTCATTCCTGCATATTCATTACGAAAGGCTGCTCTGGAGCGGTGATCTAAAGCCCGAGTTCGTAGACTTCATGCGGCATTATTATAATGGTTTTGGCCTCCCTTATGAGAAACGCTGGGTCAGCGACATCAAAACGGCGTTCGGCATCTCTAATCATTTTCAGAATGACGATGGTCCTATGACACAGGACACATGGGAGAATTACGATCTCATCGCCCCTCTGATCCAGACGCGTTTTGCCGAATGGGCCGCCAAAGACTGACCAAAATTCTTAATCCAAATAGGGCCTACAAATGAAGAATAAAACTTGACTCAGTTTGTCGCTTTAATATTGGTAGCGCCAGTTTCAACAACGGGCAGTCATCCATGATCACTATGAGGTTCCGCAAAAGCGCTCTTGCAAGCGCACTGTCATTTTCAGCCTTGTTTTTCGCATGTTCAGCATTCGCAGACACAAAAACAATTACCGATGTCATCGGCCGCGAGGTGAAGGTCGACCTGCCCGCGAAACGTGTTATCGTCGGCTTCTATTTCGAAGACTATATGGCTGTAGGTGGCGAAAAGGCCTATGATTCCGTCGTAGGCATCTCGCGTGAGGCGTGGGAAGGATGGGTTCCGGCAAACTGGAAGAGGCATACTGCACATCGCCCGTCGCTCAACGACATCACCGACGTCGGCGAGGTCGAGGCACAGAGTTTCTCGGTCGAAAAAGTCCTCAGTCTCAACCCAGACCTCGTCGTTCTGGCCGACTGGCAGTACAAGGCACTGGGCATCGATGCCGATCGTCTTGAAGAAGAAGGCATTCCGGTTGTGGTGGTCGATTACAACGCCCAGACCGTCGAACGTCACGTTGCTTCGACTCTGGTACTTGGTGCCCTGACCGGTCAAGAAGCTCGCGCAAAGGAGATCGCTGATTTCTACGCTGGCTCGATCAAGGATGTATCGGACCGTGTTGCCGCTTCCGGCAAGCCGAAGCCAAAAGTCTATGTCGAATTTGGTAACAAAGGACCCGCCGAATACTCCTTCACCTACGGCAAGAACATGTGGGGTGCGATGTCTACAACGGCCGGTGGCGACAATATCGCCGCACCCTTTGTCGAGTGGTGGGGTCCGATCAACCCGGAACAGGTTCTGGCCTCGAAGCCGGATGCGATCTTTATTTCCGGTCGCGAGAACAACAAGAATGAAACGGCCCTGCCCATGGGCCAGGGTGTGAAAGCCGCTGAAGCCCGCGAAAAGCTCAAGGCGTTCGAAACTCGTCAGGGCTGGAGAGAGTTGCCTGCCATCAAAGACGGCAAGCTGTTCGGCGTCTATCAGGGCGCTTCGCGAACGCTGTCGGATTTCGCCATGGTTCAGTTCATGGCAAAGCAGCTTTATCCCGAGCAGTTCAAGGATGTCGATCCAGTTGCCAACTACCTAGGCTATTACAAAAAGTATCTTCCGGTGATGCCTGAAGGCACTTTCGTCGTCGGTCTGAAGGACTGAACCGGATTTTCGTTCAGGGAAGCGCCGCATTCTATTGCCGGCGCTTCTTTTATTTGAGCAGGTATTTTCATGACGATTGCTGCCCGTAATGCCGGGGCGATTGCCGCGCATCGGAAGCGTGAGCGCAAACGTCGGCGTTACGTTTTCAACTTTATGGTCATCATGCTGGCGAGTCTCATTTTCGATGTGGCAACCGGCCCATCTATGCTGTCGCCACTGGAGGTAGTTCGTTCGCTGACCGGCATTGGCGAACGCGCGGCGATGACCGATTCCATTGTGCGGCATTTGCGCCTTCCTATGGCGCTGATGGCGCTGGTGGTGGGGGCCGCACTGGGTGCTGGTGGCGCGCAGATGCAGACTTTGCTCAATAACCCCATGGCCAGCCCTTACACGCTCGGCATGGCGGCAGCTGCGGGTTTCGGGGCGGCGCTTAGCCTCGCATTCGGCGGCTTTGGGCTTGATGCGATGATTGCCGTGCCGCTTGGGGCTTTTGCCTTTTCGATGCTAGCAGCACTGTTTCTGTTCATGCTGGCCTCGATGCGCCGGGTGAGTGCCGAAACCATCATCCTCGGCGGTATCGCGCTGCTGTTTCTCTTCCAGTCGTTGCTGTCGCTCATCCAGTTCCTGTCATCGCCGGAACTGTCGCAGCAAATCCTTTTCTGGCTATTCGGAAGCCTGACCAAGGCCACATGGCCAACCCTTGCGCTGACCGCAGGTGTAACCTTTGTCTGCTGCCTGATGCTGATGGCCGATTCGTGGAAACTGGCGGCATTGCGCATGGGTGAGATGCGAGCGGCGTCGCTTGGCGTCAATGTGCGGTTGCTGCGCATGAAAATCCTGGTGATCGTGGCGATCATGACGGCGACTGCCACCAGTTTTGTCGGTGTCATCGGTTTCATCGGTCTGGTTGCGCCGCATATCGCCCGCATGACAGTGGGTGAGGACCAGCGGTTCTATTTACCAATGTCGGTGATCAGCGGTGCTTTGATGCTGTCCGCGGCATCCGTGCTGTCGAAATCGATTGTTCCCGGTGCATTGTTCCCGGTCGGCATCGTTACGGCCATTGTCGGCGTGCCGTTTCTATTGTGGCTGATTTTTGCGCCACGGAGGCGGGGCGCATGATTCGGCTGGACCAGATCTCCGTCCATCGCGGCGGCCAAGAGGTCATCAGCCATATCGATACCAGCCTCGATGCGGGCAAGATTCATGTGATCATCGGCCCCAATGGCACCGGGAAAACCACGCTGCTGCGCGCGATATTCGGTGATCTGCCGTTGCAGAGAGGCCGGATTGCGCTGGGCGAACGTGCTCTTGCGGCTGGCAAGACCGGCAACCGGGCCTTGCAGGCTTGGCGCGAGGGCTTCGCCTATATGCCGCAGGACTCCACCGCCGATATTGCGCTGACGGTCCTTGAAGTGGTGGTGCTGGGTCGCCTCGGCAAGCTTGATCTGCATATCGATGACGAGACGCTGAATATGGCGATGAATCGGCTGGACAATGCAGGTATCGCCCATCTGGCAGGGCGCGATATCGCCTCGCTCAGTGGCGGGCAGCGTCAGATGGCGCTGTTTGCCCAGGTGCTGATGCGTGAACCGAAAGCTATGCTGCTTGATGAGCCGGTCAGTGCGCTTGACCTCAAGCACCAGATCGCACTTCTCGATCTTGTGCGCAAGGAAACGCGCCGTAACGGCTGGGTAACTGTCATCGTCTTGCACGATCTCAACCTCGCCTGCCAGTACGCAGATAATCTTCTGGTGGTGGCGGATGGGGTGCTGAAGGCTGTGGGTCGACCGCTCGATATCGTTACCGCCTCGTTGATCGGCGAAACCTACGGTGTTGAGGTCGATGTGCTGCATGACCGTCAAGGCAATCCGCTTATCCAGCCATTGGCGCTGCACCACCATGTAACTCAAAGCGAACGGACAGGATTGATTGTATGAGGCTCTTACTACTGATGCTGACCGCACTGCTCTTTGTGGGACCTGCCCTGTCCGCCGAACACAGGATCCTGATGCTAAATTATGGCAAGGATGGCAGCATGGTGTTCGAGCCAGGGTTCTTGAAGGCGGAGCTAGGCGATACCATCACGTTTGTACCTGAAAACAGCAGCCACTATGTCCAATCCTATGCTGTGCCGGACGGGGCAACACCTTGGAAGAGCAAGCTCGATCAACCATTTACGGTGACTGTCGACAAGGAGGGGGTCTTTCTTTACTACTGCCCGCCGCATTTGATGATGTCGATGATTGGCGTGGTCCAGGTCGGAACAGCAATTAATCTCGAGGCTGTAACGGAGAAATCTGCGAAGTTGCGCTCCAAGATTGTTATGAAGAACGAGCGGTTGGACAACTATCTTTCGCGGATTGTCAAATAGAAAAGGCGAGTGGCAGGAAAAACTGGCTGTAAGCCGTTTGTGGACCGGGAAAGCCAGTTTGCAACTCCTCCACTCTGACCGATTAATCCCCCAGTGAGGCAATTTGAGTTTTAACGCCCTGCCTGCGTTCCGAGGTTTTGAACTTGCTGCAAACATTCCCATTATTGACATGCATTTTTTTGGTGTTTTCCGGCTCCGCTTGGGGCAGTTGCCAAGCCGAGTTTGACGCGATCAACAAATTTCGCAGTACAGCCACGCCTTTTGAAATCAACACTGATATTACAGAGACCGACGCGGGTAGAGTGGAATATAGATCGAAGGTCGCCATAAGGGTTAAGAATGCGAACTCAGCGCAGGTTGCGGTTTCCGAAGGATTAATTGGAGGCCTTACGATCGTTGGCGGCGATGGCTGGGCGCAGAGCGCTGACGGATCATGGAAAGCGATGTCCCGAACAGAAGTGAATTTCGCTTTGCAGCGCATCGTTGGCGGGCGTTTTTTTGATTCCATTGGCGCGAAAGAACTCACGTGCCCAGGCATTCGTGATTTCGAGGGGAAAAGCTACAAGGCTTATACCTACCAACAAGCGGTCCTTGAAGACGGGATGGATGATGGATCACATCCCTACCAAAGGGTCTTACAATCTCATGTCACAGCACTTTTCGATCCTGTTTCCCACCTGCCAATGGTCGGGATTATCGAGGTGACAGATGGACCACATAAAGTGGTCTCGATTGATCGGTTTCGTCTGAATACGGCAGTAAAAATCGAAAAACCAATCCAGTGATTGGCAGGTCAGCTGGGGTTGAGATTTGATTGTACGGCGATGCAATTCAGGAATTGCTCAGGTCCCTGCTTCTGTTTGTCAAATCGGAAGAAAATTTTGTAATCACGTCCCGCAGCGACTCGCTGACCACGGACAAATCCTGTCGCACTTCGTCACTCCATGCGCCAACATTGAGGACTTCGACATCGACGCTCTCCGGGTCTGCGGTCTCATATGTTAGTTTGTAGGTCGTCCCCTCACCTTTCTCGTCAAGCAACCGTTTGAGAATACCCGCAATTGGTCGTACAAGTGTGAGTCTGTCTGACCCTTTGGAAACAGTGACGGACTCCACATGGAAGCCGTCTTGTTTCGTCACGTCGACCGCGGAGGCTAGGAATGCAAACTCGCTTTGCATTATAGAAATCGCAGCGGGCAAGTCACTGACCAGAACCTCAATGCGACTCAATGCTTGTCCCAAGATTTTCTACCTCGCATGTTAAGATCATTCTCTTTTCATGTTCAGACTTCATCCTCTTCTAAGACCGACGTCCATTCCTCATAACGCCAAGCTTCCTAAGAATATTGCTTCGGCGTAATGCTCTCAACCAGGATGCGAGAATGACGATGGAGTAACCTGATATCAAAAGTCTTGAAGGCTCATCCATTTTGATCGACTTTAGCGCTACATTGCGCGGCACGAAAATACTCCACTGGCAGGCATTGCTTTCAGTCTACCGTCGGATCTTTAAGAGCGCCAAACGTTTGGTCGCAACCGAGTATTCGCAAATCGATATCGAAATCGCGCAAAAATTACTGTTGATGTCCTAAAATGCAAATTGGCGGAGTTTCGAGAGGAATAAAATGCGTCCAATGATCGCAAATTTTGTTCGCGGGCTATTAGGGTTGCTTTGCTAAGCTGTAATCTAGCCTTGGTTAACGGCCTGAAAGCCAAAACGCACAAAAAGGCTATCGCTTCACTGAGCGTCTCAAAAGACGGTATCTAGCGCTATCGACTGAGGATGAGCTTACCTCCAAAAAATGCCAGTAACCCACCAGCAATGCTGTCAATTACGGGCTTAGCCGAGGTATAATTGCGCCTTGCAACAGCACCCGAAAAAGCAGTTGCGATAGCGACGTTTAGTACCACTGAAATCGATGCTACCAAAAGAACCGCTGAAATTTTCGCCCAGATCGCCAAATCAGGCGTGAAAAGCGTTGCAAATGCGCTGCTGAAGAACACCAGCGTTTTAGGATTGGTGAGATTTGTCGCCAGACCTTGTCTATATCCCTGCCAAGCGCTCAATGTCAGATCGACCTCGGCGCGACTGGGAAGTGGCTGCTTGGATTTCCAGATCATCTTTATTCCGATGTAAATAAGATACGCACCTCCTGCGATCTGGAGCAGTCTTTGCGCCCAATCAAAATAGCCGATGAGCGTCCCCAGTCCAAGTGCAGCAAGGCCGGACCATATCACGCTCGCGGTAGACACGCCCAAACCTGTGAAAATTGCATGTCGGCGTGACTGGCTTATCGCTTTCGTCGTAATGATCAGAAAGTTCGGGCCGGGGCTGATTGCAAGCATCGTATACAAGCTCGCGATACTACCAAGGAAAATTAGCTCGTTAATAGGCATCTGATTATCCACACATCGACCTCAGAAACCGACTTTCTGAAATTATCGCTACATATTATGTAGTGAATACTTCAATCTGCGGCCCGGTTCAATGGTTTAAAACTCGCGCCAGCTTCTCAATGATGCGCGATGCAGAAACTTGGATACCAGAGTTATATGACGGGATCAGATTTATCCTGAACGGGAGGACGTATGACTGTTGTTTTTAGCGATGGTATGGGATCTCACCTTTACGCGGCCACTAATTGTTCCACCGATTGGCCCATTCTCGTAGAGGCTCAAGTGATGTATTTAGCTCTTTTCCAAGCGCTGTCAGGCTATAGCCCGAGCCGTCCTCCTGCTCTACGATACCCGCATTTCGCATTTCCTTGAGTCTTGTATTAACGCTCGTTGGAGAAATTTGACCGCACCGCTCCTGCAGGTCACGAAATGTACAAGGTCCGTGTTGCGATAGTTCCCATAGAATTCTCATCGTCCACCGCCGGCCCAGAAGGTCGAACGCGGCTGTCACTGGAGCACCTGCGTTAGATCCTTTTGCAGGTTTTTTTGAAGGCGGGGTCTTGGGCATGCAAATAAAAAACTTTCTTTATCGCTACGAATAGAGTAGCAAGCGGCGCTAGTGCTAACTTATATGAGATTCGAGAAAAAGCGTATGGTTGTCAGACTGCAAATTGATGATCAATTAGGATTTCCTCAAATTCTTTTGCTCACCGGGATCATTTCTAACATTCATGATGGCCGTATAAGCAAGTTGTATGGCTGGGATATAACATAGGTTCTCGATTTTGGCTGCTTATGATGGCTTCCACGCATATATCCAGGGCGTCATATTGTTCGGATTATCCTAAGGCAAGCGCCCGGAACGCTGCGAACCTGGCAAGCTTCTCTTTTTTGCGACCATGAAAGCCAGGCTCTCGTGTTAGGCGGCAAGAAATTTGAAGACTGTCTGGTTTCTGCTTCTGTTGATGCAAAGACGTGTCCCAGCGACACAAAGTTCAAGCTCACAATAATACCAACGACTGTAAGGAGACAACTATCAATGTTTGTTCGTATTGCTACTCTATTCCTCACGGCTGCCCTAACAACCCAGCCAATTGCGGCTTTTGCGCAAAGCGAAACTGGTCTCGCGGAGCGCCGAGCTATTAGCGCCTACCAAAAAGACAAATGGCCGGCCATTGAAAAGGATATTCAAACTGCGGCCGGATTTCCTGTGCCGATCGAGCTGGACATAAAAAGTCTGGCTTTGCCGGGATACGCAGACTCTTATTCCAGCGATGATTACATTCTTAAACCGATTGTTAAACCGCTTATCAAGGCACTCGGTGTGGTAGCGGCAGACGACCTCGGACGTCAGGCATTGAAAGAGAAACTAAAAGGTATTCGCATTACCTTCGATGAGGCCACCGCGCCATCCTCTAATTATTCGAGTGGTCTTACATTTGACAACGGATTGCTTGTCGTAAACTGGAAACCCTTCTCAAACGCAGACGAATTCGATCCCCGCGTCGAAGCATTGACAAAAGCGCTTGAGAGCAAACTCTAGCACTCGTTAAGCGGTGGCGAGGACTGCTTCTGTTCAAGTCTTGATCTGGTCGTCGCGTAAAAAAAACTGCGGCGTTGATCCCAGTTTTAGACCGGAGTGGTCGGACCATCAGTCCTTCAATGGCCTGAAGCCGCCACTCAGCTATTTTCACAGTGGGCGCTTCCTTCACGGAAGACCTGGGGTCTAATCTCGAGAAACTTTAGCGCCTACAACTCTTGAGTTGCCTCGCTCCCGTTTGAAGACGATCAAAACATAAAACAGGCCGGCCATATCGAGCCGTCTCGCTCAGTTTTGAGCTTGTGAACGAGCTTTGGCCAGCGGCGGCCAGTTCTGTCGTAATAAAGAGGATTTGAAGATGATTTTAAGGAAAGTTGGGGTCGGCGCGTTCTGCGCGCTTTGTTTGGGGGCAATGTTCACAGCAAAGGGCGGCGATTGGCAATCCCTGTTACGTGATATTGGCCTCGGTCAGACTTCGTCTCCGACGCCAGCGGTATCTACTCAGCACAGTGATACATCGAAATCCGAAGACGAAGCGCTTTCAAATAAGCTCCAACCATTCATAGGGTGTATTAATCGCGTGGATACGGCTCTCCGCGATGCTTATGACAAGTACGGGAAGTCTTACGATGCCTTGCTTGAGAAGAAGCAGTCCGTCTATCCAACTTTCAAGATTACCGTTTACGAGACAGACAATCAGTTTTCACGAGAATGTGCGGCAAACCTTGTTTCTATTCGCAAATCGGCACCTGCCGATGCACAACTTGATGAGATCGCCGATATCTACTCGGGTACTCTGGAGAAGCTGATCCCGATTATGAACGACGCAGACAACTATTATAGGCAGGAGAATTACGTAGATGACGCTATGGCGAAAGGCAGAGATCTACACGCGCAACTAGTTCCCCTTTTCGGCACCTTATTTGAGACATCTGACAAAATGAGGTCAACTGTGGAAGCACGCAATCTGGCGCTTACAGCCAATAGCCTCACGGCTATCGAAAAAGAGAGCGGTCGAGATTTCCAATGGCATCAAACAAATAATATGTATCGAACAAGGCTGGCGCTGAACGAACTGGAAAAGCTCGTAACCGCGAACACGCTCACTTCTGAAAGCCTCGAGCCGATCGAGAAAGCGCTTCAAGTCGCTTTCGATGACGCAAAGGCCTACGCACAAAAAAATAGCAATGCCAAGACCCCACTCGGCAACAAGCCGATGTGGTTTTACATCGAGTCAAAAGTGGAGAACGTTTTAACCGCGTTCAAAACAGTGCGTCGCAATCTGTCTGCTGGAAAAACCGACATCAGTACAGATTTAGATTCAGTAGCGGGTCGATTTAACGATCTGGTACGCGACTACAACCAGCGTTTGAAGAACGGTGGTTAAGCGCGCCGTGGTTCATTCCGCGAACTAAAACGAACGAATAAGAGGCTCCGAGTGTTTACGCATAAATTTCAGAGGCGTGCGGTTTTGTGGCATATTACTGCACTTTTCACCACGCCGTATTTTGCGAGTCCTGCAAAAGCTACGACTCGCCCTGAAGTCGGACAATACGTTAAAGCATTCGTCACAGCTGACGGAGTAAAAGTCTGGACGCTTCGATACGGCCATCGCGAAGCTAATCAAGCCCTTCTACAGATCACTAATGTTGACCACCCATTGGATAAAAAAATTCTGGTTGCAAAAACGCAGATGACCGGGGCAGATACAAAATATTGGATACAGCTTGAGAATAGGTCATTTAACGTGCTTGTCGTTACCGATGGCAGTGGAGACCTGTATTTGCCCGGTCTTAGCAGAGCAAAGTCAATCCGATATGATGATGAGCTCTCATCGCAAGGAAATGCAGAGCATTTTCTAACCGAATTTCAAGATCAGAACGAATGATCGTTAATCTCTTCAGACAGAAAACGTTCGGTATTCCCGATCGCCATAATGCTCGTCACCAAATCCGGGTGCTAAATGTCCTGGATTTGCGTAATTTCGTTCCGCACTTTAGTTGTCAGCGCGTGTGCTACGGATAGCTTATGAGACGATGGATTCCAAACTCAATTGGTTTGAACTTCATATCTTGGCGGTCGCATTCCATTGGCCACTCGCATTGGCGGTAGCGGCGGTTGCTCTATTGCTTGCATTTGGCTTTTCAAACAGCAAGCCCTACCGTTTTCTTTCGATCGTTGCCGTATTAGTCAGCATCGGTCCGTTATTAACGGTTTGTATCTTTGTGATGTCATGTCGCAAGTTTGTTTTCAACTCGTGAATTGTGGAGGGCTGTTCCGATGATGGGTTTCGAACTCAATTGGTTTGAACTTTATGTTCTGGCGGTCGCATTTCGTTGGCCACTCGCATTTGCAGTCGCTGGTGCGGCTGTATTGCTTTCCTTTGGCTTTTCAAACAACCTGGTCTACCGGCGGCTTTCGATCGTTGTGTTGATAGTTTGCGTAGGTCCATTGCTCCTTGTTTGTGTTGTTCAACCATCATTCTGCCCGGTCGGATTTTCAATGTTGAAGACGTTCTGAAATTTCGTGTTTTTCTTGATCGCTTTCTCGAGAAAACTATTCGAACGTGAAATTCTCTATTCTAGATTTGGAAACTTAAAAACTTGGCTGACACCCAGTGAAGCTCAGCATGGATACGCTCTCCAGAGCGGCACTTGCAGACACATTTGTTGCCGCAAACAGCGAAACTATGAACACCTGCATAGTCCGATAAAAGCAGCCGATTTTCATTTCGCAGTCTAGCTGGGCCTTATGGCCAGCAATACGGCGACTACAGCTACTGCTGCTAAATATGCGCCAACCATCTTTTTAAATGACCATTTTTCGGGCGCACGATTAGCAAACCATCCAACAATCAGCGCCGGTGAGGCAACCGTACAAAACAGCCGAGTAATCGCCTCCACACCATTTTCACCTGGTAAGCCAAATTTGTATAGGAGTCCGCACAACGCGACGCAAAAGGTCAGTGCGGCGATGATCATCGCCCTCAGGTAAGGATGTTGGTTGTTAGTCTTCACGTTTTGAGCCCTGCATTGAATTTCCATAAGGGTTTGGCTTCTGTGACAATCACGGTGGACGCCGGGCTTTTGCTCGGTGCGTTTGGGCTATTGCTTTCCTAGATACCATTAGTTATCTAAAATGCTACGAAATAGGTAGCAAAAGGTGGAGCTATTTGAGAGGTATATGCTTCTTTTGTGAAATCATGGTGAGGCAGTGGGTTGCGCTAAGCGGTGGCTTCCCTAGGTGGATGCTGTTTGCTGACGTCAATGTATAGGAGGCAATCGTGGACGAGTTGATCAAGGCCGGTCTGGAAGCTTGTGATAGTGGAAATTACAAGAGAGCTGTTGAGTTGTGGCAGGGCAGCACGGTGTTCAGCCATTTGAACGAACAAACGATTAAAACTTTGTTTGATGAAAGCTGTGACGCCGCAATAAGACTTACTGATTCCGAATGGCCATTGCTCTTCAAATGTTCATTATTCCTTGATTGCAGCTGGCAATTTACACCGAATAGAGCCAAGTCTCTAAGAGACGTGGCGAACTGGGCAACGAATGCTTTAAGGGTCGCTCCCCAGAACGCATTTGCCCATCGATTTTTGGGAAGCGCGCACTATTGGCTTGAAGAGTCAGCTCCTGCACTACAATCCTACGAGAATTCAGTTGCTCTGCTTCCGCAAGTGGACCTGCAGGTGCGCATATTTGGGTTGCAGCATGAGGCTGCTACCCGCACCGTTGCACAACTCGAGTTGGACTTCAGCGACGTTGAGCCTATCCACTACTACATCGCCGGTGTAGAGGTCGGGAAGTGGACGGGACTATCACCGAATAAGGCGGAGGCAGACCGTATCGCTGCGTTGCAGTTATCGCTGTACGAACGAAGTGTTTCTCTCTTCCAAAGCAAATTGGCCGACCCCGATACTTCGCGATTTGTTGACACACACACATTTGCGATGTGCTGTAACAACCTCGGGATCACATATAATTTTCAGAAACGTCACGAAGACGCACTCTCTGTTCTTAATACCGGTCTCACCCACAGTGAGTTTTCCGAGCTGCACCAGAATTTGCGCACAACCTATCGTTCACTCGGTCTTGAGCGTGAAGCAGCTCAAGCATCGATCACCCTTTTGGAGGAGTTTGACCCTGAACCAATTCTCTTTTTCGACTGCGCGCAAACGGCGTGCAGCTACCTGAACAGGATAAGAGAAAGCGAGACGGTCCTCGAAATTGTGAATGCGTGTGAAGAAGAATTCGAGAGTTTGTCGGAGTCGGATCAACGCGACAAATACATTATCAAAGCCCTTGTTGTTCTTCATGCGCACAAGGTCTCTGCAAAGGCGCAGATGGGGGAACTGCAGCAATCAGATATTGATATGGAGTTGGTAGACGAAGCGCTTCGGCTCTTTCCTGATGACCTTGAGCTTCTGCTTGTGCGCGCTCGCTTACTGTCGGATAAAGCAGACTATAATTTGGCTCTCGCATCTTACGTCGTGTTGGTCGCAGAGGCAGAAAAGCAGGAAAATCACCATGTCCTGCAAGGCGCTCTCAAAGCCCGGGGCTACCTGAATCTTTACACCTTAAACAACGCGAAAGCCGCTCTCAAAGATTTCAAAGCAATTGAAGTCCTCGGAAAGGCGGATTTCTACACATTCTATTACCAGGCGAATTGCCTACATCTCCTGGAAAAAACTCGTGAAACCATTTCCGCGTGCCAACAGGCGAAGCATTTGATCACTCCATCCTTAGTCGTCGACGACAGAATGTCATTAGCCCAGCTCTACATGATGGAAGCCAATAGCTATTTTGATTCGAACAATTTTGGCGCTGCCGTAGAAGCTTACGAGCGATCGCTTGAACATCACGATAGAGTGGATGTGCGCGAGAACTACGAGTTGGCAAAACACCATGCCGCAAAGAAAAAGGGTTTGCTGTCCCGGTTGTTTTCTTGAGTGAGAAAGTAAGCGCGGGGTGTGTCAATTTTCGAACCGGGCCAACATTTTCCTCAATTTTACGTTCATAAGTTCGAGCAAGCTTGCTAGCTTGTTACGCGTTTTGCTTATTTTTACTTTTCCCATTTGAAATTAACTAAAGCAGAAAATTAGCAGGTAAAAAATTCGGCAGTAGATTTTTAGCCATCTGCTAGTACTCGCCCGGCATTTGGTTACGTGACTGTTGATGGCGCAGAACGGTTCGCAACGAATACGGCCTAGGCTGGGACCGGGATCACCCTAAGAATATCGTCAATGCGACCAGAGGCCGGGCCCTTAATTTACTGAGGATGGAAATAAAATGAATTGGGTTTCAACAGTTGTCGATATTCAGAGAATTCAAAACTCTTCTTATCACTTGGCACTTCTTGGAGCGGATAAAAATCACTTTAGCGCCTCTGCCGTTGTCGTAATTAATCTTGAGTCGAATCAATTATTAATAGACGTAGAGGTTCCACTAACCCCGTGGCCTTGGATTTCTATGGCGCAAAATTGTGCTGGAAATCATCTCGTAATCACGGGTGCTGAGTTTATGCATCACACGTTGAACAACGGTGTTTTGGCTGAACATCCACAAGACATAGTTTTCCGCAGCGGACGGCTATGGCGAGCATCTGACGACTGGGCAAGTTATTGTGGAGGTGACCGGGTGGTATCGATAATGCCACAATTGACACAAGAGGATGTTTTGAACGAGTTCCCACGCCTAGCTCACATACACGGCTTACATTCGCAGTTTAAAGTTCTAGTGGGTAGCTCTGGTCTCCTTATGGTTAATCGTGGGCAAGGATGGTCGCGGGTAGAAGACGTTCCTACACTGAGTGATTTCGTGGATGTAATTTGCGTCAGCGAAAACGAAATGTATTTATCGGCCGGCGATGGAGGCGTATTTCGATGGGACGGTAGTTCAGACTGGTGGCACTACGATACGGAGCCTGGTCTTCATGTGAATGAGTTGTGCAGATACAAAGGTGATACATACATTGCATCATTGAATTCAAAATCATATCGACTCGCTGGCGATAAGGTCGAGCATATCTCACAATCACTTGTAGCAGGAAGATTTAGCACGGACGGCGAATTGCTATTCGGACTTGGGCAGCAAGAAAAATTTGAAATATTTGATGGCAACAACTGGCGAATGCTTGAATTAGATTTGCACAAAATATTCCCTTCGGAACTTGCGGCAATGTACGCAGCGGCACCTGTCCCATGATTTCCATGAAATTTACCCTGGGGCCACCGCCAATTTATTCAGGCGACATCCTGTAGGAAAGCGGTTGTCAATCAGCACTGAAGATTCACCCCGCAAGCGGGGTCAACATTCCAGGCGTAAATACACTATTGCCGTTCGACGGCGAGAGCCTTCAGGCTATGCAATGCCCATTTCGTTGAAATCATTGACGATACTACGCCACCTTCGCAGACACGGGCGAGCGATTGCCCAAATTCATCGGCGGGTTTTATATAATGCAAACCGTCTGCTCTCCGCTCTTGGCTAACGGTCGCCAGCAGAATTTGAAACTCAACTCGGCCAGCAGGCGGCTTAGTTCGACGCGGCTCGTTGGTCCAAGCCGTTGGCTTCACTCCAAGAAGGTGTCAAATTTCGAACCGCGTCAACATTTTCCTCAATTGTGTGTTCTGAAGTTCGAGCTTGCTAGCTAGCTGCTTACGCGTTTCCCTTATGTCGTCGTCTAACCCCACCATCTCATGACGATTGGTGGGAGACTTGGGAAATGCATAATCAGAGCTCACGCCAGGCTTTGATTTCTTCCCGGCATCTTTCCGCTTTGGTGATGCTGCCTTCGTAGTGCGTTTGAGTTTGGGAGCGCCTTGGTCAGCCAAGACGATACGTGTGTCACCGGATGTGACTGTATTCGCAGTTTCTTCGGGTGGCTCTGACGAACGTTCCTCCGACTGATCGGTAGCCTGCGGTACTTCCCCTTCGAGGTCGGTGCCCTCTTGTACGCCATTTTGAGCAGACTTTTCAGTCGATTCTTCGCTCGCTATAACGAGCGGTTTTTCAGCGGCGGAGCTATCCTTTTGCTCGTGCTCCCGTCTGGAAGGCACGAGCCCAGTGATAATCTTCCAAATGGAGGGCATCTATTCGACCTCGCGCATACGCCACATGAGATTTGCGAGTGAAGACCTGGCAGCAGCTGCCAAGACACTTTTTCGCGTAAGTGGATTAGACGTCGATTTGGCCGCCCGTTGTCGGTTAATCAAGATTAAGCCGCTTTCGCAGATCGATGTTTTCGGCACGAAGTTTTTCGCCCAACAGCTTACGCAGTCTCTGATTTTCTTCTTCGAGCTGCAAGAGATCTGCTATCTCGTCAACAGCCGGGGTATGAACGGAAGGGGGCGTTTGTTTGGGTTTCGGTCCTCGCTTGAGAGGTGCTCGCTTTACTGCGACAGCCCCGTCCGACGGTTTTGCTTTGCGTCCACGCTTGAGTTTCCCGGTTGAGCCACTCGAAGCAACGTCCCGTTCTTGAGAAACCTCACCCGTTGCTTTTTCAGCAGCCGCTTCTTTGGTGCGGACTTTAGGTTGTTTTTTAACCTGAACCGGCACCTCGGCAATGGCCGCCGCGTCGGTATTCGTTGTCGTATCGGTTTCGTCGGCCATGGTTATCTCCGGTTTGTCTGATGCAGTTCTCGGATGCTCAGGCAACTCTGTCAATGACGGCTTTGCTTGTTTTGTTTCACGCAAAGACGTGGCATTGCCTAAGTTGCTACGCTGCAAACTTGGCGAATAGGAGGACAATGCCTCGTCTTCAACATCTTTCGCGATGGATTTAAGATCCATCTTGCCCCATATCGAGTTTGGTTTTGCATCCGGTTTTCGTGGACCAGATTTGTACTCGATAGTAAAACTGCGTTGGACTTTCTTCAAGCTAACATGTCCCGGGTGTTTTTGGAGGCTTCAAGCCGACGTGGCTCGCTGCATGAGTACCATGAAATAAATACTGGCACCCTATTAGTCCAGCCCAGTAATGGAACTCCGGATTGAACGGGCCAGCGCCAATATTCATAGAAACCCGTGAGAGTTCTTACTTGAGATGTTTCGCGGGAGCTAGGGGGGCTGATCGCTGCTGCGGACAACGCGCAACTTGGGAGCGCTTCGCGCCGTCATGTGAGCCAAGAAAGCAAGGCTCTCGAAACGGTTGGCAACATGCTCAACCCAACGAGGCTGCTAGCAAAGCTCACAGGGCGTGAGCCAAGATCTGGAGGAAGTGCCCACCAACCGCCTAGCCGTCGATCGGGACCTACGTTTCACGTACGTCCCCGCCGAAACGCCGTGCAACGGTTGGAGGATACACACTGTCCAAAACCAGAACTATACCGTTGAAAATCAGGTCGCGGAGGCCATGGGACGTCGGCGGACCGCTAGCGTTGGCTGTCGCTCACCGACCTTCATCTGCGCGAGGCGGGTTTGGCCAGAGGGAAGCTTCACTGCTGAACGATACAAGCTAGCCTAGGGCAGTTTTCCTGAACCTGTGGTCAATCATCCCGTGGATGATCCAAGCTGTCCAAACGGCGACCTGCCTGCGGACAAGTGGTGGGGAATGATGGCGAGCAGCTCAGGAGGCGTGAAACGCGGCTGGATGATTTCCTTCAGCATCATGCGCAGTTGCGGCCAAGGATCCTGCTCCAATTTCAGATCCGGGTCTTTCATGACGAACAGACAATGTAGCTTGGCAGCGATTTCGATGAGATGATATGGTTGCATAACCAGCAGCACCCTCCCCGAAATTCCTTCTGATTTCTTGATATCCTCTTCCGCCAAAAGGGCAGCGCTATAGCCGATCCGTTGATCGGCTTTCTTCCATTCCCGTTGGCGTTGCCGCAAAAGCGCCCTCGCCTGCGCGACCGCCTCCTTCCCGATGTGACTTGTCAGAGCACTGATATCTTTCAATGATGAAACAATTCGTGGCTCTCCCTCACCAGCAACCATGATCTCCACAAAGGGACGCCCTCCGACTTCGTCAAGCAATTGCTGTTCGAGATTCTGACGCACCTTGATAGCCTGCAACCGCTGTTAATAGAGGCCCCACCAGTCCGGCCAAAGCTCGCACACTAGCGTCGGACCGCTCACGGTGCGCCTGGGTATTTCCTCGAGGCGCTGCTCCAGAACTCGTGCTGCAACGGGAAGAAGGTTTCGGCGATTGATGACGTACGGCATTTTCTTGGATGCTTCGCTCGAAGATCTTTGTTTTCCGCGAGAAATTGTAGGCAAAGTTCTGCTAGTCTCAGAATCAGCCATGATCCAAGCTCCTGATAGCTAGATTGTGGTTAGGCTGGCCCAAGTGCTACGAACACGAAGGCCAGCCGCTTACGACTCTGGAGGATATCTTTGCTGGAAAAAATGATCAAGAAAAATCACTACAGTGTTGTGAAATGAATGCCCTTCAGTGCAAGCTTGCTCGTGTGGCATTAGGTTGGGGCGTGCGGGAGCTCGCGCACGCAGCGGGTGTGTCTACGCAAACAATAAGTCGTTTGGAAAGAGGAGAGCACCTGCGCGCTGGCACTAGAGATGGTATCAAACAGGTGTTTGAATCTGCAGGCATCGAATTCATCTCGGGGGATGGCGACAGCTTTGGAATTCATATCAGAAAGCACCGACCAATTGAGGGGGCGGATAATTAATTCGTTTTCAGTCTTAGCAACATTGCCACCCAGCTAGGCTCTTTTCGGCGTCTGTGGACATCGATCCTTTAGCAAGAGAGCCCTGAAAAACTCTAAAGTGAAATTCTTGAGCTTAAATCAAAAAACTGACCTTGCGGAAAACCGAAAAAAACCAATTGCTGAGAGCTTTAAAATGAGATCGTTCTGGAAAAAAGATGCCGTCATCTCTATTAAGTTAGATGAAGATTGCTACAGCCTCGCGCAAATGGCAAATGACAATGCACAAATGCGATTTTTCACGATATTTAATCAGACTGACGAATGGAAAGGCACTGATCTTGGAAAGATTGAACCTTTGTTTAGTGTGTTTATCGGAAACGTAGTTATCCAAAGACTGGGACAGAGGCGAGTTCCAATCAACGAAGTTAATCCGAGCAAACTGCCCTGCGATCAGTTGTTCATTGAGCCAATCTGCAACGCAGATGGCTACAGAATACGAAATGAGTTTTGGCAAAAAGCTGGCAATTTAGTTGATCTGGGACCTGGCGCACGAATTGCGGGATGCGATGCGCCAGTTATAAAACCAGAACTAAACATAGAGAAAAACATAAATGAAATAATAAATTATGAAATGACCAATATGTGGGGAGACAATAATGTAAGGAAGAGACTTTTGATGCAAAAAGAACGGAATATAAATATTGATCAATTCAAATTTTTTGTCTTTCCTGGATTGTTGGAGAGACTAAAACTCAAAGAAAGCGATTTTGACTGGACCGATTTAAAAACGAAACCCTCAAATTTTTTTAAAGGCTTGTCGGTGGCAAAGCTTTAAACAATGTGCAGAACAGCCTCCGGCCGCTTGGGTTTTCTCGACGCGAGTTTTGTTGAGGCGGGCTGGATGACGCCAGAATGATGAAACTGGCGACAAGAACTGCCCTCTCGTCACATTATTTAAATCATAGGCTCAAGCAGCGGATTTATATCCTGTCCCTTAATGTGGCCCGAAAATATGGAAAAGAAATTTTCTATTGAATGACAAAGATCGTAAGTGTCTTCGAAATCTGGCTCACGTCCAACCACTATATGATAATCAAAGTCCTTAGATATCTTCAACGCAATAAATGAGTACCCGTCCTTCACAGACATCAAAATCGGTAGGTGTTGGTTCCAAAACATTCTAATACGCTCGCTATCGCGCAGGTCAAGAGCGGCTTCTTGGCTCAGCATTTCAAATTCATTCCATCGAAAACAGGTATCGGTTTCTCTAGCGAAATCCTCAAGCATCAGGAACCATGCGTTGTCGGACGGGCTTTGGACCTTTTGACATACACTTAAAAACTCGAGATACTTTTCTGGCAAGTCAGCGATATTGAATAAGCTGTATCCAAGAATGCTTGGCGTGTTTTGTTGGCCCTTTCTTTTTTCCACGGCCCAGGTTTCCTCAAGCGTGTTTATGAATCTTTCAGTGTCCATTTTGCAAATGTTCCTCAGCGAAAAGCGTTTTTTAAACAAGGAGGGCTATTTGCGATGCTGATGCTGATGCTGATGCTGAAAAAATAACTCTTTTCCATCAGGAAGGGTCTCAGTGGATGGCTGTGCTATCTATCAAAAGCGGACGTCAAAATAAATTCGGAACAAACGAAAACAAATAGACCGACTGCCGCACCTACGATCGGAATTTTCCTTCCTAGCTTTCGCGCGTTCTCCAAGAAACTGAGTTCACTTCGACCAAGCCAGTAATACGCCACTATCATTCCTGCAGACCACATAAAGCCAAGGTCAAGGAATTGCTTCAGTGTCATGCTTTCTCCTACTTAACAAACTCGTATTGACGATAAAAGGGTTTCTGGCACTGCGCCAGCGGTTGTAACCGCGGCACTGGTTTGTAAGCCTGTGGAAGAAATCACGACCATGACACCCGATCACGTCACACGACTAGTCCCACTCGATCTCTACGACTTCAGCCTCACATGTCTCATGGTGCCACAGCTCGATCAGTTGTGAACCAATTCTGAAAAACAGGGCGTCTCCGGTGCCATTTTCAGCAATAGCGATGGCCTCGGTAGGGAACTTCCATAAGGCGCCACGATGCTGTCTCACGCGCAATGTGGTTTGCTGTCCGACCGATACGCTTTCGATCTGTCGGGTCGAAGACTGGAAACAGCCACCAACCAGCTTCGCCAGATTGCACAAGTCCTCCGTTCGAGCGAAGCAGACGGGCTCTGAGCTGTAATGGAAGTAAATACCCAATTTCTCCCTCGGCAGCAGCAATTTGGGTCTCATCAACTGGAAAGGCCACTTTGTCGTTCGCTCCTATTTTTTCCTTTTAGGGATAGACCGGTTTGCGCCTCGACTTTAGAGGCCTAAGGTCGGCTTCGAAAAGCTGATGTCAGCTTTTTTATAGCCTTGATGCTACGAATATGATAGCGATCGTGTAATTTCCACTGACGTAAAAGGATGATTCACGGTGCGGCCCACTGACGGTCGTGCTGATCGCGTTTAATCCACGGGCTGTGAATCTAAGTAAAACCCTATACGGCCGATGGTATCGGGTGCGTGCCTATCAGGAAGCTATCGGCAGGAATGGCTAAATTAGAAGATCTAATTGATGTAGATGATCCCGGGTTGACCATGCTGCTTGAGTGGGCTGGACAGCCGAGCGCCAATTCCAGTGTGTTCCTACCGCCGGATCAAAGTCTGGCGGGCATGACCCTCCTGCGTCTTGGCATCACGACACGCTCTATTCTCGGAGCTATCGTGTTCGAGACGGGTGGGATCTCTGTGGCTGGCGGTTTGATTAGGCTTTGGGGGTCTGGTACTTCGCGATCGCTTCTTCTAGCCAATCGTGCCGCTAGCGTTGCCGCCAATCGTGAACTTACAGGGATTCTGCTGATCGCTGATGACGTTTACGGTGGACTGTTTGCAATTAACGGAGGTTTCTTCAGCAAATGCAATATCGGCGACATTTTCCATTTGCCGTCGGATGAAGCTCAGTGGAGTTGTCTGGATGTCGGCTACTCAGACTTTGCAGCATGGTGTTTAGGCGGTGACCTGACGATGCTGTATGGGAAAAACACGCAGAATCTGGAAATCGAACTCAGCGGCAAGCCAGCGATGGACCAGGTACTCGCCACTTATCCGTTTCCTTGGAACGATGAGGGACGACGAGCAAGTGTTTCAGTGCGTGAAGTTAACGCCGACGAACACCTTCGCTTGAGGGTAGAACTCAACGGTTTCGAGATAAAGGTGTAGTGGCTGTGGAAGCGAGAAAACAATTCCAAGAGTATTTTACCGTCCACCAAAATATGGAAATTCCTGATCAATGGTATCTTGGGATTGCCGAGTCTGCAGAAATGGAATTTTGGGGCTGGGAATTTGAAGTTGGCAAATCATATGAGGGTCCAACACCTGTCTATGTACCGATTGCACGTGAAGGGAAAAAACAATCATTGAGCTTTGGCGGTATTAACGCACTCCATGTGTCAACAAAAGACCTCTCGAAATTGATGCGGAATATCGATGATCAAATCCAATTCGTCAGTGCATCGGTTGGCGATAAAAGAATGGATTACACAATAACAAACGCCCTGGTAACAATCGATGCAATTGATTACGAGAAAACCAAGGGGCAAAAATACGATGATGACCAAGTAAGGAAAAATCCAAAAAAAAATAATATTTTCAAGCATATTAGAGAATTGCATCTACTTAGATCGCCCGTAAATGGGCATGATTTTTTTAGACTTAATAATTCATTGGGCACTCTAGTTGTCAGCGCAAAGTTCAAAGCTAACGCTGAACGCCTGTACAAATCTAATCATGGAGCTTTATTTACTCCCGTCAGTGTCAGTGAATAGCACTGGGATCTCCCCTCTCCCGTGCCTGTTTCCGGCGGGTTTATGGCGAGTGAAAACCTTAAAAGCAGGCTCTCATGCATTGGAGTTCTGTCTAAGCGCTGTAGCTCGTATTGTTAGCAGTCACCATTTGCTTACGCAGCGGGTCTTTGGTTGAGTGATAAGGGCCACTTTATAACTTGCGATCTCTCATTGAAACAGCCGTCAATCGAACTCGGCGGCACTAATCTGTGACCCGTTCCAATGCTTTGAGGACTGTCCTCTCTGAGAGGTTCAGGTAATGATCCATCTCGTCGGCGGCCTCTTTTGCCTTTCCACCCTCACTCAGCAACAAAATGCTGTAATTCATATCAACGAACGGTGCGTGTAGCTGGGCTCTGTTTTCAAGCAACCCAAAGCCAAGACGTAGCTCTGCGGATACACGTTCGTAAAACTCGCTCACTCGCCTACTGTCGGCAAGGTCTACCACAGCACTATGAAACTGCATGTTTGCGCTGCCCACTTTTAGCCAGTCTTCATCAGCACGGTGGGCTTGTGCGATTTCTACGGCCTCACGCATCTTCTTTATCGACTGATGCTGATGCCAGGCTTGGCGTAATGCGCCACATTCCACCAGACGACGCACGCGATAGATATCGATTATGGATGCGATCGTTGGTACGGCGACAGTGACCCCCCTGTTCGTTTCATGCTTTAATAGTCCATCCTTGGTTAAGAGCCGAAAGGTCTCACGGAGCGAGTTGCGCGAAACCTCAAAACGCTCGCTGAATGCGGTTTCGGACAAGTGCTGGCCGGGTGATAGCTCACCAGAGATCAGGAGTTCACGGATGTGCTTCGCCAGCCGGTCAGCGAGAGAGAGTGACTCTGCGTTTTCGCCCATGGCGTTTTTCTCTTTGGTTCAATTGATTGATTTTGTGAAGGTCGTATCAGGTTTACTTTGTCGCTGGTGCAATCTGCTATTTCACGACGCCATCGCCAAGTGATCCCTATATTATTGTTCAACGAAAAACGCATATAAAGATTTCTTGTAGGGACTTATTTAAAAGTTGTTGAACAATATTGACTTTTTCGGCCTTCGTGGCAAGACTTCGTTTTGCAATATCCGCGAGGGGCGGATAGCAAAAAAAAGAGGAAGATTATTCCATGGAGCAGAAAGATCTCTCCGGCGATGCTTTGGGTACAGCGTCACAACGAAAAAAGAACCAACGATACGCTTTGCTTTCCGCCATGTTTTTGATGTCAATGTCGGCGGTCGGACCCGGCTTTATAACGCAGACTGCGAACTTCACGGTCAAGCTTGGCGCTGCCTTCGCTTTTGCCATTGTTATTTCCATCCTTATTGATTTTGTGGTTCAGGCGAACGTCTGGCGCATTATAACAGTGACCCGAATGCGCGCACCGGCCATTGCCAATGCCGCCATCCCGGGTTCCGGCTACCTACTTGCCATACTTGTTATCATCGGAGGGTTGTTTTTTAATATTGGAAACATCGGCGGTGCAGGCCTTGGCTTGAACGCGATGATCGACCTTGATCCAAAAATCGGTGGAGCAATTGCCGCGCTGGTAGCGATCGGCATCTTCCTGTCGCGCCGCGCTGGTGTTGCTATGGACCGCGTCGTTTACGTTGCAGCTTTCGTCAAACTCGCCCTTATCCTTTATGCGGTATTTGTTTCCGGGCCCCCTGTGGCCGAGGCATTCCGTCAAACCTTCCTTCCAGATACAATTGATTTTGTTACGATTACGACAATTGTCGGCGGCACGGTCGGCGGTTACATCACCTACGCCGGTGCACACCGCCTCCTGGACAAGGGCACGGTCGGCGTTGAAAACATCGGTGCCGTCAACCGCGCAGCCTTGAGCGGCATCGCGATTACCGGTGTCCTTCGCTACATTCTGTTTTTAGCAATTCTTGGCGTTGTGGCATCAGGTGTTGTCATCGACCTCTCCGGTAAGGGAGCAAATCCGGCGGGCCAAGCATTCCGCGCTGCATCTGGTGATATCGGATATCGCTTGTTCGGTGCCGTGTTCCTGGCGTCTGCCATGACGAGCATCATCGGAGCTGCCTACACGTCTGTGTCGTTCCTTACCGCCTTCAAGCCGGATATGAGCGAACGCCAGCGTAACCTTTCAACGGTTGTATTCATCGGTATTTCGCTGATTGCCTACATCCTCATCACGACACCGCCTGCGGCCATGCTCGTCTTCGTCGGTGGTCTGAACGGTCTCGTCCTGCCCATCGGTTTGTCCATCCTTCTGTTTGCAGCGTGGAAGCGTTCCGACCTGATGAATGGTTACCACTATCCACGCTGGTTGCTGGCTCTCGGTGCCCTCACCTGCGTCCTCACATGGTACATGGCATATAGATCAGTCGGACCGATTTTCGCACTCCTTAGCCTCTGATCAATTCCCCTCGATATCATTTGCGGCCGTACCTCGGTCTGGCCGCAACATTTAGAAATCAGGATGAATCTTATGGCCAAAATAGACCTCAACAGCGATCTTGGCGAAAGCTACGGCGCATGGAGCATGGGAGATGACAGCGCGATGTTGTCGGTCGTTTCCAGCGCCAACATTGCCTGCGGTTTCCATGCGGGTGATCCGGCGGGTATCTACCGCACGGTCAAAGCTGCTGCTGAAAACGGTGTCGTCGTTGGAGCCCATGTCTCCTATCCAGACCGCGTCGGCTTTGGTCGGCGCGACATGGATGTCACGTCGGAAGAACTGATCGCCGATGTCATCTACCAGATCGGTGCGCTGCAAGGCATTGCAGCCGCGGCTGGCACGGCCGTGCGTTACGTCAAGCCGCATGGCGCGCTTTACAACCGCATCGCCAATGACGCCAAGCAGGGCCAAGCGGTGATCGATGGCATCAAGGCCGTCGATGCCTCGCTCGTCTTGATGGGCCTTGCCAATGCGCTGATCCTTGATCTGGCCCGCAAATCCGGTCTTGCGGTCGTTGCGGAAGCCTTCGCGGACCGTGCCTACACCCCACAAGGTCAGCTCGTATCCCGTCGCGAGGCCGGTGCCGTGCTGCATGATGCGGAAAAAATCGCCGCCCGCATGGTCCAGCTTGCCCGCGAAGGCACGCTGGAAGCCATCGATGGCAGCATCGTCAAGATCGAAGCGCAGTCCATCTGCGTGCATGGCGATAGCCCCGGCGCCGTTGCCATCGCACATCAGATCCGTCAGCGGTTCGAAGCCGAAGGCATCGACATCCGTTCTTTCGTCTCCAGCAATTAAGGAGCGCTCACGATGATCCCGACATCCTTTTTGAACCACACGGATGCGACAGCCGCCCGCAAGGCGCGTGACGATTATCGTAATGGTCTTGTCGCACCGACATCCGGCATCGCGCCCGGTTTTACGCAGGCCAATATGATTGTGCTGCCGCGTGACTGGGCCTTCGATTTCCTGCTTTATGCGCAGCGTAACCCGAAGCCTTGCCCGGTGCTCGATGTGTCCGATCCCGGCGTGCCGACCACCTTGCTTGCCCCCGGTGCCGATCTTCGCACCGATCTGCCGCTCTACCGCATCTGGCGGGATGGAAAGCTGGTCGAGGAAACCGCGGATGCGACCAGCGCATGGGCGGAGCGCGATGATCTCGTCGCCTTCCTTATCGGCTGCAGCTTCACCTTCGAGACACCGATGGTGGAAGCGGGCATCGAAATCCGTCATATGACGGACAAGTGCAATGTGCCGATGTATCTGACCAACCAGCCCTGTCGTCCGGCAGGTCGGTTGAAGGGCAATATGGTCGTTTCAATGCGTCCCATCCCCGCCTCAAGGGTAGCGGATGCGGCGACGATTTCCGGTCGCTTTCCCGCCGTTCATGGGTCGCCCGTTCACGTGGGTTCGCCGACAGAAATCGGCATTGCCGACCTCGCGAAACCCGATTTCGGTGATCCGGTGCGGATTGAACCCGGCGAAGTACCGGTGTTCTGGGCCTGTGGAGTGACGCCGCAGGCGGCCGTTATGGCATCGGGCGTGCCCTTTGCGATCACCCATTCTCCCGGCCATATGTTCATCACTGACATTCCCGATTCTGCCTATCATGCGTGAGGACAAGATGCGCTTCTTACCCGTCAGCCTCACGACCATTTTGGTTGAACTCGCCGATCTCGATCAGACGCTTGCACTCTTCGCATCGCTCGAAGCCGACCCTATCGACGGTATCGAGGAGACGGTTCCGGCGGCTCGCACGCTGATGATCCGTTTTCGCCCGGAAAGCATCACGGCAGAGGCTCTGGCAGCTGAAATCGCCACGCGCGATTTGTCTGCCAAGATCGCGCCATCCGACAAGCTGGTGGAAATTCCGGTTCGTTATGATGGTGAGGATCTGGCCGACGTTGCCGAACTAACAGGACTGAGTGTCGAAGAGGTCATTCGTCGTCATACGGACAGTGAGTTTACCGTCGCCTTTTGTGGTTTTGCCCCCGGCTTCGGTTATCTGGTGGGCGGTGATCCGGCGCTGCATGTCCCGCGGCGCCAAAGCCCGCGTACGCGCATTCCCATCGGCTCTGTTGCGCTTGCCGGTGCTTTCAGCGGCGTCTACCCGCAAAACAGCCCCGGCGGCTGGCAAATCCTCGGCACCACGCCTTTGAAAATGTGGGATATCGAACGGGACCCGGGCGCACTGTTCCAGCCCGGTTATCGCGTTCGCTTCTTTGATATGGACAAGTCGGAACGCAGTATCGATGTGCCCGCAGTAAAACCTGCCGCCCCCAAGGCCGTGACAAACAAAGATGCCGCTCATTTCGAAGTGCTGGCAGCACCTATGCCCGCCGTTTTTCAAGACCTTGGCCGATACGGGCAAACGGGGCAGGGCGTTTCCGCATCCGGCGCTCTCGATCGTTCGGCTTTCAACACCGCAAACCGCATCGTCGGCAACCCGGCCAATACCCCATGCCTGGAACTCACGCTGGGCGGCTTTTCCTTCAAGAGTTCTAGTCGAGCCGTAATCGGAGTGGCAGGCGCATCTTGCGTTATCACCATCAAGTCCGAAGCATATAGCTTCGAGGCAAACCCCTACGCGCCGATCTCTCTGGAGCCCGGTGATGTCGTGACATTTGGCAATCCCTCCGCTGGCATGCGCTGTTATCTCGCTGTGCGTGGCGGTTTCGACGTTGCGCCGGTTTTGGGCAGCGCTGCAACCGATACGCTGGCCGTGGTTGGGCCGGAGAATGTCGTTGCTGGTTCGGTGGTCGATCTGCGCAACGAGAAAAACGGTCTTTCCAGCGTCTCCATCGACGAGGTTCCGGCCTTCGGTCTGCCAAAGGCAGGGGAGGTTGTCACGCTTGATATCGTCTATGGTCCGCGCACGGACTGGTTCACGCAAAAGGGTCTTGAGACGCTGACGAGCCAGCTCTGGCAGGTCACGCCACAGTCCAGCCGCGTCGGCATTCGGCTTGCGGGCGAGGTGCCGGTGGAACGCAAGGACAGTGCAGAACTGCCGAGCGAAGGCACGGCGACCGGCGCAATCCAGATACCGCACAGCGGTCAACCGGTGCTGTTTCTCGCAGATCACCCGCTAACGGGCGGGTACCCCGTCATCGGCGCGGTTGCGGAATATCACCTTGACCTTGCGGGCCAGATACCGATCAACGCCAAAATCCAGTTTCGCCCGCTTGGGCCTTTCACTGAGATTCCGGCGGTCAAGAACACAGAATTTTCGGGAGATAAACCATGAAGAAAGTGCTGATCGCCAATCGCGGCGAGATCGCGGTGCGTATCATCCGTGCCTGCCGTGACTATGATATCGGGTCCGTGGCCGTCTATGCCGATCCGGATCAGGATGCGCTTTTCGTGCGTCTGGCCGATGAGGCCTATGGGCTGGAGGGTGTGCGTCCTGCGGAAACCTATCTCGATATCGACAAGCTGATTGCCATTGCCAAGCGTTCCGGTGCAGACGCGGTTCACCCCGGTTATGGCTTCCTGTCGGAGCGCGCCGAATTTGCGCAGGCCGTTATCGATGCGGGACTGATCTGGATCGGCCCTGATCCTGATGTCATCAAGGTCTTGGGTGACAAGGTCGAAGCGCGGCGCATCGCTACCAGCGTCGGCGCGCCTCTTGTTGCCGGCAGCGATGGTCCGGTTTCCACATCGGCTGAGGTCATTGCCTTTGCCGAACAACACGGCCTGCCGGTCGCCATCAAGGCGGCGCATGGCGGTGGCGGGCGTGGCATCAAGGTTGCGTGGAAAATGGAAGAGATTGCTGATCTCTACGAATCCGCCGTGCGTGAAGCCACAGCCGCTTTTGGACGTGGCGAATGTTTTCTCGAACGTTTTCTAGATCGCCCGCGCCACATCGAAGCGCAGGTCATCGCAGACAAGCACGGCAATGTCGTTGTCCTTGGCACCCGTGACTGCTCGTTGCAGCGTCGAAACCAGAAACTCATCGAAGAAGCGCCAGCCCCTTTCCTGACGCCTGAACAACGTCAAAAAATCCATGATTCCGCCAAGGCAATCTGTGCGGCGGCGGGTTACTCCGGTGCGGGTACGGTGGAGTTTCTCTTAGGTGTCGACGGCACGATTTCCTTCCTTGAAGTCAACACGCGCCTTCAGGTGGAACACCCCGTTACCGAAGAGACGACGGGTATCGATCTCGTGATCGAGCAGTTCCGCGTTGCGGAAGGCCAGCCGCTGCGCATTCTGGAAACGCCGGAGCCGCGCGGCCACTCCATGGAATTCCGCATCAATGCCGAAGATCCAGGTCGCGGCTTTCTGCCGACGCCCGGCGCAATCACGCTTTTCGATCCGCCATCCGGCCCCGGCATCCGTTTGGATAGCGGCGTTGTGTCCGGCTCCACTATTCCTGGCGTTTTCGACTCGCTGATGGCAAAGCTCATCGTTACGGGCGTGGATCGTGATCAGGTGTTACGCCGTGCCCGCCGTGCGCTGAAAGAATTCCGCATCGAAGGCATCGCCACTGTCCTGCCGTTCCATCGCGCCGCAATCGACACCGAAGACTTCATCGGTACCGATGGTTTCAAGGTTCACACCCGCTGGATCGAGACCGATTTTGCCGACATGCCCGATGCGATGGAGCGGCCCGCACCAGCCGATGACGCCTCCATCACCCGCACATGGCTGGAGATCGATGGCAAGCGCGTATCCGTCGGCCTGCCGCACCTGCTGTTGGCCGGTTTTAGCGGTGCCGGGACGGTTTCCGCTTCCCCGGCAGCTTCGACCAAGCCACCGGTGGACGGTATTTTGGCACCTGTTTCTGGCACACTGCAATCCTTCAAAGTCAAGGACGGTGACACGGTATCGGAGGGTGATCTGGTCGCCGTCATGGAAGCCATGAAAATGGAAACTCAGGTCACCGCCCCCAAATCCGGCACAATCCGCCTGCGCGTCAAGGAAGGTGATTACCTTCAGGCGGGCGATGTGGTGATTGTTTTCGACAGCTAGGTGTCGTGTAAAACAGGACGACGTCAGCTTGTATTGAACTCGACATGCGTTTGAAGGCTCTGTTGTTTGCGTGGTAGACAGACACGGTCCTCGCGCTCGTCACCCCGTTTGTATGGGCTTATTACAATGCTGAAGTTTGGGTACATCTCGCAGGTTGACATTAGACTGCGAGATGTCAACCTGAAGCCGACGGCCTCGCTCAGGGTATTCCCAATGATCCTTGAAAAGTTATCTGAGGTCTGTGCTCGAAATACATCTTCAAAGCGTAATAAGGGATACTGTCGGGTTCCACCATCCGCGATTGGTTATATTGCTGATCAGCATGGCAGATCGCTCACAATTCAGTACATTTCCCGGCCCTAAAATCTTCAGGAAGTCTATCGAAACGTAAAGTCATCGTGATCTCCAACGAAAGCGAACTTAGGAAAATTATAGAACATAACTGCTACAATTTTAATAGTTTCTCAAGTATCTGAATGCATTATCTATTTTGTAAACTGGTTGGAAGTTCTATGCCGTGGGCATGACGCCCGCGTGATTGCTCCTGCGTAACTTTTAGTGCTCGTATCGCACGCTTTCTCCATCTTCTAGGTAGCCAAATGACCCCCAAATCCAACATGATGACTAAGATCGTGCTCGCAGCATCTTGCGTTGTAGTTTTGGCCTTCGGCCTTTTCTCCGCATACATCGACAGTCTGCAATATCAACATACAACGACCACCGTAGAAGAACGTATCCAAACAGTGGGGCAGCAGGCTACCCAGAGCCTCACCAACTGGCTGAACGGTCGTGTTGTCCTTACGGAAACAATCGCAAAATCAGCTGAGCTTTCTCCAGACCTGGATACAAATCTCAAGTTGATGCAGAACGACGTCCTCACACGTCAGTTTCTCTCGAGTTACATGGGATTTTCTGCCGATGGTGGCTTTGTTCAGTGGCCGAAGAAAAAACTTCCAGATGGCTATGATCCTCGTAAGCGACCTTGGTATTTGGCCGCCGTGCAAGCAAACAACGCTGTTCTGACCGAGCCCTATAAGAACGTGACGACCGGAAAGCTCAATATCACAGTTGCCGTCCCGATTTCGAGGGATGGAAGTATCACTGGAGTCATGGCAAGCGACTTTGCACCAGACACCATGGTCGAGATGATTAAATCGATCAATGTCGGGCCAAACGGCTACGCATTCCTCGTCAATAAAGATGGTAAAATCCTTATTCACCCTGATGAAGCTATGGTCACAAAGACCATCACCGATCTCTTTCCGGAGGGGACGCCGGCTATCGATCAAAAAATTACGGAAGTTAAACTGAACGGCGTAGACAAAATCACCAGTTTTGTTCCTATGGCCGGCCTCCCTTCAGTTCAATGGTATTTGGGTTTCGTCATAGATAGTGACGCGGCATATGCTTCAATTTCTTCATTCCGCATCGCCGCGATTGTTGCGACTGTATTGGCGGTTGCCGGCATGATTGCATTCCTTGCCTTTCTTTTGAATAGCTTGATCGTCAGACCGGTGACCCAGATGACATACGCGATGGACCAGCTTGCGGCAGGTAATCTCGATGCTCAAATTCCCGGTCAAAAGCGATCAGATCAAATCGGGTTGATGTCCGCCGCTGTAGCAGTGTTCCGCACCAACGCGCTTGAGCGATCTCGTCTTGAGGATGACGCTGTAAAATCTCGAAACTTATCTGAGCAAGAAAGGGACGAGCGTGAGAAACAAACTGCGAAGGACAGCGCTGATATACAGTTCGCAGTTGATGCTCTTGCCAAAGGACTTTCCCACCTGTCGGATGGCGATCTTCAGTACCGAATCCATACGCCCTTTGTCGCTCGCGTCGATCGCCTTCGTGCAGACTTCAACACTTCGATTTCCAAACTCAACTCAGCGCTCACGAATGTCGGGCACAACGCGCGAGCTATAGATGCGGGCGCGAGTGAGATTCGCCAATCCGCCGACGACCTTGCAAAACGGACAGAACAACAGGCAGCATCTGTGGAACAAACAGCTGCTGCCTTGGAGGAGATTACGACGACCGTCAAAGATTCAGCGAAGCGTGCGGAAGAGGTCGGGAAACTGGTGGATAGAGCTCGAAACAACGCTGAAAAATCTGGCGTCGTCGTTGGAGATGCCGTCAAGGCAATGCAAGGCATAGAACACTCCTCATCGGCGATATCCAAAATCATCGGTGTTATCGACGAAATCGCATTTCAGACTAATCTTCTTGCTCTTAATGCCGGCGTCGAAGCCGCTCGCGCCGGTGAGGCAGGCAAGGGATTTGCCGTTGTGGCGCAGGAGGTTCGCGAACTGGCACAGCGATCGGCAAGCGCAGCAAAAGAAATTAAGACGCTCATTAGCGCTTCTACATCCCAAGTGGGAGCTGGAGTGACTTTGGTTGGTGATGCTGGCAGGGCGCTGGAGACGATCATCGACGAGGTGCAGGAAATCAATACGCACATCACTGCTATCGTTCTTGCCTCGCGCGAGCAATCAACAGGACTTCAAGAGATCAATACCGCGATCAATACCATCGACCAAGGCACACAACAGAACGCGGCGATGGTGGAAGAGCAGACTGCTGCAAGCCATGGTCTGGCTTCAGAAGCTTCGGCGCTCAACGAGTTGCTGTCTCAATTCAAGTTGGAAAACGAAGAGCCTCACCTTAAATCGAGAGCAGCATGATATACCGACGGCGTCCGTTGGAGTAACGCGGCGCCGTCGTTTAGATAGGGATTTAACTAAAAGTTTAACCCGCATATGGCAGGCAAGCGGAGGCTCACTTTGCTTCTACGGCAACGTATCCGTCAGCAGTTGGGACAAGGCTCGTGGCAAGATTGAATCCTGGTTAAAAACCTACAGACAACTATTGCTGCTCGAACTTTTTATTACACAAATGGCGAATGGTGGTGTCCATCAGTTTTTCGTCGACCCGGGAGTTTGCCGTTGTGGTGTTGGCCGCTATGCGGCAAGCGGGTGCGCTATGCCACGCAGACACCCTGCAAAGCGTCGTCGGAAAGTTTGACATGCCCTGCCCCGTCTACTGGCCGTATGACATGGACGCGATTTCGGGAAACTCTGGTCAGATTACGATCAAGAGTTAAACGAACTCTCTTTTGAGGTTGACGACTTAAGATCATCCGAAGGATGTTTGCCATCTTGAAGAAGAAAGAGCCTATGCCGACGTGAGAAGGAGTCTTCAGAGCGAGCAACAACTTTGTCGATAAATCATAGGTTGGTATTGGGACTATGGCCAACTGATTTTGCGGTTTAACGCCGTGCGTTCTTTCGCGCGCAGCGGGATTGCGGACGACGAGGCAGCCTCGATGCTTCAACATTAGAAATGCTGTGAAGCGACACTTGTTTCCACCACACTTGATGCAAGCTCAAAGATTTTTCGTGGAAGATGATCATCTGGCCCCGAACGCCAAAATGCATTGAATGAAAGCGCTGGGAGTGAGAACGGAGTATCAAGCTCAACAAGGCTTCCGTCTGCCAGTTTGTCGAGCACCAGATCACGTGGAATTGCTGCTATCCCCATACCTGCTATCGCCATTTTTATTACAACTGCTATCGAAGAACTGGCATGCAAGGTCGGCGATATAAAAAGTGGATCAGATAGCAGTGCCGAAACGCTGGCGTAAGGCTGTGTCATGCGTGCATATGTCATGACTGGGTATGTTGAAAAATAATCGAAAACATTCTTTCCGGAAGACTCAGCGAGCCCAGGGCTAACGAAGAACCGAATAGAGAAGTCACAAAGTGAACGCTTGATGACGGATTGGCTATCGGTTGACCCTATAAAGAATGCCAAATCCAGTTTTTGATGCAGCAAACGCTCTCTCAAGTATGCGGCTGTGTCAACGTCGATTTCCAACGTCAATTTAGGATAGTGGTCGCTGATCTTGTCGACAAGCTCTGGTAGCCAGGTGTGTGCAATTGTTTCACCCAAGCCAAGGCGAAAATTCCCGGAAATACGAAATTTATCGGCTACGCTGTAGAGCATTTCAGAACGCATCTGCAGCATGCGCTCAGCATATGCCGCAACGTCGCGGCCTACGCTTGTCGGAATAACGGTTCTATTTGAACGGTCGAAAAGCTTGGTACCAAACTCGGCTTCGACTTGTATCACTCTCGCTGACATGGCCGGCTGAGTAGTATTCAGCTTCTCGGCAGCAGCAGTTATGCTCCCAAGCTTAATGGTCCAGTAAATAGCCTCTAGCCCTTTGAAGTCGATCACAATGCCACTACACTCTTCTTGTAACACGTTTATTTTACGGATCACTCTTTAGCTAATAGAAAATGTCCCAAGATGAACAGTTGGCTCGGTTTCTCTAAACAATTCCAATGTTTTTCCGAGTAAGTGTTTGCCTCAATTATGCGGCCACCATAATCGCGGTCGCGCGTCTACCATGTCTTATCCAACGTCTGCCGGTCACGGACGTCACAAACTCGTCAGCAATTGACGCCCGCAATGTCGGTGATGTCAAGGTGCGAAGGAAAATCACGTTTGCATTCAAAGAGCCTTATGAAAACATTTGAAAACAGGCCTCCATGGTAATCCGTAAGGAGATGTCTGGCACCCATAACATAAAATATTTCTATGCATTTCTATAAATACAAAAAATTTGTTTCTATGACACGCTGTGTGCGAGGGTCACAAATCGTGCTTCTTGAAAGCCAATATTTTTGAAAGACCGGGGGTAAATCGAGTTGAAAGCTTTTCAAAGTCGCACCGAGGTTCTGGTCAACGACCTAGCCGCAGCGGTTTCACTGCTTAAAGATAAACCTGGACTCATCGTAAATGAAATTCAGACCTTGGTTGAGCGAGATTTCCATATAGAATTCGCCATGATCGTTAAAGGAAACGCTCGGCTCGCTCTTGTGAAGCCGATAAGCGGAATTCTCAAGGACCTTTTTGATGATAAAGGTGAAGGTACTTGCTACAGGTTAACGTCGGCATCAGATGTGGCAGGCGTCGAATTCAAGGTTGTGCGACAAGGTGTGTTGGCAGGTGGTCCCTCCTTTGATGTTGTTGAAACTGTTAAGCTGTTTCTCAACAGAATACCGTCAAGGTCTTTCAGTGAAGATGTACGCTCGTTCAACGCTCCCTGCCCTGACTGGCAACCACAGCCCGCTAGTTTCGACCCGATGAACGCAGTTGCGAGGTCCTCGTCAGATAGTCGGGGCCAATTATGAGAACTTGGACCCTTCGTCCGTGCATTCCATAATTTGGAAAGTAGGTTGGGCAGCACGCCATAAGCACTGCATCGAATTCAGTCATCTGGATGCCGACGGCATGGCATCGATCCAACCCGGAATTGCGCCGCAGTTCAGACGCGGTACGTTCACGCCGGGCTGGTATTCTATTGCAGACCCGAAACTGTATACCTTGGCACTCGCCAACCACTTCCGCTCTATGGGCGGAACGATCGAGAGAGCAGAAGCCGCTGGCATCAAGTCCAACGAACATGATGTCGAAATCGCAACGATGGACGGCCGCACGCGCCATGCTTCAAAAGTCGTTCTTGCCGCAGGAGCATTCTCGCACCGCATAGCCCGAACGCTAGGCGAAACCATTCCACTCGAGACCGAGCGGGGCTACAACACCACTCTTCCACTGGATGCATTCGATCTACGTACACAGGTGACTTTCAGTGGCCACGGCTTCGTTGTGACTCTGCTCTCAACCGGCATCAGGGTCGGAGGATCTGTCGAATTCGGCGGACTTGACCTACCCCCTGATTTTCGCCGGTGCGACGTTATGCTCGAAAAGGCTTGCGCGTTTCTTCCCGGACTAAAGCGCGAAGGTGGAACCCAGTGGATGGGATTTCGGCCGTCACTTCCAGACAGTCTGCCAGCCATCGGGCACGCACGTTCGACGAAAAACGTAGTCTACGCGTTCGGCCACGGACATCTTGGCCTCACCCAGTCCACAGGAACAGCAAGGCTCGTTGCCGATTTGCTGACAGACAGGCAGCCTTCAATAGACATTTCCGCTTTCTCACCACAGCGATTCTAATGGAGCAAGTTCGTCTCGAATACGGACTTCAAGGCCACCGGAACCGATTGTACACTTGCCTCGCAGGGAGCCATCCACAAAAGGATGGACATCGGGGCGGTAGGGCGGCAAGCGCAGCAACTAGATGCTTCTGTCTTTGAAGACCTATTTCCGGTATGGTAATCCCATGCTTGTGCTCGACCTCAGCGATCAGAAAAGTTAGATAGGCCGAAAGCTTGTCGCTTCCAGACGGACGGTTTTGCCGCAGCGGTGCAGGCGTGCCAGTCACCGCGCGACGCCACAGAATTTTGATCGCAGCGCTTTCGTTGACACAAAGGTGCCCGTCGCGACTGGCTGCCGCCCATCATCGACACAACGCGCTCGCGAACATCCAAACGATAAAATCTGCCCTGGATGCATTTCCATCTAAACGGAACCAACTAGAGTCATTTTTTTGAACCATCTTTTTAGACAAAGATTACAAAGCCGCGACTTTTGAGCGGTAGATGGACCATCTTTACCGTGATATTCGCTCAGCTAAAATCCAGGCTTGATAGCGCTCTGGATAGGGCTCTCTCCATAAAGCGTGGTTGATCCCAAGCGTCGGAATTCGACATTCCGCCCGAAATAATCTCAAAATCGGATTTTTCTGTCGCGCTTTCAAAACAACTAAGCCGGTAAGAAGTTCCCTCGCCTTTTTCTTCAAGAAGATGTTTAAGAATGCCTGAAATCGGCTGGACCAGCATTAATCGCTGATCTCCTTTGGATAAAAGTACGAACTTGATGTTAAACCCTGTCGTCTCGCAGGACTGGACCTTCGATGCAACAAAGTCATGTTCTTTTGTCACGACGTTGATAGCCGACTGTAGGCTACTAACAAGAATCTCAACCCGGCTAAAATTGTCTGTCAAAATCGCTGCCTCTTGACTTGATTAAAGAGCGTGCATTCGCAAACTGACCCAGCCGTGTCGAGCTAGTCCCAACATGAGAGGAAAAGATCGCCGGGCTTCAATTGTCCATCGGTTCTTACGAAATTGCTCGATCGTAAAGTCTGACGGCAAAAAGGATTTAAGGGTGGGTTTGTCGTAGAAAACTCGTTTTAACAGGCGGAGAAGAACGAATGGATCGTTCAAGGACGATGAAATTCGGAGCCTGGAAAAGGCAATGTGATTATTCCGTGATATATGACAAAGACCGCCGGGACTTGGCCTCAAGTCGCCCAGTCTACGATTATCGCCAGCAAAGATCATTTCCGTGATGGTGGCTAAGATTTCGATGGCGATGCGTTCTTTCATCAAAGTCTCTGCTGCGTCAGATTAGTTTAGAACATCGTATCCAGGCTTGAATTCCCTCTTGGAGATTTCAGCGCCTGAATTCATCCAGAATTGCCCGATCCGCCATAATCCGAGCGACAATCTCAAACGAAAGATCAATATTATTGCCTGACAATAATTCAGTATTGTTCAACAAAAAATAGTCAAGTCACTCTGTTGAGTTTTATGTTCGATCACGTAAATATATGTCCGATAGTGTTGCTTTTTCTGCGAACTGCCTATGCGTCGGGAGCCCACACCAACTCGGTTTGGAAGACCATGAGCGACTGATGAAGGTTCCGTCCAGCTTGATAAAGTAGCCATCACTACTCCTCTATTGGGCACACCCATTTCTCACCAGAGAACTTGAACAACTGCCTCAATGGGAATTGAACTGTGCAGCCATCTCTTGAACTGAACCGCCTTTGTTTGGCTGTGGTTAATGCTACAAAAGAAGTAGCTAATTGGCGAGATTGGACTATATCTGACCATCAGAGTATCGACGTCGATTTCATCAGCCACAGGTGCAGAATTGTTATCAATGATTGCTTTTTTTATTCGTCGTTCCAGAGGAAGAAGCCGACATGCTTCGACTCCTGAGCGTAACCATTTAGCAATGTCCGGCACTTTCGGATTGTTTATCTATTCGATGTTGGCTGGCAGCGTGGCGGGTGGCAGTTCGACGGAAATTCGATATTGCGGCCAGCTTTATTCCAGCGGCATAGCCTCGTATGTGGAAACAACTCTCCAATTCGATATGCTTGGTCGCATTACAGGACACTACACGTTCTACGAAAAAAATGCTGAAGTTGCTGGCAGCCTTACAGAGCAAGGTAAGCCAAACGGCACAAGACGGTCTCTCCTTTGGAGTGACAGGTATGGCCAAGGCAAGCTCGTTATAAATCTCAGTAAAAACAATACTGTCTTTCAAGGGAAGTGGGGCGGTCTCAAAGGCGATGTCATTCTTCCATGGACAGGCATGAGTTGCGATATCCCGAGCGCCGATATCTCTACCAAAGGCCTGAAAAAGACGCTGTCATAGCGACGACTGACCAACCGTCCTGACAATAGATCAGCCTCGACTTTACGGTCATCCGCCGATGAGCGGATTTACTTTGAAGATTTCTGATGGCTGCTCGTTGAAAAAAACGCAGGAAACCCCTTTTGAAAATCCATTTTGTAATTGACGCTACCAAAACAGTAGCGTATTTCCGCGAAACATAGTGACTGCAAAATGCCTTTCAGGGGTTGTGTGAACGGTGCACTGTTCGTTCATTTAGCGACGGTGTTGAGCAACGCCTTTGTCCAGACTGGACGCCGTTACAACAAGCCCCAAACGTCGGCGCAAGGTAGCTTTCGCCAAATGGCCTAGCTGAACCGGCTGATGTCTGCGAAACCCAGAGAACAAACAGGACGAATTGACATGATCGAAACTTCAGCTCCCCTAACAGAAAAAAAGCTCATCAGCATTTTTGCATTGTGGTTGCTTGGTTTTACAGTTTTGTATGTTGTGGCCGATTTCCTTGCCAGTTTGGTTTCGGACGTCTCTATACCTGGCCACGTCACGAGCATTATTGCTGTGATGGGGTCTTCCATGGTGACCGGTGACGCATACTTCAAACATTATGGTAAAATGCCGAGTAATGCCTTGTCCTGGCGGTTAGCCGTTTGGTTTTTAGTGGTAAATCTAGCTCTTACTATCACTGCGGTCGGCATTATGGCGGCTATTGCATCGTTGAACGGTTTTAGCCTCTTAGATATGGCAATACCCAGCGACGTGTTCGGTGACGTCTGGCTCATCGTTGGAGTCGGCGTTTTTGTGCTAGTCCTTGATCTTCTTATTGCCCGTTTCGGCTTCTCACTCGGCGCCAAGTCAGCACGAAAATTTCTTGCAAACCAAGCCGAGAAATCCGCTCGAAAAAACAAATAAACACAATGGCAGGTTACATTCCTCCCACCGCCTACTATGCAACTATAGGCAGCAGTGCAATGCCACTCCTAAACACTGCCACCACAAACAGGATTAGTCGAATGTCATATGCATCCCTTACATCAACGGCTTTGTTTGCCATCTCCATCGTGGCTTACACGGGTGGCGCAGCCTATGCTCTAGACGGACAGGATCTATTGGCGAAGGTTAATGCGAACACTGCGCAGAATGGCCTTACCTTTACTGCGGGCTCAATCGAAGTTGACGGCGATGATATTCATCTGAAGGGTCTCGCATCTGCTGCCGTAGAATATCCGGGACAAAAAGTTGAATTGGGCAATATTACTCTCCAAGACGTCGAGCAAAGAGAAGATGGTGGATATATGATTGGCCGCATTGATGTGCCGGATATTACCCGTGTCGATGGAAGGACCAAAGTAGTCGCAGAAGGCATATCGATTAGAAATTGCCAGATTGCTGCTCTTCCAAAGGGCCAAACCGTAGATACTTTATCGTTTTGCCGATCGGTGGAAACTGGCCCTGTTAAGATTATAAACTACGACAAGGAGTTCGCTTCCATCGAGAGCATGGGTTATGAGATTTCACTGTTGCCTGACAGTGCCGGTCTGGGATTTGAGGCGGCAGTTGAGGGTATCTATGTGAATTTTGTAGAAGCCCCGAAAGCTGACGCGATGACCAATGCCAGCCTGAAGGCTGCTGGTCTGGAGGAGGTCAAGGCAGGTTTCGCAAGTAGTGGAAGTTGGACGCTTGCCGACGGAAGAATGAAGCTGGATGAAAGCCGCCTGACGATTGACGATATCGGCACGCTTGATTTTGGCTTTGACATCTCAGGTTATACACTTGAAACTATTTATGCTCTCGCGGATGAGACCGCAGCTTTGGTCAAAGCGAAGGGTGACGGTGTTGAGCAGGGTCACGATCCAGCTGTTGGCATTGAGAAGGCAATACTCGACATGGCCGGAAAAGTCAGCCTGAATAGTAGTTTCATTCGCTATGAAGACGATGGTCTGACAGAGAAGTTAGTTGAGTTCTTCGCCAAGGAACGGGGCACATCGGTCAGCGAATTCAACGAGGCCCTCAAGTTTACAATGGAGGCTCAAATCGCACAATTTGAACCTTGGCTCGGTGCGGAATTTGCGACGAGTGTCAAAGCCGCCGCCAGAGATTATCTTGACGATCCAGAAAGCCTCATTGTCGCAGCGAAGCCGACTAACACTGTCCCGTTCATGGCTGTCGCGTCGGCAATGTCAGAACCTAAGACTTTGATTGAACTGTTGGCAGTTGAGGTCAAGGCTAATGAATGAGCGGGTTTGCATACCTTTGGATCCAACGTCGAACGGCGTATCTAAAGCTGCAAGACCAGAGTTTGTTACGCGCAATTCGCAACGCCTCATGTTTTTGGTTTTGGGGCTTGCTTGGGTTTTGCCATTACCAGCAAAAGCTCTGGATGCCACTGAAATCGTCAGTCTGGTCAATTCCGTGGTTGAGCCGCTTGGTATGTCTATCATTACATCGGACGCGACCGCTGTCCCCCGGCAGGATAGCAGCGGCATCGATGTGTTTCTACACCGAGTTGCTTTAAAGTCTGGGCCAGCCGAAACTATCGCGCTTGGAGACGTTACTCTTGAATCTGTGAAAGTGGCAGATACTGGTGGATATACGATTGGCAGGATCCAGCTACCTAATCTGGACTTGCGTGACCCGTTAACGACCATCGTCACAAATGACGTTATTCTCTTGAATTGCAACGTTCCCAAAAAGTCTGGAGCGTTGATGCCGGACGATTTTATGTTCTGTGAAGGATTTCAGACCGGACCGGTTTTGATCAAAGATGGTCAGGTCGATATGTTCTCCTTTGATCGGTTGGAGTTCAATCTGACACGGATGGATGGGACCGCGGGTCTCAACTTCAGTGGGTATCTGAAAAACGATCTGCTTTACTCCATGGCTACCGAGCGCCCGGAAACAGAAAGATTATTGATTGCACTTGGATTGACGGAGATCAGGAGTAGCGAGAACTTTTCTGGAAGTTGGCATTTTCCCACCGGTCGTTTTCGGTTGAATGAGAACCATATCGATATTCCAGATGTCGGAAAGATTAGCGTTGCTTTCGATATGGCTGGGTTGACACAAGCTTGGATCAAGTCATTCCTGACCCCCCAATGGGAGGAAACCCACGTTGACCCTGACGGCGCGCTGGAAGATATGGACAGTGCAGTTTCTGTCTTACTTGCACAGCTTACCTTGAGCGGCTTCAGTGTGGAGTTTCAAGACAACTCTCTCACGCGCCGCGCCATCGACTATTTCGCTACTCATCAGGGAACGTCGACAGAGGTCGCTGAAATGGCAGTAAACGCGACATTTTCGCAATTCAGCAAGTCACTGTTGCCAACAGATTTCGCCGCCGCAGCGGGCAGTGCGCTGACCCGATACATCGAGGAACCAAACAACATTAGAATATGGGCAGAACCTCAAAAACCTGTGACATTCTCCAAAATTCTGGAGACGGTTGAGTCTGAACCAAAAGCCATCATAGATCTCTTGAATGTTTCACTCAGCGTTAATGATAGAGACAGAAATTCCACCTATCTGGAACGGCGCAATGATCTAGGTATCGTTGCGTTTTGCAGCGGCCAAGGCCTCCTGATTCCTGATGCTGAACGTTATTTCAGAATGATCGTTCAACAGACATTTCGGGATCCCGTTCATACATCTGATGGCGATGTCCATGAGCAAAAGGGACGCGAGGGTATCGTCTTTCTTCAGGGTTATGAGCAGTTCGTAAATGACTATGCAGCCGCCAAGGGCGTTGGTCTGCAAGAGGTTTGCGATCAATACAAGATCGGGATCAACCTTATGAAACGAAGTGTTCTAAACCAGAAATAGTTTGCGCGAACCTGCCATAGCACGACCTCTGCTGGTCGCTCATCCATTTCACGCTTTTGATCAAACTGAGATCCGTTCAATGAATGCTAAGCCGACCGTCCAAACGCCATCTTTTAAAAGGGCGATCATCGGATTCATCATTGCACCATTAGTCACCGGCGGCATTCAGGCAGTTGCGCTGGGATCGACAGCAGGACTTGCTTCTGCCCTTTTTAGTTACTCTTTTGCTTTTGTTCTGGGCGTGCCGGCATTCCTTTTTGCTCGGCGTTTTAAAATGACCGGTTTTGGAGCAGTGACGGCTGGTAGCGGCGGACTTGGTTTATCCAGCGGGCTCCTAATTCTAGTATCTGGCGGCATCGGCGTTTATTCACCCGCCTCATTATTCGCAGGCTTGGCTCTGTTCACAGCTCATGGGTCTATTGTTGGAGCGTTGTTCTGGGCGATAGCCATCTACTTACCTCACAATACCCGTGATCGTCCGTTGTGACACGTTGTGTATCTGTCGCACGCCACCTAGGACACTTAAGGATTACTTGATGAAGAACAATATCAAAACCACCCTTGCGCTTATACTTTTTTCGAATTGCGGATTGGCAGAGGTACATGCTGATGCTTCACAGGACGCATTCTATCTTCAAATGCGAAATCAACTTGGCATTATCGAATATTGCATAGAAAAAGGTTTCCCGTCGCAGTGGGCCGCTAAGCAGTACGAGCAGTTTCTGGCGACGATGACAGAGCCTGGCGATCGAACCCTAGTTTCAATCGTTGAGAGCAAGGGTCGTCAGGGCATCTACTACTACTTAGACAGCGCCAGTGAGATGTCGGTAGAACAACTTGCTGATGGCATGAACCAGACGCTGGAAGAGCACTGCAAGTCTTTCGACGAAAACGCCAAGTCGTTTTCTGCCAATTGAGACGTTCGCCCCGTTCGGGCGTGGGATGCCCGTGATTTCCAAAAAAACTATAAAGGTAAAACATGTCAAAGCTGTTCGTACTTCCGCTTGTTTCGAGTCTCCTTGTTGGTTCCGGTGCCTCCTCCACCATTGCGCAACCTACTTCCGATCCATCGTATCTCGAAAAGCGCAATGATTTGGGCCTCGTTGCCTACTGCACGAGTAAGGGTCTCCTCCCCCCAGACTCCGAACAGTTTTTCAAAGCTGGAATTGACGGAATCTACGGTGATTTGCCTTCAAATTTGGAAGCGGATTACCACGAAAATAGGGGGCGAGATGGGATTGTACACCTCCAGGGAGAAGAGCAATCCATAGACGATTTGGCTACCGAAAACGACGTTGCTGTTTCTGAAGTTTGCAATCAATACAAGCAACAGATCACGCTCGGAAAAATAATGGCGAGAAATGCAAGCGGAGCCGAGCAAAACGTTGATAAGAAGGTTTCGATTCGACATCAATTGGAAACTATGCGTGAGGGATCGAAATCCTTATATCTGGCTCGTGATCGCGTCGGACTTGAAGAAGTGGAAACCTTGCTAGAAGCGATAGCAAGAAATTACGATCACACTATTGCTTGTCGATTAACGGCAACCGCAATGGCGCGACAAATCAAAAGTTACGTCAAAGCCCTGGATGCGAAAGATTCTGATATGAAAAAACTCGTGGAAGGAGGCGTGAAAATTACAGAGATTTCCATCAAGCAAAACCTTGAAAATTGCGAATGATCCATTCGATGGTTCACGTCAGCACTAGCTGTGAAACCAAAGGTTTTTTGGAGGTTTAAATCGATATACGTAACGATCAAACGCAAAGAGAACTTCCGGAATGCATCTGATTTCAGAGTTCGAAGATTTATCGACTGAGACCGGCATAGCGTTGCCGCCACTTCTTCGCTCCCTTATTTTCTCAGGAAACACCAATTATTTCCCAGGCTGGTATTCACTTTGGCGCGATCGAAGCCTTGACCGCGTGGTGCCCTTTCTTAGCTGGTACGACTATGAGTGGATTGATGCTGCCACAAGCAGGAACGAGATAGCCACTTGGCTTAATCCAGCAGCGCAACATGGCAAAGCATTTCTTCCCTTCGCTCAATCTGGCGCGGGGGATATTTACTGCCTGATGACCTTGGAGGACGGACAAACTGGCGTTGCGCTGATTTGGCAGTACAACGAAAGCAGTCAAATCGACTATCGATCGTTCAACGATTTTGTGTGTATTCGCTACCTTGAGACATTTGCTGATCTAAGCCACCTCTCTGATGATTTTCCAGATGAAATCTCGGAGATCATTTCAGCTGACGTCTATTCCGTGAGCCGATTTATGGATGAACAAAAAAGCGGCTTTTTGAGGGGGTTCTGTCAACGTCGGATATCGCCACATGAGGTCCGTTACGGTAAAAACGGTCACACACAAACCGTTCCCGCTTTGATTTCCCAGTCGGAACTGGATTTCCACACCGCTCAATTCCCAGCGCCCTCCCCTAAACCTTTTCCTGTCGTTCCGCGCTGGGAATTATCTCAGTTCGCACCCATCAACACTAAAACGGCGGTCGGGTCTGACTGGCGTTCAAAGGCGTTGGATCCCAACACGAAGCTCCAAGCAATTCGCGCTTATCAACAGACATTTCAATGCACCCTGATTGTTGCAAAAAAAGCTGTAGACGAATTTATCATCGATGCCGGAAATCAAGCTAGTGATTGAATTTTCGGCTAATAGGCCGATCGCGGTTTGTACTTATAAGGCATTCGGACGATGCTGAGAGTGAGCCGAACCGTAGCTATTGTTGATACAATCGAGTTAGAGAATCTTCGTATGAAAAGCATATATCGAGGGCGTTGATGGCGAGCATTGATGATGAATTTTTCAATAGGGTGAACGCGGTAATTACGCTTGTGAATGAGCAAGCGTTGCAATCATCCCCTGCTCTATCTTCTGGATCGCTTCTTTTTGCCGCAGCGCGTTACACGGCCTATGAGATCGCGCTAAAGAGTAAAGACAAGCGGCAGATGGGCTCCGAGAAACACAATGCAATCAAGTTTTTTACAAACCAGTTTGCGGAAATGCTTGAGCAGGCCATTGATGATCACCTCGCTGGCGAGGATGAGCTTCTTAGAAAGTGACATTACGAGCTATTGTTCAGGATTCGGTGTTTTTATAAAAAGGAGCTTTCTCAAGCATACATATTTGGTCGATAACGGTCCGTATGGGTTGCCATTGTTCCGAAATTAATCAGCAAACGTAGACAGATTTGACGATCACTATTCCAGGGTTAGAGAGAGGCCGGCCACGTCTGAAATTAAGAGCGGACTGTTCCAATGATTGTATTAGGATGGATAATCGACATCACCGATGAGGCGCAATCGGATGTCGCCATGGGTACAGCTTATTTGTCCCTGCTTCCCTCCGCTGACCGGACTGATGTCGAGTTCATTTGAAATTCGATCAATATAAAAAAACAGCCCGCGTATTTTTACTGGCAGAGCAAGAATCAATGACTTCCAGTCAATTAGGAAACATTTCCGAATTTTTCCCGGTCCCATTGTGCAAGAGGATTTCAAGCTGATCAGAATAGTTTTTTATTCTCTCGTGATTTCTTATGTCTTGGGTTTCTTTATCATCGTCCTTGATCCTTGGTGGGAAGACAATGGTGTCGCTGTCTTCATAGAATGGCGTGATCGGTGGGCATGGGCTGCCATGTTTGCGGGTTTCATCGGGATGTTTCTTGTCCCCCTGGCCCTCATGTGGCGCCTCTCGCGAAAACTTTGAACACTCTGCCTTGATCGCGCTGGGATAATTTACGACCGCGTTCCTCTGCGTTTTTCTGGCCGAGATGGTTAGCCATCATTGGGTCGTTTGCGTCAAACTGATCGTATTTGGGACGGCCTCACCAATGTCGGGCTGATACGAGCAGTGTACTTTCCCTTGGATTAAGTGCCGATCGTTCTTAAGTGCCGAATAGGTAATGACGTAGTATATCATTCCTGGGCTCTGGCTTTCCTCCTCTGCTACGCCGATCATTCGGTAGGTCATTGGGTTGGATAATTGTGCTTTTATGGCCTCTTCGCAGGCCGAAAGGCCAGCGTCACAACCTGACAGGAAAAGCGCCATTGTCATCATAAATGATCGCATTGCAATTCCGTGGCGTTTTGACAGCAAGATGAGCTATACCAAAGTTGACGCAACTGTTCCTGAGGTCTTGGGTTGTCGACCAAGGTTGCGAACTACGCGGTGAGCAGCAAAGATACAGACGCTATGATCGCAAAAAGTATCACCAACCAGTAATATTTTTTCCGGATGATTCCGAGCGATGCGAGCAGCGAAATTATCATACACATCACGATCGGTACCATGATTAGCCAAATGTCGATAGATGTCACTCTGTTTCCTTTTTCGTGGTTTGTGTTCGCCAAAGTCTGAATCGATGAAAACGTCCGTCAGCATTAGAACTCAGACGCATTGAAGTCATCGCGCTGTGGCAAATCGCCATTATTAGATACAATCTCGAAATATCGAACATGCCACCAAAAAATAGCACACTAAATACGAGGGGAATAATAATATAGCTGTAAGAAAAATTTGAAATAAATCAAGAAATCGAAGTGATATGGACAATAAAAACATGATGAAAATCCAACTCAACAACTCCATCTGCGATACTGTTTCGATTAAGGTCGTGGTGTAAGTTATGGAGTAGGCGAGGAAAATAGACGATGAGAGGACAACAACTAAAACCAAAATTGCCATCGACGCACGACGTAGGAAATTGACAAAGTTTTTCTCCACCAACTTAGCTTACCTCACCAATAATAACGTTCCGGAAGCTGTTAGATTTTCTTTCCATCTCTCACTTGGCGCTCGGATGCAGCCATAAAGGGCTTACAGCGACTCCTCGTCAGTAATGCTTAGGTCGGGCCATTTCTCACGGTAGCGCACCAGCACGCGGTCAAGCAGCGGCGTTTCCGGATCGGGAAGCGGCAATTCAGCCAGAGGCGGCATATAGGCCAAAGGCTGCTTCATCAGAGGATGGTCGAATTCGGTCGGATTGGACAAACCCGCCCATTCGCGAATGCGCAGGAATGCGAGGATTTCGTAGGGAAAGAGTTTTGCCCGATCAAAATCAAACTCTGACTTTCCATCCGGGTCAGAATCGTGCGTCTGCTGGACATGATGCTCTGCCATATCCTCCACCCACTGTTTGACCTTGGAAATGTCGGTGGTTTTCCAGTCCGCCAGCACCTGATCATAGGGTGCCATGGTCTGAGGGTGCGAATATGGCGCGAGATCGATGAAGGGCTCGCCTTTCCCAGCGCGAAATATCTGGATGAGAAACCAAAAATGGGGAAAAAGAGAACCTGAATTGTGCCTGTCGTTTTTACGCAAATCGAGCAGCCGCGTGTCAAGCCCCTCAATCAAAGCATCGCCCACAGCGAGCGCTCGCCGTTTCCAACCACAGATGACTTGTAACGCAAAAAAAGAAGCAGCATTGTCTTCTAGCAATGGTTTAGCACGTCCAATTCGCGCTGGCGGCTCTTCCATCAAAATGCGCCATTGCGCGTGTTTTGAAGCAAGCGCCAATTGGCGCGAGTCATACTCACCTGAGTTCAATGCTGCCGCTTGATACAAGGTCAGATGCCATGTCAGGTGGCTGTCTACCCTATTAATTACAGGGACGTACTCTTGCGAGCCACTTGCGTATTTTTCCAAATCATTATTTGGCTCATCAAAATGAAGCTCAATCATGAGTGGATCGGAATTCCAACTGCCAAGGTCTTTTCTCAGTGATTTCAATAACGACTGTACTCGTCGCGTGCTGTTGATAGCTCGTTTTGCCATACTAGATCCGTCAATATGAAGGTGCAGACGAAAAGCACTGCTTGTGAAGTTCGCATACAGGCGCAAAGCGGTCAGGAGTGCCAATTACATGCCAAGGGAGCGCTTGTCTCTGCTCGAACAAATCTGGGGTTTTGTCACATGTATGTTTGCCGCTTCCGATAATACTCGCCCGGCCAATCTTGGTTGCTGGCCGGGCAGTCAAATTCTAAACGTCGATGACAGACGCCAGATTGCGATCAATCATTTGCAAATTCTGTTGCGGATTCCGAAGTCGTAACCATCATGTTGTATTCCTGAACAATCCATTGGAGGTCGTCGCCACCACCCTTTCTGGCGTCGCCTTTAGTCTTCTGAAGCTTTTCCTGAAAATCTCTCAGTTTACTAAGAAGCGATCCGGGGCTGGATTCAAAGACGTGGAAAGAGTTTGGGTGTTCGGATGCGTAATCATCCATTTGCCGCACTGCTCCAGCGTAGTCCTTGAGAACGGTGTCAAACTTTTGCATATCGATGACGGGCTTGTCGGCATCCGGTAGAATGTCAACGACGGATTGGGCTTTGATCATCACATTACGGACATGCCAAAGCGCTTTTTTGCCTTCCGATTTTTCAATCGCGTCAAGGAGTGCCTGGTCCATAACCTTCTTCTCCTCCGTCAGAAGTCTGTCTGCTTCTTTACGGGCCTCACCGAACAACGGAGCGTATTCGGCGATTTTTACGTGGAAGTCCTTGCCACCCTGCATCTTGTCCGACTTGTAGTCTGAACGATCATAATATTTGCTAGCCTTATCGAGAACCGGAGCGAGATTTTCATAGGTTTCTATGAAGTGCTGCATAGCAGCATCCAGTGTCGGCATTTTCGGGTCTGACGCGATCGCCTCCTTTGCCGCGGCAATTTCTTCTCTGACATCATAAGGCGCATAGAGGCCGTATATAACGCGCTCTTTACCCGTTGGGCCTTTCTTCATATCAACCCAACTATCGTATCTCTCAAGAGAATCAGAAGCTCTGATGGCTCGATTCATCAGGCCCACATATGCGTTCATCTTGTTGATTGCGGCCTCATCGCTACCGTCATTGTCGGTTTGGGCCAGAGCCTGAAAGCTCAGCATGAAAGAGAGCAGTACGCCCCATAGCAGTCTCATTGTAAACTTCATCGAATCGTTCCTGATTTTCATAATTTTCGACAGTGCCATCTGGTTTTCCGAGATATCCCAACTGCAAGATGCATGCAGGTGAGTTCAGTGTCGAAAGAACTGGTATAAAATGGGATCGGTCTTCCTCAGTACTTCTATGTGAAACTGCTCGCTTCCATTTTGACAAAGACGGACCCCCTTCATGAATTGATGGAGTGCGGATTGATTGCCAATGGGTTGATCCGTAAAATGATCTCTCGATCACTCAGAAAGCGCTCTGCGTGCCGCTTGTAGCGCATTCATCTCTGGATTTGCCTCGCAAATTTTCTTGAGCTTCGCATCATTTTCGGCAGTTTGCTTATCTAGACTGACATCATTAAATTTGGGCGTTCCGTTAATCCCAACGGGTGTCTTAAGATATTCACCGCATGTTTGGTTGCCGCCTGCGAGTTGAGCGTTGGCAGGTAACGTGCTTGAACCGACAACCAGAGCCATAACCAGTATCTTATCCATCAATGCCATTTTGCCTTGTCTTACCTTCACAGATTGGTTCTAGGTAATCTGTGATGCTTCGTCGTAGTACCAGATATCGGGCTTTTTTTCGGAACCTGAATAACTGGTGGTGATGCGGTGGTTTGGCCGCTTTTGTGTTGAATGATAGCTACTGATAGTGTAGCAGTCCATTCAATTCAAGTGCCTATGGACGGTTCAACGTACTATCGTCGTATTGCGAGTGCGGATTTGCTGATATTGGCACCCAAGACCTATGACGGACAGGGGAACGCGGCAGGGTTGAGCCACAAACATGGGCTGTGGTCCGGTTTCGCGCAGACACCTGTTGCAACTACCTATCCCGCTCTGCAATGAAGAGCAGGTCGGCACGATTGTCGGTCGTCGCTTCGAAAACGCACGATCCACACCGGCAGGCCCAGTTGCTTGATGTAACTGCGGCAAATGCCGTACATACCTTGCATGAGAGGATTTTCTCCATCTGGCGCAAAAGGTTTCATGTTCATGATCCGGGTCCAGCCTGTTAATCGCGCCAACCCACCTGGCGGAGGCCGACTTCATCACCCACTCGTTCGACGTCTTTCTAGAAGGCAGCCCCGCTTGCCGCCTGATCGACAAGATGTGGATGAACCACCGCAACACGGTGAACATGGCGGGGCTCAAGCAGGCCGATCTGGCCGCTTTGCAAAAACAAATTCAAGACTGGATTTGCGAGTGCCAAAGTGAAGTCAGCAACAAGAAAGACGACGGCAGTCTGAAAACCTGCCCCGAGATCGGTACGGACCGGCACGACTGCATGGAGCAGAAGAAGAAAAAGCAAAACGACGCTGACAATAAGAAAGGGAAAAAGCCCACTCACGGTGACGAAAAAGGCTACAAGCTCAAAGACGGCAAGATCGATCGTACCGACGACATCACCAAACGGCGAGCCGACAATACCGCCAAGGCCACAACGCGCGCAGATCAAGCCCGACGCGCCGAGATCAACGCCTCTCACCGCGCACGAAACACACGCAATGCCCATCAAGGCTACAAACGTTATCGAAAAGATGGCGGAGGTGGACGCGGGTTTGGTGGACTTGAAGCCGCGACCGAGGCCATGGGTGAAGCCAAGGCAGAAGAGGCTTTCGAGAAAATGGCTGACGAAGCACGCGATGCCCACAGCAAGGCCATGCAGGAAGTGCTCAACGCAGACGATGCAGTCAAAGACGCCGACAACGTGCCCCGGCATGCAGAACACACCTACCCTAACGGCAGCATCATGAATGAAGACGGCAAAATTGAAGAGCTGTTTGAGTACAAATTTGTTTGCGAGAAGGGCAATCCGACCTACCGCACAGAGGATGGCACTTTGGGGCCGCCGTCTAAGGGGGAAAGTGTGGGGCGCTGGGGAATAGGGCAGGAAAATAAGTACGAAAAGGTAGGTGAAGCTATGGACAACGCAGGTATGTCCAAGGGAAAGACCAAAGTTAAAAAATACACCGCCTCAGACTGTCCCGGTGTAGGAGGAGGAGGTGGCGGAGAGTCCAAAAAATCTGATAAATCACGCCGCCCAGAAAAAACTAGGAAAGGTAAACGTTGACCATGACCAAAGACACAAACAGCTTTATCTCGGAAGCCATCCTCAAAGATTTGCGCATCGAAGACGAAGACGGTTGCTACTACGCCACCACGGGCTTGACCTTGAGTTTCATGTACGCGCAGCGGATGGAAGACATGGTGGCAGTGTTCCGTCAAATGGTGGAAGAGTTTTCAAAGTACATGAGCCCCTTGGTACTCGATGCCAAAGTGCGCAATGAATGGACTGACTACACCCCTAAGCAGCTTTCTAGGCTACTGAATTGTTTTTCTGCGTACTCACGCAGCGATCAAGAGCTGGTATTGGCAAAGCTGGATGACGAAGGCCCATTTCAGTATTTTGGAGAATTCGGTATACGCATCATCGGACGCAGCGCCACTGATACTTCTTTTGCCAAAACCGACGTCTGTGCCGCTTACTTTGAAGTACCCATGCATGAGCTAGAGAGGGTAGGTCGCCCAAAGATCTTGGAATTTATTAAAACGATTGCAGGCTTGGCACCCTTTCAGCACGGCATGTGCGGCTACAGCTTTAAGTACTTTCATCGGGCGGGTGACAGCGATATTCATGCCTGGATGGGTGATAAGGCACTTCGCTATTTCGCCATTCATCCAATGATGAACGACTTCGAGTACTACTGTCGCCACGAACTACCCAACGTCAATTGGGTCACCCTGCTGGGTCAAGAAATGACCACCAAAATTGGCGGTGCCCAAGCCATGCGTTCGGTTTTGTCTGATGCTGTGGAAGTGGAGTCACTGTCCCACGGCACTATGTTGGTCGCTGGTGAAGCGCCTCCTTTGGGTGACCGCAATGAGTTGGCGTTGGACTTGGGGCCGCTACGCGAAGTGGCAAACCTGACTCAGCCGTTGCTGCTAAACCGCAACAGGCAAATGAACAGCATCTTGAACTACGTTTTTAGCAGGGACGAAGAACGAGCGGAACGTTGGCTCAACCGCTTCGACTGGAAGCCGGGGATAGATTGATCGCATCGCCGGTCAATGGTGAGTAGGTCGGTGACGGTCATTAATTCCCCCCATCCGGCATCGAAGCAAGCACACAGGTTTTTCCATGTCAATGCCAGTTATTTTTATCAAAATTTTGCCTGACTTTCACCGCCGTATCGTGGAGAGTGAAGGAGAGCTTTTGAAGCAGGTGGGTGTACGTTCACTATCACTTTGTCCGCCGTCCTCCAGATGAGCCTTCGCATCACTTTGGGATGGCTTACCCGCTCCATTCATAGAGCGATTATCATTCCGTAATTGGGATATGCTTTCCGGACATCGGCTTCAATCTGTGCTTTGCCGCAATAGCAGCTTTCATCGCCACGGGCACCGCCACGCTAGATGGACCACACGAAGTCCTCTCGATTGATCGGTTTCGTCTCAACACGGCAGTAAAAATCGAAAAACCATTCCAGTGATTGGCAAGCAACTGGAGTTCGAGATTTGATTGCACGGCGATACAATTCAGGAATTGCTCAGGGCTCGGTTTCTGTTTGTCAAATCGGAAGAAAATTTTGTAATCACGTCCCGCAGCGACTCGCTGACCACGGACAAATCATGGCGCATATCGTAACTCCATGCACCAACATTCAGGACCTCGACATCAACACTCTCTGGGCCTGTGGTTTCGTATGTTAGTTTGTAGGTCGTCCCTTCACCTTTCTCGTCAAGCAACCGTTTGAGAATACCCGCAATTGGTCTTACAAGTGTGAGCCTATCTGACCCTTTGGAAACAGTGACGAACTCCACATGGAACCCGTCCTGTTTCGTCACGTCGACCGCAGAGGCCAGGAACGCAAACTTGCCTTGCATTATAGAAATCGCAGCGGGCAAGTCACTGACGAGAACCTCAATGCGACTTAATGCTTGTCCCAAGATTTTCTACCTCGCATGTGAATGTCATTCCGTTTTCGTGTGGAGACCTCGCTGTCCTCTTAGACCGAAGCCAATTATTTGCCACACAAAGCGACATCGCCACCCAATCAGATTTCATCGACGATGCCGTTTGTTAACGTTCCCACACCCGTTATCTCGATTTCGACCTCCATGCCAGGAACGAGATGCAGCGGGGGATTTCGGAAGCCGCCTACGCCTCCCGGTGTACCAGTCGCGATAACGTCTCCAGGGAGCAGCTCGATAACTGAGGAGACGTAAGCGATCAGAGCGTCAATGCCGAAAGTCAGGCTGTCTATCCTCGCGCTTTGCTCGACATTTCCACTTATGCGCGTTGTCAAAATCTGAGTGGTGATGCTGCCGACTTCGTCGCAAGTTACGAGCCATGGCCCCATTGAACCTGAGCATTGAAAGTTCTTACCGGGCCAGAACTGAGTTGTGTGCACCTGGAAGTCGCGAAGCGATGCGTCATTGAAACAGGTGTAGCCGGCAACGTGATCAAAAGCGTCAGCTTTCGATATGTGGCGCCCCTTCTTGCCGATAACTACGGCAAGCTCTCCTTCGAAATCAAAGTCCTTACTCGCCGCTGGTCTGACCAGCGGCGTACCGTGTCCAACGAGGGAAGAGGGATAGCGGGTGAATACAGATGGATATTTGGGTGTCGCGGCTCCCACCTCCTCAATGTGGTCGAGGTAATTGAGGCCAATGCAGAGGATCTTATCTGGGCTCGGAATCGGGGGGAGTAGTTTTACACTGCTGAAATCCAATGCCGGTCCGACACCCTTCAGTTCAGGAAGAACTCCAGCCGATAACACGCTGCGAAGTTCCGGATATTTTTCCATCAATCGCGTTCCTGCATCGAGGATGCAGTCACCTTCAACGGTGCCATAGGATCGGCCACCGTCAGAGTATTCAAACGACACATATTTCATGCTCTTGTTCCAAATTTAGGATGTTTTTCAAGAAGAAGTTACTTCGCAAGAATGCGTGGAATCGCCATAGGGGGGCCGGTTGCTAAGGCTTGAAGAATGAATGCTTCAGCGCCATCGATATGCCCGTCAGCCCAGAGTTCAGCAGACAGGGATCGTGTTTAATGCGCGAAGATTGTCGGCAACAGCGTTTGCAGCAGCATTGATGGCACCGTCCCCGTGCGATATGCCTTGAGCAACCATCGCCGCTTCCATGCAGCTTAGTACGCCCAGAATCATATGCAGATTTAGATGGCCCATATGGCCTATGCGAAAGTGATCACCCACTTCCTCCGCTGGAAAGCCGAGAGAGTTGCCAAGAGTAACGCCAGCCTCCGCTTCACACCAACGACGTATCTTGGCGCCTACACCTGGTGCCGTGTTCACTGTTGTTACGCCGGTGGCACGCCTGGCTGGGTTGGACACATTCATACGGAGATCTCCGCCTTCGGACCATGCGTCCAGCGCGGCCCAAACCGCCTCGGCGAGTACTTTATGCCGCCTCCACACCGCTTCAATCCCTTCCTCGCGCACGATCATGTTCAGTGCTTCCCGAAGAGAGAAAAGGTGGTGGGCCGACGCCGTCCCGTGAAATCTGTCGTAAAAACCGTCGGACCTCGCTCGTTTCTCCCAGTTCCAAAAAGGTCCAGGATTAGCGCGCCTTCCCGATGCGTAGGCTTTGCCGTTGAAGAACACGAAAGAAAGGCCGATCGGCGTCATCAGGCCTTTCTGGGAAGCCGAGATTGCGACATCGACTTTCCACTTATCCATCTCGAACCGGTCGCAGCCCAGAGATGCGATGCAATCGACCATGAAAAGCGCGTCGTGCCCGGAACGGTCAATCGCCGCGCGCAACGCAGCAACGTCGTTGCACACCGATGACGATGTCTCGGCATGAACAATCAAGACCGCCTTAACGGATCTATTTTTTTCTTCGGAGAGGACGTCTGCAAGACGCTGCGGATCGGCCCACTCGTCCATACTCTGGGTGATGTAAAGCACCTCCAAACCAACAGCTTCGGCAATGGCACCCCATCTCTTTGCAAAAAAGCCGTTGGCCATCACGACAATCTTGTCGCCGGGAACCAATGTATTTCTCAAGGCGGCTTCCCATGCACCATGCCCGTTGGTTGGATAAATCGCCACATCGCCGGTCGTTTGCGCGAGATGCTTCAAGTCCTGATGAATGCCGTCGACTAGATCGACGAGCTCTCCTTCGTATATGTTGGGGGAGGCCCGGTGCGCAGCTAACAGGACCCGATCAGGAATTACTGACGGTCCGGGAATTGAAAGTATGGTTCGTCCCTGGTTGAGCAACATGCTGATTTACCCCGCGCTACAAATTAACACCCGCTTGCGCGGTATCCAGGAGATAGGCTGCCTCAAAAAATCACATACATAAAATATATAATTTGTACCTGGGAATTCATCTGATGGACTTTCCCGGCAACGTAAGAAGATTTGAGGCCAGCGTTAGGGTAACAGCAGATCCACCATATCCGTTATGATGCTGGAATAGAATTTCTCCATCCGTACGTCTGGTTGCTGGGCGTTGATCCTCGCAAGCAGAGGGTCACCAGCATTGATGCCTGATTTCGCCATGGTCTGTATCATTGCATGGGCGCAGAATGGCACATAGAGTTCCGAGTAGCCTCCTTCGTGCGCAGCAACAAGCCGCTCACCTGTGAAATCCATCAAGCGCTCGGTGAGTTGCCGATATGTTTCTACGGAGCACATCATGCGCGACAACGGATCAAATCCTGACGCATCATATCCACTCGCAACGATCACGAGATCCGGCGAGAAACGTTTCAGCTTCGGGATGATCAGCCGATCCATGACCTCGAGATATGTGTTATGCCCGCACCCCGGAGGAAGGGGTATGTTCATGTTTGCATCGAAGCCCTGATTGATACCCCGAGCTTCGATGAAGCCTGTATCGTGCGGATAGCACCGATCCTGATGAACCGAGATCGTCAGGACATCCGCTCGATCGTAATAGATCGCTTCCGTTCCGTTCCCGTGGTGAACATCCCAGTCGATAATTGCGACCCGCTCCACCAGTTTGGCCGAGATAGCGGCTTCAACGGCAATAGGGATATTCGCAAGGAGACAAAACCCGTTCGGCCAATCGGGGAGGCAATGGTGCCCGGGCGGGCGCGACAATGCGTAAGCGTTCCTGAATTTGCCCGTCAGAACGCCTGTGACAGCCTCCATCACAAGCCCCGCCGACAAAGCTGCAATATCATATGCTCCTGGACCGAACGGCGTCCGTAGTCCCAGTTCGCCTCCGCCTGCGTCTGAAAGGCGTTTGAACTCTTCCAGATAACCAATAGGGTGGACACGAAGCAAATCTTCCCTTGTGGCGGGCGAGCCTCCTTTCATGTGCAGTTCCGTTGAAAGACCACTCACATCCATGAGATTTTTCAAGCGTCGCTTCGTCTCAGGCGCCTCGGGCAGACCGCCCGCAACCAAGGGCTGCACAAGTCCACCGACGGGCGCAAGCAAAGCATAATTGCCACCGAAATGCCAGAAACACTTCTCGTCCCAAATGAATGCAGTCTGTTCCATCGGATGCGTTCCTCATGAGCCGGTCGCCCGACCGCCAACCTGTTGTAATATCTTGCCAGCATAGGTACGCAGCGCTATGCTATAAAATGCATATTATGGGCATAAACATCTATAGAATGGACAAACCTTTTGCGCTTGACATATCGGCAAATAGAATACCTTCGCGCTGTGGCGCGCGAAGAAAGCATCGCAGCCGCGTGCAAGGTATTGTCCATTTCGCAGTCTTCGGTTCTTGCGGCGATCGATGTCGCGGAGGACACGGCCTCCACTCGCCTTTTTCATCGGCGCAAAGGCCACGGCATGACACTGACCCCGGCAGGCCGAAAATTTATGATTTCAGCTCAACGGTTTCTCGCGGCCGGTGAAGAATTCGAACGGTCAATCAACGGGTTTGCAGAAAAGGAGACCGATGTTATCCGGATTGGATGCTTTTCTCCTTTTGGTGCCTTGATCATTCCCCCCGTGCTCAAGCAATACATCGAAGAACATGGGCATACAGAAATCATTTTAAAGGAAGGAGATCAGGTTGAACTTCGCAGTTGGCTCTCAGCCAGCGAGGTGGACATGATAATTACTTATGACATTGGCGAAGAATTCGGGAGCGAGATCACCCCGATCTGTAAATTCCCTGCCCATGCATTGCTACATTGGAACGATCCTTTTGTAGAGATCGGCTCAATCTCTATGAAGGAAATCGCAAAGAAGCCATTTGTCTTACTGGATCTTCCGGAAACACGAGCCTATCTGCTGGCACTGTTCGATCTCATCGCGACGCGACCACAAATTGCGCTCAGGACCCGATCCTATGAAACCGTAAGATCCTCAGTGGCGCATGGGCATGGCACGTCGATCCTGAATATACGTCCAACAAAGGCGAGCCCTGATACACCCGACATCCGCAGGGTGCCGATTTCAGACAAGCTTCAACAGCCGACATTGCTTGTCGCGGACCCATACGGCAATCGAAAGCCGCGTCACGTGAGAGACTTCATCCTCACGCTTTACGAATATTTTGAAGGTCTCGGACCGGCTGGATTCGCCGTTTCGCTGCCGGAACATTCTTCTGATTTACTTTATCCGCGGCCACGCTTTTGATCGCGCAATTTTGGTCCTATCGATCTATTGCCATTCATCAAAACAGGTTGGCGTTCCGCCAGTGAGATGGCTCGACATCTCCGCGTCCACGCGAGCACGGGAAATGTGGCGCAAGTACATATTTTAGAGCATCTTGCATAAATTTTACATTTTATATCGCTAATGGTTCGTGATGTGGTGCCACTCGCTGCTAAATAGGGAGGGGACCAATAATGAGAACCGTTTGGCACGTAGTGCAGAGTGAGCGAGCCGATCAACTCAAGTGAGCAAGCCTCGCCCGTAACGGCAACGTTGACCATGCAAGTTTCACTAATCAACCGGGAGTGAAATATATGGACATTTTTCTTCGTAAAATTGCCTTCTCGCTGCTAACGTTCGTGCTTGCGGCAACCACCCTCCATGCGGAGGATCTCGATACGATCAAACAGTCGGGCCAACTGCGTGTCGCTATGAGTGGGCAATATCCGCCATTTGGCTTTGTCAATGAACACAACGAGGTCGTCGGCTTTGACGTCGAGATCGGCTCAGAGATAGCAAAGCGCATAGGTGTACAGGTTGAAATCGTCACGACGGCATGGGATGGCATTATCGCCGGTCTTCTTGCGGGGAAGTTTGACGCGATCGTCGGTTCGATGTCTATAACCGCCGAACGAAAGAAAACGATCGATTTTGTCGGCCCCTATTATCACGCCGGACCAGGAATATTCGTGCCGGAGGGCTCTGCCATTCAAAACCCTGACGACCTTAAGGGCAAGCTGGTCGGTGTCATTCTCGGCGAGACAGGCGCGGAGTGGGTAAAATCCCTGAAAGGCGTCTCTATCACGACCTACAAGGGCCTTCCCGAGTTGCTACTCGAAATCAATGCCGGACGCATTGACGCTTTCGTCACCGACAGAATTGCTCCTGTTGTTGTGATCAAAGAGCGAAAGCTGCCTCTTCACGAAGTCAAAGTAGCCAACAGTGGGGTTCCCGACGAGATCGGAATCGCAATTCGAAAGGGTAATCCTGCGCTATCCAAAGCCATTCAAAAGGCGCTAGATGATATGATGGCGGACGGGACCTACGCGAAGATTTCTATGAAATGGATCGGTGAGGATATCCGCTAAGTCTCCCTTCTTTTCCTTCTATCGCCGAAAAGCCATTCGCCCCGATACCCGATTGCAGGTGACCGATGGACTACATGCTCATGGGGCGAATAGCGCCCTACTTCATAGATGCTGCGTGCGTTACGGTGGGGCTAGCTACCCTCTCCTTCTTCATATCGCTTATGATTGGGTCGATCGCGACCATGTGTCGACTATCGACATCAATCACTCTGCGATTGGCCGCACGGACATATGTCAGTATATTTCGGGGTACGCCCTGCCTCGTGCAGCTCTTCATCATCTATTTCGGAGCCGCACAGATTGGTGCTGACCTCAGTCCCTTCCTTGCGGCCGTGACTGGGCTGAGCCTGAACCTTGGTGCCTATATGTCGGAAGCGATGCGGGGGGCGATCCTTGCGGTGGATCGCGGTCAAAACGAAGCGGCCCGCTCCATCGGCTTCAGTCGATCCCAGACGATGTGGTACGTGTTGATACCGCAAGGCGCCCGACTAATGATAAGATCGATCGGCGTCAATGCAATAATGCTCGTGAAGACGACATCGATCGTATCAGCAATATCCGTTGTTGAATTAACATATACATCTCAGCGCTTCATTGGATCCACGTTTAAGCCTTTCGAGGTCTTTGCCCTTGCGGCCTCTATGTACATGCTCATCGTTTTTTTGATTTCGTGGTCTGTTGAAAAGCTTGACCAGCGTCTCTCACTCAATTGAGGCCCCGATGTTCGAACTAGCCGTCTTGTCTGACTATCTACCAGAATTAGCGCATGGCGCACTTGTCACGATCAGCATATTCCTTACTTCCGCGATCATCTCGGTCGTCGCGGGTGTTTTCTTCGCGGTCGGTATCCTTTATGGGCCAACAAGCCTGCGGCTTGCTGTCAGGGCCTTACACTGGCCGTTAATGGGCACACCCCTTCTGCTTCAACTGTTCCTTATCTACTACGGCCTGAGCCAGATCGGTGTTCGTATCCCGGCCATTTGGACAGGGATAATCGGGATCGGTTTGCATTTTGCGGCATACAATGCTGATGTCTTCAAAACAGCCATTCTGACCATCGACAAAGGGCAGACGGAGGGCGCCCGATCACTTGGTTTTAGCAAGTTTGAAACGCTGCTCTACGTCATTGTGCCACAAGCGCTGCGAGACTCGCTCAATCAAGTCGCCAATAATCTTCTCGCAATGATCAAAGACGTATCCCTCGTATCGATACTTGGGATAACCGAACTGGTTCATGCCGCTCAACAAGGGATTAGCGCCACATACAAACCCTTTGAATTCTATTTCGCGGTGGGGGCTATTTACTACGCCCTCAATATGGTTCTGGAGCTCACCCTCCGTCAGCTGGAACGTAAGTTGGAGCTTCAACGATGACGGAGATCATGCTCGATGTGCAAGGGATAAGAAAATCTTTTGGTGCACTTGAGGTGCTTAAGGGTATTGATCTGACGGTCCGCAAAGGACAGATCATTGCTCTGATTGGCCCTTCAGGTTCGGGAAAAAGCACACTGCTTAGATCCCTCAATATGTTGGAAACCGTCAACGATGGCAAAATCTGGCTGGACGGCAGATTGGTCAACCAGCCAATGCCAGGCCGGGCTTTCGAAAGGCATCTGAATTCCTTGCGGCAAGAAATGGGAATGGTCTTTCAGCATTTCAACCTATTTCCACACATGACAGTTCTGAAAAACGTCACGATCGCACCGCGTATTTTGAAGGGCTTGAGCGAAAACCAAGCACGGATGCTGGGGCTTGATTTGCTTGCCAAGGTCGGGCTCCAGACAAAAAGTGATTGCTATCCCTCTCAGCTCTCCGGCGGTCAAAAGCAGCGCGTGGCAATCGCTCGTGCTCTGGCCATGCGGCCTAAAGTCATGCTCTTTGACGAAGCAACGTCCGCACTGGATCCAGAACTTGTTGACGAAGTAAACATGGTTATGAAACAGCTGGCTGCCGAGCATATGACGATGCTCATCGTCACGCATGAGATGAAGTTCGCGGCCGAAGTGGCCGATAGGGTTTTGTTCATGGACGGCGGGATAGTTGTGGAAGACGGTTCTCCAAATCAATTATTCAGCGCGCCGAAACATGAACGCACTCGCAGCTTCCTGCGAAAGTATCTCAACGGCTGACCGATCTGCTTGAGCTAAAGAACTCTAGCGACCGTTTTCAGCATCCTGCAGTCAGTCTGCAAGTTTGTTGCATTTCGCTTCATTCTAACTGAAAGGTGTACAGATGGAACTCAATATACGCGTAGCTCGACGTGAGGATACTGCAACATTGCTCCATTTCATTGAGCAACTAGCGGCCTACGAGCGGGCGGAGCGTGAAGTCACAGCCACTTTAGAAAGCCTCGAAGATGCAATTTTTGGCTTAGGATCTGTGACCCGAGCACTCATTTGCGAGCAGGGTACCAATCCCATCGGTATGGCAATCTGGTTCTATAATTTCTCTACGTGGCAGGCCCGCAAAGGTCTATACTTAGAGGACCTATATGTAGCACCCGCTGCGAGGGGCGTTGGAGCTGGCAAGGCCTTGCTAAGGCGGTTGGCTCAGATAGCCGTCGAAGAAGGATGCGGACGTTTCGAGTGGTCGGTCCAAGACTGGAACAAGCCGGCAATTCTCGCCTACGAGGCGATCGGCGCCGAGCGGCAGCAGGAGTGGGTTCGGTACCGACTCGCAGGAAATGCCTTGGCGGCGTTGGCGACAGGATGAACGCCACGTGCGCATCATCGGTTGCTCTTCAGGACCGAGGCAGGAGTGGCGACTAGACGCTGGCGTTCTTGTCAATGTTGTGGCTGATTTTGCATATGGGTATCACTGACGACACCTTTACCTCCACCTGGCCCATCTCCACGCACATTGTCCACATAACTCTCATTATGTAGATAGGCAGGCTTGCCACGAAAGAAGACATTGGGCGAACACTGCTCGCTCTGGTCCATCTGGTGGGTAATCACATAGGGAACGGGATAGCCCTTCTTGCTGGGTGTCAGACACACGTCCGGCACCAGGTTCACCAGCACGAACCGTGCGTCTTTGGCGGTCGCGGTTTCATTGGCCATGGTACTGAGAATTGTTCGATTACCGAATGGGTGGATTGTCCGGATGGTCGATCCGCTCCCACCGCTTGCCGTCGAAACGAGCAATATCCTTGTCCAAGGCGGACTCTTTCGGGACTACGCATTTCCTGTGGGATGGGGATTTGATGGTGCACAGCCAACGGGGCGGCAGGGAAAGCCTGTTCGTGTATGAGTCAGCCAGCTTTGTGCCGCTGGCCAGCATCCAAGGCACCGAAGAAAACCGGCACACCTACTGGTATCAGTGCGACCAGATCGGCGCGCCGCTGGAGTTGACGGATGCCCAAGGGCGCATTGCCTGGGCGGCGGATTACAAGGTGTGGGGAGAAGCCACGCTGCGAGCGGTGGCGAGGACGGGGACCGATGACGCGCCCGACCGGCGCCGTATCGGACATGGGCCAAGACGGCATGAGGGCGATAGTGCCAGCGGCCGTTCATTCGTGCCGCCGCCCATTGAGCAGCCCTTCCGATTTCAGGGGCAGCAGTTCGATGAGGAAACCGGGCTGCATTACAACCGCTTCCGGTATTACGACCCGACTATTGGAAGGTTTGCTAGCCAAGACCCTATTGGATTAAATGGTGGCGAGAATCTCTTTATTTATTCCAATAATCCATCCGCATGGATTGATCCGCTAGGCCTAGCAGCAACTGCCGGGAGCCTTGCCAATAGAGCTCAAAATCTTCCCGCATCATCAAGACCAAATACAGTCGCAGTGATTCGCCATAAAGACGGCACTATAACAGCCGGGAGAAATCAAGGCGGTCAAGCAAATGATGAAGTGTCGAATAAATTAAAGAATATACCTCAGAATCCTTATAGCGGAGAGTGCGCCGAAGTTAATGCAATTGCAAGAGCAAGAAATAAAGGGCGTAGTCTTGAAGGCGCAGTAATTACAGTGGTAGATGTTAGAGGCAAAGGAAGTGTCAGTGGCAAGCATGGAAAACCTAAATGCCCCTGCGATGTGTGCAGCGAACTACTAAAAGCCTTTGGAGTAAAATATGTTATTGAATGAAAAATTTTTAAAATCCTTAACCATCCGCTCAATGCAAGCATTGGGGGGGCTAATTGTTCACCACTTCTTCAGCAAACAAGGCAATATCAATAAAGACATTGAAATTTTAGTCCTTCATCAGTTATCAATTTTAATCAAAGACAATTTACTAGAATGGGAAAACATGGGAGCAACTCTGCCAATTAATGGCAGAGGCGATCCAGTTCCCGAGGATTTCAAAGGAATAGATAAAAAACTAAACGGTATTGCAAGCCAAGCGATTGATTACTCAACAGAAATTGGACTTTGCTCCCTTTACACAAGCGATCACAGAGAATCTCTATTTTTTCTCTTAAAATTATTGAGTGTCACGGATCTTGCAGAGAAGAACATAATTGATGCGACCACTTTAGATTTGCTACCAAAGGGGAGCGGATGGGGATCGACAATTTCAACAGAAGAGCACTCAATAATAGTAAGAAATATAATCTGAATTATTATGTAACTAGAGTACTCCCCATAAGGGAACCTCTCGAATTCCTAATTTGAGTAGTGCATCAATATAATCAGCGCATATTCCAGCGACTTGAATACGCAGCAGGAAACCTCTCACCCCTCCAAAAAATTCCATTTTTTTCACACCATAACTCGTTGATTTATATAGAAAATCAATCGACCGGAGGTGGGGTTTTGAGAGGTTCCTTGAGCATTGCAAATGCGACACGTCACGGCATCGTCATCTGCTATTTATTCAATAGCAACCAAGCCAATCAGCACTAGGGCATCCGGTCTTTTCCACCCTTTTCTTCGGTGTGCGTGATTCCGTCAATCTGCTTTCGCTCCTAGATCGATAGCATTCAAGGCATATTCCACTAAGGCAACGGCCTTAAAACACCCTCACCCGCCTTTCTGCTGTTTTCCCTACCACCACCTTTTCATTTCCCTCCACCTTCCAGTCCATGGGCACGCACATCTTCAGCGGCGGCGAAGGCGCGATCACGCAGGTGGCCAATGGCTGGACGTTCGATCCGGCCACGCCCGTCAAGCTCAAGACCAGTGGCAAGCAGGGCACCGCCTGGCACCGCAACAACAGCCAGGCCATCCAGATCCCGCTGGGCACCATCAAGGAACACGGCACCGACATGTCCAACCGCTACGGCGCGATGGACCAGGGCCAGCACGATCCCGCCAGCACCATCGTGGGCTGGTTCACCGGCGTGCGCGACCGGGTGCCCGCCTGGCCCACGGTGGTTTTCGGTAAGCGCGATTTTCTATGCACATTGACGTAGGCTGCATCTCTAAACCAGCCACTTTTGCGAAGCGATATCCGGGTCTGTCAGGCAGCGGAGGTCTTGGAGAAGTTGAACGGCAGCAGGTCGCCGATGTCGTCGGCTTTTTCGCGCTGAGGCAACTCAGTGAGCACGTGGCGCAGCCAGGCGTACTTGAACCGAACATTCTGCAGGACCTTTGCTTTGACCTCGATATGGAGCTGCTCGGTAACGGCCTCGCCCATGCGATGCATTTGACTGTCGCAGCAAGGGCAAGTCTTTTGATCGTCGGGTAGATCGTATTCGACGCGCTCGCGCGGCAGGTCTTCCGGCAAGGGTCTGCGGCCACGCTTCTTTCCCGCCGCGCTATCGACCCCCGGCAGACCTGTATCCGGAAGATCGATGACGAGGCCGTCGTTACGGTCACCCGGTCACGCCGACGATTGCAGAAGGCAAACACCGCAGGGGCAAACGGGTCCAGCGCCATCGTCTCCTGGACCAGGACCGCAAGGCTGTTGATGCCAGCCCTGAAGTCGATCGGCTCCCGATGCAGGTAGACCTTCAGATCAGCGCCCAGTCTGAACATGACCCAACGCTCCTATGATTGCGGCCAACCCATTCTCATCGTCATACTCAACGGTCAGGCTGATCCCGTTTGGCAGGAGCGCACTCACCTTGGACGCCTGACACGGCTTGCCCAACGGCACGCTCTTCGTCAGTAAATCGCCGCCAGAAGTCGGAGGCATATCTGGAGCAATCTGAACCGGAACGAATGCCGAGACCGAAAGCAGAGGACGCTCCTCCATTGCCTTCTTTATCCACTTGCGAACGAGATTGGCATTCACGCCGTGTTCCCGCGCAAGTCGAGAGACCGAAACGCCAGGTTCTAAACACGCTGCGACGAGCCGATCACGCGAAGCAAGGTCATATCGACGGCGGCCGTCGCGACCAACAAGCCGCACCTGCAGTTTAGGAGCATCTTCATCCATGATTTGGTGTCCACCTATTTTAGTGGACACCTCATGCCTGAGAGCAATGGCAGCGCCAATGAACCGGCTCGCTGCCATGGCGATCCTGCTCGCCAACTGGGGGACTGCCAGCGCTGCGGCGCAGGCGCAGGAGATGCCGCCTCCCGCCTACCAGATCGCCGCCCGGCGCGCCGACATTCCCTCCGCGGTCCTGTACGCGGTCGCGTTGCAGGAAAGCGGGTGGCAACGCGGCGGACGGGTGGTGCCCTGGCCCTGGACCCTGAACGTGGCGGGCGACGCCCGGCGGTTCGACAATCGCGGCGACGCCTGCGCCGGTCTTCAAAGGGCGCTGCGTGAGGTGCCGTCCACGCGCGTGGACGCGGGCCTGGGGCAGATCAACCTCGGCTACCAGAAGCACCGTTACGACCGGCCCTGCGATCTGCTCGACCCCTACCGCAATCTGGCGATCGCCGCCGAGATCCTGCGCGAGCAATACGACCCCGGCGAGGACTGGTTGATGGCGATGGGTCGCTATCACCGCCCGGCCGGTGGTGCGCCTGCCGCCCGCTACCGCCGAAGCGTCGGCAAGCACCTGGCGCGCGTCCTGGGTCCCTCCCGAGCCCAAGCGGACCTGGCGGGCTGGCACCACGGCGCGCGATGGCAGGAAAGGACGCCCCGATGATCCGCCGCCACGGCTCCCGCATCCAGCATCTGGTCAACGTTTCGGGTGGCAAGGACAGCACTGCCACCTACCTGCTGGCGCTCGAATCGGGCCGCGCGTTTCGCGCCGTGTTCGCCGACACGGGCAGCCCACACTTGCTTGAACGGGTGTTGCTCGAACTCGCGTTTCCATCTCGTCATGTCGCCTCCCTCATGGCAGCCAGTCTCGCCGGACTGTTCCGCCGAATGCCTGCTCTTGTTCGCTTCCTAAGCCAGGGTAAGCGGCGCGAGCAGGACCATGTTGTTGGAATAGTGATCAAACTGGCAAGGCCCATCGCATTCGGAAAGGTTGGGCTTGGCTTCTGCAGTACAGGCGGCAGTTCGTAGCGTCACGCATGCGCTGTTGATCTCAATGAGAAGGATACTTGATGGACGAAACGCCGCACGGAACCTGTCAGGCTTTATTCGTATGCCGACACAGGTCGATGTCGATGGGCTTGCCCCTTAAGAGTCGCTAACAAAACTGGGAACTCGCACGGCTGAGCAGCGTCATCGTGTATGGCCTTACACAAGCTCGCCTGCTCCATCATCTGCTTGCGGTTCGTCGAGAGGTTTGTTAGCCGCTCTAAGCCGTGGCTTTTAACCATCCCTCAACAAGCACATTTCAAATGCGTCATGCGAGGAGGTAACGGCCCTTAGGAATAGTCGCTCAACAAAGTGGTGGTCCCAAAATTCCGATAGATCGCGGACTTTTCGCCCGCCACGCCGCAGCATCCAGTCATTCGCATCAGACGGGATGGCACGATGGATCGAACCCACAGATCGACACTGGCATGGCGACCCACTTTCGCTGCGGTCCTGTTCGTCAGCCTTCTGCCTGCGGCACACCAAGCCGCCGCAACCGATGACGCGGAGATCGAGCGTGATCGCCTCGCCGCCATCGTTCGCCAGTTGGACTTGATCGATCGCCTCGTCGGGCAATCCTCCACCGCCGCGCCCGGCGTTCCTGCCCGATACCACTTCGACTACCCGCGCCTGAACGCCGATCTGCAGCACGTGCGCGCCGGCATCCGCGATTACCTCAGTCCGCAGCGGGCCCAGCCGCGCGACCCGGCCACCCTCTCCGGCGACTATCGCCAGGACGCCGGGCAGGAGCGCGAGCGATGACGGCCCTGCAACTGTCCGCATTCCAGGCCAATGGCGGCTTCGACGCCTCCGCATCCCTCGGCCTGCTGGTCGGGGCCGTGTTCGCCATCCTGCTGCTGTGGGGCGTGTGGGCATTGCGCACGGCCTATGTCGGTTGGTCGGAGCAACGAATTTCCCAGCGTCAGTTCCTCGGTGTCGCGATGCGTTTCGTCGCGATGTACCTCGTGCTGACTTTCTTCCTTCTCTCTTGACGCAAAGGCAGGACACCATGCATCCGGTCCCCTCCCATCGCTCCTTCCTCCGCTGGTCCGTGCGCCTTTCGGCGCGGGCCAGTATTCCCGCGCTGCTGCTGTCCTCACTCGCGCAGGCCCAGGGGTTGCCCACGCTGGAGGACCCTACCCGCGGCGCGGGCAGCGGCATCATGGAAACGCTGCGCAACTACGCCTACGACATCGTGATGCTGGTGGCGCTGCTCGTCGTCGCCTCCATGTTCATCGGTGTCTGCTACCACGCCTACGGCACCTACGCCGAGATCCACAACGGCCGCAAGACCTGGGGCCAGTTCGGATTGAGCGTGGCGGTCGGTGCGGTGCTTTTAGTGGTCGGCATCTGGCTGCTCACCAAGGCCACCGGGATTCTGTGAGGGCATGGGCATGGCCGAGCACGATATCCGGCACGATGGCACGGTCGCATTCCTTCCGCACCGGCTCAACCGCCATCCTGTGGTGGTCCGGGGCCTCACGGCGGACGAGCTATGGGTCTGCGCCGGACTGTCGGGGGCGGCGGGGTTTGCGATGGGGGTGCCGCTGGCCATCCTCGCTGCCTCGATCGCCGTCGTGCCCACTGCCATCGTGCTGGGCATCGCGGTCGGCGTGTTCGTCGGCGGCGGTGTCCTGCGTCGTCACAAGCGCGGTCGGCCCGATACCTGGCTGTACCGGCAGATGCAGTGGTGGATCGCACGCCACCAGCCGAAGCTGGCCTGGCTGTTCGGGGGAGATGGCCTGGTGATCCGCTCGGGCTGGTGGTGCACCCGGAGGACCACGACGTGAGCCGGTTCAAGAACGAAATCACGCAACTGCGCGCGCACATCCAGACCCTGCGCCTGGGCGCTGGCGCGCTGCTGCTCATCGCCTTGGTGATGGGCGCGGGCTGGTGGAGCTCGCCGCGCAACCTGACCATCCATGTGCCACCGGACCTCCGGTCGGGCAGCACCCGCAAATGGTGGGAGGTTCCACCGGAGAGCGTGTACGCGTTCACGTTCTACATCTGGCAGCAGCTCCAGCGCTGGCCGACCAATGGCGACGAAGACTATGCGCGCAACATCCGTGCGCTGTCGCCCTACCTCACGCCCGCCTGCCAGGACTTCCTTTTGCACGACTACGAACTGCGCCGCGCGGCGGGCGAGTTGCGCCAGCGCGTGCGCGGCATCTACGAGATTCCGGGGCGCGGCTATGGCAGCGATCCCGCGTTGCGCGTCAAAACCGTGTCCGAACGGGACTGGCTCGTCACGCTGGATGTGACCGCCGACGAGTATTTCGGGGCGGAACAGGTCAAGCGCGCGCTGGTGCGCTACCCGCTCAAGGTCGCGCGCTCGGACATCGATCCCGAACGCAACCCGTTCGGGCTCGCGCTGGATTGCTACAGCACACCGCCACAACGCATCGCTACGCCCGAACCTGCGCCCGCCCCTGGCCGGCCCTCGGGCGTGCTCGGTGGCGCCTTGGGAGAGACACCATGAGACACACCCGTTGGTCCATCGGTCTGCTGCTGTCCGCAGCCTACCTGGCCACCCCGGCGCAGGCGCTGGAAATCATGCGCTGGGAGCGGCTTCCCCTGGCGGTGCCGCTGCATGTCGATCAGGAGCGTGTCGTCTTCATCGACCGCAATATCCGCGTGGGCGTGCCGGCATCGCTGGAAGGACGGTTGCGGGTGCAAAGCGCGGGCGGCGCGATCTATCTGCGTGCCAGCGAACCGATCGAACCCACCCGGCTGCAATTGCAGGACGCCGATACCGGCGCACTCATCCTGCTGGATGTCGCCGCCGAAACGGCCGGGGTTGGCCAGCCGGCCTTGGAGCCGGTCCGCATCGTCGAGGCCGATGCCGCCGCCGTGCGCTACGGCGATGCAAAACCCGCGGCAACCATCGAGGATGCCGGCGAAGGGCCGGGATCATCGCCCCGCACGCCGCGCGAGACGCCGATCCCCGTCGTTCTGACCCGGTACGCCGCGCAGAATCTCTATGCCCCCTTGCGCACCGTCGAGCCCTTGAGCGGTATCACGCGCGTGAACCTCCCGCGCCACCTGGCGCTGGAGACCCTCTTGCCGACCGTCCCGGTGCGGGCGCGGGCCCTGGCGGCCTGGCGGCTCGATGACCTGTGGGTCACGGCGGTGCAACTGAGCAATGGCTCCCCGCGCACGTTCAGCCTGGACCCACGGGACTTGGTGGGCGACTTCGTGACGGCCACCTTTCAGCACGGGACACTGGGGCCTGCCGGCCAGCCGGACGACACCTCGGTCGTCTATCTGGTGACGAAGGGGCATGGCCTTGCGCAATCGCTGCTGCCCGCCATCGGCCGGATCGATGCCGCCGCCAACCTCCCGAAACCGGCCCAGCGCCCGCAGGGAGCCTCCCATGAAAAGTAATGGCCTGCTCAAGTGGTTGATGGTCCCGCTGGCGCTGGTGCTGGTGTTCGCGGGCATCCAGCTGTTCTCCGGCGGCAGCGCGTCGTCGCCCCGCCCGCCCGGCACCCGGCTGACCGCCGAGGAGGCCAAGGCCCTGGGTGTCGATGCCGACACGCCGCGCGACACCGTGGCGACCCTGGTCGGCCAGGTCAAGCAACTGCGCACCGAACTGCAGGGTGCCCTGGCGGACAACAAGACCCAGCAGGCCGAGAACGAGCGGCTGCGCCAGCGCGAGGGCGCGATCGACCGGCGCATCCAGAGCGCGCTGGACGCCGAGCGCAACCAGTTGCGCACCGACCGCGATCAGGTCGCGGGCGAGCGCCAGCGGGCGCAAGGCCTGCTGCAGGAGGTGCAGCGCCAGATCGAGGGGCTGGCCGGAAAAAGCGGCGATGCCGACCTGCCGGTCGGTCTCGGACTGGAGCCGGATGCCAAAGGCGCCCCCGGCGCGCAAGGCATGCGCTGGATCGAGCCCGACGATGCGCGCCGCGACAAAAAGAGCGGCGTGTCCGATCAAAATTTCAGTTTCCCTACCCGGTTCGGGATGGACAAGGCAAACGGGGCCTCCGCCGATAACACCACGAACGTTAGCGGACGGGCGCCAGAAGTCTCCACCGCGAAGCCGGTCTATACCGTGCCGACCAACGCCACCCTGATGGGCTCCATCGCGATGACCGCGTTGATCGGGCGTGTGCCGGTGGATGGCACCGTCAACGACCCGTATCCCTTCAAGGTGCTGATCGGGCCGGACAACCTGACGGCCAACGGCATCGACATTCCCGACGTCGCAGGGGCCGTGGTGAGCGGCACGGCCTCCGGCGATTGGACCCTTTCATGCGTGCGCGGCCAGATCCGCTCGGTCACCTTCGTCTTCGCCGATGGCACCATCCGCACCGTGCCGCAGGATCGCGGGCGCGGGTCGGGCAATGGGCAGCAGAGCGGCACGGGTGAAGGGAATGGCAACGCCGACAGCAATGGGGCGCGGGAAGGCCTGGGCTGGATCAGCGATCCCTACGGCATCCCCTGCGTCAGCGGCGAACGGCGCAGCAATGCACAGCAGTATCTGGGGACGCAATCGCTCATCACCGCAGCGGGGGCCGGTGTCGCCTCCTTGATCAAATCCGACAATGGCAGTGTCGCGGTCGTCGCCAACAACAACGGCTCGCTGGGCACGGTCGGCATCTCCGGCAACGAGGCGATGGGCCGCATCCTCGCCGGCGGCGTGCAGGACATGTCGCAGTGGGTGAACAAGCTCTACGGCCAGGCTTTCGCCGCCGTCTATGTCCGGCCCGGCGCGAAGGTGGCCGTGCACCTCGAACAACCCCTCACCATCGACTACGACCCGAAGGGCCGCAAGGTCGATCATCGCCTCGGAGGAGCCTTGCATGCGCAGGACCTGGATTAACGGCATGGCGGCGCTGCTCGCCGCCCTCGCGCTGGCGGGCTGCTCGACCAGCAAGGAAAAACTCCTTCCCCACGACGACCAGACCATGCTCGACGTCTGGAACGCGGAAACCGGCGGCAGCGCGGGCGCAGGCCGACAGGCCGGGCAGTTGCTCGACGCCCGGCAGTCGCTGCGCCGCCCGCTCACCGAGGCGGACGTGAAGGCAGCGCCCGCGAGCCAGGCGAGTTACACCCGCACGGCGCGCAACGAGATCGATCGGCAGTTCCACCGCCTGCCCAATCCCGACCTGGCGATGTACGTGTTCCCCCATCTGGCGGGCACCGATCCCGTGCCGATTCCGGGCTACACCACCGTGTTCCCGCTGTACCAGCGGGTGCAGTACGCGATGCCCGGAGAACGGACCGAGGACTACTGATGCGGTGGCCCTTCCAGCGCCACTGCAACGCTGCACCCGACGCTGGCGCGGACGCGCCGCCGCCCGATGCCTGGGAGCGCCACGTTGCTGCGTTGGCGGCGCAAGGCATCGCCGGGCCGGGCAAGCCGCGCGGCGCGGCAACGCGCCCTGCGACGGTCGCCGACGAGCAGGCGCTCTACGACGTGACCCCATCGTTTGCCGACATGCTGCCCTGGGCCGAGTACCTGCCCGACTCCCAATGCATGCTGCTGGAGGATGGCACCTCGGTGGCCGCGTTCTTCGAGCTGCAGCCGATCGGCACGGAAGGCCGCGAGGCCGACTGGCTGATGCAGGCGCGCGATGCCGTAGAAAACGCGCTTCAGGACAGTTTCGATGAACTCGATGAATCGCCGTGGGTGGTGCAGTTCTACGTGCAGGACGAGGCGGACTGGCACCACTACCTGCAGACGTTGGAGAACTACGTGCAGCCGCGTGCGCAAGGGACCGCCTTCAGCGCGTTCTACCTGCGGTTCCTGGCCCATCATCTGCGGGCGGTGGCCAAGCCGGGCGGCTTGTTCGAGGACCACACGGTCACGCGCCTGCCCTGGCGCGGTCAGACCCGCCGCGTGCGCCTCGTCGCCTATCGGCGTGTCCACCAGACCGCGGCCCGCAGGGGCCAGTCACCGGAGCAGGCGCTGAACGTGATCTGCGAGCGATTGGTCGGTGGCCTGGCCAATGCCGGCGTGCAATCGCGCCGCCTGGCCGCTGCAGACATCCACGCATGGCTGCTGCGCTGGTTCAACCCTTGCCCGCCCTTGTTGGGTCCGAGCGCCGAGGACCGCGAGCGCTTTTACCGCCTTGCGGCCTATCCCGAATCCACCGATCCCGGCGAGATCGAGATGGCGAGCGGCACGGATTTCGCGCAACGCCTCTTCTTCGGCCAGCCGCGATCGGATGCCGACAACGGTCTTTGGTATTTCGACGCAATGCCGCACCGGACCATCGTGCTGGACCGGCTTCGCCTGCCGCCCGCCACGGGCCACGTCACCGGGGAGACCCGCAAGGGCGGCGATGCCATCAACGCGCTGATGGACCAGATGCCCGAGGACACCGTGATGTGCCTCACGCTGGTCGTGACGCCGCAGGACATTCTGGAATCCCATCTCAACCAGATCGCCCGCAAGGCGGTCGGCGAGACGCTGGCGTCGGAGCAGACGCTCAAGGACGTGCGGCAGGCGCGCGGCCTGATCGGCAGTTCGCACAAGCTCTACCGGGCCTCCATGGCGTTTTACCTTCGGGGACACGATGTGGTCGAGCTGGACGCGCGCGGCGTGCACCTGGGCAACGTGCTGCTCAACGCGGGCCTGCAGCCGGTGCGCGAAGAGGACGAGGTGGCACCGCTCAATAGCTATCTGCGCTGGCTGCCGTGCGTCTATGACCCGGCCAAGGATCAGCGTCAGTGGTACACGCAACTGATGTTCGCACAGCATGCGGCGAACCTGGCACCCGTGTGGGGCCGCAGCCAGGGGACGGGCCACCCCGGCATCACCTTCTTCAATCGCGGCGGCGGGACCGTGACGTTCGACCCGCTGAACCGCCTTGATCGGCAGATGAACGCCCACCTGTTCCTGTTCGGCCCGACCGGCTCGGGCAAGAGCGCCACGCTGAACAACATCCTCAACCAGGTCACCGCGATCTACCGGCCACGGCTGTTCATCGTGGAAGCGGGCAACAGCTTCGGCCTGTTCGGCGACTTTTCCAAGCGGCTCGGGTTGACGGTGCATCGCGTCAAGCTGTCTCCGGGCTCGGGCGTGAGCCTGGCTCCGTTTGCCGATGCCTGGCGCCTGGTCGATACACCCAGCCAGGTGCAGACCCTGGACGCCGATGCACTGGACGAGGACAGGGAAGAACGGGGCCATGCCGCGGATCACGACGAACAACGCGACGTCCTGGGCGAACTGGAGATCACCGCCCGCCTGATGATCACGGGGGGCGAGGACAAGGAGGAGGCCCGCATGACGCGCGCCGACCGCAGCCTGATCCGCCAATGCATTCTGGATGCGGCGCAGCGCTGTACCAGTGAGCGGCGCAACGTACTGACGCGCGACGTGCGCGATGCGCTGCGAGAGCGCAGCCGTGACAGCACCTTGCCGGAAAGCCGACGCACGCGATTGCTCGAAATGGCCGATGCCATGGACATGTTCTGTCAGGGCGTGGATGGCGAAATGTTCGACCGGCCAGGCACGCCGTGGCCCGAGGCCGACATCACCATCGTGGACCTCGCCACCTTCGCCCGCGAAGGCTACAACGCTCAGCTGTCGATCGCCTACATCTCGCTCATCAACACGGTGAACAACATTGCCGAGCGCGACCAGTTCCTGGGCCGGCCGATCATCAACGTGACCGACGAGGGACACGTCATCACCAAGAACCCGCTGCTGGCACCCTATGTGGTGAAGATCACCAAGATGTGGCGCAAGCTCGGCGCCTGGTACTGGCTGGCGACGCAAAACCTGGACGATCTGCCCAAGGCGGCGGAACCGATGCTCAACATGATCGAGTGGTGGATCTGCCTGTCCATGCCGCCCGACGAGGTGGAGAAGATCGCACGGTTTCGGGAGTTGAACGCCTCCCAGAAGGCCCTGATGCTGTCGGCACGCAAGGAGGCGGGCAAGTTCACCGAGGGCGTGATCCTGTCAAAGTCCATGGAACTGCTCTTCCGTGCCGTGCCGCCCAGCCTGTACCTTGCCTTGGCGATGACCGAGCCGGAGGAAAAAGCCGAACGCTTCCAACTGATGCAGGAGTTCGGTATCAGCGAACTGGAGGCCGCCTTCAAAGTGGCTGAGAAGATCGACCGCGCGCGCGGAATCGAACCTTTGGCGTTCGATGCGCTGGACTGAAACTGGCGGATGGCAGAGCCCATGCAGAGCGCCCCGACAAGGCGCACCGCCGCACTCAACGTCCCGCCCGATCGACCACCGACCTCGGGTCAATTGTGACAATACGCATCAAACTGGCGGAATAGTTACGCTTCGACGCATTTAGACAGGTCTGGCGCAAGGGGGAAATGGCTCGATATTCCGTCTGTCGGGATATGATCGCGGCCATTTCAATGTAACGGCCCGATACACAGGCCTGCCAAACATGACCCGCCGAGTCACGATCCAAACGCCCCTGGGAGAGCAACTGCAGTTCCGGCAGTTGCAGGGCAAGGAAGCCATCAGCCAGTTGTTCTGCCTCGACCTGGATTTGTTGAGTGACAGCAAAAGCATCGACCCGAAGGCGCTGCTGGGCAAGAACGCCACGGTCGTGGTGGAAACGCAAGGCGGCGGCCGGCGCTACCTGGACGGCATCGTCACCCGCTTCGGCATGCAGGGCGAAGACCACCGCTCCTATTCCTACCGGCTGCGCTTGCAGCCCTGGCTGTGGCTGGCCACCCGCAAGACCGATTTCAAAATATTCCAGAACAAGACCGCGCCGGAGATCGTCGAAGAGGTCCTGGGCAAATACGGCTACCCCCTGCAAAAGAAGCTCACCCGCAGCTACCGCAGCTGGGACTACTGCGTGCAATACGGCGAGAGCGATTGCGACTTCGTGTCCCGGTTGCTGGAGCACGAAGGGGCGTATTACTACTTCGAGCATGCCGCGGGCCAGCACACCCTGATCCTCGCCGACGACATCGTCGCCTCACACAGCCCACTGCCGGGGGCGGCGGTCATCCCGTTCTATCCCCCGGAGAAGGCCGCCGTCGCTGACAAGGAAAACATCCATGCCTGGGAACTGCACCAGGCCATCCACTCCGGGCGGCACTACAACGACGACTACGACTTCCAGAAGCCCCGTGCCGACCTGTCCAACATGCGCCAGACCCCGCCGGGCCACGCGCACGACAGCCACGAAATCTACGAATGGCCGGGCGGCTACACCGAGTTCGGCGACGGCGAAGCCTATGCCCGCGTGCGCCTGCAATCGAGCCTCACCGGCCAAAGCACCGTCAAAGGCCAGTCGCGCCACCGGGCGCTGGCTCCCGGCTACACCTTCACGCTGGAGAACTACCCGCGGGAAGACCAGAACCAGCAGTACCTGCTGACCGGCATCGAATACCACTTCAAGGAAAACCCCCAGGTCAGCGCCGCCGCGCCCGGCCCCAAGGGCACACCGCAGGAAGAAGGCTCGTTCCAGAAGTTCACCTTGCAGGCCCAGCCTACCAGCCTGCCGTACACGCCCGAGCGCACCACGCGCAAGCCGCGCACCACCGGCCCGCAGACGGCCGTGGTCGTCGGCCCCCCGGGCGAGGAGATCTGGCCCGACCAGTACGGGCGCGTGAAGGTGCAGTTCCACTGGGACCGCATCGGGGCGATGAACGAGAACTCCAGTTGCTGGGTGCGGGTATCGAGCAGTTGGGCAGGCTCCGGGTTCGGGGCCGTCTTCATTCCCCGGATCAACCAAGAAGTCGTGGTGGATTTTTTGAATGGTGATCCGGACTATCCCATCATCACCGGCTGCGTTTACAACGCCGACAACATGCCGCCGTGGGCGCTGCCGGCCAACGCCACGCAGTCGGGCATCAAGACCAAATCCAGCAAGGGTGGGGCGTTCGGGGACGGATTGAAGAACGGCGCAGGCGATGCCAACGCCATCCGCTTCGAGGACAAGGCCGGGGCCGAGCAGCTTTGGCTGCATGCGCAGAAGGACCAACTCGTCGAGGTCGAGAACGATGAAGACCACTGGGTGGGTCAGGACCGCCGCAAGACCATCGACCGGGACGAGACCAACGTCATCCACCGCGACCGGACGGAAACAGTGGACCGGAATGAGGACATCACGGTCCACAACAACCGCACCGAGCGGGTGGACCACGACGAGCGGATCAGCATCGGGGACAACCGCCGCGAGGATGTCGGTATCGACGAAACGGTGAGCATCGGCAAGAACCGGACGAAGACCATCGGTCGCAATGAGAAGGACAAGATCGGCAACAACTGGTCGATCAAGGTCGGCAAGTTCAAGACCGAAACCATCGGCATCGCCTCCATGCAGAACGTGGGCATTGGCCGCATGGAAAACGTGGGCGTGGTCTATAACCTGAACGTCGGCGCGATCATGGCCACCATCGTGGGCAAGAACCAAAGCACAACGGTGGGCAGCGACCAGGACGTCAAGGTGGGCACCAACCAAAGCACGGTAGTGGGCACCAAGTACAGCCTCAACGTAGGGGGTGGCGGCGGAGATGCCAGTGGGGGCGGTGGCGCGGGCCTGACCAAGAACGTGACCGCACCGTCCTCCTCGGGCGGTGGAGAAGGTGGCGGTGGTGGCGGCTCCAGCATCACCATGGATGCGGAGACGATCACGCTGAAAGTCGGTGCCAGTTCGATCACCCTCCAGGCCGACGGCACCATCACCGCCAACGGCAACAGCATCCGCCTCATCGGCTCCAGCGACGTGACCACCCTTTCCGGGGGCATCCATGAAAACTGATCCCCGCATGCTCCGAAATGCCTCATCCTTGGTCGCCTCGCCCACAGATTCCGCATGGTCCTTCCTGCCAGCGCAAGTCCTGCGACAGGAGACAGATGGGACCGTGACCCTGCAGTACCGAGGGCAGGAACATCGTGCGGCACTGGCATCCCAGATGCCAGGGGTGATCGAAGGCCAATACGTACTCGCGGCCCTGCCTGCGGACCTTCAATCGACGGTACCGGGAGACGCGCCCTTGCCAGCGCTGATCGTCGCGGCCTGGCCCTGCCCTGGCGCGCCTGCCGCTGCGCCCTGGCAATTCGACCGGGCAACCGGGGCGCTGTCGCTGGAAGTGACCCAGCTCGAGTTGAGCGCGGTCAGCAGCGTGCTGCTGCGCTGCGCCGATGCGCGCATGCAGTTCTCGCAGGATGGATCGGTCGAAATCCGGGGCCACCAGATCACATCGGCGGCGGTCGAAACCCATCGCGTCGAGGGCGGCTCCATCGAGTTGAACTGACCTTTTCTGCGCCGCGTCGTGGCCGCCACTGCGTTCGCGGTGCGAGGCAGACCGTCATCGCGTGGCAGTACCGCTACCGCCCTTCCTTTCCGGCCCATGATTCCTCGCATTCGACCTTCCACACCGCCGCCATTGCCCGGCATGCTGAACCGGCAGATGGGGATCGCCGTCCGAGCCTACGGCCGGCGCCCGGGCATGTTGCGCGGTGGGCACACGTTGCGCGCCCTGAAGGCCGTCGATCAGCGCCTGGACGCGCTCATCGCCGTCGGCCGCTACTACGGCACTGCCTGCTTGGACGCGGCGGCGATTCTCGACGGCAAGGTCCAGCCCGAGGAAATCGCAGGTGCCGCGTTCGTGCGCGTTGCGCTGGCAGAGCAGCATCAAACCGATGTGGCGACGCGCCTGGACCTCATCGCCCGCCTGCATGCAGCGCAACCCGTCTCCGTTCGGGAGGCCCTGTGGTTCTATGCCGCCCCGGACACCTGCGGCCACCTTCTGGCGTCGGACGACGCACAACTGCTTGCGTGCGGCGTGGAACTGGCGGGGCGGCTCGCATTGCCGGAGCACATCGCCGCGGTCCATGCGGCAGTGGTGCGCGGAGCGGACCAGGACGCCTGCCTCTTGGCCTGTGCGCGCATGGGACAGGTGCCGCCCCGAGCCGAAGAGCGCTGGAAAGCCGTGCTGCAGGGCCAGGACCTTGCCCGGCAGATCACCACGCTGCAGGCCCTGGGCGTGATGGGCGGGCACCGGCTGCAGCCGGAACTGCGCCGCTACATCGAGCGCATCACCGCCGCAGACGGCCCCACCGAGCAATCGCACCCCATCGGCTGGGCCGCCGCGGCCGACGCCGCGCTGGCGCTGTGGGCCGCGCGCGAACCCGAACCGGCGCTGGGTGCCGTCCTGCAAGGGCTCCGGGTGCCCAACGACACGGCGCTGCGGGTCGCGGCCATTGCGGGACGCATCGAAGGGCTGCTGCCGGTACTCGATTTCATCGAACGGCAGGAGCGGCCCGTGGAGCCGGGCGAGCGCGACGTGCTGCGGCTGGTGTTCGGCCACGTACCGGGCGAGCTGGTGAACACCCAGGGCACCTCCGACGAGCGCCAGCGCGCCTTGCGCGCCCTCGCCTGCACGGTGTTCGCGGCCAACGGCTGTACCGGGCTGGAGCCGGACCAAATCACCCGATGGACAGATCCTGCACTCAAGGATCGACTCTGGGCGCTCGATGCCATCCGCATCCGCTCAGGCCAGCCGATCACGCAGACCCATCGCCTGACGCACGCCTTCGACGTCGGGCATGCGCTGCGCAGCTGGCTCTACGTTGAGCATGCCGCGGTCACCGACCGTCCGTTTACGCTGTCCCACGAAGACCTCGCCGCCCGCCAGATGGCCGCGGTGGAAACCGTGCAGTTAGTGGCCAGCCTGCAGGCCGATCCGCCACCGCCATGACCTGCTCGGTCCTCAACCACACGCCGTTTCGCACGCAGGTCTTTCCGCACCAGGACGCCGAGCGGCGCAACGCGGCTTTGCTGATCGTCAAGGGAACGTGGCAACTGGCTGAGGCGGCGGGCCTGCCGCCCCAACTTGCGGCAGCAAAGGACCAGGCCGCCATTTCTCGGGAGGGCATGCGCCAGACGCTCGGCAGCCTGCCCCTGGAAGCGGCCCAGGCTGCTGCCATCGCAGCACGCCAGCATGAACTCTGGACCTGCCTGGAGACCGAGTACGTGCCGCCCAAGCCCTGCTTCGACCTGATCGTGAATGGCTGGGCCGTTGCGCCGGACGGCTGCCCGCGACCATGGATCGATGCCGCAGTGGACTACCTCGGCACCAGTGGATCGCGGCGCCTGATCGAACTGCGCGCGTTCGCTCCACGCACCTGGCTGCCCGAACTTGGATTGATCGGCAGGCTGCGGGCCTCGGGAGAGGCCACCGCATTGCGCATCCCGCTCCTGCGCCCCTTTGCGTTCGGCGGGCAGGAGAAAGACCCGCAGACCGGCCAGGTGCATGCCTTCGAGCCCAACCTGGAGGGGATGGGCTACTACCGCAGCGCCTCAGCTGCCAAAGGCGCACCGCTGCCGTGGATCGAACCGCTGGACCGTGCCATCACCGCCTGGGACGACACCCTCGAACCCATCGCCCTCGGCCATGTACCGCCCCACCACGTCCCGCGCCGCGACTTGCAGGGCACCTTCGGCGACACCTGGCAAGCGACCCGCGCGCCCGAACTGCCCGAGGACTTCGATCCGCGCCATCACAACGCTGCGCCCGATGCCCTGCAGTTGCGCGAGGTGCCGCGACCGGGCCACACCCTAGCCCTGCATGGCATGTCGGAAGCGGGCCCGTTGTATTTCACGTGGCCGCAACTGGCCCTGACTGTGCAGGCAGAGACCGCAGGCGGCACGTTGCTCCCGCCCCAGGAACTGCGTTGGGACACGCTGCTGGTGGACACCGCAACGCAGCGCGCCTCGCTGCTGTGGCGCGCCGTGATCGTGCCGCCCGCACTGGAGCGGATCGGCCTGGCGCACGTCGCGGCCCATGCCCGCGCCCCCCGCAACCCATCCCCCTTGCCCTGATCCATCGAGATGCCACCTCTTTCGACCGCAGCCGCCGCGCCTGGCGTTTGGCACATCGCACACGCTGGAGCCGTCACCTCGGCCGGCACCAGTGCCTGGCAGTCCGCCGCGTCCTGGGTGGGCCTGCAAAAACGGTTCCAGAAGGCAGCGCACCCCGGCGTCGGCCCGCATGCCATCACGACCGCACCGTGCCCGGAGATCACATCGGGCGCAGTGGGCATATCCCGCCTCGCCCGGCTGCTCGGTGCCGCCTTGGCCGACGTGGTGTCTTCGATGGCACAGCCGGGACACGATGCGGAGTGGGCCGCTCCCGCCCGCATGGCGCTGGCCCTGCCCGAGCGCATGAGCGACAGCGAAGGCACCGATCTTTGGCAGCAGGCCCTGGCCGAACTCGGGCGTTGGGCCGGCCCTGCGGCCAGCGCAACGCTCGGTGCCGTGCAGTGCCGCTTCGTTCGCGGCGGGCACACGGCAGGTTTTGCCGCACTGCAGGCCCTCGGCCCTTGCGATCCGGCATGCGGCACGGCGCTGCTGATGGCCGTGGACAGCCTGCTCGATACCGCGACCCTGCAAGCGGCCCATGCCCGCAGTGCGTTGCTCACGGACCGCCATGCCGATGGCTGCATCGCCAGCGAAGCCGCCGCTGCCCTCTGGCTGCAGGCCGCTCCGGACACGCGGGACGCCACCGGCCGCGGGCTGGTGCTGCACCCGCCCGCGCTGGCAACGAATGCCACCGCGCATCGACTTCCCCAGCAGGCCCCGGAGCCCGAGGCCCTACAGCACGCCCTGCGCTCTGCCCTGGCCCATGCGCGCTGGCAAGCAGACAACGTGGGCTACACCGTCTCGGATTTCGATGGGTCCACCTGGCGGGCGATGGCACAGATTCCCACCCGGGCCCGGATGGGGCAAGGGTGGGACCCCATCGACTGGGAGCCCGCCGCCGTGATCGGCCAGGTCGGTGCCGCCACGGGCCCGGTGCATTGGGCCCTTGCCGCACAGCGCCTGCGCCACGATGCACGACCGCCCAACTCCATCCTGTCGTGGGCGCTGGACGAAGGCACCGCCGCTGCCGCCGTCGCGCTGGAACGCACCATCGGCACCGTGGCAGCTCCACACCGGCGCCCCCCGGCGCACGGCCATGACACAGCCGCGGTGGCGACGACCTATTCCGCGCGCTTTCTCCAGAACGAAAAAAACGGCTGACGGCCAAGGGAGGGAAACACCATGGGCACGCACATCTTCAGCGGCGGCGAAGGCGCGATCACGCAAGTGGCCGACGGCTGGACGTTCGATCCTTGGACCTACGTCAAGCTCAAGCCCAGCGGCAAGCAGGGCACCGCCTGGCACCGCAACAACAGCAAAGCCATCCAGATCCCGCTGGGCACCATTCATGAACACGGCACCGACATGTCCAACCGCTACGGCGCGATGGACCAGGGCCAGCACGATCCCGCCAGCACCATCGTGGGCTGGTTCACCAATGTCCGTGACCGGGTGAACGAGCACGTCACCTACGTCAAATCCGTGGTGCACGAAGGCGGCGAGATGGTGGTCAACGGCGTGATCACCCTCACCAATTCCATCCTGAGCCAGCTGGCGCCCGAGACCCAGCAATTGATTCACAACACCACCGACGTGCTGGGCGGCATGACCGCGGCTCACTTCACGGACGCCGCCAAGGAGGAGATCGAACAGGCCATGGAGTTGCTGCAGGACCCGTCCACCTACACCGGACTGGCCCTGTCGATGGCGGCATCTGCGGCCCAGGGCATTCCCGTGATCGGGCAGGTGATGGGGGGCGCCGTGGTGGCTGACCGGGCGCTCGCGATGGGCGAGGCGGGCGTCGCCGCCGCGCAGGAACTCAAGGCCATGATGGACACCTGGAGTTCCCATATGACCGAGCCGCAGAAGGAGGCGGCGCGCAAGCAGTTTGCCAAATGGCTGCTGCACGGGGGCCTCGAGCTGCTGGCCGCCCTGGCGGGCAAGAAGTTCAAGACCAGCACCAAGAGCCAGGGCAAGAACGACACGCACGAGACCAAGGAACACAGCAACCGCCAGGATCCCAACGGCAAGGGGCCGTGCGAGTTTTGCGCCACGGGCGGGCCGGTCATCCTGTCCAGCGGCCAGAAGCTCATGGACGAGACCGACTTCACCCTGCCCGGCCCCTCCCCCGAGCTGGCCCTGGTCTGGCGGCGGCGCTACCGCTCGGGTCTCGCCGAGGACGGCCCCTGGGGCCGCGGCTGGAGCCATCCGATGGCGCAGGAGCTGCGCCTGTCGGCCGACGGCATGGTGTTGCTGGACGAGGCGGGCCGCCATGTGCAGTTGCCCCAAGTCGCCGTGGGCGGCGAGTGGTTCGATCCTTACGAGAAGTTCACCGTGCGCCATCCGCAAGAGGGCCTGTGGGTCATCGCGCACAAGGGCGGACTGGAGCACCACTACCGCCAGCAGGCCCCCGAGCAGTGGCGCTTGCCCCTGGCCCGGCTGCAGGATGCGAACGGCAATGCGGTGGCGCTGCACTGGGTGGCGGGTGACAGCGAACTCGCTCCGGGCGAGGTGCTGACTTGGAGCGCGCGGCAGGCCCGCGAGCAGGCCATGGTTGATGGTGGCGGCAGTGCCGCCAGAGCAGGGGCGTTCTCTTCGCCCTTCGCGCTGCCGCGCCTGGTCGGCCTGTCCGATTCGGCGGGGCGGCAGTTGCGCCTGACCTGGACGCCGGCCAGCGGGGCACCGTCCCCCGACGATCCCCTGCGCGGCGCGCGCCTGTCCACGGTGGAGTTGCAGGTGCCGGGCCACACCGGCAGCCAGTTGCTGGCGTCCTACGACTACGACGCGCAGGGCCAGTTGGTCGCCACGCAGCACGGCACCCAGCCGTACCGGCAATATGCCTGGCGCTCCGGCGTGCTGGTGGGCTACCGCAAGGCCAGCGGCCACCGCTACTTCGCCCAGTACGACGCGGAAGGCCCGCACGGCCGCGTGCTGCGTTCCTGGTGCGCCGATGCCCCCATCCCCGGCCAGGACGACGACCGCTTCGCCTACCTGCCCCACGAACGCATCACCCGCCACACCGACGGCCTGGGCCGCGTGACGGCCTACCACTGGGATGCGCGCTTCAACATCGTGGCCACCGTCACCGCCGAGGGCACGCCCGAGGAGTTGAGGGAGGAAACGCCGTTCGATGCCACCGGAACGCCCCGGGGCAGCACCGACCCGCTGGGCCGGCGCACCACGCTGCGCCACGACGCACGGGGCAACGTGGTGCAACTCGTCAATGCGCTGGGGCAGTCCACGGCGCTGGAATACGACGCGATGGACCGGGTGACCACGCTGCGCGATGCCATGGGCTTCGAGTGGCGGCGCACCTACGACGCGCAGGGCAATCTGGTGCGGATGACCGACCCGCTAGGGCAGACCACGGCCTATCGGTACGACGACCTGGGCCGGCCGGTCGAGGTGACCGATGCCCAGGGCGGCAAGAAGGTGCTGCGCTGGGACGAGGCGGGCAATCTGGTGGCCTACACCGATTGCTCGGGCCGCACGACACGCTTCGGCTACGAGGCGCGGGGCCTGCCGGTGCTGCGCACGGACGCGCTGGGGCACAGCACCTACTACCAGTACGACAGCGCGGGGCGGCTGGTGCGCGTGGTGGAGCCCGTGGCCGCCCAGGCGGCAGCGCCCGGCACGGGCGTGGGGGCCGCCCCCGTGACCGCGATCCACCGATACGAGTGGAACGGCGAAGGCCACTTGCTGGCCTATGCCGATCCGCTGGGGGCCATCACCCGCTACACCTACGACGGCGCGGGCCGGCCCCTGACCCGCACCGACGCCGCCGGCCGCACCCTCGCCTACCACTACGACCGCGCCGGCCGGCTGATCGCCTTGAACAACGAGAACCGCGCACAGACCACCTTCCGCTACAACCTGCGCGACCAGCTCACCGACGAGATCGGATTCGACGGCCGCTGGCAGCGCTACGTGTACAACGCGGCGAGCGAACTGACCCACCTGATCGAAGCCGGCGGAACCGATGCCGGGCCGGGCAAGGTGACGCACTTCGAGCGCGATGCGCTGGGCCGCCTGCTGGCCAAGCGATCGGCGGGCTCGGATGGCACAGCGGCGGTCGATGAAACGATCTATCGCTACGACGCGCTCGGGCGACTCACGCAGGCGAACAATGGCGCGGTCCACTTGGCCTTCGCCTACGACCCCGTGGGACAACTCCTGAGCGAGACGCAGACGCTCATCGGCCAGGGCGGTCCCGGTCTGCCAGCGCGGCTGGGGCGCACCCCAGCCATTGGCCGGCAGGACATGCAGCGCAGCTTGCGCCACCAATACGACCCGCTAGGCAACCGCACGCAGACCCTGCTGCCCGATGGGCGCACGCTGAACTGGCTGTTCTATGGCTCCGGCCATCTGCACCAGATCAACATCGCGCTGCCCGGACAGGAAGGCGCGCACCAGGTCATCGCGGACATGGAACGCGATTCCTTGCACCGCGAGGTCGAGCGCAGCCAGGGGGCGGTCTCCAGCCGCTACGAGTACGACCCTGCGGGCCGGCTGATCCACCACCGCGCCGGCCACCGCCCCAGCGGCAATGTGCAAAACAGCCGGGCGGGGACGGTGCTGGAGCGGGTCTATGCCTACGATCTGACGGGCCAACTGGTGGCGCGGGGCGACACCCTGCGCGGGCGCCAGGACTTCCGTTACGACCCCACGGGCCGCATCCTGGCCGCCCTGCCGGGTGCCGGCAGCCACCAGCCGCGCGAGCTGTTCGCCTTCGATCCGGCGGGCAATCTGCTGGATGGCAATGAGGCGCAGGTCGGGCGGCACAACAGCAGCGAAGCCAGGGCCGGCCTGGGCGTCGTGGGTGATAACCGCCTGCGCTTCTATCAAGACCTGCACTTCGAGTACGACTTGCACGGCAATGTGACGAAGCGCACGCGGGGCAACCGACAGGGCGGCAACGCGAGCGTGACGGCACTGCGCTGGAATGCCGATCATCAGCTGGTGGAGGCCAGCACCACGCGCCATGGCGTGACTCAGACCACGCGATATGCCTATGACGCGCTGGGGCGGCGGGTGACCAAGGCGGACTCCTTCGGCACCACGCACTTCCTTTGGGACGGTGACCTGATGGTGCTCAAGGAACGGGGCGGCAACGGGGCGCTGTTCGTGTACGAGCCCGACAGCTTCGTGCCGCTGGCGACGGTGCAAGGGACGCAGGACGACCGGCAGACCTACTGGTATCAGTGCGACCAGATCGGCGCACCGCTGGAGTTGACGGATGCCCAAGGGCATATCGCCTGGGCGGCGGATTACAAGGTGTGGGGGGAAGCCACGCTGCGACCCGTGGCGAGAACGGGGACCGATGACGGCCCCACCCGCCGCCGCATGGGGAACGGGCCGGGAATGGACTGGAGCGAGGGTGCCAGCGCCCGTTCGTCCGCACCGCCGCACATTGAGCAACCCTTCCGCTTCCAGGGCCAGCAGTTCGATGAGGAAACCGGGCTGCATTACAACCGCTTCCGGTATTACGATCCGACCGTGGGCAGGTTCGTGAGCCAAGATCCAATTGGATTAAGGGGTGGAGTAAATATATATACATATGCACCCAACCCAATTGAATGGATTGACTATCTGGGGTTAGCTGGCAGCAAATACCCCGCACCCGGAAGGCCTACTCCAGACAATACCGGAGGGAAATTTAAGCCTGGACCGGGAAGTGGTCATTATAAGTATTGGCCAAAATGTAAGTGCAAAGGCTGGAAAGACAAAGGTGGTGACGTGTGGGAGCCGACCGATCATAATGGTACGCACGCGCCGCATTGGGATCGCCAGCACCCGGACGGGACACATACCCCCACATATCCGACGAACAAGGAGTAAATTCATGAATTTTGCCTTAAATGACCGAGTGACATTAAAAAAATTTCTAGGAGAAATTAATCCACCACATAAAGTTAAAACCCAGGATAATTATTGGAAACTAATAGGAGAAATGGGCAGCATTGTTAAACTAGAAAATCAATCAAAAATGCCAAAACATCCAAACGGGCCAAGAGTTCTCATTAAATTTGATAGTAATGTCAATGATTTTGGGCTGTCCTGCCATAATGAAATTGAGAACAGCTTATGGATATTTATTTCCGATTTGAAATAAGAGAGCGGATTGAACAGTGAAGTGCAACGCCAAAATTTTTAATTGCAAGCTCGGGCCTCCTACACCAACCTGCGGCCAAGCTCCAAGCTATCGCGCCCGCTTAAATTGGCAAAGCTATCCGCGGGCTTCTTTGCGCTTGCCGGCCCAGCAGTCATCGACTCACTTTCTCGCGTGAATCCGAGGAATACTTTCTGTATTGGGGCGGCTCAAATAAGCAATTTCGCACAAATTGCAACAATTTTTCGGAATCTTTGACACTCTCCAAAAACACACTCCTTTAAAATTTGATTGGGATTTTCTCAATAAAATTAGGGAGGTGATATGGAGAGAAATTTTCCGAGGCCACATGCCATTTCGCGCCGCGTTGCGCTGGCGCTCTGTCTTGCAAATACCGGATTACCCTTCGCAGCCACCGCGAAGGAAGAATTCCCAAACAAGCCGGTTCGTTTGATTTCCCCGTTTCCGGCCGGTGGCTCCACCGATATTCTGGCGCGCCTGCTTTCCAAACACATGTTTCCCGCCAGCGGGCAGGCCCTGGTCGTAGAGAATGTGCCCGGCGCTGGCGGTAATGTGGGAGCGGCCCTGGTCGCCCGCTCACCCGCCGATGGCTACACCCTCGAAATCGGTGCCATGTCTACGCATGCGATGAACGGCAGCATCTACAAGAACCTGTCGTTCGATCCCATGAACGATTTCGACACGGTGGCCTTGCTGGCGTATGCGATCAATGCGGTGGCCGTCTCGGCCAGCGTGCCGGTGCGCACCTTCCCGGAACTGCTGGCCTACATCCGCGCCAATCCGGGCAAGGTCAACTATTCGACCGGGGGCATTGGCACCCACAACCACCTCACCGTCGCGCTGCTGGCGAAGACCGCCGGTCTGGACATCGTTCATGTGCCTTACAAAGGCGGTGGCCCTGCCGTGGCGGCATTGGTTCAGGACGAATGCCAGCTGTATGCAGGCGGGGCCTCGCTGCTGCTGCCCCACGCCCAGGCGGGCAAGGTGCGACTCGTCGCCGTGACCGAGAAGACCCGTTCGGAGCTGCTGCCGGACCTCCCCAGCGTTTCGGAAACGCTCAAGGGGTTCGAGGTGACCAACTGGTATGGCGCGTTCGCACCGCGCGGGCTGGAGGCCAGCCGCCGCGCCCTGCTCAACCAGGAGATCCATCGCGTCATCGCGTTGCCGGAAGTGGCCGAGCGGCTCAAGGGACTGGGCATGGTGCATGCCTCCCTGTCGCCGCTGCAAGTGCGCGACGTGCTGCAGGCCGATCACGACCTCTGGTCACGCACGATCCAGTCGCTGCGGATCGCCAGCGAGTGACGTGCCGCGTTCACGCAGTGGGCCTGGGATGGTTCACGGCGATGCCCTGTCCAGCGCCGTCGAAGAACATCCATCCTCCAAGACGCGCGTGCGGGTCAGCGCATGCGATTCCTGCGATTTCTCACCCATGACGCAAGCTGCTTACCCAAAGGTCTATGCCCTCACGCCCAGGTTCTACAAGGGTGTGCTGGTGCGCTGGTCAGTCATGCTGGTGCGACAGGGCCGGCGCTTTCAGGGCGAGTTCGCGGTCGCCGATCACGGCGGCGTGGAAGACGCCAAGGCGGCAGCACTTGCGTACCGCGATGAATTGCTGCGGACCATCCGCCCCTTGAGCAGGCGAGAGTTCAGCGCCATCGTCCGCAAGAACAACACCTCCGGAGTACCAGGCGTCTCTCGGAGTGTTGAGCCTGGAGGGGTTCGCTGGTCGGCCACGGTGTATCTGGCCAACGGCAAATCACAGCGCCGATCCTTTGCAGTCAAGAAGTTCGGCGAGGAGCGCGCCAGGGAGCTGGCGATCGAGGCACGGCACCAGATGCTCCAAACCGTGGATGGGTGGATGGTTCGCCATCCTGACGGTGAGCCCCGCCGAGGTCATGAACTCCCCGACATGGATCGTTCGGCCATTCCCCGCCTTCGCAAGGACCGCAGTGAGCGGTTGCCGGCAACACATTCCCCCGAACGCCGCGTGTACCGCTATCGGTGGACGCGGACGATGCGCCGCGGCGGAGTGTGGACCGGCGAATACTGGGTCGCGGAGTATTCGACGTCCGACGGCAAGGTTCGGCGCAAGTGCTTTTCCGTGGGACGCCATGGCGAGGAAGAAGCCAGGCGTCTTGCCCTGGAGCAACGCCGGGAATGGGTGTTGAACCCTCCCCCGCCACCCAGCCGGACCTGATAGCGCAGGGGCCGCCAATCGGGACGCAAGGCAGTCCGCTTTGTTGGTCCACGGCGGGCAGCGGGTGTGTTTGACTGCTCTCCTGGGCGCGATCTCCGCGCCGGGAAGATCGGAACGCACCATGCCGCACCCCCGCCTTGCTCGCTATCGGCGCCCTGCCCTCGCCCTTCTGGTCGGGACGCTGCTCGCATCCTTGACGCTCTACATCGGGCTTCACCGTGGCGGCTCAGACGAGCGCCGGGTTGCGGAAGACGCGAACAGTGACGCCCCGCTGGAGAAGAGCGGCAGCCCCTGGGTGCATGGGCCCATGCAGGCGCGGTTCGCGCTCACCCTTTATGCGGATCTCGAATGCCCGTTTTGCAAGACCTACTATCCGGCGCTGAAGGACTGGATCGACCGGCATCCCGACACCCGCCTTCAATGGCACCATCTTCCTTTGCCGACACACGAACCGGCGACATCGAACCTGGCCGCGCTGGCGGAATGCGTGGGACAGGCCCACGGCCACAGCGGCTATTGGGACGCCGTGGCCTGGATTTACCGCAACACCCGTGGCGGCGGCCAGGGTCTGGAGGACGGCCTGCGCTATCCCGGCACCACGCCTGACGTTCAGGCCTGCCTGGACAGCGGCCGGGGCCGCGCCGCCGTTCAGGCGCAAGCGGCTGCAGGGGCGCGCGAGGGCGTGGTCGCCACCCCGACCGTGCGGGTGACCGACACCCTCAGCGGGCAGTCTTTGCTGCTGCAGGGACAGGTCGAGGGCGACGCGCTGCTGTCGGCCCTGGATTTGATCGGCAGCGGCAATCCGGTTGCCTCGGACTCCCGATTGTTGGCTGACCCCGCCGCCGATTCGGAGTGAACTGCACGGTGCCATCCCAGGCGTCCGTTGTGCGGGAGTTCACCATGCCCAGTGTTTTTGTTCGGCCAAGTTCAAACCTGCGGGGAGCTCCGTTGCTCACGGCGGCCATCGCTCTGGCCAGCGCGTTCGCATCGACCTTCGCCCAGGCCGCAGAGGTGAAGGTCTTCACGCTGCAGTCGATCCCTTTGATCGGCGTTTCCCCGGAGGTGGCCGTTGTCCACCTTGATGCGGCCAGCCAGATCGAATCCCGCATCGGCGCCCAACTGCCGGCCGATCCACAACGCGCGCAGGCGGTTGCGCGGGAACGTCTGGACCGAGGTGGCGCGTCCCTGCAGCGGGAACTGGCAGCGGCCTACCAGGGCGTGGCCGATGCCTGGAGCCTGGGGATCACCACCCTGCCCGCCGTGGTCGTGGACCGGCGCTACGTCGTCTATGGCGAGCCCGATGTGGCGAAGGCGTCCGCCCGCATCGCGGCCTACCGAAAGGCCCACCCATGAAACACCGACCTCCATGGCGCGCCGGGATCGCTGCTGCCCTCCTGGGCATGGCTTCGACCGCCTTGGCACTGGACACCGCCACCATCGCCTCGTCCGCCCTGTCACCGGATTGCCTGGAGTACCGGGTGGTGGGCATCTGCTACTGGCTGCGCTGCTCGAAGTCGGGCTGCTCGGTGCGCACCTCGGTGAAGGTCCGTCACTACGTGCCGGATGCCGTCGTGTCGAGCTATGCCAACACGGGCGAGAACCCGTGGTTCGAGGTGCGTGCGATGGGCATGCCCAATCCCACCGCAGTCGCGGGCGGCGACGGCACGACCAATCAGAGCAACGAGAACAATCTCTCCAGATTCAAGAACGCCGATGTGATCGGCCATCCGGTCGGATCGCTGTTCGGCCGCTTTGCCAGCGCCTCCGGTGTTAGCTGCGAGGGCGCGGGCACGGCCTTCATGCCGTACCTGATCAGCACGCTCGATACCGTGGCCTGGCGCTACAACGTGCCCGAAGCGGTCTATCCCGAAGCACTGATCCCCGGCATGCGGGAGATCGGCGCTCGCACCACCCTCAATCTATGGGGTGCGGTCTATCCGCGGGGCGGTTTCCTGCACCAGACGGATGACCACAAGAGCGGAGCCGTGGTGGCCCAGCGGGCCGGCGATGTCGTCACGCGGCGCGGACAGCCGCATGTCTATCAGCCGATGCTCTCCACGCCGCGCGCCGGCTACTGGCCTGCCGGTGAGCTCATCGAAGGGAATGCCTCCACGGGCAAGTGGCAGGAACTGACCCCTGTCCTGTCGCCCACCTGTGCGGTGTTCCCTCACTCGAATACCCGGGTGCAGGCCCCGCGTGGCGACTACGCCTGGGCGCTGTGGCGCCCCTACAGCTGCTGCCAGCGGCGGGGCCAGGTGTTCCTGGGCAGCGTGGATTTCAACGGTGGAGGCTTGCGGCCATGACGGTTTCTCATTCGACGCGCACGTTCGCCCTGGTCACGGCGATGGCGGTGGCATCTCTCCATGTCGGCGCGGACGCCCAGAGCGCCGATCAGACCAGCGACAGGGCTGGCGAGTACGGCCTGCAGCGCCAGGGCAGCGTGATCGGGGACGATGTGCTCTACAGCATCGGCGGGGGGCGCGCCGTGTCCATGACCAGTGCCGCCCAGATGCGCTCGATCGGTGTGGGGGTCGGCTGGAACAGCAATCTCATTTGCGGCGACATGAACATCGCGACCACGATCCAGAACCAGCTCAATGGGGTCACCAACGGGTTCCAGACCATCATGTCGTCGGTGATCCAGAACGCCAGCAGCGCGGTGGCGTCGCTGCCGGCGCTGATCATCCAGCGCGCCGATCCGGGCCTGTACAACCTGCTGACCAACGGGGTGCTGCAGGCACGGCTGGATTTCGACCGCTCGAAGGCAACGTGCCGCGGGATCGCGAACCGGATGGCGGACATGGCGGGCGGCCAGTTGGGCTGGGGCCAGCTGGCCGAAGGCATGGCCCTCAAGAAGGCCGTGGCGAGCACCGATGCGGTTTCGGCCATCGACGAGGCGGAACGCCATCGGGGCAAGGACGGCGTGCCGTGGGTGGGCGGGCGCAATGCCGGCGGTGCCGGCCAGGCTCCGATCCGGGTGGTCGCGGACGTGACGCGCGCGGGCTACAACCTGGTGAACGGGCGCGGGGTCGAGGACACCTCGCCCATCGATGCCGCCGGGTGTGGCAACCGGCTGGCCTGCGAGACCTGGTCGTCCCCGCAAGCGGCCGTCGAATGGGCCACGCGGGTGCTGGGCGAGCAGGAACAGCGCACTTGCGACAGTTGCACCAAGACCCAGACCGTGCCCGGCGTCGGCCTGACGCCCCTCATTCAGGAGGAATACGACACCAAGCTGCAGGTGCTGCAGGACTTGGTTGCCGGTCGCCAGCCGACGAGCTTCGAGAACCTGCAGGCCGCGAGCAGCGGCTCGCTGCCCATGACGCGGGGGGTGATCGAGGCGCTGCGCGACGAACCGGACCAGGACGTTCTGGCCCGGCGACTGGCCTCCGAAGTGGCCTTGGCGAGCGTGCTGGAGAAGGCGTTGCTGCTCCAGCGCACGTTGCTGACCGGGCGGATGGAGCCCAACGTGGCCGCCAACGAACTGGCCCAGCAGGCGGTAGGCCAGGACAGCGACCTTTTGGACCGCGAGATCCGCAATCTCAAGACGGAACTGGAGTTGCGCCGCGAGCTCGCCAACAACGCGCCCATGGCCATTATCCAGCGGCACAGCACACGTGCGGCGGGATCGCGCGGCATCTATCAGGGCGACCCAACGCGCAACCGGCTCGATCAACTGCAACAGCCACCCCCGCGTGGGGGCACGCCATGATGCCCGCCTGGCTGCGACTGCGCTGGCTGCCGGGTCGGCGGGCCGCAGTGGCGCTGCTGTGGGCGGCGGCAGTGATCGCGGTCGCCGTCGTCGCCAATCTGGTGGGCATCCGGATGCTCGGCAGCATCGTCCAATGGGATCGCTGGCTCAAGGAGCAGGCGGTGTGGTTTTTCGCATGGCGGCTGGCGCTGTATGCGGTGACCGGCTGGGGATGGGTGTGGATGCGCAGGCGTCTGTGCGCACGCGAGCCGGACGGAAACGCGCACCAGCGGTTCCTGCGTGCCGAAATCGCCGCCGCCATGGCGCTGGTGGCACTGGAATGCAGCCTGCTGCTGCAGGCACGCTGACACCGGAGGGATCGGCCAATGACGCTCTACACGACGGACTATCTGGAGTATTACCTGACGCTGGTGGGCTGGCTGGTCCACAACGGAATCTGGAACGTGCTGGTCGCCAGCGGCGTGTTCGCGATCCCGTTCCTGACCATCGTGATCCAGGAGTGGCTCAAGGCACGCTCCGAAGGGGCCGACGAGGGCAACAAGGGGGTGTTGAGCGCCCTGCGGATCGAGAACCGGGTGTTCGTGGCGATCGTGGTGGTGCTGTTCGGTGGCATCCCGTTCATCGATGTGGATCTGTCCACGATCCGCTTCGACGCGTCGCGCTCCACCCAGTGCCAGACGACGGTGCCCACGCCCGCGCAGACGGGCTGGAGCCAGTCGTTCACGACGCTGAACGACCAGTCGGCGAAGGTGCCGGTGTGGTGGTTCTTCCTGCATTCGATGAGCAAGGCGGTGACGGGCGCGGCGGTGGCGGCGATTCCCTGCGGCACGGATTTGCGGCAGATGCGGATGGAAGTGGATGCCACGCGCATCGATGATCCGGTGTTGGCCCAGGAGGTGGCGGATTTCTCGAAGGACTGCTACGGGCCGGCCCGGGCGCGGTTGTTCATGCAGCGGCCCGATCTGGACGAGGCGCAGGGCAACGAGGTGACCTGGATCGGTTCGCGGTTCTTCGTGGACACGGCGGGGTATTACGACCGCTACCGTTCACGCACGCCGCGCGAGGGATGGCCCTATGAGGCCGAGCGGGATGCGGGCCTGGCCGAAGTCGCCAGCGGCGGGGGCTACCCGACGTGCCGCCAGTGGTGGTCGGATAGTGAGACGGGTCTGCGGGCGCGGCTCCTGGCTCAGGTGAGCCCGAGCCTGCTCACGCGGCTGGCCAACTATGCGGGGTTCGTGTCGCGCAGCGAACTGGACGATTCGGTGATCCGGGCGATTGCGGCACCGCGCCAGCAGAAGCTGAACCAGGGGGAGGTGTACACGGACTATGGCGGGCAGATCGACAAGACGTTCTTCAACGATCTGGCGCGCGGGGCGGGCCACGTGGGGGTCGCCCTGGGTGCGCCGGGCTTCTTCCCGGCGATGGATGTGCTGCGTCAGGCCCTGCCCATGGTGTTGTCGCTGCTCAAGATGGCGCTGGTGATCTGCCTCCCGATGGTGCTGGTGATCGGCACCTACGATCTCAAGGTGCTGATGACGAGCAGTTGCGTGTTCTTCGCGCTGTACTTCGTGGATTTCTGGTTCCAGCTGGCACGGTGGATCGACAGCACGATCCTGGATGCACTCTATGGCTGGGGCTGGGGGTGGAACCGCCCGATGACGAACTTCAATCTCGCGATGGGCCTGGACAATGCGTTCGGCGACATGCTGCTGAACTTCGTGATGGCGACGATGTTCGTCGTGCTGCCGGGGGTTTGGATCACCGCTTTGACTTGGGCGGGCGTTCGCGTCGGTGGTATGGCACAGTACCTGGCGACAGGAGCCAAAGACGCACAGGCAGCAGGGAGCAAAACAGGCGATACCTTGGTGAAAACGGTCTTGTAGACGAGGAAGCGCCTAACCATCATCGTCTGGATCGTAAGGATCAATTCGTGATCCATCCCGATGATAGAGGCCGAACCCAAAAATACCATCGCGCAGTTCTGGCGCTTTTTGTTCGTCGTCAGAGCTTCCGGCACTCCAAGCAACCGCAACGAGGCATCCAAGCAGCAAAGCGAGCCAGAAGGATAGGTAGGCGATGCCGCCAACCGTCAGTAACCTCAGCATCCAAACCACCGCCCTGGTGCCACCGGCTGGAATGCCATGTTCAACCAACCATATTGCTGCCCCATGCTCTTTGCGGGCATAGCTGCGCCAGGCATGAGACGCACCTCTGCCCAGCCGGTAGGTCCATCCAAAAGTGTGTGACTGCGTGGTCATGGTCATCCTCCTTCGCCGTCCGAACCGTCAGCTTCCCCACGGATTGATCACCTGGATGCCACAGTCCAGGAAGTCCTTGACGTTGCGTGTCGCCAAACTGGCTCCCCGCGATTTTGTGATTGCCGCGATCATGGCGTCAAACTGGCTGATAGGCTTTCCTGCCGCCTTGCGTGATGCGGAGATTTCCGCATAGGCATCAGCGGCATCGTCGTCGAAGCCGAGGATCTGCCCAGCCATGTCCGTGACGAAAATTCCTTTGACGGCCTCCAACAAAGCCGTCTTTCGTTGCCCATCCGGCAATACATGCACACCATAGAGTAGTTCTGCACGCGATATGGTGGTCGTGAAGAGTGCAGAGCGGCGCTGCCGGTCGAGCCAGGCCATAGGCACATCTTCCGGAGCCGCTCGCAGAGTCTCCGACAGGACGTTGGTATCGAGAACGATCATGCGCCGAACTCTGGCGGCACGCGGATGGCTTCACGTGCTGGCAATTCTATTTCCACACCTCCGAGACCCTCCACACGTGCCCTGATGGCCTGCACCAGCGAGGGCGCGCGTTCCGGCTCCTTGGACAGAGCGGCACGCAGGATGTCCCGGGCTTCTTCCTCCATGGAGCGGCCATGGATGGCGGCCTGGATACGGAGCCGTCCCTTGAGCTGCTCATCAATGTTCCGAATGGTCATCGTTGTCATCATTGCATCACCTCGTTAGTCAATGACTGCAATTTAGTCGTTGATTGAAATGAACGCAACCGGCTGACGTGTTCGAGACCAATTCGTGGGTTGACTGCACGCCGCTTTCTTCAAAGATTTGCACGGGACGACGCGATATACCAAAAGGATGAGGGCAAAAGGCAAGGGAATGGGGCCGAAGGGGAATGGCCCTACCTGCAAAAGGAAAAGGCCCATCCCGCCCCGAACTCAAGGGATCGCATGTTCGCGCTGTTTCAACGAAAACGCCCTCCGCCACCCGCACAGGCCCCGCACCAGGACGCTGCGCCAAAAGGAAAAGGGCTGACCCGCCCCGAGCCCGCCGCGTCGCTGCTCGCCACCCCGCGCCGGCAAAAGCTGCTGGAACACATCTGGCAGCGCACTTCGCTCTCACGCAAGCAGTTCACCACGCTGTATCAAGCCCCCCTGGAGCGCTATGCCGAGCTGGTCCAGCAGTTCCCCGCGTCGGAAAGCCATCACCACGCGTACCCCGGCGGCATGCTCGATCATGGCTTGGAGATCGTCGCCTACGCGCTCAAGCTGCGGCAGTCGCACCTGATGCCAGCGGGTGCGACACCCGAGGACCAGGCAGCACAGGCCGAAGCCTGGACGGCCGCCACCGCCTACGCGGCCCTGCTGCATGACATCGGCAAGATCGCCGTCGATCTGGACGTCGAGCATGCGGACGGCAGCGCCTGGCATCCCTGGCATGGTCCGTTGCGCAAACCCTACCGCTTCCGGTATCGCAAGGACCGGGAATACCGACTGCACACCGCGGCGGCGGGCCTGCTCTATCGCCAGCTGCTGGACCGCGAAATCCTTGACTGGCTCAGCGGATATCCGACCCTCTGGGCCGCGCTGCTGTATGTGCTGGCGGGCCAGTACGAGCATGCCGGTGTGCTGGGGGAAATCGTGACGCAAGCCGATCGCGCTTCGGTCGCCCAGGAACTGGGCGGCGATCCTGGCAAGGCGATGGCCGCACCCAAACACGCCCTGCAGCGCAAGCTACTGGACGGCCTGCGTTACCTGCTCAAGGAAGAACTCCGGCTGAACCAGCCCCAGGCTTCGGACGGGTGGCTGACGCAGGAGGCGTTATGGCTCGTCAGCAAAACCGTGTCGGACAAGCTGCGCGCGCACTTGCTGTCACAGGGCATCGATGGCATTCCGGCCAACAACACCGCCGTCTTCAACGTCCTCCAGGACCACGGCATGCTGCAGCCCACCCCGGATGGCAAAGCCATCTGGAAAGCGACGGTGACCAGCGACGCGGGGTGGTCTCATGCCTTCACGCTCCTGCGGCTTGCGCCGGCGCTGATCTGGGAGGGTCACGAACGACCTGCGCCGTTCGCGGGCTCGGTAGAGGTGGTGCTGGACGAACCGGCAGCGTGCCAGGAAACGCCAACCACAGAACCGGAAAACTCGCACACAGTTCCCGGCTCCGGCCCATCGCCGTCAGTCGCTGCAGCGTCATCCCTGACGAAAGTCCCGCCTGTGCTGCCAACCCCAGGCGACGGCGTGGATGCGCTGCTGGCCTTGATGGAAACCCCGACAGTCGAACCCGTTGCAACCGAGGCGGCGAAAGCACTGTCGCAACCGACCCCAAGGAACCCGCCCACGGACAGCAGCCCCGAGCCGTCACGCAGCACAGGAACAGCCGTACAGGCACCATCGGGCGAGGACTTCATGGGCTGGCTGCGTCGGCACATCGAGCGACGCACGCTCATCATCAATGATGCCAAGGCCTTGGTGCACACGGTCGCTGGGACCGCTTACCTTGTCAGCCCGGGCGTTTTCCAGCGCTATGCGCAGGAGCACCCGCACGTCGCAGTCCTGGCCAAGCAGGACCAGGTGGCCGATTGGCTGTGGGTGCAAAAACGCTTCGAGAAACTGCAGCTCCATCGCAAGCAGGACAGCGGCCTGAACATCTGGACTTGCGAAGTCACGGGGCCACGCAAGTCCCGGCGCTTGCATGGCTACCTGCTGACGGACCCGAAGCGGTTATTCGAGGACGTGCCGCCCGACAACCCCTATCTGTCCAATCCCGTGAGCGAAGCGGCGCCGGATGGCAGCGCCCGGAAGGAATTGGCGGGAAAGTCCGTCACCTAAGCCGACCATTGCGCGTTGGGCGCTTTCTCCTTCAAAGTGAAGCACACGGCCATGACGGCTTCATGGAAGTTTTGCGGTGTCACGGCCTGAACGGGGGCCAGCCCATCCAACAGGTCGTGCGGCTGTGAAAGCACCCGGTAAATCTCCCAGGGGTCGGCATCACCGGCATGCTTGAGAACCGCCTGGATGAGCCTGTGTTTGAGTGGGTCGAAATGCCAGTCGGGAACCCGCTGGCCCAGGTTCCCCATGCTCAACGCGAGGATCTTCTTGTTGCTGATTTCGTAGCTGATCCAGCGGCGGGACTTGCCCGCCATTTTGGCGAACTCCGCAGCGGACAGGACATTCGGCGCATTGAAGATGTCCACCATCTCGTTGCGCTGGCGCTGGGCGTCGGACAACACGGACTGCTCCCTCGGGCCCGCGATGGCCGACAAGCGGCGCACCGTGTCCGGCACCGTTGGCGCAGTCTGAGGCGTACTGCTCACCAGCCGTACCGGCGTTGGTGCGATCACCCCGCGCGCATCGTGGTGCGAGTGTTCATGCAGAACTTCCGGGACGCCCTCCAGATGCAGGGTCAGGCGCATGCTGCCCGCTTCGACCTGATGCTGCTCGAACAGATCGAGCCGGTCCGCCCAGTCCTGCATCATGTGCCGACGTTGCTCCACATATTCCGCATGGTTGTAGGCGGCGCTCACCTGATCCGGGTCGGTGTGGGAAAGCTGGGCATCGATCCAGACCTTCGGGTAACCGATTTCGTGCAGTGCGGTGGACATGGTTCCCCGGATACCGTGGCCGGTCAGTTGATCGGTGTAGCCCATGCGCTTGAGTGCGGCATTCAGCGTGTTTTCGCTGATGCGTTTTTTCAGGTCGCTGTAGTGGCAGAACAGGTACTTTTGCGCGGGCTTGAACTTCGCCAGCATGTGCCGGACGATCTCCATGGCTTGGACGGACAACGGCACGATGTAAGGGGGAATGTCGGCGGGACGCTTGCCCTCCTTGCGCATCTCCAACTGCAATTGCTTCACGACCTCGGGTGGGATGATCCACAGGCCCTGATCGAGGTGAAACTGGTCCGGGGTCGCCAAGCGCAACTCCCCCGTCCGCACCCCGGTCAGCATCAGCAATCGCAGTCCGAGCTGGGTTTGCAGTTTGCCGTGGTATCTGCGCAGACGCTGCAGCATCGCGGGCAACTCGGCCATGCGCAGGAACGGGTTATGGCGAACCGGAGGCTGCGGCATGGCCACGACATCCAGATCGAACGCCGGGTTCTGTTGCAGTCCGGGCACGACGATCAGGGCGTAGCGAAACAACTGGCGCAGCCATGTGCGCACTTTCTCGGCGACGCTCAGGGCCTTGCGCCGCTCGATCTTGGCAACGACCTCCAAAAGGTCAGGCCGCTGGATTTCGTAGATGGGCGTTTTTCCGAGGGTGGGCAAAACATCGTTGTCGAAAACCCGTTTGATCTGCGAGAGCGTCGTTTGACGGCCTTCCTTGAGGCTCAGAGAACGGTGGATGACCCACTTGTCGAAGACAGCCTTGAAGGTGTTCTCGTCCGCCAGGCGCACGGCCTGCCGCTTTTGCTTTCGATCCGAGCGGGGATTGATCCCCTTGGCCAGCAGAGCACGGGCTCCGTCGCGCAATGCACGGGCTTCTCGCAGCCCCACTTCCGGGTAGGTTCCGAGCGACATGCGTTTTTGCTTGCCGACCCAGTAGTAACGGTAGTGCCATGCCTTGCCCCCGGTCGGAGAGACTGCGAGGCAAAGCCCGTCGATATCGCTGAGTGTGTAGGGTTTGCCGTTCGGCTTTGCGTTGCGGACGGCCATATCCGAGAGTGCCATGCTATCTCCTGAGCTTCGCGTCAGGGCTACATGCTTGTCTCTTTGGCCTCGCTCCTCCAGCAACAATCCGGTCTGCGCCGCGTCCGTATTGATGGACTTAAAAATGGACTTAAAAGTCCTGGATGCAGGCGGAATTCAATGGACGTCACTGGAATGAAAAAAGGGGCAAAAGCCCCTGTTTTCAACGACTTACAGACGTCAGTGGAAGTCTGTAGATCATAAATTGGAGCGGGAAAAGAGACTCACACTCCGATTCTGGTGAAGTCAACGCCGGCGATCTATACAAAAATCGTGACGCTCTAGCCGCAACGCGGAATCGCCGATTCCAGAAGGAATCCGTAGATAATGGCGTACTTGCTAATAAGCAGCCCCCTCCTCAATCGGCGAGCCCGTAACTGCTTCATAGATTAATGAGCAACTGCCTATCTCTGGACAATATGTAAACAAGACACTGGGAAGGACCGCACAAAACACCGACACTGCGCCGAGTATGAAGGCGCTCGCCACGTTACGCTGGTTCGTATTCTTAATCCCTAGTGCTATGAACATTATTCCGAACGTAATATTTACCAGTATGGCACCTAGCCGAACGTCACTTGTCACGCGTTCAAATCGCGTCAGATACCCGTCGGGAAATCCCAGGTACATATATTCTCTTGTCCCAATCCCTGCTGTGGATAAATGCAAACCAGCAATCACGAGGTATATGAACCGATACAACAAAGCCTCCTAGACCAAGTTAGTATTGCAGAAGCTGTCTCGCATTAATCCTTGGACAGTTGAATTTTGTCTGGAGACCAAGCACGCGGTGACTCGATAGCACGCCACCCCGTGCAGCGATAGGAAACGGTTTTGTCGCTGAAGTTTGCTGTTTACTTCTAAAACCGTTTGCTGACCCCTGCCTTGGCACCAGCTGATTTCTCCCCTTCGCCTTCAATATTGAACAGAAGCGAAAGGTCTATGCTCCACTGGTCCATGGTTTCCAGACTAAGGCCAGCCGTGAGCGATCCGAAAGCTCCAGACCCGTCGAGGCCGGAAAAACCTCCGGTGATCCCCAGTTTGGGAACAAGTACTGCTTCATTTTCAAGAGTGAACTGACGAGAGATTTCTGCTCCAAGGCTGACGCGAAACTGCTCCGATGAAAACCCATCGATTGTGAGTTCATCACCTGCGCCATTTGTTACAGAGTAAGTATCCACTGTTTCAGTAAAATAGACCGCTCTCAGCTTTGGCGTCAACGTCGTGACCTCATCGATGTACCATTGACCTTTGATGGAGGTGTCTGCCATCCAGCGCGTTGTGTCGAATGATCCATCCCAAAACTCTGTATCGATATCATTAGCCGAGGCACCATAAAGCAGGCTTGTGTCCCAAAAAACACCCTTGCCGATTTCCACCGACGCATATGGACCTGCGAGCCAGCCGTTTCCTGTTAACTCTGCGTCCTCGTTGGTCGGGTCTGTCATTCTATCATAGTGCACGCTAAAACCAATCAGTGCTCTTTCGTTGATCAGGTAATCGGTGCCGGCTGACATCAATCCAAAGCTGCCCCATTTCCCGGTGCCTTCACCGTCTCTCTCGCGCTTGTGCATCAGGAATTTTCCATCGATCCAGATATTAAAGGGCGATGTAGCCGCTCCGTCGCGAGATGACTGCAGCTGTGCCAAGCTTGTAGAAAAACCGAGTGTCATCCCCTGTTCGGAAGGCATCATTCTTGCCGTGATCGGGTCGTTTGAAGCTGACATCTTCCGGCGCTCCAAAAGCCCCGGGACGCTGATCGTCGATGCAATCATGTTTTGTCGCGTTTTCACGAAACCTTGGACCATATTATGAATGTCCGTTGCTACCTCTGCCGGATCATAACCAAGGCTGTAAGTCACTGTTCCCGTGCTGCTCCCGATCCCACTGGAAAGGCTGAAGGTAACGATAACAGTGCCGGAATAACCTGATGCTGGCGTAAACTTCAGGTACCAGCCGACTGGCGAGACGGGGCCGACTTGAGCGTAATCACCCATTGTTATTGTCGCTGTTCCGGCATTGGCGGGCTGGACCGAAACCAGATTGGCACTATCGAAGGGGCCACCCGTAGCATTTTTGTCGAGACGGACATCGGGGGGGGATGAGCCCGCGGGTACCACAATGGTCTGGTCTACAACCGTAACGCCACGCTCTTTGACCAACAGCGTATAGCTTCCTGTCGCCGTTGCATTGTTTGCGTCGGTGACCTTGATACTGAAGCTGAAAGTACCCTCACTGTTATCCGCCAATGTACCAGAAAGGACACCCGCCGAACTTAACGAAAGGCCGTTGGGAAGTGTTCCAACGACTGCGTAGGAAAGCGGTCCAGCCCCACCTGCTGCGCTGAAAGCTTGGGTGTAAGTTTCGCCAGCCATGGCGTCTGGAAGGTTCCCGGCCGAAGGAGTGAAGACGAAGCTTGGCGCAGTTTCCGGATTAACCGTCAATGAATAGGAAACGTCACCTGTATTGGCTGGAAGAGCGGCGTCGGTCGCTGTGACCGTGAAACTGAAAATTCCTGCTGCCACGGGTGTTCCTGTGATCGATCCACTTGAAGGATCAAGATTAAAGTTCGAAGGAAGCGCACCTGCTGTGATCGTGTAGTTATAGGGCGAAGTTCCGCCGGATCCGGTAACTGTCTGGCTATACGCAACATTTACCGTTGCTGCGGGAAGAGCTCCTGCAGGAGGAGAAAAACTGACCACCACTGCCACTGGGGCCTGGCGTGTGATGTTCACAGTATAGGTATTTGTGGTGATGCCATCCTCTGCGATGACAACAACTGAGATCGTGTTGGGACCAACATTCAGGCTGACAGGCGTTGTCGCAGGTTGGCCATTGACGGTGACAGTGGCGTTGCCATCTGCCGCGATCGGCGTGACGGCGATTGACGACGTGCCGTTGGCAACTGTTGCAGTGTAGCTCGTGGTTCCAGAGGCAAAGGCCGGTGAAAGCGTGCCAGACGACAACGACAGCCCGCTCAAGTCGGAAACCGTAGATGCCGGGGCCTGGCGTGTGATGTTCACAGTATAGGTATTTGTGGTGATGCCATCCTCTGCGGTGACAACAACTGAGATCGTGTTGGGACCAACATTCAGGCTGACAGGCGTCGTCGCAGGTTGGCCATTGACGGTGACAGTGGCGTTGCCATCCGCCGCGATCGGCGTGAAGGTGATGGACGACGTGCCGTTTGCGACTGTTGCAGCGTAGCTTGTAGTTCCAGGGGCAAAGGCTGGGGAGAGCGCCCCGGACGATAACGACAGCCCATTAAGGTCTGCATTGGTCGATAAAGGCGTCACATAATCGAACCCTTCCTCGACCGCAGTAGAGCTAAATGCAGAGGTGACTTCTACGTCAACCTTGCCAGTGCTCTGAACAACAGGCGACACCGCTCTGATCGTCTGATCACTAACAATTGTGAAACTGGCCGGAACGGTTCCAAAATTCACGCCAGTCGCTTCGCTAAAGCCATATCCGACGATCGTGACTACCGTACCGCCCGTGGTGGGGCCGGTATCTGGGGTCACACCACCACTGATCAGTGGAAGTGACGACAACGGATCCGCTGTAAAGCCATCGATCAATGTGACGTCGCCATTGCTCGCGGACACCACAACGTCATGCGTTCCCGAAATTGTCTCAGGTGTAACTGCCGTGATTGTCGTGTCATCGGTCACATTAAAACTGCTTGCCGCAACGTTTCCGATTTTTACTCCGGTTGCACCGGTAAAGCCCGACCCAGTTATAGTGACAGAGTCTCCCCCGAGTGTCGTTCCAGAGTTCGGGGTTATGTTGCTGATCGTTGCCGCAGAAACCGACGAAGCAAAGCCGATGACGCACGCCGTTGTCATAGCAAAGACGAAATTTAGAATGGTGAAAGTAAACACTCTACGGAGCAAAAAATGGCTGAGGATAACCTGAGAATCGCCGACCAGGAAGTTTTGCGCTACCGGAGCCAAAGCTGCTTTCGCGGTGGATATGCGCCGAAACAACCCTCCCACCAATGTGGCCAAAACGGCAATTGAGAGAAACGATACTACTAACGCCATGTTTTACCTACCCCTGAAAGGCACCCCGTCTTGCGAATCGTCCATTTGAACAATTCCGAAAATCCCCATGTGCATTGAAATTGGCTGAGTTGTTCGTTCGGCTGCAACCGAGAAAGCGCAGAACAATATCGAGCTTGCGCACAAAGCCGTGTTTCATCTGTTGTTGTTTCACTTATGTGACATAGGGACACGCTTGTAATTGACCTGAACACAATCGATAACTATCTGGTTGAGGAGAATGCAGTTCCTTAGCCGGGCTGACTACGCTTAACGCGCGAAGAGTTTTCATTTTATGGTTGTGAGAAAAGCACAGGCAAGTCAGTTCCCAGAGCTCCCATTTGCGCAACGACGTGCCGTCCGATTTGATGATGCAGCCAGACTTTCCGGACGTCTGACAGGAGACAGTGCAACCAAAATCGAATACTGGCCCACGAAAAGTGGCGACACTTTTCAGTTCTCGTTCTCAGCGGTTGTTTCCGAGAGACTTCGTATTGTTTCTAGCGCAAGTACGCCAATGCGTTTCTCATCGTCGGATTCGCCTTACGGAATTGTTCTACTTCCAGTGCACGGCCAATCGATAGCGACCAGGGATCGAAAATCAATTGAATGGGGTGAAGGACGCAATGCCGTTTATCTCCCACCAGGCACGACAAGCGGCGAAAGTGGATTAAGATCCGTCGCCGGGGTAGACATAGACCCCGAAAGGCTTGGCAGAATGGCAGATGTAATGTTGGGCGAACATTCCGATAGAAACCGCGGACTAAATCTGGAGACGTTTCGTCCGCTTGATTTAAGTTTTGGAGAAGTCCAGTTTCAAAGAGTTTTTGAACATTACATGACGTTGCTCAATGCCATGGATTCTGATGCGGACCGAATAGAAAAATCCGGACTTTCTGACATGATATTGCGATCTACGATTATGTTGTTGGTCCCGCACATGTTCTTTAGTGTCGAACGAAAGCCGGTAACAGCGTCTCAAGTGAGGATAGCAAGGATCTGCGAATACATCGATGCCAATCTAACCACAAAGATCACGCTCACGGATTTGGAGCGATTGAGCGGTCTTTCTGCTAGAAACCTGCAGTACACGTTCCGCAGTCTGATGGGTCACAGTCCGATGCAGTGGGTTACTGAGCGACGACTGCAAGCAGTTCGAGATAATCTTTTGGCTGCTCGGCCTGGGGCCTCTCTCTCAGCAATAGCGTCTATTTACTTCACCAATCTAGGAGATTTCGCGCGATACTACAGAAAGCGTTATGGCGAATTGCCTTCAGAAACCTTGTTCCGCGCACAGAGAAAACCATTCAGGACATGATACAGCATGAATTTATCCGACATGCTGTAAAGCAATAAGTACTCCAAGCGTCTTCTGTCGAATACGATAAACGGTTAAAATAACTGAGCAAATATCTGACGCGGCTATTCGCCAAATCCCTTCAATCGCAGATCCCGGGACGTTCTGCTTTTAAGTAGTTAATCGCTTGGGGGTGCCCGAAAAGTGCAAGCTCAAATGAAATTCTGCAGTTTTTCCGATCGCATCATCCATATTGATGACATCTTCGTATGGGTAGCCGTCATGTAAAACCCTCAACTCTAGATGCTGATGTACTTCCTTGTTGGGTCTGAAGTGAGCAGACAGTTCCCTCACCTTTTTCATCAAGCAGCTCTTTTAGAATTCCCGTGTGTGGTCGAACTACACGAAACGCGCTGGTACCCTTTTTCAGAACCGCGTATTCAATGTGAAAATCAGTGACCTTCTACTCACTTTGCTCAACGCGCGCCCAACTAAATGAAGTCACGCAATATGACGATACGAGGGCAAAATTGCTCGCCACCAACGAAATAATTCGAGGAGCGGAGTGGTTTGCGCGTCACTTGCTCGGTCACGATGAAATAGCTGCAACCGTGACCATCTAATTGGATGGAGTGAGGTAGCACGTTGCGCTGGAACCTCGGATTTAATTCCTTGTTGCGTAGTGCTTGTTCCCGTTGCTCAACGTCTCGTTTATCGGAACCTACACCAGGACGGCTGTGAAATTTGACTATTTTGTCGAGGCAAGACAATCACTTCAGAGAGGCTGTGAATTTCAATATGCACTCGGCTGCTTGCTCCGCTCTCGACTGCAGGAGAAAGTGCGGCCCTTCGATCGTAAAAATGGCCTCTGGAGCCAGATCGAAATCTGCCGACATTTTCGACGGCACCAGTCGATCCTCCGTTGCCCGGAGATAAATCATAGGAAGAGACAACTTTCTAAGTTGCTCACGGGTGTCGACCATTAGAACCTCTCTAAGGCGCCCCGCAATGGTGGCGGAGGGAATGCGGTTCAACGCACGTCTGAAACTCTTTGCGAAGGCTTCACCTGACCACTTCCCCAGAAAGAGCGGTTGTACCAGCCAAAATAGAAACTTGGACCTGATTGGTGCGATCTTGACTATATGGGCGAAACATAAAGGCACAGGCACAGGCGATCTCGCAAAAGTCGCAACAAATACGATACCTCTCAAACCCTTCGGTTTCTGCGATGCGAGCACGATTGCGAGTGGACCGGAGAAGGATTCCGCGACGATGACAAAATCATCGTCGGGGAGTGTGTTTTTAACCCAAATTTGGAGATCATCGTATCGGTAGAGGTTTGACGGATACCGGATGACTGACACGGTATTTTCCTTTGAGAGAAGGTTCTCTAGCTCCGATAGCAGTAGTCCAGTTCCATCCAGCCCTGGTAGAATAAAAATTTTCATCTCGGATGATTAGCCTCGACGCCACTATCGTTCGTGTGCAAATGCATTGTGGGAACATCCCCTTCGTAATCCTCGTAATTACACTAATGTGCGGCTAGATTTAACGCAGAGTAATCGCTTTAAGCAACGTTTGAGTCCGATCGGGCAAGAAGGATTCGGGAAGGAATCCTTCGCAGGGGCTCGGTGAAAAGGGTGCGAAGGACGTTCAATATCTTGGAGTTGAATCAGTAGCGTGTGTAGGTCCAAAGCTGTGCGGGTGGGATGTTGCGCAGAACAAAGTCAAAATGACGAATTTTATAAAGGTGTGGCTGCGCAACAATTGGCGAAACAGGGCCGTAGGAAATCTGAATAACTGGCCGTCCGGCTGGAATTCTGTTCAGCAGATTGTCCAAAAGGTTGATGCGAGAAGCCATCGGAAAATTTAGCATTGGCACTGCGGAGATGACGCAGTCAAACATCTGATGTTTTTGTTCCCCTAGCGTCACATTTAGATCGAAAGCGTCACCATTAATGAAATTCACGCCCGGATAGCTGCATAGAAGTTGGTGGTAGAAGTCCGTGGAATATTCGATCGCCGTTACGGCTTCTGGCCTCACGCCGCGCTCCAGGATCGCCTTGGTGATGCAACCAGTGCCCGGCCCGAGTTCCAGAACGGGCAAGCCCGATTGGGGATCGATGATGCTAGCCATCCGGCGGGATGTAACGCCCGACGTTGGTACGATCGCACCGACCTTTTTGGGCTGGTCCACCATGCCTTTGAAAAAACGAAGCTCTTCTTCAAATCGTCTGCCGAAGCGCTCTTTCAAGCTCAGTCCCATCTGGGCCCCCCTCCTTTTGAATAACACAATACCTATCGCTACGGTTTATGTAGCTAGAACATCTTGGAAAAGCTAGCCTAATCGAACGCCGTTATCCATTCGCTGTAGAAAGTGCCTCTGGTAGTGGGCTTGCGAGGCCGTTGGTTTGATAAATCGACACCGACAAGGTAGCTTCGCGGCGACGAAACACGCCTTTAAGACAACGGGAAAGTGCGCATGGAGTTTGGGCGGTCAGCAAGTTTGCGATATTCCTATTATCAGTGCGCCATCACTCTTGGATAAGCCGTCAGGGCGCATCGAAAATTGCGCTTATTTTGTAGAACGGCGGAGTGCGGCCGCTCCAGGTAGCGGGCAATTTGTTAGACGAGGAACTGGCGGGCCGCGCCTAAGGCAAGCAATTCCAGCCGATGTGCCTGGCGAGTACCACCGCGCCGAAGTCGAGGGCGGGGCACGTTTTCGCACAACGCCAAGATGGGGTGGGTTGTGCGATGGGCATTGCGGTTTTCGGTCGGGCTGTGAGGGAAGACTCAAAGCAACTGCGACGTTCACAGCCCGTCGGGAATGCGCAGGTCGGGCCAGTCCCTTTGGTAGCGCACCAGCACGCGGTCAAGCAGCGGTGTTTCCGGATCAGGAAGCGGCAATTCAGCCAGGAGAGGCTTATAGGCCAAAGACTGATTCATTAGCGGGTGGTCAAATTCGAGCGGATTGGACAAGCCTGCCCATTCGCGAATGCGCAAGAATGCGAGTATTTCGTAGGGAAAGAGCTTGAACTTTGGGTTGTCAAATTCATTGAGGGCATCTGGATCAGAGTCATCTGTCGACTGAATGTGATGTTCAGCCATATCCTCCACCCACCGTTTGACCTTGGACAGGTCTGTGGTTTTCCAGTCTGTCAGCACCTGATCGTATGGTGCCATCCTCTCAGGGTGTGAGTATGGCGTCAGGTCGATGAATGGCTCGCCTTTCCCTGCACGAAACATCTGGATGAGAAACCAAAAATGCGGATAGAGAGAACCAGCGTTGTGGCGTTCGTTGTTGCGCAAGTCCAGCAATGGAGTGTCCAATCCTTTGACCAAGGCATCACCCACAGCGAGCGCCCTTCGCTTCCAACCACAAATTATTTGCAAGCCTAATAAAAATGCCGCTTGATCCATAAGGAAAGGTCCTGCCCGCCCTACAGTCGCAGGAGGCTCGTCCATTAAGAAAGACCAGACAGCGTATTTACTTGCGAAGACCAGATTCTCAATATCCCGCGCTCCGCTCAGCAACGAGGCACGATAACGAGCGAAGTGCCATACTAGTAAGCTATTTGTCTTGAGCGCCACCAACGAAAAATCCGCTTGTCCATCAGCATACTGCTCTAATTTTTCCTTAGGCTGGTTTAGGTGCAGCTTGATGTTGAGCGGGTCAACATTCCAATTCAGACAGTCTTTTTTAGCAAGCTTAGTTAGTTTGCTCACTTCTGAGTTTGCATTCACTTCTAACTCCAATCAAGGGCTGGGTACGCGCCGCCGCGCTAAGTTCACCACTCCCGAACACGTTATCCCTTACTGCTAGTCGCTCTTCCCGAGTCTTCGTCAATGATTTGCCGAGCGAGTGGACGGGTCATGGGTTGTCGTCGGGCTGCGAATTATCAACTGGCATACTCTATCAGAAACTCTGCCCCCCGATCCCGAGTGTAACCCTAACCTGCTCTTGCCATGGAAAAACTACCATAGAATGCCCGCCGCCAGCTTCGTGGCTAACAAGAACATTGACACCGCGACAATTGCGTCAAGGCCACGCCACATTTGTTTATTTCTAAATAGCGGCGCGGCCAGTCTGGAGCCTATGGTAAGGAAGGAGAACCAGAAAAATGACGCGGACATTGCACCACCTGCAAATGCTGCTTTAACGATGCCTTCTTTCGTCGTGCTAATGGTGCCAATGACGAAAACAGTATCCAGCCAAGCATATGGCGTCAGTAGCGAGTGAAAAAGAGCGCCTTTGATTACCGCAGAGCGTGCAGCATTGAAGTGCGGCTGTTCTGCAACAATTTCTACTCCCTTTATCGCTCCCATCAGAGCTTGGCAGCCGAAAAATACCAAATACGCAATGCTTCCCGTCATCGTTACCAACAAAAGCAACGGGTTTTCCGTAATCAGCGCGCCAAGGCCCCACACACCCAGAAGTATCAAAAGAATGTCGGAAATTGAACATATCAGGACAAGCGCCAAGGCGTTTCCGGCGCGAATGCTATTTTTTATGACGTAAGTGTCTTTGGGGCCAAGAGCTATCAGCAATCCCAACGCGAGTCCGAGGCCCTCTATAAATGGGATGCTCATAACGGTTCTCTCTGTTCGTGCCGGAGGTGATTGCGCCTGTGGATTTCAATCTAAGCCCAAACGAGATTCGGAATTGCTGATGCCAACAACGCAATGCCCGATAGCGTGAGCAGGCCAAGAACAACTTGCCTGAATTGCGCTTCGGTCATGCCGACATATAGCTTGGCGCCCAGCAGCGTGGGCACAATCATCGCTGTTGCGACGACAGCGAAGAAAGGCAACATTTCAGACGTAACAATACCAGTGGCGAGATATGTCCCCATCGTCACAAGAAGCATCGACAGATTGAAATTCTGAATAATGCCTCTTTGCATATCTTTAGGAAAACCCCGGATAATACACCACAATGTCGGCAGAGTGCCTGTGAAGCCACCAATGCCTCCCATAATGCCTCCGGCTAATCCAGCAACGCCATCGCCAAACCTTCCACCAAACTCAAGTTTCGGTAGTCGCGTTGCTAGCAGCATCGCCGGACACCAAAGGACGAGAAGGCCGCCCAAAATCGCGCGGAAGGCGTCAATATCGAGATGGGGCAAAATTTTAACGCCGATGGGTATTCCAGCCAGTCCGCCAAGGATGAATGGGATTAAGAGCTTTAAGTCGAAGCCGCGGCGCGTAGTTACAACTGCGAGTATTTGACCAAAAAGTGCGCCAAATACTGCGAGAGTGGCCGCCAGGCGTGGGTCAAGAACCCAGGCCCAAAATGACATTGCAACCAGGCCAAATGCGAAGCCCGATATGCCTTGCACAAGCCCCGCTGCGACTGCGCCGAGAATGACAACAAGATATATGTGATCCATGAACTCTTCTCGGTTTTCGATTGGAGGCTCGAGCCTATCATCGCCTTCAACTCTATTTGTCAGGCGAAACAGTAATCAAAAGCACTTCGATTTCTGGGCGGCTTCCGGTTCTTGGGCCTTACCTCTGAACTTTAGTCGGTACGGGTCTCTGCTGCGCTTTGGCTCGTTCGCAAAACTCAAAATATTGATCTGATTTGCATGCGAGTGTAAGTGCTTCACATTTGACGCTGATGTGCGGTGCCTTAACGATCAACGTAGCTCCCGCTGTGAGAAACCCCACGTGTAAGCTATTCCAATCATTCTGTTTTATTTCGTACCAGAGCAAAAGAGGTTTATTGCGAAATTGAATTCCAGCACTTGAAATGGTTATTGCTGGATGACGTAATGCAAGCCACATTGGCAGAACCCGGACCGCAAAGAGGAGCATTGCAAACGCGGCCAGCCCCAATATCCAGTAGAAAGTGTGATCCAGTGGGATTCTGGTGCGTTGGACATACTGACCGATCGCGATAGACCCGAGGACGGCTCCAAATGCTATTATTATGATTGACATAACAGCCAATTTTACTGGCGATCTGTAAATATCATGCGTCGTCTCTTCAGCCACGTTATTGTTCAACCCATCCATTTTTTAGGTCCCATTAGGTTGTGCGCCACTCTACCTGTGCTAGCAGACGAAGATCACAATTCAGTAGATGCCCTATGTGGGAGGTTCTGTAGCGCCATTCAAAATATCCACACCGCAATAAGCTACAAAATAAGTAGCGTCAATAATCAAAGTATGTATAGTTCGTAGCCGTATTGGAGCGGACATCGGCTAGATAGTGAAGATCATGTGTCTCTGTAATTGCTTAGGAATTGCGTTCGCGGAACGGCGAGATGTTCAGGTCTCGATCACCAAATGCGATAATGTCTTAGGTAGCTTGTCTGTTGGCCACACGGGATGAAACAGGGAATTTTGCTCGGATGCATTTAATGCGATCAAGTTCGGAGGTCATAACGCGAACGCTAGTGACAGGTGGCTTTTTCGAAACATCCCCCACGTTACACGGGACTGGAAAGCGCGTTGTTTAGAAGTTTAGTAAAATGACAGGATACCGTGATGTTGCTGCTCAATTCCACACCAGATCCATGCCTTTCTTTCGAACCTTAACGGCGACAGGAGGGCGTTTTTGTTGCCCTGCAACAGCCATGAGCATCGTACGCAATGATCAATGAGAAGAGACATGCAGATGCCCGCACCTCTGCCATCACCATCAAACGAATTCTGAAGGTCAATCACGCTGGCGAGTTTGGTGCAATACGCATCTATACTGCGCAGATTTTCGTGGCCCGTCGCCTTTTTCCAGAGATCGTCGCAGATCTCGAGAAAATGCGGGATGACGAGATTGATCATTGTCGCCTTTTTCTTCAGGCGATGCCTGTAAGGAATGCTCGGCCCTGCCGCGTTATGACTTTTTGGAGCGTTGGTGGTTATGTTCTCGGTCTTTTGACGGCCCTATGTGGGCGCAACATGGTTTGGATTTGCACTGAGGCCGTCGAAAGCACTGTCCATAGGCATTTGGAAGATCAACTGACTTTCCTCATACATCGTGATCCTGAGCTTCACACTTTGATAAAGTCGATTCAAGATCAGGAATTGGCGCATCTTAGGGAGGCGGAAAATCAGCGGGAGAAAGGACAAGCACATTCATTGTTTCTACCCCTTATCTCCGGTCTTACAAACCTTATGATCTGGCTTTCAACGTGGGGAGATTCAAGCTGGATGCGTGCTGAGATCGCGCGTAGCAATGCAGCGTAGAACAGATTGTTGCGCTGTTGTAATTTCGCTGAAATTCCAAAGGGTCGCCGACCGGAGAATGTCATCGTATTTGTAAAGCGCTATCGGCGTGTCAAAATTGGCCGGCTTTCTCCTGAATTTGCTAACCGTCGATTTAAAAGGAGGTTTCCAGCGATGTTCCAGCCTCCATGTTACAATAACTGATGCCCCTGAGCGGTCGCTGGAAATGGCATGGATCGAACCTTCATGGACTGATGAAAATGCGACATCTGTCGCCTATCGATGGCGGCCTCGCCAAATCGGTCCCATGAGCGGAGACGCTCACATCCGCATGATTTCTGAAATATGCACGCTCGTATAACTGGCTCCAGCGTCGTGCGAATTAATAGAACTGAGGACGTCATTTGTTAGTCATAGAGACAATAACCGAACTCCGCCTCGTGCTAGATGCAATGCGGCGAAAAGCGAATAAGATTGGCCTCGTGCCGACGATGGGTGGTCTCCATCGGGGTCACATGGAGCTGGTCAAACAAGCAAAGAGACGTGGCTCCGTTGTTGTGAGTATCTTCGTCAACCCCACTCAGTTCGGCCAAAATGAAGATCTGGACACCTATCCTCGTGATCTTCCAAGCGATATCGCCTTATGCGAAAAGCACGGCGTTGATATCGTTTTTGCTCCATCGGTTACTGAAATCTATCCTGCGCCGATGGGCACGATCGTTGACGTTGAGCCGCTATCAAATATTCTGATCGGCGTTCTCAGGCCAGGCCATTTCAAAGGTGTTGCAACGGTCGTTACCAAACTGTTCAACATCGTCGAGCCTGATGTTGCTTTTTTCGGAGAGAAAGATTTCCAGCAACTCGCAGTCATCAGACGTATGGTCAACGATCTATCGTCGCGGGTCGACGTCGTTGGAGTTCCCACTGTCCGCGACGACGATGGTCTTGCGTGCTCAACGCGTAATGTGAAACTCACGACAGATGATAGATCGTCTGCAATCGTGGTTCCGAACGCGCTTCGCTTAGCCGAGCTTATGATCTCGAACGGCGAGCGGGATACTAGCATCATTCGAAACGCAATCGAGACGATGATTCAAAACGTTCCGAACGCAGTCGTTCAATCTGTTGATATTTGTGACGTGAAAACGCTTCAGGCTGTTACAAAGATTGGCCACGATCCAGTTGTTGCCTTGATCGCTGTGAAGTTTGGCGAAGTTTCGCTAATCGACCAAATCGTTGTTGAAGCGAATGATGGAACCTTGCAATGAGCGCCCAATCCCATAGCCGACGCATTACCGTTCCAGATATCCGCGGTAAAAAGGGTGTTCAACCAATAGTCTCATTAACCGCCTACAGTGCACTGACTGCTCGGTTCGTCGACCCGCACGCGGATATCATTCTCGTTGGCGACAGCCTGGCTATGGTTGAACATGGAATGGAAACGACGCTGGGTGCGACGCTCGATCTTATGATCTTTCACGCTCAAAGTGTTATGCGAGCGTCAAAACGAGCGCTTGTCGTCGTTGATCTTCCTTTTGGTTCTTACGAAGCAAGCCCCCAGGATGCATACCGCAGCGCGTCCCGAGTGTTGTCGCAGACTGGATGCTCGGCGGTGAAACTTGAAGGTGGAGCAGCTATGGCACCCACAGTTGAGTTCCTTACATCTCGAGGAGTGCCCGTTATGGGTCACATTGGATTGACGCCTCAATCTGTGATGGGCACGGGCGGTTTCAAGACACAGGGGCGGGACCGCTCAACATGGGAAGTCATTAAACAAGACGCAGTCACGATAGAAAACTCCGGAGCATTTGCGATTGTTCTTGAGGGGATTGTTGAACCTCTGGCAAGGGCGATCACAAACATGCTCAAAACTCCTACAATTGGAATTGGAGCATCAAGCCACTGCGATGGGCAGATCCTTGTTCTTGAAGATATGCTTGGATTCAACCCCAAAGTTCCGCGTTTTGTCAAAAAATTCGGAACAATTGGGGATGCTGTTGATAAGGCCATCGCCGAGTACGCGGCGTCGGTTTTAGATCGAAGTTTTCCTGGCCTAGAGCACACCTATGAACCGAAAGATTGATGGCGTGTTGCCATGCTAAGGTCGGCACGCTCAACTTCTTGCCAACATATCGATAGGTCGGTCCACTCGGAGAGTGTTTGGCGAGACCGGCCTATCAGATATTGATGTGAGTGTCAGGCGAACGCTACGTGTTGCGGTGCCAATGCAGGACGGCCTCTCAAGGAATCCGAAATCTTTTCAGCGACCATCATTGTCGGGCAATGCAGGTTGGCATTGACAATTCGCGGCATGATGGACGCATCAACGACGCGCAGGCCTTCTGTTCCGTAAACCCGGCCGTCAGTGTCGACAACTGCAAGATCGTCGACCCCCATACGGCAACTCGAGCATGGATGATACTGAGTGTTCGCATTGAGCCTAAGCCAGGCTAAAAGCTCAGCATCTGGCATTTTGTAGAGCCCCGGATCAATCGATGCGCCTCTGAGCTTGTTCCAAGCCGGCTGGTTCACAATCTCGTCTGTATGGCGTATTCCATCCATGAGGTCTTTCTGATCATCTCGATCGGCAAGATAGTTCAGAACAATTTTAGGATGTGCAACTGGATCCGCAGAGTTTAGGGTCACTTCGCCGCGACTACGAGGCAGCGCTAGGCAGGTTTGATAAACGAAGCCGTCCTCGACAGAAACGCTCCCATGTGACAGTTCACCGAGAACAGGAAGAAACTCGTGCTGGATATTCGCGTACTCCGCACTGTCGCTACTTTTGAAAAATGAACCAGTTTCCCAAAGATTGGTCGCACCCAAACCAGACTTCAAAAATAACCACTGCGCACCAACGGCCGCCATCTTAAGCTTGCTCATGTCTACTCCGGGAGAGACGCCCCGGCGCGAAGCCCGATACTTCACTGACACTGCAATATGATCTTGAACGCCTTTTCCAACGCCAGGCAAATCCACAATCGTGTTGATACCTACGGCCGCCAATTCCCGGGCAGGCCCAATCCCAGATAGCAGAAGTATTTGCGGTGAGTTGAAAGCTCCACCACAAACGATAACCTCTTTTTCTGCGAAAACGTTGACCGTTTCTCCATTCTGTACGTATCGGACGCCAACAGCACGCTTTCCATCAAAAATAATCTTCTGAACGAGGGCGCTCAGTTCCACTTTGACATTACCTTTTCGCATCGCTGGACGAAGGTATTGACGGCCACCGCTCGCGCGAACGCCGTGATCGATGTTTGCCTGATAGGCGTGCACGCCTTCCTGACGATATCCATTATAGTCGTCATTAAGAGCATGACCCGCTTGCTTGCCGGCCTCAAGAAACGCTTGAAATGGCTCAAGTTCAGCTTTCATAGTCGTGATTGCTATCGGACCGTTGCCGCCGCGGTATTCGCTGGCACCGCCGTCAAAGGTCTCCAACCGCTTGAAGTATGGAAGGCAATGGGCGAAGCTCCAATCCGGCAGTTGGTAGTCCGAAGCCCAGCGATCATAATCTCTAGGATTGCCCCGCACATACACCATACCATTCAATGAGCCCGACCCGCCAAACATCTTGCCTCGGACATGCGTGAGGTGTCGAGGACCTAACTCTGGTTCAGGACCTGTTTCGAAAGACCATATCCTTTTCTTATCGGTCAATGGGTAAGAGAGTGCGGCGGGCATACGTATGAAAATGGAATTGTCTGATGGCCCAGCTTCCAGGACTAAAATCCGGCTCTCACGCTCTTCTCCAAGGCGCTTAGCAACTATCGAACCAGCAGCACCCGATCCGATGACAATGTAATCGTATTTCTTTCTATTCATGTTCCCACTTCTTATGACTTGTCTGAGCGGAACTTGGGATCTGAGCCAAGCCCGAAAAGGGAGGATGGAAAAACGCCCTGTGCCCTTCTGCCAGACAATCGTCTCTAGATTCTCGGTTTGAAAATCTGACAGACAAAGGCCGCTTCGTGAGCTAAGCTTTGACCTAATAACGACAATCGACGGTGATCCCGTATACCCCATTTGGCATATTGAGCGCGTTGCGCCTGAACAGGAATGAAACTTGCCGACGTGATACGCTTGGACCATATTTGAGTGCTGGTATTAGGTGATCTTGGGAAACAGGAGCTGGAATGGAAAGACTTGATGCAAAACACGGAATAGCGTTTGCAAAGCATCTATATAGTTCCAGGCGAACGGCGATGTTCCCGTCAGCCCTCATCAGCTCACTTCAAACGATTGCGCCGTTTGAAATTTTTACAGTAACCCTTTTCTCGTCCAATAGGCCTCCGATATTTCTCGATGGAAATCTTCAGGACTTTGTCTCTCAGGCGATTATTGATAAATTTCTTTCTGGGACATACCTTCTGGATGCTGTGTACACAGCTTGCTGCGCCAAAGTTTTACCAGGCCTCTACAGGCTCTCTGAGCTTGCTCCGGACAATTATTTTTCCAGCGAATTCTATAATTCGTCGGATTTTCACCCTTGTGTTTCAGAAGATGCCGGATCTCTTGCGGAAGAGATAGTGTACATGGCTCAGCCGATAGATAATGTTTATCTTGTGATTTCACTTATGCGTAGAAACGGGATGCAGGCATTCGACTCGATCGAGTTTGAAAATCTGAAGCTACTTGAACCTGTGATATTAGAGACTTCTGTAGAACACTGGAGAGGAGAGTCGGAGAAATTCCTCAAACCAGATCTTCCCAAATCCGAGTCTACTCTGGAAAAGGCTTTTGTAACGTTCGCTAAGGAAAAACTGTCACCTCGAGAACAAACAATTGTAAGCCTCTTATTAAGGGGACATTCAACGCTTTCGGTGGCTCACAACCTCGATATCGCAGAGGGAACAGCAAAGGTTCATAGAAGAAATATATATGATAAGCTGCGGATTACGAGTCAGGCTGAAATGTTTCTGATGTTCTGTTCGCATGTCATAGACACCAAGTAGCCCTGTTGATACTTCGTCAGAATGACGTATCCGCAGGACCGCCAGTGCGCGAATGCCGCTGTCGCCCTTAAGTCGCTTCGGGCTCACATCTCGATTGGCATGGCTTGCAGCTCTCTATTCGCGAGCGTTTGATTGCCCCGCGACAAACCAGTCGCCCCGCGGCACGTCAGTAAAAATAACTGTTGTGTCCTTCTGCGATATCTTCAGCTTCTCTTCAAGAAGCGCAGCAATTTTTACGGCAATTTCAGCCTTCAGGCTCTCATCTCTTCCAGAGAAAAGTTCAATTTTTACGATTGGCATGCGGGTACTCCCGACGTTGAAAATACGAAAAGGCGCGGCATCTAAAACCGCGCCTCGACAATTTTTAGAGATCCATTGGCCATGTATCGGATAGCTTGTATCCAGTAGGAAAGGGATCACTTGGGTCGAGCATCAATTGCGAAGTTCCACTGACCCAAGCTCGACCTGAGATGACAGGTCTGATACCGCTTTTGCCGCCAACATCGACCTCGCTGTCGATAGAGCAATGAAATTCAGTGTCTATGAGAGAAATTCCAACAAATTTCTCTCCGACCTTTAGTTGGCCCTTCGCATGAAGTACCGCCATCCTTGCCGAGCAACCTGTACCCGTTGGAGATCGATCGATCTTTCCCGGGCGAATAGCGACCGCATTCTTACCCTTCATGACACCATCTTCCATGTAAACCGGATTTGTAAACTGGCAGAATGAGATGTGGCTCCAGTCTTGAGTGGGATGCTGGAACCCAAGTTGTTCGTTTGCCGCTCTCGTGATTTTCATACCCAAGACGGCAAGATCGCGCGCATACTCCGGTTCAAGGCGCATCCCAAGCGACGCCGCGTCGACAAACACGAAACTGTCGCCGCCATATGCAGTGTCTACAAAGATGGTTTTGAAACCCTCGATCTCCAAAGGTACACTGAGCTTATCTGCAAAAGATGCTACATTTCTAACGTGAATGCGCTCAGCTTTGCCATTCCTGCACTCAGCCTCAACTTCGATGAGGCCGCCCGGTGGCTCCAGAACCAAACGGGTTATCGGCTCTTGCATGGGGATGATGCCCGTATCCAGCAAGACGGTCGCGACACAAATGGAATTCGAACCAGACATGGGTGGAATGTCAGCCGGCTCCATGATTATCCACCCCATTTGTGCCGACGGGTTCTTGGGAGGAACCAGCAGATTAACATGGCGAAACACACCGCCTCTCGGTTCGTTTAGAACGAAGTTCCGAAGGGTTCCGTCGTCTTCGATCCATCTTGCCTGTTCCCAAACGGTATCTCCTGGGGGGGGGGATACGCCACCAACGATGACGTCACCAACCTCGCCTTCCGCGTGGCACGTGACGACGTGGATTATCTTGCTTGAACGCATGGGTGTTCTCCTCTGCTGTCGATATAGGGGCGTTCGTTAATCGGTAAGCACAACGATGTCTTCAGACCGCCAGTAGATTGGAATATTTGAACCGGCAGTTGGGATATCAGCTCCACCAGGTCTTTGAATTCGCAACATTGTTCCGGAGCCGATTTCTACATCAAGAAAGGTTCGGCTGCCCATGAATGTGGCGCCTAGACATCTTGCTGTTGCTGTTTGCTTGCTATCGGCAGAAGACAGCGCTTCCATCTCCAACGAAATGGACTCAGGACGAATAGATATCGTAACCGGTTGGCCCACGCGCAACGTGCCTTTTTGGGGCGAGAACAGCGCGATGCCATCAGACGATAAGAGCTTATATCCAGTAGCGGTGTTTTCAGTGATCGTCGCTCTGATCAGATTTGTCTCGCCCAGGAATTTGGCGGCAAAAAGTGATTGTGGACGTCGATACATTCCTTGAGGATTATCGATCTGCAAGACCTTGCCCTTTTCCATCAGAACAATCCGGTCTGAGAGGAACAGTGCCTCGTCTTGATCATGAGTGACGTACAGAAACGCAGCCCCGGTGGCTTCGTGAATGCGCTTCATCTCAGAAAGCATATGTTGGCGGATTTTCAGATCAAGTGCAGCCAGTGGTTCGTCAAGCAGCAACACTTCGGGTTCGTTCACAAGTGCTCGCGCAAGTGCCACTCTTTGGCACTGTCCGCCACTTAGCCCGTGAATGTAACGATGCATGAAGGGTTCAAGCTGGACTACAGATATGATACGGCGAACCCGCTCTTTGACGTCAGTTGCAGACAAGCCCTTCACCCTCAAGCCGAATGCAATATTATCAAAAACGTCGAGATGCGGGAAAAGCGCGTAACGCTGAAAAACGATGTTTACGGGGCGTTTGTTTGGAGGAACGCTGTTCGTCGAATTTCCTGCGATGAAAATTTCACCCTTACTTGGATCTTCAAATCCAGCAACCATTCGCATAAGTGTGCTCTTGCCACATCCACTTGGCCCGAGAAGCGTAACAATCTCGCCTCGCCGGATAGATAAATTGACATTTTCGAGAGCGGTGTATGTGCCGTAATTTTTGTGTACGTCACGAATTTCAACGATATTGCTTGTCACTAGAACTGTCTCCCGTCTGTCGCATCTGAAATGGCTTTTGCGCGCCTTAGATGTGTAATCACTCCCGCCAACACCATCAAAAGCACTGAAAACACGAGCGCGAGAGTGGAAACAGCGTTGATCAAGGGCGTCACAGTCCTTCGCATCATTGACCAAATGAAAAGTGGCAGTGTTGTCTCGGTACCTGCGACAAAGGACGTGACGACGAATTCATCAAACGACATGGCGAATGCCAAAATTGTGCTTGCGATCAAAGTAGGCATTGCCAATGGGAGTGTGACCCTCAAAAATGTAGTGATCGTTCCCGCGCCAAGGTCGCGTGCAGCGTCTTCCAATGAGGGATCGAACAGCGCAAGACGGGCTCTCATGGCCACCATCAGCATTGGAAGAGCGAGCACGACGTGACCCAATGTGACCGTGATCATCGAAAGTGGGAGACGTATCTGGGCAAAACCAACCAGCAGTGCAACGCCGAGAAACAAGGCCGGCATAGCAATCGGAACAATGCAAATGAACTCAAGAACAATTTTGCCCCTGCGCGATAGCCGGAGCCAAGCCAATGACGCGAATGCTCCGACGACGAGGGTAACAACGGCGGTCGCGACTGCTACCGTCAGACTTCTTCCGACCGCCGACAACAGCTGCGCATTCCCAAAAAGTTCAGAATACCAACGCAGGCTAAAGCCTTCGAACGGAAAAGATAGAGCTGGTGAACTGTGAAAGCTGAACAAGATGATGATGGCAATTGGTATTAAAAGGAACGCCAAAACAGCGTAAACGACTGCGCGTAAAATCATGGCAACTCTCCTAGCCCCTCACACTTGTGACTGTCTTAGGAACCAGCCCGGTCAGCCGGCCGACAAACAACAGGATGACATAGACCGCGACCGATATTGCGAACATGATGAAGGCTTGCGCAGCTCCAAGTGGCCAGTTGCCGCTTCTTCGAAAATAATCTGCAATCAAGAGACCAGTCGTCTGGCCAGTTGTGCCACCCAACATTTGCGGGGTAACATAGTCTCCCGACGCCAAGAGAAAGGTGAGCGTGAAAGCGCCTAGCAGACCATTCGCGGCATTGGGTGCAATGACTTTCCAAAAGGCACCGCTCGCACCTGTTCCAAGGTCCCGTGCAGCCTCAAGAAGCTCTTTCTTTATTTCGCTGAACGACGAAACCACAAGAAGGACGCAAAACGGCAGGTAAATATGAACGAGCGCAATGCCAACCGCCAACCGGCTGAACAACAAGACGGAAATCGGTGTGTCTATGATCCCGATCTGCACCAACAAAGTATTTATGAGGCCGTTGGTCCCAAGAAGCGTCCTCCACGCATATATTCTGACGAGATAACTCGAGAACCAGGTTAGGAGTATGGCATAATAAACAGCTTTCGATCGAGCAACGTAGGTGAGATAATAAGCAACAGGAACTGAAAGTGCGACCGACACTATTGCAGTCACCAGCCCGATAAAAATGGCGTTTAAAGTCACATCGATGAACAATTTCGACGATATCGAACTGACGTAGTTGACCATCGAGAAAGAAGGTACGATGCGAAAGCCAGTGCTTGTCCAAAAGCTGTAAACCAGAAGAAAGCCGGCGGGCAGAAAAAATAATATGACCATGTAGGTTAAGGCAGGCATTGACAAAAGCCAGCCGAGAAAACGCTGTGATTTCATTGTGACATCCCTAAGCGCGAGCTCACCGGACACTGGATCCGGTGGTTCATCGCACCGATTTTAGTTTCCAGCTTTGAAAGACTGCCAAGCCTGGAGCCAATCACCGTAGCTTGCTGTCTGATTGTCGCCCGTAGCTGGAGGAATTCCTGGCAGGCCTGCGGCCAACAGCGTGTCAATCTCACCAAAATTGAAACGGGCTCTCGATTTATCATCAAGGTATTCAGTCGCTTTGCGCGACACAGGAGCCTGGTTTATTGCCATTGCCACTTTTGCCTGGATCTGCGGATCGAGCGCCTGATTTATATACGCTTGCGCAGTCTCAACGTTGTCACAAGAAATCGGGAGAAACCAAGCATCAACCCAAAGCACAGCTCCTTCTTTGGGATAGGCGATCTCCAATTCGACACCTTGTTGTTGGGCTTGAACTATGATCGCAGGATCTGCGCACACAACAGCATCAATTTCTCCGGAAACCAGGAAATTGATAAGTTCCCCCATATTGATCGCTATCAATCGAGCTTGCTCTCGATATTTTCCCAATTCTGAAAATGCTGTTTGAACCTCGTCACGGGATAGTTTTGGATACTTCTCTCCAAGCCCCGAAACGCGAGCAGCGATCGGCCACATTACGTTCGGTTCATCCCAAATTGCTATACGCCCCTTAAGCTCCGGCGTCAGCAGGTCCGTATAGGCGGTTGGTTTTTTCATGCGTTTGGGATTGTAAACGATCGAGTTCATGCCCCAAATATACGGTGCACCCCACAGCTTTCCTTCGGAAAACCATGTCGGCTTATCGTAGAAAGCGTCGAACAGGTTTTCTGAGTTGTAGTTGGGCACCTTCGACCGGTCGATTGGTCTCACGATCTTTAGTTCTCGGATGTAGAGGTCCGAATAGGCATGATTATATTCGGCAAGGTCGATGCCAGGTGGGTTTCCGGCTAGAAAAGGCGTATGGACATCATCTTGCGAGGTCATCGAGCTCGATTGAGCAGTGACGCCATTGGCTTTTCGCCAGTCAGCGAGCTCAGTGTTGAGATCATAGCCCTCCCAAGCTAAAATATTGAGTTCGCCTGCTGCATATGCTGGGTAAGAAAATAGCCGAAGTGATACCACCCCGGCGGCCGCAGCTGCCACGCCTCCCAGCAAATTACGGCGTGAGATCTGCAAAGCATTTTTTGTTGTTTTTACAGACATTGTGTTCCCCTTTTTTTGTGTTTCTATGATTTGAGTTTTATGTAAGTAGCCTTGGTCTCCATAAACTCGAGAATTCCTTCGATACCGTTTTCGCGCCCTTGGCCGCTTTCTTTAACGCCTCCAAAAGGCAGCTGCGGTAGCGTTTCAAGGTATGCGTTTACGTATACAGTCCCGCTCTTTAGCCGACTTGAAACGGAAAATGCCCGGAAAAGGTCGTTCGTCCAAACACCGTTTGCCAGACCATATTGTGTGTCATTTGCAAGTTCGATGACTTCGTCTTCTGATTTAAACGAGTAAACGCAGACAACAGGGCCGAAGACCTCCTCACGAGAGATTGCCATTTCGGGCGTGCATCCCTGTAGGATCGTCGGCTCAACGAAAAAACCACCCTTCAAGGTTTCGTCTGTCGGCGCTTTGCCTCCGACTAAAACTTTCGCTCCATCAGCTTTCGCCCGAGATATGTAGGCCATCACTCTGTCAAAATGCGCCTTGTGGATCATGGCACCGACATCTGCATCAGGGTCTTGATATGAGCCGATCTTTAAATTTGCAGCCTTTGCTGCTAGGCGCTCAACAAATTCTTCGTAGATTGGAGCTTCCAGGAAAAGTCTGCTTCCGCAGCAGCACTCTTCACCTTGATTGGCTGTAAAGCCCGTCAACGCTCCATCGAGTGCAGCTTCTAAATCGGCGTCAGCAAATACAATATTTGCGCCTTTTCCACCCAGTTCAAGCGTGACCTTTTTTATTTTGGAAGATGCTCGGGAAGCCAGAAGGCTGCCAACCCGCGTTGAACCTGTGAACGAAACCATGTCGATGAAAGGGCTGTCGCAAATAGCGTCACCCACAACTTCACCGATTGCGGGCACCACATTGATGACTCCATCAGGAATGCCTGCCTGCTGAGCAAGTACCGCACACTCAAGAGCAGTTCCAGATGTGAGCTCTGAAGGCTTAACGACCACGGAACAGCCAGCAGCAAGAGCGTACGGTAACTTCTGAAACAAAGTCACCATCGGGAAATTCCACGGCACTATCATAGCAACGACCGCGTGTGGCTCATATGTTACGAGGCCAATTTTGTCCGGGCCTTCATGGCTGATCATCCGGCCTGGCAGGTTCCAAGCAAGCGATGCGGCGTACCGGGTAAGCTCAATTGCCCACTCTATTTCCCCAAGAGTTGATGACATCACCTTTCCGGCTTCTTCGGCCTCAATGCGTGCAAGCCGAGCCTTGTTGGTCTCAATCAAATCAGCCCACTTAGTCAATAGTTTTGCACGAGCACCTCCTCCAATATCTCGCCACGCGCCTCTTAGGAATGTGGAGTGAGCGACAGCGGCGGCCTCCTCAATCTCGGACGGTCCACCAAGCGAGAAAACAGCAACGGGATCAGATGTGGCAGGCGATTGTCTTTCCAATGTGCTGCCGCTCGTGGGCTGAACCCATTTGCCTTCAATCCACAAACCGTATTTTCTAAGACTTGCCATTGTTCAGAACCTGTTACCTTACAAAAATAGTGTTATGGTTTTTGGATATGAGCTGCCGTGTAACAATGCTGTTGAAGCATCAAATTTCCCCAGTATTGCTGTAGGATAAGACAGTCGAAGAATGACAAGTATACCCCGTTGGATATATGGAATGGCGAGCCATTTCGTGAGACAAGGAAAGGCACACCACCAGCATCTCGTGAACGTGGATGAGCTTTTGGCTTTGCGCTGTGGATCTGAAGGGTTAGATGAAAACAGAGTTTACGAGTGGCTTCCGCTTAAGCGCCTAAGGGCACGAGGGAACTGAAAATCGGACGCCCCGCCGAGTTGCTTTCAAGACTTAGTTAGCGCTCGTCGCGATAAGGAGTGAGGAGACGCCGGTTAGGTCAACCCTGTAGTTAGACTTAAACGCTAAAACCCCGCGAAAGACCAAGTTCTTAGAATGGAGCCGCGTTTTTACTATGGAGTTGCTCCATAAAAACCAGGCAGGATTAGATTTCTGTTCGACTGTTTAGAACTCGTGCGGAGATCGAGATCCCAAGGCCTCGTGAGGGTGAAGCGTGTTGTAATGCTCGAACCACAATGGCAGTTGGGCGGTGACCGTTTTTGGCGTCCGGGATGGAATTGACCCAGACATAGTCGCGCTTGAATGTTTTGATAAAGGCTTCTGCCACTCCGTTGGACTGAGGGCTGCGGACCGGCGTCGTGCAAGGCTCCATTCCGATGTCCATCAGCACCGATTTCGTGTCCTTTGCAATGAAGCACGAGCCGTTGTCGGTGAGCCATTCAATCGGCTTGGGAATGGTGTTGATGCGACCGAAGCGTTTCTCGACATCGGTGATGACAAGCTCCTGAACGTCTTTGCTCTGGATGCCTTGGGTGGTTGCGACACGGGCGATGGCGTCACGATCACAGCAGTGAAGAGCAAAGGTAACGCCGACTTTCTCTGTGTTGTCGCAGCCAATTTCAAAGTCGTCAGAACATCAGCGCAAGTTCGAGTACTCCACGGCAACAAGGCCGTCATGGCGACGACTATCAATGGCACTGTGTGGCGTTGGAGAAGTAGGCCATGCAACTTCATCTCCCAATAGACGCGTTTAGCGTTCGGCCATGGGCGGCTTGTGTTGCGGGCTTTACGGCGTAAGAATGCGCGTGAACCCGGCGATATCCGTAGGTCGGCACCTTGGAGATGATCGCTTTGATTTCAGCAATGAGATCATCATCCGCGAGCGGTGGCCGACCACGGACCTTGGAAGGAGGCTGTTTCACTCGCTCAGCCATGTTTGACCGGGCAATACCGAAGGTCTTGCACACGGCCGTCATCGGGGACTTCCCTTCGGCAACGACAGCGAGCGCAATAGGTGTTTCTTTTGGCCTGTGGCGATCTCAAGCGCCTCTTTGAAAATCTCGCCTTCCATTGTTTTCTTGCCGAACAAGCGCTGCAGTTCTTTGATCTGGCTCTGAAGGGCATGATATTCGGATGCCGGAACGACATCTTCCTGGGCCTCAGTTACTGTCAGAGCCCCTTGGGTGGCAAGCTTACGTTAGGTAAACAACTGGTTCGGCTGAATGCCATAGCGACGAGCCACAATGCTCACCGTGGCGTCCGGCTCACAGGTCTTCTGGATGATAGCAAGCTTCTCTGCCGTCGACCAGCGATGACGGCGCTCCGACCCGGACAGGACTTCTATCTTTGGATTGTGACTGGTTATAACGGACACATTACCTCGCACACTTATCAAGTGGGAAATCCTGTCCGGATATTTATGGGGCGATTACACCTATCCCCTGCGCAAGTTAGTGATAAGGGCTTCAATCATCTCTGTGCTATAACCATCAACACGACCTTATGGCAGTGAACTTCCTTTGTAGACACCTGGAAAAACAATGTCTTGATCTACAAGCACGTTGAATTTGTAACCTGGACGGATTTCAAGAGTGGGCTGCACATCCATGTTTCTCTGAATGGTCCGGTCCGCGACGCGCCCGAACGTCTCTGCAAAATTCCGCCTCGCCGCATCCGAAGCCGTATCCTGCGTTGCCAGCGTCGAACTCTGCGGAACAGCCATGTCGATGCCAGTGCCGATCACCCCGATCAGAATCGCCGAACCGAAAGTCTGAAGCCACTTCCGATCGACCTTGTCGCGGAAACCGCTATAACCCTGCGCGTCCGTCCCGGCCATACCGCCGATTTGCAGCGTAGAACCATTTGGGAAGATGATGTCCGTCCAGACGACTAGCACGCGGCTCTGGCCGAACGATACCTTGCTGTCATAACGACCAAACAGCTTTGTCCCCTGTGGGATCAGGAGACGATGTCCCGTTGCTGAATCATAAACGCTCTGGCTCACCTGGGCGGTGATCCGGCCCGGTAGATCGGAATTGATTCCGGTGATCAGTGTCGCCGGAATGACGGAGCCGCGCTTCAGCTCGAAGGGCGATTGTTGGGGCACGACACGGTTCGGCAGGTAGCCAAGCTCTTTCAAGTCGGCATTGAAGAAGTCCTCCTTGGCGCCTTGCGCATTGGGATCAACGTTCTGACCACCGAGCCCGGCACGCAGCGCGGCGGCATAGAGATCAGGCGTGCTTCCAGTATTTGTCGAAGTCGTTGCGGCTCTTGCTGCTGCGTCTGCGGTGGCATCATGTGTTTCAGCACGCCCATCCAATTTGCCACGGTCTATGGCAAGCGGCGCATCATAGGCAGCGTTGTTCGCCTGCAGGCGGGCCATCCGCTGGCGCTGCTGCTCACGCAGAAGCTGTTCCTGTTGTCCTCGCTGAAGACGAGCCCGCCAGACCGCTTCCGCTTCGAGGTCCTGACCGCGCTGCTGCACCTCGCGTTGGCTTGGCTGTGGTGTGAAGGGATTGCTGGCTTTTTCGTCGACTTGTTTCGTCTCGACGGGCGTCGGCTGGAAGATGGTCTGCTGCTGCGGCTCGCCGATAATACCATCGGTGACGCCGCGTTTGATCTGGTCGGCGAACGTCGAGGCGGGGCTTCCCGAACTTGTCTCCGCGCCGCTGTCCTTGCCTAAATACAATCCGCGCGAGGCGAGCCCATAAAAGATGACGCCAAGAAACGTGACCGTCAAGACGACAATGACGGCAATAGGCAGGCGGTTAATCCGCCGGATAGTGTTGGGGGCCTGGCTGTTTGGGGCACCGCCGAGATTGAGAGATTGCACCATATGATCCTCCCTCACCCGCGCCGCATGAGCGACAAGGCACTCGCTGGCATCGCGCCGTTTGCCGTCACGGAATAAGCGCGGCCGAGCTCGACGCTGTTTGTCGATAGACGGGCCAGCACCTGACCATCGACAGCCAAGATCACATAGGCGAGCGGGATCACCGTCGCGCCGCTATCCGTCTTCTGGTCGGTGATGACGGCATATCCCCATCCCTTCAGCGCCGCCTCCAACGCCTGGCCGAAGGGCGAGGTATCAGTCTTGAGCGCAACGGTCGCCTTCCCCGGCCCGAGCTGTTCGGCAAGGCGGCTCACCATATCGCCGGCGATTGCGCTGGCGGCGGGACCGGAGATTTCCGGTGGCGCGCTGCTGGAAACGAGCCCTTCTGTTCCGGTCGACTGGCATCCGGAAAGAAGGGCGGCTAGGGCGCAGGCTGCGGCAAAGTTGCGGAGAGGTCGTAAGGCGCGCGAATGGGAGAGAGGGATGTTCATTACCGCCCTCCCCGCTTGATGGTGATCTTTTCCTGTTTCCAGCCGACCCCCGACACGAGCACTGCGCGATCGACATGGTAATCGACGACCATCATGTTGCCCCTCATCCGGTAGTTGACGATCCGGTTCTGCCCGCCTGACGTGACGAACAAAACCGGCGCGTCCTGACCGGAGATCGAGCGTGGAAACTGAATGTAGGTCTTGAGCCCATCGGAATAGACCCGCGTCGGCCGCCAGCCGGCGTTGCCCGAGACCGAATAGGAAAAGTTCAGCTGCTCGGCGGGGACGCCTGCACCCGGAATGGTGCTCGCTTCCAGCCTCGCGTTGATGTCGGCAAGCTTTGTCGAAACGTCCTCCGGATATTCAAAGCCGACACGTGCCATATACTGGGTCGGATGCGACTTGAGCTGAATGTGATAGGTCCGCCTGGACGTCGTCACTACCATTGAGGTCAAAAGACCAGGCTCCGATGGTTTGACGATCAGATGGATGGCCTGACCGCCGGCAGCACCTGAGGTCGCCGGTTCGACCTTCCAGCGCACCGTGTCGCCGACCAGAACGTCGCGGACCACCTCGCCGCCTTGCAGTTCGATATCGCAAACCTGCAGCGGCGAGCAGACGACGGAGGGCTGCACCTCGCCATAAAGGAAGATCACCTTTCCGTCGGCACCCTTGGTCACCAAGCCGCGAGACCCGCGCCACTGGGTGGAGATACCCATGCCCTTTGCTTCGTTGGCTGTGACGCCATCGGCGGCATATGCATGCAGAGGAGCGACCACTGAAGACGCTAACAGTGCCGAGGCGAGAGCGCCCGTCAGCGTGGCCCGTGTTCTTGTGCGCGGGATGATCATGTTCGGGGCCATGCCTTTCAAAGCTGTGCTGTCCAGTCGAAGTCGCGGAGATAGAGACCGATGGGGTTCAAGCGGATGACGCCCTCGTCCTGCGGCGGCGTCAGGGTCACGGTTGCAATGCCGCGGAAGCGGCGGACGGCGGTTTCCTTGCCGCGCCGGTCGCGCTCGAATTCGGTCCAGTCCACCTGGTAGCTCTGGTTCGACAGCGCGACGATGTTGTTTACCTCGATGGCCACCGTCGAGTTCTTGGCTTTCTCGAACGGTGAGTTGGAGCGAAACCAGGCATTGACCTTCTCGGTTGCGGGATCCGAAGTCCTCAGCAGCCCATAGGTTTTGTCGATGTATTGCTTCTGCACGACCGCATCCGGCGTGACACTTCGAAAATTCGAGACGAAACTGCCAAGCGTAGCGCGCACCACACGCGGATCGGCGTATTCAATCTGCTGCGGAAAGCCGGCATTAACGGCGGTACCCAGCTTGTCGACTTCGACGATATAGGGAACGAGCTTGACCTGTGTGCTCTGGTACAGCGCGTAGCCAAAGCCGATCACAGCCATGGTCATGCCGGCGATGCCGACGATGCGCCACGCGGCGGCGGATCTGACATAGGATCCATAGCGCTCGTTCCATTCGTTGCGGGCGGCGATATACGGATTGGCAATGTCGGGGTTATCGAGCGGATTGTGTCCGGCCATGGCTGATCGGCCTCCAGTTATTTGGTCTCGTTTAGGGGCGGCGGTGGAGGCGGCGATGCGGTACGACCCTGCTGCTGGTCGAGTTTGGCATTGGCGAGCCCGAGCAGAGATCCGGCATAGGCACCGGGTGACCCGACCGCCTTGTCCTTGGCGGCCGAACCGACGGCACCTGCCGGACCACCGATGCCTGACTCCATGCCGCGCATGGCGGCACTGCCAAGGGATGCTCCCCCTGCCCTTGCCGCACTTGCAGCCTGAAAACCTCTGCTGGCTGCTGCGGTAGCCAGAAAGCCGGCGCCCGCCGCAAAAGATGCGGCCTGGCCCCCATGGCGGATGGATTCCATGCCACCGGAAACGGACGCACCCTGGACCACGCCTTGCAGGATTGGCGGCACATACATGGCCATAACGAAGACCACGACAGAGATGCCGGCGATCGCCAGTGTCGTGATGAACTGCTCGGAGGTGGCTGTCGGTGCCTCCGCCAGGCCCAGCAGGATGTCGGAGCCGATCTTGGCGATCATCACCAGCGCCATCAGCTTCATGCCGACGGAGAAGGCGTAGACCAGATATTTGATCGCGAAGTCCTTGGTATAGGACGTACCGCCCAAGCCGAGCATGATCATGCCGGCGAGCAAGCCGACATACATCTCCACCATGACCGAGACGAAGATGGCCGCAACGAGCGAGAAGCAGACGACGACCACGACCATGGCGAAGACGGCGGCGATCGCCAGGGAATTATCTTCGAAGAGGCCAAATTTCGCCTGTTCGGACATCTTGGTCGCGACACGAATACCGGCGTCGAAAATGTTGGCGGGGGAGGCCGAGCCGCCGCCAGCTCCGATCTGATAGAGGCTGTCGACGGCCGCCTTGGCAAAGGCCGGCCCCTCATTGAGAATGAAGGCGAACAGCCCGATGAACATGATGCGCTTGACAAGCTCGGCAAACCAGCTGTCGAGCGAAGCAGCATTGATCGCCAACCATACAGCGGCGATGCCGACCTCGATGCCGGCGAGGATCCAGAACAATGACCGGGCCGCATCCATGACCGTCGTCTCCCAGCCCTTGGTGGCCGCGACGACGGAGTTTTCCAGGGTCGTCAGCACTTGACCCTGCTGCGCCAGAGCCGGCGTGCTCGCGATGAGGGCGAGGCCGATCGTAACAAAGGCAAGGTCGAGCTTCCGGAAACGGGGAACGATCACCATCTCGGCTTCATCTCCTGGCCGCCGCGAATGTCGTGCTCGGCGTTGCCGCCAAAGAGCTTTCCCCGGTGAGCACGGCGGTCGGTGTCGGATTCGGCCTCTGGCGATGCTTCTTCCGCTCCGGACATGGGGGTCGGTCCCGGCAGGACGATCCACCTAACGATGCCGACGCCTGACGCGATGATCGCCACGACAGCAAGGATGATGACAAGGCGCGGGCTCACCAGCGGGGCTCCATCGTTTGCCCGCCGCGGATGTCATGTTCGCTTCCGCTGAAGAACTGTTCCCGGCGCGCCTGGGCGAGATCCTTTTGTGCCTGCTCTGACTGGAACCATGTGCCCATCATCGTCATCTGTTGGGAGACGAGGCCGCGCAGCTTTTGCATCTGCGCGACCTGCTGGGCGGCGATCTGATGTCCGACCTGCAACGCCTTCATCTGCCCGTCGGCCGATTCCGACATCGATCGCAGCGACGACATCGTGCTTTCCTCGCTTGAGAACTGGTCGGACGTCAGGTTTGCAGCCTTCAGGGAACCGGCGATCGTGCCGCGGTTGGTGTCGGACCAGTTCTGATAGGTGGACGAGAAGCCTGCCCCGTCGGGCAGGTTGCTCTTCATTTCGGCAAAGCTCTGGAAACGCTGCTTGAGCACGTCGTCGATGTTGCCCATTGAGAACGCGACCCCCTGCCCCTGCGCGACAACGTTTTGCAGGTTCTTGAGGTCGCTTTCGACCTGACCCCAGATGTGGTCTGGCAATTGCGCGGTGTTCTGCAGCATGTTGTTGTAGATGTTGATCTGGTTCTGGATCTGCTCGGCAAGCTGCGAGATCTGGGTAATCTGGTTGTTGACCTGTTCGGCCGACTTGCCGACCAGCGAGATCAGTTCGGCATTGTTGGCAAGCTGTGTCCATTCGGTCGCCTGACCTGTCACGCTACCAGCCTGGACCTGGATTGGCGTTGCGATTGCGAGGCCGGTCACCACGATGACCACCGCACGATAGGTCTCAAGAGGTTGGGAAAAGTGTTTCGGCATGGGCTATCCCCCTTTGCTGGAGCCAAGGACAAGGCCACGCGGCCCCATGTTTGGAATGCAGGCTGCGAATTTGCTTCAGATCTTCCTTGCCCGTCGCACCGACGAACGAAAGCGCCACTGGACCAAGCGCCATGTTGAACAGCCGCCGACCCTCTGGTGAGACGACGTAATATTCACGCTTGGGAATGGCGGTTGCGACGATTTCGATCTGCCGTTCGTTGAAGCCGATGCGCTCATAGAACTCGCGCGTGCCCGGTTCGCGCGCCGCGCCGTTCGGCAGGCAAATCTTTGTCGGGCAGCTCTCCTTCAGCACGTCGATGATCCCGGACCGCTCCGCGTCGGAGATCGACTGGGTGGCGAGCACGACAGCACAATTGGCCTTTCGCAGCACCTTCAGCCATTCGCGGATCTTGTCCCGAAACACCGGATGGCCGAGCATCAACCAGGCCTCGTCGAGAATGATCAGGCTAGGCGCGCCGGTCAGGCGTTTCTCGATGCGCCGAAACAGGTAGGTGAGAACGGGGACGAGATTGCGCTCGCCCATGTTCATCAGCTCCTCGATCTCAAAGCACTGGAACGCGCCGAGCGCCAGGCCGTCCTGCTCGGCGTCGAGCAACTGGCCCATCGGGCCGTCGACGGTGTAATGATGCAGCGCGTCCTTGATCTCGCGCATCTGCACGCCGGATACGAAGTCCGACAGCGATCGGCCACGGGATTCCGCCATCAGCGACAACTGCCTGGAGATGGCGTTGCGATAGTCCGGGGTGATGGTCACACCTTGCAGCGCCACCAGCATCTCGATCCACTCGGAGGACCAGGCGCGGTCGCCGTCGGTCGACAGTTCGGCGAGCGGGCAGAATGCGGGTGCTTTTATCTCACCAATTGTCGACGGGCCGATATCGCCGCCGATCTGGTAATGATCGCCATCGAGGCCCAGCGTCAGTGGCAGCATCGAGCCGCCCTTGTCGAAGGCGAACACCTGGGCGTCTGCGTAACGCCGGAACTGCGCGGCGATCAGCGCCAGCAGCGTCGACTTGCCAGAGCCGGTTGGCCCGAAGATCAGCGTGTGTCCGACATCATCGACATGCAGGTTCAGCCGGAACGGCGTCGATCCGGAGGCCACCTGCATCAATGGTGGCGAGGCCGGCGGGTAGAAGGGGCAAGGTGCTATTGGACTGCCCGACCAGACGGAGTTGAGCGGAATGAGGTCGGCAAGATTGCGGGTGTTGATCAGCGGCTCGCGGATATTGGCGTAAGAAACCCCGGGCAGGCTGCCGAGGAAAGCGTCCGTGGCATTCAACGTCTCGATGCGTGCGCCAAAACCTTCGGCCTGGATCAGGCGGCGGATCGCCTCGCATTTTTCCTGGAGGCGGCTCGGGTCTTCTTCAAAGATCACGATGACTGGTGTGTAATAGCCATAACCGACGAGCTGCGAGGAGGCTTCGGCAATAGCGTCTTCAGTTTCCGCCACCATCAGCATGGCGTCCTGGTCGACCGAGCGTGATTGTGTCTGGAACAGCTGGTCGAAGAACGGCCGCACCTTCTGCTGCCATTTCTTACGGGTCCTTTCGAGCCGTGCCCGTGCTTCCTCGGCGTCGAGGAAGACGAAGCGGGACGACCAGCGATAGGTGAGCGGCATGCGGTCGAGCGTGTTGAGAATGCCGGGCCAGCTTTCTGCCGGCAGGCCGTCGATCGCCACCACACCGAGAAAGCGGTTCTCGACCATTGGGCTCAAGCCATGCTGCAATTCGGCCGTCACCAGCCAGTCGAGATACATCGGGATGTCTGGCAGGCGCACAGGGTGGTTCTCTCCGGTGACGCAGAAACGGATGAACTGGAACAGTTCGTCGTATCGGGCCACACGGAAGCCGCCCCGTTCTGACGTCTCTCGCGTCATCATCCGCCGGATCGACACGACATTGGCGAGATACTGTTCGACCTCACGGATCGAGGTCAGAAAACTCTCAAGCGCCTTGTCGGCATAGGAGGCGGAACGGCTTGCGGCATCCGAATAGATATACCGGGTCAACCCGGAGCGCCGCGGCTCCGGTGGTCGCCAGGTCAAGATCAGAGCGTGCCGGCTCTCGAAATGCCCCTTCTCCTTCTGAAAGTGCGCTCGACGTTCATCATCGATGGCGCGCGTGACGGGATCGGGAAAGTGGGATTCAGCCTCAGTCGGATAATCGCCGGTCGGCACCCTGATGGCCTCGACCTGGATCATCCATCCGGAGCCCAGCCGCGACAAGATGGCGTTGATCTGACGCGACACCTCGTTGCGCTCGGCGTCGGTCGAGCTCTCGCTATCCGGCCCCGCGAAATACCAGCCGGCCATCAGCGAGCCGTCCTTCAGCAGGATGACACCGTTATCGACGAGACCGGCATAAGGCACGAGATCGGCCAACGATGGTCCGGAATGGCGGAATGATTTGAGCGCTACCATCTCTTAGAACTTGCGCCACGGCGACGACGTCGCGCGATACGACGTCTTGTAGGAGATGTGGCGAAGATAGACCCGGCGCATCAGCGGATCGGATTTGGCCATCATGCGCAGCGCCGCGACGGCTACCAGCCAGATCACGACGCCGAACAGGGCCGCGTACCAGGTCAGGACAACGAAGATCAGGATGATGGCGGCCAGCGCCGTCAGCAGCACGAGCTCGCGGTCGGCGCCCATCAACAGGTTCGGGCGCGATAGCGCCCTGTGTACCCGCGAGCGTGCAAGAGAGGAACCGGCGTCAGCCATGAGCGCCCTCCCCCACAGTGGCCGGCGTCATCGTCGGTTCGGGAGTGTTTTGCTCGGCCTGTGCATGAGCCTCGCCGATCGATGCGCCGGTGGCGCCGAAAAGAGCGACGATCTGGGTGGCTCCGAGGAGTACGCCGCCCACCAGCGCGACATAGCAAAGCCGTCGCGCGAAATCATTCAGCTCGCCGCCGAAGATCAGCATGGCGCCGGCAATGGCGACGGCGGCCAACGCAATAAACCCGGCGACAGGTCCGGTGATTGATTGCTGGATCTGTTGCAGTGGCGATTCCCAGGGAAGACCGCCGCCGCCCGATGAGGCCAGCGCCGGTTCTGCAAGACCGACTGAGACGGCGACTAGCGCCGCGCAGGTGAGTAAAATATTGGTTCTACGCGACATGGCTGTCCTCATCGATCTGGGCGTAATGTTCGGTCTGGTAGCGGCCGTTGCGGTATCCTTCGAGGTGGATCACCTCACGGACCCGCCTCCCCTTTCCCGTTCGCTCAATAGAGACGACCAGATCGACGGCCTCGCCGATGACCTCCTGCATCGGCTGCTGGCTGGCTTCCGCCGTCAGTTGCTCCAGTCGGCGTAATGCTGACATCGCCGTGTTGGAATGGATCGTGGTGACGCCGCCGGGATGGCCGGTGTTCCAGGCCTTGAGCAGCGTCAGTGCCGCGCCATCGCGGACCTCGCCGACGATGATGCGGTCGGGACGCAGGCGCATCGTGCTCTTGAGCAGACGAGCCATGTCGATGGTGTCGCTGGTGTGGAGCAAAACAGCGTTTTCGGCCGCGCACTGGATTTCGGCGGTGTCTTCGAGGATGACCATTCGATCATCCGGGGCCCCCGCCACGACCTCGGCGATAATGGCATTGGCGAGAGTGGTCTTCCCCGATCCCGTTCCCCCTGAAATGACAATGTTCATCCGTGCATCGATGGCGCTGCGAATGGCCGACGCCTGTGCCTCCGTCATCACCTTGAACTCCACGTAGTCGGTGAGCGGGATGAGACGCGAGGCACGCCGGCGGATGGTGAATGCCGGACCTTGTACGATCGGAGGCAACAGGCCCTCGAAGCGGTGTCCGCCGATCGGCAGTTCGCCAGAGATGATCGGCCGCTCGTCGTCGGCCTCAGACTTAAGTGCATGCGCAACACTGCCGATGACAACTTCGGCTGCGGCAGTGAGCATTGCGCCAGCCGGTGCCACGCCGTGCCCCAGCCGTTCGATGAACAGCCTGCCGTCCGGATTGAGCATGATCTCGACGACGGTTGCGTCATCGAGGGCGGTGCACAGTTGGTCGCCAAGCGCGTCCTGAAGTTTGCGGACTAGGCGGGGATGGGAGCGGGAATGGGAGCGGAACTGGGTCACGAGGCGCTCCGGATCTCATAGTTGTGACCTTCACCGGCGATGGAGCGGTAGCTCTGCGGGCAAACGCGTTCGAAACTCTCCCGATCGGCTGGCAACGTTCCAGCGACCGCCACGGTATTACCGATAGCCACGGGATCGCCAAGCCGTTTCATCGGCCATCCGGCCCGGTTCAGGATTCGTTCAAAACGCAGGTCCGTTGCCGTGACAATCTCGTCGTAGCCGTTTGCCATCGACCACTCGATAATCCCGGCGAACATGGTGAGCGTCGCGAGATGGAGCTGGCTCCCTTCCTTTCCCCTTCTTGCGGGCAATGACGTATCTACGCAAAAGCGTGAGCTCTCTACCACGCTGGCAGACGCGGTGAGTGAACCGGATGCCAGCAGTTGAGGGAATGTCCGCTCCAGCATGGTTGGGCCAATTGCCGGCAGAAGACGGGCGCAGCCGACGACCCTCTCGTCATCAGTAACCGCAAGTAGGTAGGTCGGTTCGAGATCGTCGTATTCGTCCTGTTCTCCTGCCTCAGTGATCTTGACATCCCAACTCAGACGTTCGCGGAAGACCGCAGCGCGCAAGATATACATCTGTGTCAGAAGATTTGAGCACTCGAAGTATTGATCGGGGTGAACGGCCAAAATCTGCATTTCGATCTCCGCATGATGTGGACATGCGTGAGAAAGATCATCTTAGGTCGTAATTGCCTATGTGCAGATTTGCAGCGAGCGATTCTTGTCTTTGTATCGTCGATTTGAACGCCGGGCGCCGTGGGAAACGATCTCTACCCAGTGAAAAGATGTGCAAATTTGCAGGCGCGTGATACCCAAAAAGAGCCGATACCTGTTCTACATAGCTGATTATAAAAGGAAATATAGCGTGTTCCACAATCATCCCGTTTTCGTTGTTAACGTTTGGTTAACCTAAAAGCCCTTGCTCAAGACTCAGAATCGGAGCTAACTGGGAATGGCGGAACTTTTTTCGTTTCGCGTAAAATATCGCCGATGGCAGAAAATGGGTTTTGGA
>NZ_CP192779.1:0-66520 GCF_033957765.2 Agrobacterium sp. rho-13.3
ACGTTGACGCTCAGGAACCTCGCGAAGGCGGCGCCTTCGGGCTGGTTGGCGGTCTCGGTAGGGTCGAATCTCGATGCGCCGGCGGCGAAAGCCTATTACGAAGCGCACCCGGATTTTCAGCTCAACGTGTTCTACCGAATGCAGGCCGAAGTGTGGATTGAGGGCGACTTCGATCCGACCGTGCTCCACTACGAGGCTGACGTACGCGGCAACGAGGAGTTTCTGCAGGTCGTCCACACGGCGATTTTCAGCAGGGACATGGCGTTTCGAATGGAGGATGTGTCGTTCAAGTTCAAAAAGGGCGACCGCCTGCACCTGAAAAACTCGTTCTGCTTCTCCGCGAATTTCATGCGGGAAGCTGCGATCTGCGCGGGGCTGGAGCCTATCGACTTGCTCACCGATGGACTGGGATCCGATCTCCATGTTTTTCGCAAGCGCACCGTGTTCTAAGTTTCGATGCGACCACTAGCACGTTCGTGCTAGTGGTTTCTCTTGAGGAAGTGTGCAAGCGCTGATCAGCTAGTTTTTGAGCGAAAGGCGCTTCTATGCAGGGACCGGCTCAAGAACCGCAAATCAGTGGAGATGGAACAGAGCGCCGGCAATCAGCTGTTCGCCTATACGTCATTGTCATCGTTTGCCCTTACATCCTGATCGCCTATCTGCTCGGCTATCTGTCAGAACGCGACGCGCGGATGCTTGGTCTTTACTTGATCGTATTCATACCGCTTGCCATACAGATTTTTGTCTGGGTTCGCATACGGCCGGAATTCAGCGTGACCCGCCGCGTGGTCTCGATCACAATCGACTGGGTCGGCGTGACCTGGAATATGAGTTTCGGTGAAGAAACCACGGTCCCGTTCTTCGCGCTGCTTCTTTGGATTACGCTCGGGACCGGTCTGCGCTTCGGATCGCGGTACCTAGCATTAGGCGTATGCCTCTCCTTGGTAAGCCTTGGGGTGGTGTGGCTGTTCAACCCGTTTTGGCATTCCAACGCCTTGATGGTGGTTACCTTCGCGCTGACCCTGTTCGTAATCCCGGTCTACGTGCTCATTCTGCTTCGTCGGGTGGAAGCTGCGTATGCTGCGGCTCGGGAAGCCAACGTAGTCAAATCACGGTTCCTGGCACAAGCAAGCCATGATCTACGGCAACCGATCCATGCGATCAGCCTCTTTACTGCATGCCTTCGCGTCTCCGGCCTACAGACCAAAGAACTCGAACTGGTCGATAACATCGATCGGTCGCTTGCTAGTGTGTCGCGACTTTTCAAATCGTTGCTTGATATCTCGACGCTAGATAGCGGCAAGGTTACGCCTGTGTCGGAAATCGTCGCGATCAACGAGGTACTAGAAGACGTTGCGCGGCAGAATTGCGACCTGCTGCAGCGCGATGGCACGTCTGTAGTTATCGTGCCCTGCAGCCTTTCGGTCAGCGTCGATCGTGCGCTCTTTACGACGATGCTGCAGAACGTCGTGAACAATGCCGCGAAGTATGCCCCGGGCCAAGCAATCTTGATCGGCTGTCGCCGGCGCCGGGGACGATTGTCTGTCGAAGTCATCGACAGCGGACCCGGCATCTCACAGGCTGACCAGGCGCGGGTCTTTGACGAGTTTTATCAGGTCCGTAAGCGTGGCGATCGTGACGTTGAAGGCGTTGGGCTCGGCTTGTCGATCGTTCGTCGGGTAGCCGCTGTGCTTGAGCTGACAATCGGGCTTCAATCTATTCCCGGAAAGGGCACCCGCGTTCACATAGACGGCTTGGTCATCGTTGACCAAGCGAGGCTTCCGGAGAAGCGGCTGCAGGCGTCGCCTGCGGTCCCGGTCGGCGGCCTACGAGTTTTGCTCGTAGAAGACGACCAGGCCGTGCTTTTGGCGACTGCGAGCCTTCTGCGGCGCTGGGGCTGCATCGTGCAGGCGGCGCCGTCAATCCCGTCTCTCGTCGACGAGTGCGATCTGCTCATTACTGATTACGACCTCGGCGACGGAATGACCGGGACCGAGTGCATAGCCAACGTCCGCCGGTTTGTCGGCTGGGATCTGCCAGCGGTTGTCATGACGGGACACGATGCTTCGCGTGTGCGCGAAGACCTTAAAGATTCGAGTGTGCCGGTCCTTTCGAAGCCGCTCCAGCCTGCGGAGCTGCGATCTGTGATCCTTGGCATGACCATGAGGGCAAAGAGCTTTACGGGCTCAGCAGACCTTCAGCGATTCCTTTCGCCACTGCAGCCGCCCGTGCATTGACGCCAAGGGAGCGGAATAACGCCGACACGTGAATCCGAACCGTGAACGGTGAGATGCCCAGCGCCTGGGCAATCTCTTTGTTTCCCTTACCCTCGGCGATAAACCTGAGCATTTCGAGCTGTCGGTCGCTTAGCGATATCCCGAGCCGTGGCAGGCCGTTGATGTCGGATGGCATCATCACGACGACATTCCCGGCTTGGACGCCGGCGATAGCCTCTAGGACGGCGTGGGGCGGCAATGCCTTGTTGACGAAGCCGTTGACGCCGGTCGACATGACCGCGTGCACGGTTGCGGGGTCTTCGGCCATCGATACGATGATGATAGCGGAACGCGGGAACTCCAACCTGACGGCCGCCAGGTGCGGCAGTATGCTCGTGCGTGAGAAAAGCAGGTCAAGGATTAGAAGCTTGGGCGGCTCTACTCCGGCCCGCGCGAGCGCGAGCGCACCCTCAAGGTTTTCGGCTTGGTGGATCTCTACCCTCGGCAGGTGATTTCGGAGCAGTGCGCAGATGCCATCCCGGAATACCGGATGATCGTCGGCGACGATGATCGTCTCATTCGGCAATTTCTTAGCGCTCCCCCGCTAACGCCGATAAGACCGAAATTCCGGCGAAGCTACCTGTGTATCTTGTTCCTCGGAAACAAGCCACTAGCACTACTGCACTAGCAGCTGGTGCCCACGCCATTAGGGCGCACCTGCCCAATGAAGTTGGCTAGTTAGATTGGTAGCTTGGGCCATGCAAACCAAGCTGCCATCCTCATTGAAATGGCTCGTAAATCGGCGTGCCCGCCTTGCCGGAGAGATTCAACGCACTCTTCGGGACGCTTCCGAAGCAACGGCAAAAGCACTAGATTTGGAGCGAACTGCGAACCAGCTAAAGATCGACTTGGCGTCAATGGATCGCGTATTGTCGATGCACGAAATCGAACTCCACCCGGAGTCCATTCCGGACGTTGGCACGCATCGGCAGGCGAGGCTTATGCCATTCGCTCACCTCACCAGGCATACGCTTTCCTGTCTAAGGAAAGCGAAGGGTGGGTGGTGTTCGACGACCGAGATCATGAGCTATGTTGCGGCTCAAAGTACTCTCGACATTGGCGATGACTCCTATGGGTTGCTGCGTCTGTCGGTACGCAAGCGCCTGCGCACGCTTTATGCCGCCGGCAAGGTTCGCCGGCGGCATGCCGCTAAAAGCAACGTAGAAGGCTATTGGGCATTGCCCTTACCCGGCCCCGAGTGATGCAAATCCTTGTTCATGAGAATTTCGGTGCCTCGACGCTTGCCTTGATAGTAGCCACGCCACCAGCGTGAGTGCCCGACGGTGAGCGCCTTTGTGAGCAACATTTCCAACTGGACGCGAATCGAATGCCGTCGGACGTCTTCCCGCCAAACCATTTCGTTAGCGTAGTCAGCAAGATAAGTGGGCCTGACACCGTGCGAAACGCCATATTCCCAGCGCCGCAAGCGGCTGAAGAACGACTCGGCCTGATTTTCATTGATGCCCTCGGCTGAAACGTATTCCTGAGAATGACGGACCGCGTAGTGTTCGTGCGTTTTGGAAACGCCGGCGTAGGCGGGACTCTCATCGGTCATGATCGTCGCACTGGGCGCGACGTAGCGCGCTATCAGCTCGGTGGCATGGTGATCGTCCTCGGCGGGTGCGACTGCAGCGATGCTCCGTATAGCGCCTGCGCCGGGAGCGCCCTTTTCGCGGAAGATCATTACCACCCGCCGGTTTCGGCGCTTCTCCCAGTTCTGGCGCGTGGTGCCACTGCGATGCCAGGGCAGCTGTCGCTCAGGGTTGCGTCCGGCCAAGCGATCGGCAATGAGCTGGTGATTCCGCCGTCCACGGCGGTTGGGCTTACGTGGTTTTCCGCCAAAGTAACCCCCGTCAATTTCCACGATACCTGTCAGGGGAGTGAAGTCCTGGGTCCGGAAGATCGATTCACGCATTTTACCAAGCGTGGCGTGAGCGGCCTTCGGCGAGTAATCGCCCATGCGGCTCAGGCCGAGACCTGCCAGCCCCTTGACTGCAGTGACATAGTAGAACGCTGCGAGCAAGATGCTGCGCAGCGGCTTCTTGTGGCTGGCGAAGGCGGTAGCCGAAGTGACGGAGAAATCCCGCCCGCATTCCCTGCAGCGCCATTGGCGCCGCCGCGGTCGAGAATAGTGCACAGCCCAAGCTCCGCAGGCGGGGCAGCCTTGATGCGTCGTACTGCCCCAGCGCAAGCGGGCGAAAAACGCATGGATCTCGCTGTCCGACAGGGCATAGATGGAATGGATTGTGAGGTCGCGGTAGGCCGCGCTAGTGAGATAGTGCTGAGTCATAAAGTAGTCCGGAGGTGCCGGCCGCGGGGCCGAGTTGGGCCGTCCGCGGTCGCGGCATAGCGAATGTCCGGGCAAGCCCCCGCCATAACGCCTCTTGAGAGCGTTGACAACTGGAAGGAGGGGGAGGCACTATGTCGGCAGGTTGCACACCTGCTTTCTTTGAAGCCCAGATCCCTTGCCGGGGATTTGGGCTTTGTGCTGTCTGGCCCACGTATGGGTGCCGCGCGTGATGGCTTTTTCGATACGTCTCCGATATTAGGTAGTCTCAGGCAGCAGGTTATAGCCGCCCCAGTCCGCATTAGACGGACCGTCGGAGTGTCGCAGCACTAAGCCTAAAGTGGAAGTAAGCCGCTGATTCAAAAGGATTTGCACTTACATTGTAAGTGCATTGCACATACAAAATATGTACAAGCCAAACGTGTCTGACGCTTAAGTCCCTGATTTGAAAGGGACTGCCCTCTAAGCGTGAAATTGACTGCGCTGCTGCATTTAATTAGCTCCAAACTGTCCCAAGTAGCTTCCAGCGCAAAAAAAAGCCGATCTTGCCCATATGTACGAGCTTCCACCCTGCGGCATCCAAGGACGCCCATCTGGTGCGCTCATCGCGCAGAGGGAGACGTGTTCTTTACCTGGCGGGCTTGCGACGACATGGGCGAGCTGTCGTAGTTACAAGCTGAAGACTGATACTCCTGCAATCCGCAATCTGCAGCGCCCTCGTTAAGATCGCTGCCTCTTAAACCTTAGAGACTTTCCTTCATCAATACAAAGCCTTCAAGAATTATCCCCTTTAGAGGAATGGGCAGGTTGAGCCACCCCTGATTTCTCGGACACCCAAAAGCGAGGACAATCCTCGCACGGAGGTGTTCGATGCAGAAACGTCAACAGTTCACAGCGGAGTTCAAGCGCGAAGCGGTTCGATTGTTCAAGGCAGGCGATCGTCCCGCTGCGGTGGTGGCGCGGGGGCTGGGCATCCCGCGCAACAGGCTCTACAAGTGGGCACAGGATCTGGAGAAGAAGGGCGCTACGGCCTTTGCCGGCAGCGGCCGTCCCAAGACCAGCGGCGATGAGCTGGCTGCACTCAAGCGCGAGAACGCACGGCTGAAGGAAGAGAACGCGATCCTAAAAAAAGCGGCGGCGTACTTTGCGCGGGAGTTGCCGTGAGGTACGCCTGGATCCGAGACCAGACCGGGTATCCGATACGGCGGCTTTGCGAGGCACTGAACGTCTCGGCGAGCGGCTACTACGCTTGGCGAGATCGCAAGCCCGGCCCCGGGCCGCAGCGAATTCGAGGCTGCTGGAACGCATCCGTACGCTTCATATGCAGAGCCGGGAATCCTATGGCGCGGTACGGCTGTGGCAGGCGCTGCGTCGCGAGGGCGGAGTCATGTGGCCGACATCGAGTACGGCTGCTGCGCCGTGCGCATGGGATCGAGGCCAAGCGGCGGCAGCGATATGTGCGCACGCGGGCGACGTACCAGCGCGTGCCCCCGGCGCCAAACCTGCTGGCTTGGCCGTTTTCCAGCCCGAAGCCCGACGCTGTGTGGGTTGCGGACATCACCTTCGTGCCGACCCGCGCTGGCTGGTTGCATCTCGCGGCTGTGCTCGACATGCACACTCGACAGATCGTGGGTTGGGCGATGGGCGAGCGCCCGGATCAAAAGTTGGCCAGCGCCGCGCTGCGGATGGCGCTCGACCGTCGCGGGCCAGCGTCTGGCGCGATCCATCACAGCGACCAGGGAAGCCAGTACACCAGCGGCGCCTATCAGGCCGAGCTCAAAGCAGCCGGCCTGCAGCCGAGCATGAGCCGCAAGGGGATGCCTTACGACAATGCGGTGATGGAAAGCTTCTTCAGCTCGCTCAAGCAGGAACTCACGCACCACGAACGTTTTGCGGATCTCGATGAAGCCAGAGGAAAGCTCTTCGATTACATCGAGATCTTCTACAACCGCCAAAGGCTGCACAGCAGCCTCGGCTATCGGACGCCAGTTGAACAGGAAAGGCTGGCGAGTGCTTAATTAACCTGTCCGAGAAACCGGGGGTAGCTCAGGTCATCCTTCATTCTTGGTCGAGCTTACAAGCGGCTTGTATAACGTCTGTCATATCATCATTATCAATCGTATCTTTCGGTCGTTTGAGGTGGTTCACGAGAGCTGGAGGAAGCCGAGGCAATCCCGGGCGGGAGCTATACGCCCCATAGCGTTGAACTACGCGAGCCAAGAAAGGCGATAGCAATCGTCCCTTACGTTGCGCCCTTAAACTATTCCAAGTATTGATCTGCAAATCCCGAAAGCTGAAAGAAATGCTAAGCCCCTGATACATTAGGACCACTATAGCCTCGTTGTGCTTTTCCTCGGCATCAATATTGCCCACATCAGCGCTAATCCGATCACCAACGTCATGTACGATCTTGCCCTTGAGCAAGTAAAGCTTAGGGTTACCACGTGCGCAATCACACTCAGAGCGAATATTAAGCAAAAACGAGCGAGGGGCATCGGCTTCGGTGACTTCAAAAAAATCGCCAGGTGCGATATCTCTAGGACCGAGGAAGTCATTGCTTACTATGCGCTCGCCTTCTAAAACCTTGATCAAGGACGCATAGTACGCATCTGCATTATCTTGCTGGATTGTTTCGATCGCTCCTTCGAAAGGCGCGAGATCGATGGTCATGGGTGCCATGCGCGAGACCACCAGTCGTGTGATCAGCCGACTCAGCTCTACCTCTGGTGAAATGCGATCGGCATTAGCTGCTTGCCAAAACATAACGGGCCAATGCGGGCTTCGATTCTGGAAGTCAATAAACAGCGAATTCACCGCATTATGCAGCGTTCGCTCCCAAACCTTGAGGGTGAGGACAGAAGGGACGGTATTCGCCCATTCATTCAAGACGCGATAAACGTCAGTTTTTACATCGATTTTGCGTTTGATGAGAATGTGTGACTCACCCTCCACATATCGAAGCTCTTCATCGGACTCAAGAAATTCACGGACTTCGGCGGGATCCTCATTAGTAAATATAAAGATCGGGGCGTGCCGAATTTTAGCGACCGCTTTGAGAAAACGCAGATTGTTGGCGGCGTTGTCCTTCACTAGTGCTGGAGTCAACGGCATCCCCGGCAATTTTCGTATGAGATTCCAATCCATAACGAAAAATGCAGCATTCGAAAAGTTCGTTAAGTCTTCTGGAATGGCATGCAAAGTAATGGGGTAACCGCCGCCGGCACGGATAGCCTCGACGATTTCCAAGATGTCCGCTTCACCAGTCTTTATGCCATCATCGATGACAACCGCCATACCTTTGAAATGACCTTGATCTACGGTTAAATCCTTTCCCCCTTGATCTGTCACGTTACTATTCCTTGATGAAAGAAACGGTGAAATTGGCGCCGCTTTCGATCGCATCTGCACGATCACTCAGCTCGATTGTGTAGCCATGCCGATCAAGCAGTTGGCGCGCGATGTAAAGGCCCAGACCTCGCCCTTCCTCACCCTTGCCGGAGAAGAAGGGTTCAAACAGGTAAGGACGATCATTTTCCGGAATACCTGGACCGTTGTCACCGAAGACCATCAGCTGTCGCTCGCCGCTCAGCAGAATGTGGATTCGTCGCGGCTTGGCGTGAAGCTCAAGCCAGTGCACCGAATTATCGAAAAGATTCAGAAAAGTCTGTAGCAAGACCGCTTCTGTCGTCAGCGCTTTTAAAGGCCCGCCTTCCTCAGTAACCACATACTCGATGTCCGCACGATCCATCGGCCCAGCGAACAAGCGTTCGACCTTCGTCAGAACCTCTCGCACGTGCAGTGCCTTGCGCCGCTGTTTAGTCGAGCGGAACAACAGTTGCATGTCCTTCATTTGGCTCTCGATAAAGGTCAGCAACCCCTGAATCGTAGCCAGCTCACGCTGCAGAACCTGAGGATCAATTTCGCGCTTGCGTTGTGTCTGGTGGATCAGGCTATTGAGCTGACGCACAGCTGATCCCATCGCCAACATCAGATCGTGCGATGCGGTCTCGACAGATAGTCCCACGCCTGCCAGATGTTCCGTGGTCTCGGCACGCTGGACCAGATACCGGCGTTCGGCTTTGTAGTCGCGACTGGCCTGCGCGAGCTTTACACTTGCCGCCTTTATATCACCCGATACATTTGCGGCAATTGCATCGTCGAGTGAACGCTGCACAGCCTCAGCTTTGTATATCTTGACGTCGTCCTTGGTTCCTAGTTTTTGTCGATATTTGAAGTAGGGATCCTTGCGGATCCACGCGAGGAAGGTCTGAAGTAGCGCACGAAAATCTTCGGTCGCATTGCCAAGTTCAACCAGTCCTTCGCGGCTAGTTTTGTCTTGTAGGTCGGGATTGCTTTGTTGCGTGATGTCAACAACACCAACGACTTGATCATTGCTAAGAAATTCACTGGCTCGCACAGTTCCGCGGCGGATATCGATGTGTAGCCAGTCGTCGCCTGGGTCTCCGTAGGGGTAGACTCGAATTCCGTCGCGGTAGAGGTATATGCGGTGCTCTTTGATTAGCTTCTTATCCGAATCGTCGAGTTGGTGTTTACCGATAGCCAAATTGGAAAGATCGAATACGTAGAAACGGAATGAGAATGGACCGCATTCGGTGCCTCTGCGCTGCAAAACTTCGCCTGCCTTACCAAAGCGCTCCCAGAATACAGGCAACGCCATGACATGCGGATCACTGAGGTTCAGCTTGTGCTCAATGCCGTTTATGGTGAAATTAAATACACGCTCCTGCTCAAGATACTGACCTTCTATGGTGAACACTGAGTTCTGTCGCAGTAAGACAGCCAGCTTGCTCTTAAGCTGCTCACCAAACGGCTCATGGCGATCTCCACGATATATAAGAAGCTCAAATGGATCGCTCTCAACGCGTTTAGTCGGCGTATCGGCGTCACCGTCCTTATTGTCGTCTTTGTCCAAATCGAAGAGCGATTGGACCCTAGTTAAATCTTCGTAAACGTCTTTGACCTTTTTCGTCGACCAAGCGCCTGCAAGGTGAGAAATTTCGATTCGAGTACCTTGAGGCTTACGAATGGCGCTAGTGACGCCGAGCTCGATCTTACACTTTCGTATCTTTTCGGCCGGGCTCTGTTCTCCAAGCGTCATCGATATCGCGTCGAGGAAAAGGCCCTCATCATTGTCATCGAGAAAGTCAGTGTCGTACTTTGATACGTCTAGCTTAAGTATAAACTCTGAATCGCTGCGTGCCGGGCGCGTCGTGATCGTGATGTCGCGGCCGATCTTGAGCAACGCGAAGCGTCCAATGCCCTTTTCGCCCTGAATAATTCGACCCTTTTTTGTCTTGGTCTGCGAATTTTTCTTCCCAACTAGTTTCATTGGCGTTGCAGGATTAGCCCAGTGGTTCTCAATAGTCTCGCGCGTCATGCCGACGCCGTCATCCTCAATGATAATTTTAGAGTTGGCGTTACCTTGGAACTCACCGTCAAAGCCATCAAATGTGACTTTCACCCAACTTGCGTCAGCGTCGTAAGCATTTTTGACTAGCTCAACCAGGGCTACACGCTCATTTTTGATGAGTTGATCGCCGAGCATCGTGAGAAGGCGGGCATAGGGACGGAACTTGATTTGCTTGGGCTTGGTCATTGATGTGCAATAAGGACGTATTCGTGGTCGTAGATATGGTTGGGTGTTTTCTCGCGACTGAAACGCCCGTTGCCATTGCGATACGGCGTTGCCGCCTTGTTGGAGATTGTACGTTTAGCCGCACTTACGCAGGAAAAGCCCGCATCCAATAAGGCTTCGGTCAAATGAGCTGCGTTGTCGATATCGACACCTGAGTAGCGTGTATTGCCGATCACGAAAACCGCTAGTCCCCGCGGCGCAAGGAAGGTGAGACACCTCCTGGCGACCCGCTGCATATCAATGTAGTAGTTCGCTACTGCGTGGGCTGCGCGTCGGTTGTGATTGTAGAGCGAAAACACAACCTGCGTACCAACTGTATTGAGCTCACGCATATCTCGGCGCAGATTAAGCGAGTGTTGTGCGCTTCCGATTGAGCCGTCTCGCAAGGAGCGATGGTCCTCGGTGTAGCCGAGCCACAGAGACGATAGTTGGTGAAGATCAGCGTATTCATATGATGTGACATAAGGCGGGCTAGTGACTATAAGGTCCACCGGCACAGGGGGGGGCACAGTGAGCACGTTGGCCTGTAAGATCTCGGGGCGCTTTGTTACGCCCTCCTGGGGCAACTCAGCAAATGCGCGAATCAGAAGTAGGCATTGGTTAGTGAAAGCGGTTTCAACTTCAGCAGGCAGCTTTTCATAATCGAAGGTCGGCTTGATTGATCTTTGACGCCACTGCGAGCAACTTTTTAGGATCGCCGAGAACGCGCAGTAGAAAACATCACGGTATGCTGAGCGATCCGGCACGGCTGCTCGGATCGCGTTGAGCAATTGCGAGAGTTCTTCAAAACGGCTGGGTGTGAACCAGCGCTGCAGTCGCTGCGTGGCCATATGCGATAACCCCGCATCATTCGACTGAGCTGGCATACATTGCAGAATCTTTTGCATGAACTGCTCGATCCGTGCTGGCCGCAGATTGGCGCTCTTGGTCCGGGCGATGAGAGTTGCTACCGGGTTAATGTCGCAGCCCCAGAACTCCAATCCCTCGCGCCGAGCTTCCTGGGCAACTGTTCCGCAGCCGCAGAAGATATCAGCCACGCGTTTGGGGTGATTTCCGAGCGAGCGGCTGTATTCGAGCGCCTTGGTGGTCAAGAATGCAGGAAATTTTGCGGGATAGCCGTGAATCCGATGGATCCGCGGCTCAGGCGCATCGGAAACGTTCCAATGCGCGTCTTCAGGCGCATCGGCAAGGCGCCGGTCATACATCTGGGCCGTATCGGTCACGTCCATGAATCCGGTCTCCATTCCTTACCCCCATTCTAGCCATATGTAGCGACTGGAGGTATTATGCATCAAATGCATACAAACGAACACCCTGGGTTGCATAAGAATGAGCCAGCGATGGCTGGCCTGATACGGGCGGCACGCCGCAAAAAAGGGCTTAATCAGGCCCAGTTTGCGGCTTTAATTGGTAAAAGCCAGGGCATGGTATCTCGATACGAGTCGGGCGAAAGCGTGCCTCCCGGTGATGTTATTATGCATTGCATGCATTCTGTTAGCCCGGATTCGATTTCTTCTGATCGCGTCCAAGCGTTGGAGCAGCTCCGCCAAGCGGCCGAGGCGTTGCTGTCTGCGATCATCACCTTGCAAGAAGTTGACTCATCTGATGCATGATTCTCGCGCTTTGACATTGGAACGGCGCATCCTATGCCGTCCTTCCGGATATCAACTATGAGTACTGCCCTGATGCAGATACGGACTGTGCATCCTTTTCCCGCGCGCATGGCGCCGGAACTGGCGTTGGCGTCGCTGGAGGGGCTGAACGCCAACAGCATTGTTTTGGATCCGATGAGTGGTTCAGGCACTGTGCTGCGTCAGGCGCTGGCGCTGGGTCATCATGCAATTGGGTTCGACATGGATCCTCTTGCCGTTTTGATGAGCCGAGTGAGCACTACTGAGATTGATCCTGCATGCGTACAAACTGAATTGATCGATCTGTTGGCCGAAGCCGACTTCGTCGACCTGCGAACTGAACGGCTGGACTGGCAGGACGCCGAGACTAAAGCATTCATCAAATACTGGTTTGCGCAGCCGCAGCGGCGCGAACTAGCTCGCCTTGCAGTGGTGCTAGCACGCCGGCGCGCAGCTAACCTAGGCGCCAAGCGTCGCGCAGCAGTAGACGTTCTACAGATCGCGCTAAGCCGCATCATAGTAACCAAAGAGCAGTGCGCATCCCTCGCGCGGGACACATCCCACAGCCGGCCTCATCGGGTTGCCAGCACTTCGAGCTTCAAGGTCCGTGAAGGGTTCTTGCGCTCAGTAGGGTTGATTGTGCGCCGCATGGATGGCGTCTCGCCCGGAGCTCGCATCCGAATCGATACAGGCGATGCTCGACGCATGGCCATCACTGACAACAGCGTTGACGCAATCATGACTTCACCGCCCTACCTTAACGCAATTGATTACATGCGCGGCCATCGGATGTCGCTCGTTTGGCTCGGCTACTCGATCAAAGAACTGCGTACCATCCGTTCTACCAGTGTGGGTGCAGAGCGTGGTACCGACGCCGAGGGCGCGGAAATCACCGATATTGCCAGCGCGATGTGTGATTGTTCTCAGCTCTCCGGGCGGCACAGTCGGATGCTCAACCGCTATGCAGACGATCTGCGTTTGATGATGCGTGATGCAGCGCGCGTACTGCGTCCAGGTGGGACGGCTACCTATGTTGTCGGCAACTCATGCCTGAAAGGTGTTTTCATCCGAAACTCTGATGGGGTCGCGCATGCAGGCCGATTTGCTGGTCTGACCTTAATCGAGGAAAGGGAGCGGAACCTGCCAGCGAACAGCCGATATTTGCCAATGACCGACGCTGGCACGTTGTCCAAAAGGATGTGTACAGAAACCATCCTGCGCTTCACGCGCTGAAACTATTTCGACAGAGGACGGCAACTTGTTCGGTACGCGCCGATCCACCAGCTCGTGATGCTCCTCCATTGGGCAACTGCGCCCTAATGGCGGGTGCCCATGAAAAAGCCCGCACATGGCGGGCTTTCCCTTTGGGTGGTGGCGGCCGCGCCCTGGCGGCGACCGTCCTGTAGCGGTCACTGCGTCGGTAGCGTAGGACCGCGCAGCGTGTGGCATGCCCACAAACCGACTACAGCCAGCAGGGCGGAGATAATCACGGTCGTTGTGAGAGCGCAGCTTTCCGTGAGTGGATTCGAGCACGTCGCCGGCATCACGGCGGATGCCACGAAGATGGCCATCAGCGAGAACCCGCCGACCAAAAGCGGGGCGAGGGTGAGCGGGATGACCTCTTGTTCGGTGAATTCGTCGGTAATTTGATGGTTCATTGCTGAGTCCTGGTGTGATGGGAAAGTCGTGACTGTTGGAATTATCCGTGCGGGGTATCTGCAGGCGCGGCCGCGCTGAAGAGGTCTTGCTGGGCTTCCGGCACATAAGCGCGGAACCGGGTTCGGAAAGCGACCATCGGGTGTTTGAACTCGGCTATCAAATTCGCGCCAAGGGCATTGGCCAGTCGGGGCTTCTTCAACAGATAATCGAGTGCTTCTACCGACTTCGCAAACCGTGCCAGATCGTCCTCCACGGTGGAGCAATCGATGCGGGGCGGAGTCTCCTCGGCAAGTGCCGCATTTGTTGCGGCTGTGCTGTCATCTGTCATGGCTCATTTCTCGGCTGGTGGGGCGGTTGGTGGTTGGGTAGCGGATCCCGGCATGGCGTTCCGGTTCGGCCTCGGCCGATCGCTGCGCCGTTTTGCGCGGTTCGCGTTCCGCCTGGTGTCTGACGACTGCAGTGCCGGCATCGAGCTGCGCCGCTTTCGCTTCCAATGCGGCGGTCGCCGCAGATATGGCGTTGGTCAGCTGCAGTCGCATTTTCGGCAAGCCGTCTGCCTTGGCGACGTCGTTCCAGTCGGAGCCGTTGTCGCCCTGGGCGAAAGACGGGAACGCTGCGGCCAAGCCCAGCGCTTTTGCGGTTGCGGTCGCCTGCTCCATGCCGGGGTTGCCGCGCAGCCGGCCGTTCGGCAGCAGTTCCATCGCCTTGGCGTGGTCATTGTCGCCCGCGATCACCATCGTCCGGCCGGGGTGTGCCTCGCGTAGCGCGGCCGCCACGTTGCGTATATTGCCTGCGTCGAAGGCGACGACGACGGGATGACCAAGAGCCCGCGCCAGGGCATCGCCCGTTGCGCGGCCTTCGCAAATGACGATCGGCAGGGCGGGATTGGAAGCAAGCACCGACGTGTGGAACGGGCCATTGCAGCCGGCCATGGCGTGTAAGCCCATTTTGCGGCCGCCTCGCATGAAACTCTTGAATTGCGTGTTGACGCTCTGGACGGTCCAAAGCTTCCCGGTGAGGTCGTATGCCGGCACGAGTAGATCGCCCTTGATGAAAATCGTCGCGCCGGGCGTTTCCTTCCGGATCTCCTTGGCCGCGCGAACGTCGCTGGCCACCGTCACACCCAGCTTGGCCAGTTCGTCACCCAGCGATGCCGGCACGATGCGCAAGCCTTCGCCACCCGGATTGGTAATGCCTTTGGCGCGGCAGTAGGCATTGCTCGGTGTGGCGCGTTGGCTCAAGCCGTAGACGGCTCTGGCTATTTCTCCGGCCGCTTCGTGCTTGGCCAGTTCTTCACTCTCGCGTCTCTGTCGCTCAAGTTCGATTTTCGCGTTGTGTGCGGCACGCTCTTCCGGCGACGTGGTTGCACGATCGCCGCCTTCCCAAGTCCATTTGGTTGCTTCCTGCTCCTTGAAGTTCGTAAACGATCCTGCCGGCCTGTGGTCTAGATAGCCCTTGTATTGGCCGCTTTTCTGGTATGGCTTATCGCCGACAACTCGCACTCGATGTCGCTTGCCGTCCATCACAGGATCGCCGTCGAACAAGGCGCCGCACTCGCGAAGCATCTTCCCGAAGTCCTGGGCAATCACGTGATCTGCTGGCCGCTCTCCGCTGCTGCGTCCGGCACCGATCTCTTTCGGAAGCCACCGCTCCAGGCCTGCGTCCAGCGCTGTCCCTGCCGGTGCAAACCATGCTCTTGCTGCTGTGTCCCATCGAGCGCCGAGGGCTTTTGCGGCGTCGCGTTCTTCGTATGGCACTGCGAGGTATGTTTTACCGTCCACAGGCTTGTCCTTGGCGGGAATTGGAGCTGCCAATATAGTCCATATTGGCCAGCTCCGGGGCCGTTTGCGGCCTGCGCTGATTCTGTCTTGCGCGAGTGACGCAGCGGCCGGCCGGCCGCCTCGAATTTCGCGGCCGTTCTGCGGCCGCCCGCCGCGCTCTGCCGGCCTTCAAGGCCGGCCACCGATACGGGGGGGGAGGGCGAAGCCCTGGTTATCCGCGCGACTGCGCCGCGATCTGGCGCCCTGGCTTTGCGCTGCCGTATTGCCCGCGTAACGCAGGCAATAAAAAGCCCGCCGAGATCCTTGGGGGAACCTTGGCGGGCTGCACCACCCCACCAAGGGAGCTGCGGGGCGATCATAGCACGGCACTTGCCGGGCGGCTCAATGGTCCCACTGGTCCCGCCCGTACCGCCGCCCACCGATCAAAATCCGACTCTTAGGGTCAATCGGCACGGCCTGCCGGCTGTCGTCGGCGCGCAGGACGTAGCAGATGCCGTGCTCCCCTGCTGGCGTGCTATCAAAGCCGATGATGTAAAACCGCCACCGGCACCGCGAAGTTTCGCGGTACTGGCGGAAGCCGTGGAATTCTCGCGTCTGCATGAGGTTTCCAGTCACCGCCGAATGCGGATGATTTTGGTATTGACCTTCGCCGTCGCGAACGTGTCGTTAGGCAGTGTTTCCAGTGTTTCGGCCTCGGGATGCTCGAACGTGATGGGCACCAGCGCGACCAGCGTCGCGGGCTCTCCATGTCCGCCCCGGCCGAGCAGGGACAACGCGGCCGCGATGTGCTTGCGCACGTCCCGAAACGGCGGATTCATGATGATGCGGGGGAATTCGATTTTGCCTTTCGCTTCCTCCGCATATTCGAGAAAACAGCGGTTTATGCAGGTGCCGAGCTTTTCCAGGGCAAGCGCTAGCGTGCGGTGTCGCTCGATCATGGTCAGCTCGTTGCGGCTGTGGCCCGACGCCAGCAGCGCCCGCACAAGCTGGCCAGTGCCGGCGCTCGGCTCGCAGGTGAGATAATCGCCAACCGGGCCGAGATAGCCGACCATCCGGGCGGCAACATCGCCCGGGGTCACATGGCATTCGGTCGTCTTGTCCACGACGACGGGTTCCGCCATTTGGGCCGCCCCCACCGACGCGAAACGCTCGCGCCGGTGGGTAGCGGTAAACAGCGGCTTATCCGGCCGGCTGTAGATGCTGGGCCGCTTTTTCATGCTGCGCCCTCCGCCTTTTCCTGCTCTGCGATGGAATCGGGCAAGGGGTGAGCCTTCGAGTCCGTCAGAAACACGGCGACCCAAGCGGCGTAAAGACGCGAGCCGGTGTCTGACGGATCTTTGCAGATTTTGAAACGGAACCCGCCACAGACGGAAACCCTGACACCTCTGTAATCTGCATAAATGCCGCTGTAAGCCGCTTTGGTCATTTCGACGACCGGGTAACTGTCGATCTGGCCGCGGTGGTAGAGGCTGCGCGACTGCAATTTTTTTGCCTGCAGGTTGAGGATCGGCGGCGGGCCTTCCTTCTTGGCCGGCACTTCGTAGCCCACCGACTGCATCAGGTCGCGCCAGTCATCGGCGGAAAGCTCGATTGACGAGGCATCGGCAAGGTGCAGGGGCAGGGGGACGCTACTTGTCAGCGTGAAAGCGTCCGCGCCCGTCTTCTTCGCGGCCGGCTTGTGCGCTCCGTTCTCCCTCGCGAAAATCTGCAGCATCGTTTCGGACAAAGGGCCTTCGTAACGCTCGACGGTCCCGAGCATTTCGCGTTCGTAGCTCAAGCGATTCAAGGTGTGTTCAATCCATCGCAGAATTGACTTGCCATCGATGGTGTTCTTGGCAGACCGGATGCACATTTCGCGGGCTTCCTGTGGCGTAACGGTGCCTTTCCGCACTTGGTCGTACAGGTCATGACTCGACAGGCTCCCGGTAGGAATCGACGAACCGACCGCGCTGCGGATTTTGTCATCGTCGGTCGTGTTCTCCCAGAATTTCAGGCGCAAATGGCCATGGTTGATGGTGCGTTGCAGATCCCGCAGCTCGGCAAGCAATGTGCGGATGCGGTTTGCTCGCACGCGGGGGCTGTTTTTCATGTTGGCGTGAGCTTCGACGCCTTCGACCTTGTACAGCCAGTAATTCGCCGACTTGCCAGCTTCCACGGATTTGGCCATTGCGGAGTGCATGCGCGCCTGAGTCTTGCGGGCTTTGCGTTCCGAGTGGTGGCCTACTAGGATCGGCTGCCCGCCCTCGAAAGCCCGCGAAAGGTCGTTTGCGGCCCGGTAATAAGCGCCCGATTCACGGTTCCGCCTTTCGGCGAGGGCTTCGAGCCGGTCGGCCTTGGCCTGCGCACGTTCGGCCAATGTCATCTGTTCCGGCTCGATTTCCCCAGCAAGCTCAATCGCCAAATCTTCCCGACCCGGCGACCACGAAGGCGCAACGAAAAGTTCCTGTTTCGGTGCCCAGTGATAGCCGGCTTCTCTCACCCGCGCGTATGTCTCCGCATCGAGACGACGCAAAGAGTAGAGCCGCAGTTTGTTATCTTCCGGGCTGTATGTCGCCGTGATGTAGGTCGATCCCGCCCCGGTTTGCGCTGCTGTCTCTTCCAGTGCATCGCTCGATGTTTCAAGAGCAGGATCTTGCTTGGTTTGCTGGTCGTTCATGTCATTCTCCGTTGTGGTGGTTGAGTGGTGTGTTTGCATCGCCGTCAGTCCCTTTCGCAGTGAGGGACAGCAAGCCCTGGCCGGGGCTGAGGAAAGGGGTGGAGTGCGGCTGGCGCGGCCCGCAGCGAAGCGAGGACACGGGCCGCACGGAAAGCGTCAGCGTCCCCTTGGATCGGCTCTGGCTTGGGCTAAGCTCTGTCCCGGTGCGAAAAGGCTGCGGCGGTGCATGCCACTCGGCCATCGAAGGGATGGACTAGAGCGACTGAAATAAGCGCATCAGCGCGAGGCCGCATCGCGGCTGTGATCCACGCTGAATCTGTCTTGCGAAAGCATTTCGTCATGCTGGTATTGGCGACGCCGGCGGGCGTCGACGCGGTGCATACGTCGCCATTGCTCCGGGATTCGGCGACGGGGCTTTGCCCACACCTGAACCCTCTGGACCTACGATATTTGCGTCTCCGGTCCGGCGGGCGGCGCACCGCGCCGGGCATGGACAAAGCGATGCAGGTTATGCACCGCGAACCCCCTGACGAACCCCCGCCTTGGCTTGGGGTGGTAGGATGCGCCGGGCGGATTGTGCCCGGCCATGCAGGCGAACGCCTGCGGCGCCAACGGCGCAACGCGAAAGGGATGGATGCCGCGGCGCAGCCGACGGCCGAAACCGCCGCAGGCGGGTTCGGTTCACGACAGCCCGGTCCCGGATTTATCCGGGATTCGCCCAGCTGGATGTTCTTGCGCCCTTGACAGTTTTAGGGATTCCCCTCCACCTACGGCCAATATGTATCAATTTGGTAGTACGATTGACGGTCATGGCCAAACAGCGGTTCCCAGACACGAATATGGCTCGCCCACCTTGCAATTCTCAAAATTCGGTTCTTGAAACGGAGCTTGAACGCTTAGCGAAGCTCGGTCTCGTCGCTACATTGGCAATCAATGAAACGCAGTTGGGCTATTACGTTACGGCGACATTCGCACGGTCACCGAAGGCTCTGAAGATGGTCCAAGAAATGGGCCTGACCTCGGAGGCAGAGACGATAAACAAGCTGATCAGCGACGAAAATAAGGTCTGGTATCTGACGACACGACGCGAGCGGAACAGTCCGCGGGTGCATAAGCATCTTGGGCGTCTCAACGATTTCATGCGCGAGAGATATCCAACGGACATAGTGCTGTTGATGCGCGATCAGGAATGGCCGGGCAAAGCAGCGGTGAAGACGCGCGGAGCCCGAGCGAAGCTAGCGCAGTAGGGCCTAGATCGGCGCGTCGACGCCGACCTAAACGCGATGCCGGCACGGCCCCCTAGTGCAGTTGTACTAGCCAATCTGCCTCAATTTGGCGTTGCCAAATAGTGCTATATTGGTTCTGTCACCCTTCACTACCAGGACAGAACCGTGCTCGAATTCTTCGCGCTCGCCGCAGAATGCGCCCCAGCCGTTGCACCGCAGACAATGGCTGCGATTGTGCAGACGGAATCGACGTTTAATCCTTACGCGATTGGCGTTGTGGGCGGCCGCCTACAACGCCAACCGCGTTCGCTACAGGAAGCGGTGGAAGCCGCGACCGCTTTGGAGGCCGGAGGCTGGAATTTCTCGGTTGGCCTGGCACAGGTCAACCGCCATAACTTCAAGAAATACGGCCTGCTGACCTACGCGCAAGCGTTCGAGCCCTGCGCCAACCTGCGTGCAGGATCTTTGATCCTGGCCGAATGCTATACCCGCGCATTCAAGAAGATGCGCGACAGGGGGCCGCAAACGGTGCTGCAAGCATCGTTCTCCTGCTACTACTCGGGCAACTTCACGCGCGGCTTCAAGCCGGACAGGCGTGGTGATCCGAGCTACGTTCAAAAAGTGCTGGCGCAAGCCGACGTGAAGCCGCGACCGATACAGGTCGTGCCTGCTGTCGTTGGCGTACGCCCCCCGCGTTACGACAAGGCTGCATCCCCCGCGGCCGAAGTCTCGCCAGCACTGGCAGCGACTCCGGGAGATAATCCTCCCTCCCTCCCGGTGTCGCTGCCTCCTCCCGATCACACGTCAGTGCTGATTGAGCTGCAGCCGCGTGTTTCGCGCTCAGACGACATCGAGCCGGCGACAAGTGTGACGCCTGCCGATGCTGACGCGGCACAGCCTGTCCGTCTCAAAATCACGAAGCCGGAGAAGCCTGCGCAGCAGGTGACCGGCGACGTGGTGATTTTCTGAGGCCCGCCCGATGAAAATCATGGTGGTGGAGAGCCCCAGCAAAATCGACACCTTGAGCAAGATCCTCGGCGATGGGTGGAAGATCATGGCCAGTGCTGGGCATGTCCGAGACCTGCCGCGCAAGGCATTGGGCATCAGCCAGCCCGATTTCGATCTGCATTACGAGTATTCGCCTGGCATCGAAGGCAAGCCGCACACGGGCGGTAAAGCCCGTGTCGATCGCATACGGCTGCACTTGTCGGATGCGGAAATGGTCTACTTGGCCACCGATCCGGACCGTGAGGGCGAGGCTATCGCGTGGCATCTGAAAGACGCGCTCGGCCTTCGCGATAGCGAGTATCAGCGCGTGTCGTTCGGCTCGATCGAGCCGGCTGCAGTAGCCGAAGGACTGCGCAACGCGCGAAAGCTCGACATGGCCAGCGTCCACGCCCAGGAAGGGCGGCGGGCGCTAGATCGGCTCGTCGGCTATCTCGTTTCTCCTGTGCTGTCTGACATGGCCGGCATGGGCTTGTCGGCGGGCCGAGTTCAAAGCCCTGCACTGCGGTTGATCGTGGACCGCGAGCGGGCAATCCGGGCCTTTAAGGTCACTAACCATTTCGGCGCGGTCGTGAAGTTCGACGGCGGCGCGTGGTCGGCGAAGTGGGACACTGCGCCGTTCGTGAGCGAGGAGCGGCCTTACGTCATGGATGTGGAGCTGGCGTCGCGTGCGGCGGCCTGCAGGAGCTTCCGCGTTCTGACGTCCGACAGCAAAGACGCCAAGGAAAATCCGCCGTCGCCATTCGACACGGCGCTGCTGCTGCAGGCGGCGAGCGTCAAGCTCAAGATGGACGCCGACGTGACGATGAAAGCGGCCCAGGCGCTATTCGAGGGGCCACCCGGCGCCGAGCATGGTTTCATCACCTACCACCGCACGGATTCCGTGAACTTCTCGCCGGCATCGCTGGCGGAAATTCGAGCCTACGCGCAAGCAAAGGGCCTGCCCGTTTCCGACAAGGCGCGGACGTGGAAGGAATCCGAAGATGCCCAGGCAGGACATCAGGCGATCCGCCCCACGGATCTGTCCGTCGAGGAAGCCGGCGAAACCGAGGCGCAGCGCGGCCTCTACCGGCTCATTCGCGAACGCGCGATTGCCTCCCAGCTGGCGGAGGCGCGCTACCGCAACACCGCTGTGCGTCTTGTTGCGCTCGATGGCGGGACGGCGTTCGAGTTCGTGGCCAAGGGCCGCGTGATGACGGATCCCGGTTGGCGCGTTCTCACTCAGGGCGACGCCGCTGACGAAGGCAACGGCGACGACGACGAGACCGGCCAGGTGCCGGTCCTGCCGGTCGGCAGCGGCAAGCTTGCCGACAATGCCGGCGAGCTGACGAAGCTCAAGACCGTGGCTCCGCCGCGCTATACCGAAGCGGCGCTCGTCAAGCGCCTCAAGGCCGATGGCATCGGACGGCCGGCGACATATGTCGCGATCGTCAAGACGATCCAGAGCCGCGATTACGTGCGGGTTGAGAAACGGATGTTTGTTCCGACTGAGGTCGGGCAAGTGCTGGTTGATAGCCTGGTGCGCGCCCGCTTCGGGTTTGTCGAGCTGGGGTTTACCCGCGTCATGGAAACCCAGCTCGATCGCATCGCCAAGGGTGAACTGAGTTATCGCGATGTGGTGTCTGCGGCGCACAGCGAGCTGGAAAAGGAATTGAAGAGTGTCGCTCTCAATTCCGATTTGAAGCCCGCGCATTCGTGTCCGAATTGTCAGGCGCCGCTTCGGCTCCTTAAACGGCCCGGCAAGGCGACGATCTGGTTCTGCACCGGCGCGGATACCTGCAAAACCTTCATGGACGACGACAAGGGCAAGCCGGTTCCCCGTAAGGAGCATCCGTGCCCGACCTGCGAGACGGCGATGCGGCGCTTCAAGCGCAAGAAAGGCCCGGGCTTCGGCTGGTTTTGCCCGAAGGAAGGATGCGAGACGTTTCTCGATGACAAGGACGGCAAGCCGCTCGCGGCGCAGGCCTGTCCGAAATGCTCCAAAGCTTTGCGACGCTACGCGAAAAAGGATGCGGACAAGAAGCCGACAGGCCTTTTCGGCTGGTTCTGCACGGGCGGCGACGACTGCAAGACATTCTTCGAGGACGTGAACGGTAGGCCGGTCGAAATCAAGACGGCGCCGTGCCCGAAGTGCGACCGCACCATGCACCGGCGCCAGGGCCAATACGGCTGGTACTGGGGCTGCTCCGGCTACCGCGAGGGCTGCAAGACCACAATGGCCGACGAAGGCGGAAAGCCTGTGCCGAAGCGGTCGGGCGGTGGATCAGGCAAGTCCAGCAAGAGCGCCAGCAAGCCGAAGACCCGCACCACGCGGGCCAAGCCGAAATGAGCCCGCCGTCACATTGGCGGCACGCTCAAGGGGTGCCGCAATAGCCTATTTTGGCTGCGGCATACAGTACAATTCACGGGGCGAATTCACGCCAAAGGGGGCACTGAACAGACGATCAACGATGCACCACCCGCAACTTCTCACCAATCAACCTCACTCAAGGATCCATCATGAAAGCAATTTCCGCAGTCTCGGCCCATCCGGCCGCTCGCTTCAATGCACAGCACCGCACCGCGCTGCTGACCCTCGCCGTTCTGGCCCTCGTCATCCTGGCAGGGCCGGCCGGAGCCCAGGGCTTGGACAAAGCCAACTCGGCGGTGCAGTCGGTCGTGGACACGCTGCAGGTCATTTCCGTCGGCGTCGTGACCATCGCCATCATCTTCGCTGGTTACAAGGTCGCGTTCATGAGCGCCCGCTTCATGGACGTCGTGCCGGTGCTGATCGGCGGCTTCCTGGTCGGCGGCGCCGCGGCCATCGCTTCGTTCCTCCTGCAGTAAGGGGCCGCGACCATGACGGCACCACGGAGCCCCGACGATTACGCGGCAGGGTACAGGGGCGACCCGCTGTTCAAGGGCTGCACGCGGCCACCGATGTTGTTCGGGGTTCCCGTGGTGCCGTGCATTCTCGTCGCAGGCTCACTCATGCTCCTGGCGTTCTGGGTCTCGTTTTATCTGATCCTCGCCGTTCCGGCCTCGGTCGCGATCATGCGGGCGATGGTTAAGGACGACGATCAAAAGTTCCGGCTGCTGGGCCTCAAGCTGCGCTTTCGCCTCATTCACCTCAATCGCACAGGGCGTTTCTGGCAGGCGTCGTCCTACAGCCCCCTTGCCTATACCAAGCGGAGATCCGACTGATGAACGCCGCCGTGAAATACGACGCAGAACTGCGGGGCGTTCGCGCCCTGCAGGATTTCATTCCGTTCCGGAGCCTTGTGGCTCCGGACACGGTTAGCACTGTTGGCAACGCCTACATGCGGACCTATCGCGTGCCGGGTGTCGCTTTCGAGGCAGCAGACGTCAACGAGATTTTGCGCCGGAAGGAACAGCTCAACACCCTCCTGCGCTCGATAGCGTCGCCACACGTTGCGATCTGGAAGCATACGGTCCGGCGCCGGTCGGCAGATACGTTGTCGGCGATCTATGACAACTCGTTCTGCCAGTCGTTGAACGACAGGTATTACCAGACGTTCGACGGCACGCGCGAGGGCGATCAGGGCGCGTATCGCATCATGGCAAATGAGCTTTACCTGACCATCGTTTACCGCCGCGAGCTGTCACGCACCGGCGGTCTCTTGACTCGGGCGGCCAAGCGCAGCCCGGCAGAAGCAAAGGCCGATATCGATGACGTTCTGTTGAAGCTCGATGAGCTTTGTGGGCGGTTTGAATCCAGCATGGAGGATTACGGCAATGACAGGCGCGGCATCGAGCGCTTGCGGACCTACACCGGCGCCGATGGCGCGCTGCTTTCGTCCCAGCTGGCTTTCTACAATTACCTGATCACGGGCGTGATGCAGCCCGTACGAGTGCCAGAGGCACCGCTCAATGAATACCTGGGCAATGCCATGGTGCATGTCGGCACCGAAACGATACAGATCAACGCGCCGCTGCAGACCCGGTATGCGCGGGCCATCGACTTCAAGGATTACAACAGTTCGACGGAACCGGGCATCCTGAACGGCTTGATGTATTCGGACTATGAGTTCGTGGAGACGCAGTCGTTCTCGTTCATTCCGAAATATGACGCCAAGGACTTCCTGGAGAAGCAGCGCCAGCGGATGGCCAACATGGACGACGCCGGCACGTCGCAGATCCGGCAGCTCGATGTTGCACTCGATCAGCTTATCGACGGCGAGTTCGCGATGGGCGAATACCACTACGGCTTGATGGTTTTCGGCCGCGAGGAAGGCGGCATTTCCGGCATGGAATCGGTGCGCCGCAATGCTGCAGCGGCACTCACGACGTTGCAGAATGCCGGCTTTTTAGCTGCGCTCGCGACGACCGCGACGGATGCGGCGTTTTACTCCCAGCTGCCGGCGACGTGGCAGTACCGGCCGCGCGTGGCTCGCCTGACGACGCAGAATTTCGCGGGCCTTGCACCGTTCCACAATTTCCGGGCCGGCAAGCGCGACGGCAATCCGTGGGGGCCAGCAATCACGATGCTCAAGACGCCTTCCGGCCAGCCGGCGTTCTTGAATTTCCACGCCTCTGACGGTGCGGAGGATGCGTTTGATAAAAAGGTTCTGGGCAATACCGCGATCATCGGCAAGTCGGGCACCGGCAAAACGGTACTCATGAATTTCTGCCTCGCGATGGCGCAGAAGTTCCGGCACGGAGACCGCTTCACCAATGTGTTTTTCGACAAGGACCAGGGCGCGAAGGCGACAATCCTTGCGATTGGCGGCAAGTATCTGACGATCAAGAACGGGGAACCGACAGGGTTTAATCCGTTCCAGATCGAGCCGACCGAAAGCAATATCCAGTTCCTCGAACGCCTCGTGAAAGTCTTGGTGACCGAGGGCGGCGATCGGATCAGCGTCGCCGACGATTCGCGCATTTCGCATGCCGTCCGGCAGGTCATGTCGCCATCGATTCCGCGAGGCGCCCGGCGTCTCTCCATCGTCCTGCAGAACATCACCGAAGGCGGCGATGCCAAGGACCGTGAAAACAGCGTGGCCAAGCGTTTGGCCAAGTGGTGCATCGATGACGGACACGGCAAACGCGGCACGCTCGCGTGGGTCTTCGACAACACGACAGACAAGATCGATTTCACGACGCACGACAATTACGGGTTCGATGGGACGGACTTCCTGGACAACCCGGACACCTGCGCCCCGATTTCGATGTACCTGCTCCATCGTATGGAGTCGGTCATCGACGGCCGCCGCTTCATCTACTGGATCGACGAGGTTTGGAAGTGGATCGAGGCCCGTGAGGGCCGCGGTGCTGAGGCCATGTCCGAGTTCACCGGCAATAATCAGCTGACGATCCGTAAGAAGAATGGTCTCGGCGTCTTCGCCAGCCAGCTGCCGAGCATGCTGCTCAAGTCGAAGATCGCCGCGCAGCTGATCCAGCAGACGGCAACGAAGATTTTTCTTCCGAACCCGGACGGCATCTATTCGGAATACGTCGATGGCTTTGGCTGCACGGTCGAAGAATTCGACTGTATCCGGCAGCTTCCGGAGAAGAGCCGCATGTTCCTGGTCAAGCAGAATGGCCAGTCGATGCTGTGCCAGCTCGATCTGCGCGGCTTCGATGATGAATTGAGCATCCTGTCCGGCGACACGGCTAACAACGTGGTGCTGGATGAGGTCATTGCGCACGTCGGGGACGATCCTGCGCAGTGGATTCCCGTCTACCTCGATCGCATCGCGGCGAGGAAGGCATCGTCCCGAACCCCTGACATGAGGAAATAGCAATGAAAACGCTGAAAACGCTATCGCTGGCGTGTGCGCTGGCTTTGGTCTCCGTGAGCGCGCACGCGCAGATCCCGGTGACCGATGCCATGCTCAACTCGCAGACCAAGCTCGCGCAAATCGAGACGATTAAGAAGTGGGTCGAGCAGTACAAGCAGATGGAAGCTCAGATCACCCAGTTGGAACAGCAGTACAAAGCTGTCACCGGCACCCGCAACCTCGGCGATGTTTTCAACAATCCCGAACTGAAGGACTACCTCCCGAAGGAATGGCAGTCCGTCTACGATTCCGTCCGTTCCGGCGGTTCGCAGGGGCTGACCGGCCGCGGTGCGCAGGTCTACCAGCAGGCGAAGATCTACGACGCCTGCCAGGCTATCGTGAGCGTGGAGAGCAAGCGCTCCTGCGAGGCAATGGCGGTGAAGGGTGCCCAGGACAAGGGCAACGTCATGGACGCCTTCGACGCCGCAAAGAAGCGGTTGACGCAGATCAACCAGCTTATGGGCGCGATCAGCACCACGACCGATCCGAAGGCCATCGCTGAGCTGCAGGCCCGCATTGCCACCGAACAGGCGGCCATCGCGAACTCGCAGACGGAAATGCAGCTCTACGCGATGGTTTCGGCGGCTGAAGACAAGGTGCTCGAACAGCAGCGCCGCGAAATCAACGCCAAGGCCAATGCCCGCAAGGGCGTCGCTCCTCTGCAGCCGGCCACGTTCTGACCCTGCAGCATCACCCTGGATGCCGGCTCTCGCCGGCATCCTCATTCGACGGAGGTTGCACCATGAAAATCAACATTGCGCTTATCGCGTGCCTGTTTTTGGCCGCCTGCAGCGACGCCGCGCCGACGCAGACGGTCGAATGGTACAAGGACCATGCGCCGGAGCGGGCCGCCATGCTGGCAGATTGCAAGGCCAACCTCGGCGAACTTGAGCTGACGGCCAACTGCCTTAATGCGCAGGCCGCGCAAAACCAGCTGGACAACGCACGGACGGGTATCGCGCCGCTTGCGCCGCTGCAGAAGAGCGGGGGCGGCTGATATGGACGATCCCATGATTTTTCAGTTCATCGGGACATCCATCACAAACGGGATGGATGCCTATGTGAATTCGACGGCGCCGGCGATCATCGCCAAGGTGACGGCTACGGCTGTGCTTCTGACGACCGTGTATTACGCTTACCTCGGCTATCTGATCATCTTCGGCAAGATTCAGGGCAGCATGGGCACGATCCTGCTGTCTGCCGGCAAGTTCGCGATCATCGCGGCATTCGCATTAAACGCGGGGTTTTATCTCGATAACGTAGCCGGCGGCGTGCGCGATCTGGAAACCGGCTTGACGCAGGCCTTTGCCGGCCAGCAAGGCACGGCGCCTGCGAACGTCTACGCGATGATCGACGAGTCGGTTCGCCAGGGTTGGACGCTATCGGGTGAAGCCTGGGAGAGTGCCGGCAATCGCGGGGTTACCGAGATGGGCATGATGTTTGGCGAATATATCGTCGCCATCGTCATCGCGGTGGCCACGATGGTTCTCGCCATTCCGGGCGGAGCCATGATCATCGTGGCCAAGACCCTCTTGGAGCTGTTGCTCGGCATAGGCCCGCTCTTTGTCATGTTTCTCATGTGGACGCCCACGCGGGGGTTCTTCGATCGCTGGTTCGGCTCGATCATGACCACGATTCTGACCATTGCGCTTATCTCGGCCGTGTTGGCGTTCGCGCTGAAAATGTTCGGTATCGTAGTCTCGGCGACCGACATCAACAGCAGTGCGGACAGTCCGTTTTTCGCGGCTCTGCGGCTCTCCGGCATCACGATCGTGATGCTGATCCTGCTCTATGAGGTCAAGTCGCATGCGGCCGGCTTGGCGGGCGGCATGTCCAGCGCTGCGATCACACTCAGCAACATTGCAAGCGGAACGGCAAGGGCGCTCTCTAGTCCTGCGAGCGTGGGCCGCGCGGCGGCTGGCGTCGTCAATCCCACGAGCACTCGTCGCGATATGCAGTCTGGGATGATGGTTACGGCTGGCCGAACTAACCACCTCGCGGCCGGTAACACGATGTGGAATCCGGCTTATCGACAAGAAGTCTTTTCGAACATGTTCGCGCATTGGGGCCCCGCCAAGGGCGGAAAAATGCGAGGGCAGTAGCGATATGCCCAGCGTCATAACGTGGCTTCTTAGCACTTAAAGCTAGCCAAGATGTATCATTGCGGCGCGACCGCAATGCACCAGATCGGCCACCCACCATTTCAGGAAGCAGACATGAAACAAGCGATTACCGCGCTGATCTTCGGCGCTTTGCTATCCGGGTGCGTCAGCACCCAGGCAAGCATCCCAGCTCTCGACGGCATGCCTCGCGTGCCGGTCAATAAAGTCGTTCCGGAGACGGTTCCGTACGCCGTTCCGGCAAGCACCACACCCACCATCACCACGCCGGGGGAGTAACCAATGCTCGGATCTTCGAAGGATAGGCAGCCCCAAGCTGCTCAGAGCCCAGCGGGCGCGCAGCAGGCTGCCGCAACCACCGCTGAAAACACTCATTTCGCACGCGCTATCAGCTGGGAGGAGAGTATCAACCGGCTCAATGCGCGAAGCGAACGCCGCGCCTGGTGGGTCGTTAAATTTCTGGTCTTTGCGCTCTTCGCTGCTTGCGCTGCGATCGTCGTGATGATGCCGCTGAAAGAAAACACACCGTATGTCTGGCTGGTCGATCAGAAGACCGGCCGCCCGGACCTCATGACTGCCGTCGACGAGCAGACAGTCAGTTTTGGCGAGGCAAACGATAAGTATTGGCTTGGCCAGTACGTGCAGGCTCGCGAGACTTACGACTGGTACACGATCCAAAAAGATTACGACACGGTCGGCTTGCTTTCGTCGCCCGAAGTCGGTGCGGCCTACGCCAAGCTCTTCGAGGGTGAGAACGCGCTCGACAAGCGCAACGGCGCAACTATTCGCGAGACAATCAAGATTGTCAGCGTCGTCCCCAGTGGCAAGAACATCGGCACTGTCCGCTTCGTGAAGACGACGAAGCGCGTCACCGATGCGTCCAGCCCCGGCACTTCGCAGGTCTGGGTCGCAACGATCGGTTACGAATTCAAGCCTGCGACCTTCGGGCGGGAATCAACCAAGCTGATCAATCCGTTCGGCTTCCGTGTGACCAGCTACCGCGCTGACGCCGAATTGGCCGGGGGTACGCAATGAAGGCCTTCGTCCTCGCGGCCGTCATGGCATTCGCCATGACGGGAACCGCCTTTGCCGTCGATGTTCCTACCGGCTCCCGCTACGACGCGCGAATCCAGTACGTGAACTACAACGCCGGCGATGTTGTTCTCGTCCGGACGCTCCCGGGCCTTGGCTCCCGCATCGTCTTCGCGCCGGGCGAACAGGTCGTCAGCGGCGCATCAGGCTTCACCGAGGGATGGGAATTCAAGGCTGCCGGCAACATGCTCTTCATCAAGCCGAAGTCCGTGAAGATCAGCGACACCGAAGTGCTCAGGCCCGAATCCGGAAAGTGGAACACCAATCTCATGGTGACGACCACGCTCCGTATCTACGACTTCGACCTCCAGCTGTTGCCCGGAGATAGCAGCGGTGAGCCTGCGAAGAATCAGGCAGCGGCCTATCGTGTCGAATTCCGTTATCCGGGCGAAGAACGCGCAAAGGCGGAAGCTGAAGCGCGCACTCGCGAGGTTGATAACCGCCTGTCGGCGAAGGCTTCGCCGGTCAACTGGCACTACACGATGCAGGTCGGCAAGAAGTCGTCCGGTATCGCGCCAAGCCTCGCTTATGACGATGGCCGTTTCACCTACATTCGGTTCCCGGGCAATCGCGATTTCCCCACCGTTTACATCGTCGCCGACGACGGCAGCGAGTCCATCATCGACACGCACGTGGATCCTGCCGCCACTGACATCCTGGTCGTGCATCGCGTGGCGAAGTCGCTTGTGCTGCGTCTCGGGCAGTCCGTCGTCGGCATCTACAACGAGCGCTTCGATCCGCAAGGCCGGCCTGCAGAGGACGGAACGACGGTTCCTGGCGTGAAGCGCACCATCATTGCGGAGGAAGCGAAATGACGATTACCGGACAGGGTGGTTCGCACTATCCGGGCAGCCGCGACGAAGAAGTCGCCGCACTCGACGGCGATCGAGGAATGCCCAGCGTCAACGCGGTAAAGCGATCGGGTCGCGGCCGCGCTCTTGTCGCTGTTTTCTTCCTGTTTATTCTCCTGGCTGTGGCCGCCTATGCGGCCTGGACATTGAGCAAGAGCGCTGACGCGCCGGTCAAGGAAACGAAGGCCGCGGAATCGACAGTTCCGGAGCGGAAGTTCGTTGCTCCGGTCATCCCGGAAGCCGAACAGCCGGCAGTGGTACCGGCCATTGCCGATACACAGCCTGCTCTGCCTGGCACCATGACGACGACAGAAACGAGCACGGACGGGCTGCCGGTAGGGCCGCCTCCCGCGTCCCTGGATAAGTCTGTCTCCGGGCTCATGATCGAAGGGACGCCCAGTCAGGTTACCGCGACGACGACGGCCGCTGATCCTGCGACAGACGCTGCAGCCGACACTCGCGGCGGCCCGCTCGATGGGATGCTGACGGGGACGAAGACGCCGAAGCGCAATGCTTCGATGCTCGGCAACCGGAATTACATTCTGGCCAAAGGCGCGTTCATCAATTGCGCCTTGCAGACTCGCCTCGATTCCACGGTCCCCGGCATGACCGCCTGCCGCGTGACGCGCGATGTTTTCAGCGACAACGGCAAGGTGCTGCTGGTCGAACGCGGCTCGATCGTGACGGGCGAGTACCAGGCCAACATGAAACAGGGCATGGAGCGCATCTATGTTCTCTGGACCCGGATCAAGACCCCGTTCGGCGTTGTTGTTGACCTCGATTCTCCCGCGACGGATGCCCTTGGCGGCGCGGGTGTCCCCGGCCACGTCAATACGCACTTCTGGAAACGCTTCGGCGGCGCGATGCTTCTCAGCATCATCGATGACGCAGCGGCCTATGCGACGCAGCAGCGGTCGTCCTCGTCACAGTCGCAGACGATCCAGACCGACAACACGTCGGACGCAGCGTCGGAGATGGCCAATACCGCGTTGGAGAGCACCATCAACATTCCGCCGACGCTGACAAAAAATCAGGGTGAGCAGGTCGGCATCTTCATCGCTCGCGATCTCGATTTTTCGGGGGTGTACCGTGTCGAACCCCGGTGAAGTTCTGGAATTCAGCCGCGCTACCTCGGTCCTGTCGTACCTCGAACCGCTCAATGCGTGGATGGAAGATCCGAGCATTACCGAAATCTGTGTCAACCGGCCTGGCGAGGTATTCATCGAGCGGGCCAGCCACTGGGAACGCCATGATTGCCCCGCCATGACGTTGGACCATTGCTCGGGCTTGGCGACTGCGGTCGCCAAGTTCTCGGGCAACCAGGACATCAGCGATAGTCATCCGATCTTGTCCGGCATGCTCCCCGGTGAGCAGCGCATCCAGATTGTGCGGCCGCCGGCATGCGAGGCCTACACATACGCCTACACGATCCGGAAGCCGTCGAAGGCAAGTCACACGCTCGACGACTACGAGAAGGCGGGCTTCTTCCAACACGTGAGGCCCGCCGCTTCGGGCCTGACGAGTGCCGAGCAGCAATTGAAGGAATTGCACAGCTCCGGCGATTACCTCGCCTTCCTACGCCTTGCGGTCAAGCAAGAGAAAAACATCGTCGTCGCAGGCGAGACAGGGTCCGGCAAGACCACGCTCATGAAGGCACTCATGCGTGAGATTCCTACGGAACAGCGGATCATCACCATCGAGGACACGCAGGAACTGTTCCTCCCGGACCATCCCAATCACGTCCATCTGTTCTATCCGGCGGCCGCCAAGGAGGATGCCGAGGTCAATGCGGCATCGCTCCTGAAAAGTTGCCTGCGCATGAAGCCTACGCGCATCCTTCTCGCGGAGCTGCGGAGCGGCGAGACATATGATTTTCTCAATGTGGCCGCCTCCGGCCACGCGGGCAGCATTACGTCTTGCCATGCCGGTTCGTGCGATCTGACCTTCGAGCGGCTTGCGTTGATGGTCCAACAGAACAGGCAGGGGCGAGAGCTGCCCTTCGATGCGATCCGTCGCCTGCTCTATCTGCTGGTCGACGTCGTCGTGCATGTGACCAATGACGTAGACGGCGGCCGCGGCCGACATATCACCGAGATTTATTACCGGCCTGAGCGCAAGCGCGAAGCCATGGCGGGCTCCGGCAAATGACGGCCCGCGGTTCACCCGCCACGATGGTGACGCCTGCAGCTCGTCGACGCGCTGCCGGCGTCACCACTGCCGCAACAGACGGCTGCACCCGCTCGGGGTGCGGCCGTTTCCATCTGCGCCCTTGGATTGGTGACGGCGGCCGCGCGATCGCCGGCGGGATCCGTCACCAAGACAATTTCAGCGCCATTTCCCTACTGAGGATCCTATGACTCCCGCCACCGCTGCAAAGGTCATTTTCGTTCTCGTCGCACTCGCGGCCGCCTGCGTCGGTGCGATGTGGGTCGCCGGTTTCGTTTTCTTCGGCTTGGCCAAGGTCAATCCGATGGGCAAGACGGATCTTTGGACCTGGTGGACCTATTGGCAGGCCTACAAGGGCGATCCGGCTGTCGCCAAACGCCTGCTTGCTGCTGCAGGCATTTCGTTCTTCGCAGTATTCGGGCTCATTGCCGCTGCAATCTTCGGCGCGATGCGCGAGCGCCGCGCTCTCTACGGCGAGGCACGGTTTGCCAGCCCTGCAGAAGTCGCCCGCGCTGGGCTGTTTTCAGACGGTGACGACGGAATCATCGTCGGCCGGTTGGGCAAGCGGTTCCTGACATTCGGCGGCATGCAGTTCGTGCTGCTGGCGGCGCCAACGCGCTCCGGTAAGGGCGTCGGCATCGTGATTCCGAATTTGCTCGCTTGGCCGCAGTCGCTTGTTGTCCTGGATGTGAAGGGCGAGAACCACGCGATCACGTCAGGCTATCGCGCTCGCCACGGGCAGGAGTGTTTTCTGTTCAATCCGTTCGATCTGAACGGTAAGTCGCATCGCTATAACCCGTTGGGTTATGTCAGCGACAATCCGCGCCATCAGGTAACGGAACTGCTTGCTATCGCAACCGCGCTCTACCCTGGCGCCGGCAAAGATCCGTTCTTTGATGAAGCCGCCCGCAACCTGTTCCTCGGGATCGGCCTGATGGTTTTCGAGACCAAGGGCCTGCCGCGCACGATCGGCGAAATGCTGCGCCAGTCATCCGGCAAGGGCATGCCCGTAAAGGACTACCTGCAAGGCATCGTCAACACCCGGAATTTCCGCGAACACCTGGACGTGATGGTGCTCGACGTCGGCGATGACGACGAGGCCGTAATCGACGTTCTGCGCGATGAACTCGGCATGGATAGGCCAGACGCGGAAATGCTGCTCGATGACGTGCCATCGGCGCGAAAGAAGAAGAAACCCGTAGTTATCGCCAAGGAGCTAAAAAAAGATGCTGCGCTCGCGCTTATCGAGGCGCTTGAAGCTGCAGGCGCTGAGGTGGACCATGCGTCAAAGATGTTACCGCTACAGGTTTGGGACGGCGTTGGCGACCCACCACTCACGTCTGCCTGTCTCGACGCATTGAGCCGGTTTCTCGGGACTTCGGATAACACGCTTTCGAGCATCATGGCGTCCTTCAATGCTCCGCTTACGCTGTGGGCGAGTCCGATTTTCGACGCCGCCACCAGCGGCAACGATTTCGATCTGCGCGACGTGCGCAAACGCCGCATGTCGATTTACCTGTGCATTCCGGCCAACAAGCTGGCTGAGGCGGAATTGATCCTCAACCTGTTCTTCACCCAGCTGATCAACCTCAACACCGATGATGTGCTCGGTTCTAGGCCTGACCTGAAATACCAATGTCTTCTGTTGATGGACGAATTCGCGGCTCCCGGCCGCATTGCCGTCATCGATAAGTCGAACGCTTACATGGCGGGTTACGGCATGCGGCTGATGTCAATCATCCAGTCGCCGGGCCAGCTCGAAGCCGAACCCCGAAAGGGTTACGGCAAGGAAAGCGCCCGGACGCTGATAACCAACCATGCGTGTCAAATCCTCTACACGCCACGCGAACAGCGCGATGCGGACGAGTATTCCGCAATGCTCGGCACCTACACATTTCGCGCGACATCGAAGAGCCGGCAGCTTGCGGGCCGCCCGGGCAGCAGTGAATCCGTCTCCGACCAGCGGCGACCGCTCATGCTGCCGCAGGAGCTGAAGGAGCTGAGCCAGAGCAAGCAAATCATCAATCTCGAAAATACGAAGCCGATCCTCTGCGATAAAATTCGTTATTACGAGGATGAAGTGTTCCTCGCGCGTCTTCGCGAGGTTTCGCCGTCGCTGGTGAATCCGCCGCGCTTCTTTGGGTTATTGGCTCCGGCGAAGCCCAGCCGCGCCCAGCTCGAAACAGCCTGGGGCGCCGGCGAGCTGGCGGCAGCCGTGCCGACCTTAGATTTCGACTTGCACCAGGCGCTTACCGAGAATCGCTCCCGTGAGGCGACGACGGCTGACCTTGCCGGTGGTGTGGACCTAAGCCGCCTTGCCCTGGACACCGGCGCGATTTCAGTCGTTGAGGCGGGCGCTACGCCAGCGGACGTGGAAAGCACCGTGCATGAGTTTTTTGATGTGCTCTTCGCGGCAAACGGGATCGAGCGTCCATCCGAGGACGAGAGCGATGACGACGTTGATAGCGATGGCTCGTCTTCGCCGGCCTCTGTGGCCGAGCTGGCCGCGCTCGATGCGGAAACATCCGCGAGCGATGATCTTCCCGCCGAACAGCCAGCGATTGCCGAGGGCGAGGCGCAAGACGAGCCGGGCGACGTTCTCCCGGCTATCGACATGGCTGACCTCTATGTCAGCGAAATATCTGACGATATGCCGGATGACGTTCCGGATTTCGTGCAAGATGAACCCGAATGGCTTGAAGTAGAGCCGGACGAGTTTCCAAGTAACGATTCGATTCTAGATTTATCCGTTCTTGACAGACCCGAAATTGCGACAGGACACTAGCCGCAACTAGGTTCTTTGATCTTCGTGATCCTGCCATTCCGGTCAGGACGCAGAAGCGGGCAATGCCCACCACTAGGAGACACCTGTATGACCAGTGAGACCAACACCGCCCCCACCAGCAGCACCGGCGCCGGCAAAGATAATGCAAAGGAAGCGCCGAAATACCGTATGGACCCCGCCGAGATTCCTACCCCGATCCGGCAGCTCGTAGCCAAGGAAATGGGCACGGCTGCAGACGTTTACCCGGCCAAGGACGGGGGCAATTACAAGGGCCGCGTCGTCCATGCGGACGACAAGTTCATCGTCCAGGCGATCGGCAAGGGCGAGAAGACGGCGATCGTCCATGATCGTTCTGAGGTCGAAATCAAGGGCGCGGCGCTCTTGAGTCGTGCCGCGAACAACGACCTGGGCGGCCGGAACGTGCAGATCCATTACCGTGATGCCGACAAGGGCGCGGCGATGTATCCGCACAACGCCGAAAAAGAGCAACAGCAGCGTGAAGGCGGCAAGTCGCTTTACCAAGCGACGATGACCGAGCTGTATACCAAGATGGCCAGGGAGTACGCCGAGCAGAACATCAGCTCCCCGAAGCAGCGTGCTGAATTCCTAAAGCATTTCGACAAGGTGACGGAACGGGTCGTCTCCGAGCTGCAGAAGGATCGCCCGGAAGCGTCGAAGACCGATCCGGAAAAGGCGAAACCCGAGCCTGAGAAGTCGGCCAAGGCGCAGGAAGCGCCGCAGCAGGCCCAGGGCAAGCCGCAACCGTCGCAAGACCGCTGAGGATATGACCATGGCGACGTTAACGAACGACGCCCCCGAGGCTGGCCTCCGGCCAGCCTTCGGGGTCACCATGATCGACGACAAGCCCGCAACCTCCCTCCGTTTCGAGCGATCCGAGCGCGAGGGCGGCGAGGCCTTCACCGTGTCTTTCCATCTTGGTGGAAAGCAGGTGGCGCGGTTCAAGGATCTTGACGCCAGCGCCCTCGATAGCACCGTCGGCGAAGCCAACGGCAAGGCAATCCGCGAACGAGCAGAGCAGCGCGGCACGTTGACCGGCGAGACCTTGTCAAACGCCTACGGCCTCAGTCCAGCCGAGCTGGCCAGCCGGGCGGCCGAACAGGCCGCACGCGATGCCGGTGACGCCCAGGCCGCTCGCGCCGGTGCATTTCGTGAGGGCATGCAGCAGCGGCATCCTGCGCTGCAGGAGGACGGCCAATGGACCGTGCAGGCCAAGGACGCGAAAGGCCTCTATCGCGATCTGTTGACCACGGACGATGCGCACGAAGCGCATCGGCTTTATCTGCAGGGTTCCGAGTTCCGCGTGATCGACAACAAGATCAAGGATTACGCCGCCGACTACGATGACCGCGGATTAGGCCCGAATGTCGAGCAACAGACTCGCTATCACGGCCGATCGACGTTCCAGGAAGTGCTCCGCGAAAAAGAGCCCAACGTGATCAAGGTCGATCTTGATCGAGCGAAGACCGGCGATATCGACGTGGGTGAAGCGTTGGATGCCGCTAAAGCCCAGCGCGAGCGCGATCGTCACCGCGGTGAAATGGAAGCCGGAGCGCAGCGGGTCGCGTTCCTCGAACAAGATGCGAAGCGGCGTGATCGTGGGAACGACCTGGACGAGCTGGCTGGCCGCAAGCCGGATTTCTCGCCTTTGGTGATGACCGAGGATGAGAAGAATCGGCGCATCGAGCTGACGGAGCGGATCCATTCGCAATTTCGCGTGCATGGGTCTGAATTCCGCTTCAAGGATCAGCCGGCTAAGACGGCATTCCGCGATGCCGGCGATTCCCTCAAGACGGCAACCAACGATGACCGGGTGGCGAAGGCTATGGTCACGATGGCCGACGCCAAGGGCTGGAAGACCATTTCCGTGTCGGGTCATCCGGATTTCCGCCGCGAGGCGTGGCTGGAAGCCAGCCTTCGCGGAATGGAGGTCAAGGGCTACAAGCCGCAGCAACAGGACCTGCAGGATCTGGCCACGATGCGCGAGCGGCAAGAGCGCAACGTGGTCGCGGCAGTGCCGGAGCGGGTGCAGGCCGACCGCGGCGCCGACAAAGCCGTGCAGCGGCCGCAGGAAGCTCCCCAGCGTGCGCAGGAGCCTGCTCGCGGCCTGCAGGCCTCAGGAGCGTCCTCGCAGGACCAACAGGCCGGTAAGAGCGCTGTAAGGGCTTACGCGGGCATCCTGCTCGCTCATGGTGCAGCGAACTACAAGCACGATCCGCAAGAGCGGCCCAGCTACTTCGTCACCCTGGCCACCGCCAAGGGCGCGGAAACTGTCTGGGGCAAGGATCTGCAGCGCTCATTCGCGGAAAGCGGCGTGAAAGTCGGCGAGGCGATCAAGGTCGCATTCGCCGGCGACAAGGACGTGACGGTCGAGGCGAACAAGCGCGATGAGAAGGGCAAGGTAATCGGCGTCGAGCCGATCGACACGCGCCGAAACAGTTGGGACATGGCCAAGGCACCGGAAAGCGAGCGGGCTTCGATTGTCAAAGCCGTCGCGGCTGCGGTCATGGCCGACAAAGTGAAAGATCCAGCGCATCGCGAGCTGGTACTGCAGGCGATCAATGATCGAGTTGATCGCGAGGACAAGGCCGGACGGCTACCGCCAGTCCGCGTATTCGACCATAACGCGCCGGCGCAAGACCGCGGCGCGGAACGCGCCCGGCCCCAGGTCGAGCGCGAAGCGGAGCGCACCCGTTAGCGCATGACCTGGTGACGCGGATCTCCGATCGAGGCGGATCCGTCGTCACCACTCCCCTTCCCTTCTCTTGGTGACAGCCGCAGCTCGTCGACGTGCTGCCGGCGTCACCACTAACGCGACAACGGAGACGCAATGAAGATTCACGGTCTGGTTCTTACCATCGCGGTTGCCTCGATGTTGGCGGCTTGCGCATCCGCGCCAAAGCCGCCGACCGTCAACGGCCGTGATCGGGTCAAAATCAATACCCCACGCGATCAGCACGCCCTGGCGATGCAGGTCTTTCCGGATCGGCCGCAGGAAGCTGCACTTCTGCAGGGGAATGCGCCGGCATCGAGCACTGTATCCATCCATTTCCCGTGGAACGATGCGCGGTTCCGCATTTCCCGGCGCCAGGCCGCCGAGCTGCAGTCGCTTCTCCGCTCTGGCTATGTCCGTGTCGCGGTTCGCGGCCGCACGGACGCCACAAGGCCGAGTGCCGGCGACGAAACAATCGCTGCGAGACGTGCGGCGGCCGCGCGGGATTGGCTCATCCACCAGGGCGTGCCGGCGATCGCGATCACGACGAATTACGCATCTGCCGCCGATCCTCTCGCCGGCAACAACTATTCGGGAGGTCGCGCGCTCAATCGGCGTGTGGACATCGAAATCATCCGCAGGTGATCACTTGCGGCAACTGTCACAGGAGACCGACATGAAAAAGGTAATGGCGACGCTTCTCGCGGTGGCGATGGCCGGTACGGCATCGACTGCCAGCGCGGAAGGTTTCACGGGTGACACGAAACTGGCCTGCGAGGCCATTTTGTGCCTGTCCACCGGATCGAGGCCGAGCGAATGCTCGCCGCCGATCCGCAAGTATTTCAGCATCACGGCGCGTCGCATGAGCGACACGATCAAGGCCCGCAAGAACTTCCTCAACTTGTGCCCGGCCGCGTCTCAGGACGACAGCATGCGTTCGCTGGTGGATTCCATCGCCAATGGCGCGGGCCGCTGCGACGCGGCCACGCTCAACGCCTCGCAGCGTGTGTGGCGGCGTGACGATGGCAGCCGGACGGTCGTTCGCAACAGCCTACCCTCGCACTGTGGCTCCTACGGCGGCCATGGGTATATCGATCCGGAAAACGCCACCGTTGCCCGTTACGTCGGCGACCCGGAGCGCGGTGGCTTCTGGGCCGATCCTGCTGATTACGATGCGGCTTTGGCCAGGTACAACAGCCAGCTGCGCGACGGTAACGGCTGGAACGGCAATGGCGAGGGCGGCGTCCGGTGGAGGGCGGACGGCGGCCGGTAAACGGGCGCAACATTGCCGGCGCGTATGCGATCGGTACGCAACAAAAAACCCCGGCGATCAAGCCGGGGTTTTTTTTGCCTCATTGGCGCTGCCGATCACTTCCAGCGGCCGCCCTCCGTGTCCAGGTAATCGGCCGGCAGGCCGAATGCAGCTAATGCGCTGGCCAGTGCGCGATCGATGCGCCCGCGCCCCGCCTGGGCGCGGATCAACTGCCGGCAGGCGCTGGCCGCCTTGTTGGGGTCCGGTTTGATTTCGAGCGGATCGTCTCTTTCGGTAGCAATGTTCGTCATGACGGCGGGCTCCTATTCGCGAACGCAGGGCAGCGGCCGGTATTCCGGCCGCTGCGGCGGCATTACGCGGCCTGTTTCTGCTTGGCGGTGGGCGCGGCTGCCTTCTTTGCCGGCGCGGGCTTCTTGACGGCGCTCTTCTGCTTCGCGGCCGTCTCCGGCTTCGCCTTGGCTGCGGGCTTCGCGGCTTTCGGCGCTGCGGGCGTCTTCGGCTTCGGCGTGCGGATCAAGGACGGCACCCAGCCGGTCCCGGCGAGACGCTTTTCGGCTTCCGTGGCCAGTGCGCCTTTCTTCATGGCCAACAGCGCATCGATGTCGGCCTTGCCGTTGAGCTTCCCGGCTTCCTTCAACGCCTCCACGATCAGCGGTTTGCTGACCTTGCCGAGATAGTTTTCAGCGGTCGGGGTGAAATGCTCGCTCATGTCGAATTCCACTGCAGCGAGAAACTTAGCAGTAAGTCCGCTGTGGTCCTTATCGAGGCTGACGGACAAGGCGACGCCAACGGCGATGATGTTGTCGATTTCACTGGGCTGCATCGCCGCAAGTGCATCCCACAGCGCGTCCTCGCCTTGCGGAAGCGCTTTCACCGTCTCGGCACACCGATCCAGAAACGCTTGACCCGCTGCCTTCCCGGTTTCGTCGGTGATCGGGTGATAGGTCCGCGTGCCGCCATAGCCGTCCCGGCCGATGACGTAATCGCAGGGCGTGCCAGCCCCGCGATAACCGCCGCCGAAGCTGGTACGGATACGCTCCACCATAGAGCACGCGAGAAGAACTTTTGCGACGTTCGGACGGCTTGCCGTTGCGGTCTGTGCGGCAAGGTTGCGATGCCCCAGCAGCGACCGGCGCAGCGCGTCGGACAGCGCGTCGCTTTTGCGGCCTGCCGCTTCGGTTTCTCGCCCGCCTTGCACGGCGTAACTGCCGGCTACCTGCGTCACAGCTCCGCGGTCGGCGGTGCGGACCAGTCCTTTCATAATCGTTACTTCGCCATTCGCATAGGCAAGGATCACGCCAGCATTGGCCATTAGTTCGGGGGCGAATACGGCGGCGGCAGCCTCGATGTCATCGATTTCGTTGCGGATGTCGATGCAACGTTCTTCGTTCGCGTCGTAGGTATCGCTTTCTTCTTCCGTCAATTCGTCTGCATCGCTGTCCGTGAGGGCGCGGTTGTCCGTTTCCAGCCGTTCCGCTTCCGCATCCAATGCCTCGATCTTGGCCTTGGCGTCGGCGGGCAACAGGTCGGGGTCGGCTTCTATCCTACCCATGCGGCGGATCGCGGTATCGTCGAGGACCGATTGCACCTCAACCCAGCCCCAACCCTCGGCGCGGTACTGCTCGGCTTTGGCGTTGATCTTGGCCGTCACCAGTTCGTCCAGCAGTACAGGGTCAGTGATGAACCCGCCGGAGCCGTCGCCGCTGAACAGGTCTTGCCGCACGCTGCCGCCTGCGTCGCGATACACCTGCAGCCCACCGATGAAGGGGATGCGCTTGTCGGTGGACACGTCGACGTCACCGGCCAGCACAGAACGGCGCAAATCGGCCGGCTTCTTGTCCCACGACTGCGCATTGCGCCAGACCCGGGCTTGTTTTTCGTGGTCGTCGGTTGAGCACAGCGCAATCAGCTGATCGGTGGTGATTTTACCGGCGCGGAATTCTTCCAGCAGTGCAGGGGCGGCCTTGGTGAGCTTCAGACGACGTTCCACGACCAGCGGCGTCACGCCGAAAGCGTCGGCGATGTGGTCGATGGTGAATTGTTCCTCGGTGAGCTTTACGAATGCGTCGAATTCGTCGGCCGGGTGCATGGCTTCGCGCATGGTGTTTTCGGCGAGGCTCGCGGCCGTGGCGTTGCCCACGTCGATGACTTTGCACGGCACCATGAAATCGCCCGTTCGCTTGCCCTGCTCGATCAGCAGCGCGATTGCCTGATAACGGCGGTCACCGGCATGGACGGCGTAGGTTCCATCCCCGGCGAGGCTCACGACCAGATTTTGCAGCACGCCCTGGGCGGCGATGGAAGCGGCGAGCGCGGGGATGTTCGTCGCCTTGTTGGTGCGCCGTGCGTTGTGGTCGGTGCGGGCCAGCTGGGAAAACGGGATCATGGTCGGCTTGTCGTTGCTGTTCATCGTGAAACTCCTTCGTTTGGTGGTGGTGGGTGTGTGGCGGAAAAGACGGCTCCGCCAAGCCGGTGAATCGGTGCTCTGTCAGCTGGTGGCTGGGATCAGTTCGAGACGACGCCACGGGTACGCTGTGAGCTTTCTGCAGTTGGTCCGGCATGCCGACTCTGTGTCCGCCTCCGCTGTCATCCGAACTCGTTTGCCCGTCTTGATATTCACGGCGTCGATGTGGAAAAGCGGTTCGCTCCCCGCCCCCACCCATGCTTTGCAAGATGCTCCTGGAGCCGGCTCTTGCTTCTGCTTTCCCTGACCCATGTCGGTTTTCCTTCCGGTTGTTGAGTGGTTGACCATGCTTCGCTGAGAGCCCTTTTCGCCGTGAGCCCAAGCAATCCCCGCCCGTTGAGACAGCAGGCAAGAGCGACGCCGCAAGCCGCAGCGCGTCCGTAGGACGTGACCGGGTGAGGACGGCAACCTTGCCGGCTGGCTGGGCTGGGATAGCGTCTAGGGCTGGCGAACAGGGCCGCAGCGGAGCGGGCTTGGTCATCCACGCTGGAAGGAATGGACATGGGCAGGTATGGCGCGTAGCGCCGCCTGGACGCGCTTAGGCGCGTCCCTCATTGCGGCTGCCATCTATGTGGCCGCGAGACGACAGTGTTTCGCGGATTGCTTCCACGCGACTCTGCTGCGTCGTCGAAAGTATGTCGCGGATCGCCTTGACGCGGCTCTGATGCGCCGTGTTGAGTTGCTGAAATGTTTTCACCAACCCAACGATCTGCAGCGCGAGTTCGCGGTCAGCCGCATCGCCTTTGGAGAGGATTTTTGCGACCTCGCCATAACCCTTCAACGTCAGAACCCGCACCGCGCTGATTCTGTCTTGCGCAGGGTTGAGATGCTCTCCCCTGCCCCGCGCCTCTTGAATGGCTTCTGCCCGATGCTTGCGCAGCACCTTCGATTTCCCATTGCGTTCAGTGATGGCGCGCAGAGCTTGCCGTTCGGCCTTCCGAACGACGCCTCGCGCCTTGCGCGGGCTGGCGTTCGCGTCCACGCCACGCTCCCGCAGCTGTTCGGCGAACGTAACCCGCCAGCGGTGAAGGTCGCCCTTGCGGGGATTAAGTCGCTGACCGTCCAGGCCGACGGCTTTGACGGTCAGATGGATATGGAAATGGTCTTTGTCGTCATGGCCTGCAAACGCATATTGGTAGCCATCGAAATGCTCGGAAGCGAAGGCGCGAGCTGCATCCTTGATCGCCCTCTTGTCGGTGCCCGCAGGCATCGACAACATGATGTTGAAAGCCTCGCGCGGCCCGTCTTCGCCCTCATAGGGGATCGTATGACCGCCATCGCGCCAAGCGTCGCGGACATGGCGCACGTCCTTTTTGCCCTGGTAAATGAGCCCCTGTTCGTCCTCGACATCGATTTCGCCGTTTCGAGATATGTAGTCCATATGCGCTTTGATCTGGCGCATGTTGCGACCGCCGCCCGTGATCTTCACCATAACCTCGGGCGATTTTCGCGCGATCCGTTCCAAGGTCGCTCGCCGGCTCTCCCGCGTCGCGGGGCCTGTCGCCCGGCTTTTCGGCGCCGTGGGCGTGCTTTTCTCCTTACGCGGCCCTTTGACGTGCCGCGCACGTGAATAAATCGGGTCGAGCGTCGCGCCAAAGTCATCCAGCCAACGGTCTAAAGCTGCCGTCATACGAGTGGCCACCGCTCTACCGCTGCGCGCATCGCATCAGCTGCAGCCTTCGTGTGGGCTTTGATGATCTTCTCGATATCGGCCACGCGCTTAGCTGGGAAGTCTGCCGACTTACGCTCATTGAGACGCCGGGCAATCTGATTGAGATTCCGCCCGACTGCCTGCAGCTGGTAATTCGATTCCGCCAAGGTGGCCTGTTCTGCTGCTCCGAATTGCGGTTCGTTGGTCAGTGCTCCTCGGATTGCTGACGCGATCCAGTCGCGCATTGTCCGCTTGCCGTCCAGCCGGGCGGCAATGGCGGCTTTCTCGGAATCGGTGAGCGTTATCTCGTAGCGCCTCCGCTGTTCTGCTTGCACCGGCTGCACCGATGACGCTGGCTTTTTCGGATCGGCTTTAGCAGCGGCTTTCAACTGCTGTTCGATTGCAGTTCGGATTGCTGCGCCGGGCTTGAGCTTGCGCGCAGCGCAGTAAGCCTCCCAAGGCTCTTTCAGGTCGCCCAGGTAGAGATTTAGGTAGGGGCTGCTCGGCTTCTCAGTGCTCATTAGTGACCTTCAATCGCACCCGGACGGGTGCCAGAGTAGCGCTGTACGCGCGTACTCTACCGGCCTCCGGCCTATCCTGCAATAGCCCACTACGCTCCTACGCCCCTTGGAACGTCCCAAGGGTCTACGTCGCCCCTGCCCTCTCCGAGCGGCAGGGGTGGGCTATTCGGCATTAGGTGGTCGATTGCCTTCGCGCCCTTCGGGCACACCGGGGGCCAGCCCCCGAACCCCGGTTTGTCGCCATGAAAAAGGGACAGGCCGTGAGACCTGTCCCTAGCGATTTGGCTGTGCGCCCTGCCCTGCTCTACTGCGCTTTGCGACATTCGCGCCGGATTAGGCGCGCTCCGACCGATAAACCCCGGCGAGCAAAATCACCTTGCGCCAGTTCCAAGGCATCGGCCGCGGGCTGCAGTGAGAAGTGGAATGTGTCCGTCATTGGCTGCATGTCCTCGATGTCGAAGAGCACGCCGTCCGCGTCGAAGTAGCCGACTGTTAGCGCGACCCTGGTATTGCGCATCCAGAACACGCGAGGTTCTGAAGTCGGCCAGCTAAACAGCAGGCCGGGGCCGATATCGTCGCGCTTCGATAGGCCCAGCGATTGCGCTGCAACTGTCTTGGCAACGGGTACGGCGTGCAGGGTCACGCCTCCCGAAAAATACAGATCGCAGATTTCGCCCTGGTCGGCTTTGGCACTTGCCGATGCAAGCGCCAGGCACAGGGCGACCGCTGCGAAACGGTTCATGCTTCTTCGTCCGTGAGTGTGTCCAGCACGCAATCCGTCGCGGAGACTTCCGCTTTTTCGCCGTTCTCGTAGCAGACATGGACAAGGCCGACAGTCGTTGGTCTGCGGTTGAGAAGAACCGCCGCGCTGCGCCCATCGATCCTCACCATCAGCAACGGCCGTTTCATCAGGTCGGGGTCGGCAACCGCTTTGCCTCGCGGCCAGCTGGTTGTGCCTTCGGGCGCGTCGCCTACGCTTCCGCCTGCGCCTGCGCCCGATGTATCGCCTTGACCGTCATCGGCGGTCGGCGGGGCAGGGGATGGGGCGGGTTTCTTACCATCGCCGCTGGCGTCGTTTCCGCCGCCTTCTTCGGGTTCCTTGGTACGTACCAAGGAATTCGGGGCGGCGGGCTTGGTCGCATCCCCGGCTTCGGACGGCGGCTGTGCTGCCTTCGTGGCGGATTTGAGCTGTGCAGCAAGAGCCAAAACGGCAGCACGGGTAACGTCCTCGTTTGCGTCGCAGAACGCATCCACTTCCGCCGGGTAGCTCTTGTGCAACGTGCGCAGGTCATAGATGACACGGGCCGACGTGCAACGCCCGCTGTTGTAGAGCGCATCGATCGATGGTGGAGCATCGATCAGCGCCAAGTGATTGGTGACGACAGCCGCATCGACGCCCAAGTTCTTGGCGATGCCGGCTTTCTTGTCGCCGGCCTTCAATCGCAGGTCGATGAACATTGCGAGTTCCATCGCAGTCAGGCCTTCGCGTTGCAGGTTTTCGATTACCTGCTCGTATTTGTCGTGCCGCTGGCGAACGAAAGCCGGGATTGTTTCCAAACCGGCTTCGAGTGAGGCGCGATAGCGGCGCTCGCCATAGTGGAGAATCCACTTTCCCGGCTTGTCGGGATGCGCCACGACCGAGACGGGCGAAATGACGCCAACCTCTTTCACCGTCGCCGTTAGTTCGGCCATCTTTACCGGGTCGAACGTCTTGCGTGGCTGTTCTGGATCAACCTCGATATCAACGAGAGGGATGAGCAACGGCTCGCCGTTGGCTTTGGCGGCCAACTCCGAGGAGGAGGGGGCGCTTAGCGCGGACAGGTCAAGCATTGGAAACCTCCATTAGGGAAGCGATCTTGTCGAACACCGGCCGCAATTCTCTCGCGGCGTCTCGGCCGCTGGTCTTACCCAGCTTGCCGACCGGAACGCCTGCGGCCTGCGCTTCGGCAATCGCCGTCGATTTCTTGATGGCGGCAAAGCCCGGCGTCATCGGAATGAGATATTCGGGAAACGCTCGCGATAGCGCTGCGAAGTTGTCACGCTGGAAAGGCGTAGGTTCAACCTTGTTCGGCACGATTCCGAGAAAAACCAGCTTGGGGTTTATGGTCGCGGTGATGCGACGAATGCCGATGTTTTCGTGGTGGAGCAGGTCGCCTATGCCATCAATAGCTTCCTGGTTAAGCTCGATCGGCGCCAATGCGTAGTCGGCGACCACCAGCGCGGCAAGCTGCCGAATGTCGGGATTGGGATTTGTGTCGACAATGCACACGTCGAAATCGTCTGCGACGCGACGCAGGAACCCCGCCAGATTGTTCACGTAGGGGTTATGGCTGTCCGGTTTTTTCTCCATTTTGATCAGCTCGCCATCCCCGGCGACCAAGACAAAATCAGCGCGATCAACGCTGGCTTTCGGATCGGCCAAGAGCATCGAACTGGTAGTCTTGGCCACCGTCGCGAAACCGCCAGTCCGTAACGATTTGGATGTATTGCGCTGATGGTCGAGGTCGATCACCAGGACGCGCTTATTCATGATCTGGTTGAAATGGTAGGCCAGTTGGCAGGCGAGGGCGCTTTTACCCACGCCGCCCTTCTGGTTTGCAAACACAATGGTTTTCATGCCCGGATGCTCCGTATAAATTTGCGAACCGAAGTCGCGGATGAGGTAACACCGTTGTCCTTGAGGTAGGCGACGATCTGCTCGATCTTGTAACCCTTGTCCCGAAGGGTCCGCAGCTCATTGGAAAACGGGGTGAGGTCTTGCGGCGCCAGCTTTGGCGGCTCTTTTTGCATAAAGGCTTGGAGCCGATGCTTCTCGGCCAAGACCTGAAACCGCGTCAGCAGCACGCGGGCGTGTTTCGCCGTCATTTTGTGCTTCGCTGCCGTCTCCGACAGCGAAGCACCATCCACAAGGATTTCGCGAGTGACGTCGATTGCCCGTTTGGACCACCGGCACGTCGCTGCGACAGCGGTAAATTGCTCGGCATCCAGGCGTGGTGTGGGTTGTGCCATGAATCAGCCTGCTGCCTGGCGCTCGAACTCGGCCCGCTTTTCGGCGCCGGGTGCGCCGAATACGACCTCGCGCACATTGAAGTTGTAGCTGTAAACAGGCTTTCCTTCCTGCTCGTAATTGTTGTTGCGCAGCTGCCAATGGACAATCAGCTGGTCGCCCGTGCGGCAGTGCTTGTGGATCCGGGTCGCGTCACTCCCAAACGCGGCAAACTGGACCGCCACTTTCCGAAATTGCGGTTCCTGGTTGGCATCCTTGCCGACGTATTCATTATCGATCAGCGTGAACCGACACACGGCTTTTTCGCCGACGCCGAGCAATTCGGGCGGTCCGGCCAAGTTGCCAGTGAAGAGATTGACTTGCATGGATTGCTCCAACGGCGCGGCACGATTTGCCGCCCGCCGAGTATAACATTGGGAAAACAAAAAAGACAACAAACAAGAAACAGCGCGGCCCGGGCGGAAAGTCCTAGTTTTATAAGGTTTTTCAACGATTCGACGTGCGGCGCCTGCGCGCATCCGCGCAGCAATGATTCGTCGGACGGGAAAACAATTGCGGCCGAGGCCGCAGGAAGCGCCGCAGGAGCCGCCCCGTACTCCCGGGCGACCAGACCCACCGAAAGTCCTGAAACGCTCCTGTAGGCTTTCTCCGGGCGCGTGCGGTGCCATTTGATCGCCTCGGTTCCCCTTACTTCTTTCCAAAGCCCTCTTTACTCGCTTTCCACATGGCGAAAACGCTTGTGGGTCGCCGCAGAGGTTGATGGAGCCCGGCATGAAAAAAACCAGTGCCCGAAGGGCACGCCGATTTGAGGCGGCTTGCCGCCGATAGGCCGACGCCGTAGGCGGCGGGGCGGAGCGCCGTGAGGCGCGTAGGGCAGGCGCTTTTTTATTGCCTTGCGCTGGCGATAGCGTGGATGGCGGCGAGCCAACTACAGGAAGATTTATAGGTAAATCTGAATCAATACAGGGTAGAAATTCGCAAGGCCCGGAAAACCTCTTATTTTCAGGGGTTTGTGACTGGTTCAAAGGCGATAGCCTAAGACAGATTCAGCGTGAGCGCCTAAGACAAGATCAGCGTTCGGTTCCGTGGATATGTCTGTTTTGTGCAGTAAATTCCGTGGCTTGCGCGCAAGACAGATTCAGCGTGGATAACTTGCTGCGTCCACAGGGTTATGCACAGGCTTATCCCGCCATAGAAAAGCCCGGCGTAAGCCGGGCTCAGGGTCAGCGGCGACACACATCAGCCGACTGCAGGTGGGCGCACTTGGGCGTATTCCAGGATCCGCACGCACTTCTTGGATACGACAATCTTCTCCTTGGAGCTGATGCACGCGATCGGGGAGCCTTTGTGGTTCTTGTCGGCCTCGATCGCGGTTCCTACAGGCACCAGCCAGGCGCCACGCACCAGTAGCTCCCACATGTCTGTGCGGACCAGAGTGTTTTCCGTTAGGACAGTATCCGTCGTGGGCACGACGACCGGCCCTGCGGCACCGTTTGCCCCATATGCGATGCCGACCGTCATTCCGCTCCGCTGATCGTGCGCGGTAAGGACAGATGAAGAGATGACCCGACCTGCGGGGTGCAGATCCGGAGGCTTCACCGGCGAGTTGTAAGCAACGAACATACAGGCCACTGCAGTCCAGCTAATGGCCATATAAACCCACGGTTTCGGCTCTTTCATTCCTTCCTCGGTTATGTGCCTACCAGGCACGGTAAAGACGCGGTTTGCCGGCAAGCGCAAAACTCGCTTGCTCCAAGTGAAGATGTGCGTCATCGATGCGCTTGCGGAGTTCTGCCTGTTCTGCAGCGAGCACGTCATAATGCTTTGCTCTTGCGATTCCGGTCTTTGCTGCAGCGATCTTTTCCGGGTCCGCGCCGATGTATTGGCGTGTCCTTTCTTTGCCGCGTTCCGGTGGGAAATGCAGATAAAGGTATTTGTCTTCGCCATCCTTGTCCGGCCGCCAGTAGAGGGTCGCGTAGATCAATCCCTGCTCTTGCAACGCTGCCATTTGCTCTGCCAATTCCCCATTGCGCGCCTTTGTCGCCTCCAGGCAACGCAGGAATGCAGAAGCGTTGTTGGCCATCTCCGTGGTAATCGCATCTACAGCGTTACGCTCTCGGCCGTAGACCTGGGCGAGGGAGCTGGCCATGGTTAGCCGCCGATGCCAGCTGCAGCAGCACGCAGCAGCATGCCGCCCACCACCACAACGGCCGCACCGGCGAGCAGCACCAGTGCGAAAGCCTGGGCGTAGACCAAACCAGTGCCGATCGCCATGCCGAAGCGGATTACCCGCGTTGCCGTACCAACAATCAGATCATCGAGAAAACGCATACCGCCTCCTATGACACTTGCCGAAAGGGCTCCGATAGCCCTGAACCGTTGGTGTCGTGTTATTGCCAATATAGCATATTTTGGTGCTTGTCTGTCGCCATTCGTCGGACAGTTGGCGTGCTGCAACACCGTTCCACTAGCTCCCGAAACAGCAAGCATTCCTCCCTGCAGGAAACCGCTCCTGCTTCGTGCGTTACTGCTTTGCTGAGTGTCGTGAGCCATGGCCCGTAGTGAGCCGCTTGCAAGCCGCAAACACAAGGGCAGGGACGAGGCCGGATCGCGGCCGCTGGCCCTGGCACGGCTTCCCTTGTGTGCGCAGCTGCGCGGCTATGCTGCAGGGCAGGCGATGACACGCAAAGCGTCCTGCGCTCGATGTGAGCGGTTCTGCAGTCGGCCGTGCTGGGGCGCCGTATCGAGCTGGATCAACTGCAGCGGCACAAACGAAACGGCCGCCAGAGAATGGCGGCCGCTTATGCGATTGGTGACGGATCTCGCCGGCGCCGTGGCCAGCTCCGTCGCCAATGTCAGAGGAAGGGCAGGGTAGGTTGGCTCTGAGCCGCCTTCGGCGGGATGTGCGTCGGGCTGGGATTTAGCACCAGCCCGTACTCTGACGTGCCGACCTTCGCGTCTGTATAGATCGTGATGACGTGTTTCATTTCCCGCAGGAATGCGCGTTTGAAGTCCCGAAGGCCTTGGTCATTCGTAGCGTAAGCTGCGCCGAACTGCGCACTGAGGGAAATCCACGGAATTACCGTGCGCTTGGAGAGGTAAGACATGCGATGTGTCAGCCAAACATAGATATCGAGTGCAAGCGGCGAATGCCGCAGTGCCTTCATGGCCACGAGGTTGACCGGCACTGGATGATCGATGCACTCCTGAAAGAATGGCCGCGACAGATAGACTTTTGATTGCCAAGCGCCTGCATCTTCGCGTTCCTGTGGTTGCCACCATTCCACGCGCTCAGCCAAAAGAACATTCGACAGCGCCCAGGCGTCGCGGCCTTCATAGCGACACGAAATGATCGAGGAAAACAGCGTGGTCATCGCGTGCTTGAGGCGCGTAATGTCGCCGCGCTTGCCGCCTGTGTTCTTCAGTCCCAGCTCACGCAAATAGCCGGCAAGCGTAGGACCGAGCGATAGAACGGGCTCCCCGGTGCGAACGGCTTCCGTGCATACCCAAGCAAGCAGCAGGCGCGGCATTGTTCCGTACGGCAAGCCCTCGGGATGCGCGGTCAACATTGTCAACGTGAAGTCGCCGTTTTTCCGGATGAACCGATGATCCTGCACACGCCGATGCGGGAGCGTGGCGATCGCGAGGGCTCGCGTCATAAAGCCCAGCGTGCCGGCTGCCCGGGCGTCTGCGGCCTCGATCGCCAGATGCGCCTCTATCAGGTCACGCACGCGCGACGGCAGGTCTTCGTATCGGTTGTAGTCGTACGTCGCCACCAGGGGCTTATCCGGCGGCCTCTTGCGGACCTTCGGCGCAGCGGCCTCGGCGGTACGAGCGTCGATTGCCGCTCGCGCATCGCTGCGCACCTGTGTGTGCTTGGATATCGTCGTAGGCTTTGGGAGATTCCCGAAGAAATCCCCAATCGCGAGCGGTTGCGTCTCGCGGCCAGCTCGCATTGTCCTGGAGTTGAAGTTTGTCTTTTCCGCGATAGTCCGAGCGTCGCTCGGCGGAAAGCCTTCCGCGATCAACTCGTCGAAATATCGCATTCGCTCTTGAGCGTGTGGGTCAAGGCTGCTGGTAAGCCCTAGTGCATGTGTGCTAGTGTGCGTGTTCGTCATCATTGCTGTCCTGAAATCGGTTGTGGTGACAAAAGCTGGCAGGTTGCCCGACCTGCCGGCTTTTTTATCGTTCTCGTTCCTTGTTCGGCGGCGCCCTTTCGCGCGTCGCCTGGTCGTCTCTCTTCACAGTCTTTGGTCGAAAGTCTTTGATTTCGCCGGCATCGAGCCGTTCAACGATGGCAGAGCGTACCGCATCGACGAACTCGCGGCGTTGCTGCGGATTATCCGGGAACTTGGAAAGGCCGAACTCTTCGGCCTTCTTCATCGCTTCAAAGGCAGGTTTCAGCTCGGGGAATGTCTGCACCGCCTCGGCTTCACGCAATTTCCTGAATCCAATCGCTCGGCCTGGCAGGACGGCATCCCGCAACAGGTCCGGTAACTCACGGTTGCCCGCTAAACGGTCCATGGTGAAGGTTACGAGCCGCTTGGTCTTTTCGCTGCGAAGCTCCGGCAACGCGATTGCATTGACACTGAGGTCGCGAGCTACGTAGAGCACGTTGCGGCCCTCGGGATTTCGAGCGAAGCGGGTCCAGTCGATGTTGTAGCCGCACGCCTCGCCAAGCTCTCGCGTGAACTCTCGAAGCGTACGGCTGTTTCCGTCGGGGAAGGGATGGATGTAATCCAGTTCGGCGTACAGCTTGCCCACTGCGCGCACGAATGGCGCTGTTTTCAACTTGGCCAGCTTACCGACGTCGATCGATGCCAGCACGCTATCCAGCCGGCCCACGGAGGCTTTATCCATTGGCGAATAGGCCACATGCGTGACCATGTTGAGCCCTTCGAGCCGTCGATCCTTGATCCAATCGCCGCCACGCGGGGCCGCTTTTCGGTACTCGCCGGGGGTTACGTCTGTAAAGCCCGCGCCGGGCATGTCCTGGAAGATCCTGCGGTTGATTTCACGCAGGTGTGCGGCGTCGAACCTTCCGCCGACAGGCGATAGATAAAGTTCTGTGAGCCGCTTGGACGTGTAGAACGCTTCAAGCTGATCGCGCAGCTCGGGGCGTTCAATGTCAGCGGTCATGGCCGCCACCGTCGTGTCGGGCGGCAGCGAACTCGGTTACAGACAATTCACCAGAAACAAAACGCTTCGCAAGATCCCGCGCTTCCGCCGGCACGGGCAGGCCTTCGAGCGCGGTTGATGCCTGGCCGTAGGCGACTGCCTTCGCTCGGCGATCACGCTCGCCTTCCGGCAATGCCGGTGTGTCGAGGTCCTTGCCGCCGCTTTCGACAACCTTGCGCATGTATTCGCGCAGCAGCAGCGATCCGTTACGATCATTCTTGCGCGCAATCGCGGTGAAAGCGTGCTTGAGGTCTCCGTCCACGCGGAATGTGAAGGTTTCTTCTGCCATTGCGGCGGCTCCTGAGAATCAGCGGTGTCCCACAATACCGCTTGTCGGCTGTTAGTGCAATGTTAGTGCACTGTCAGTGCATTGTTAGTGCATCTGCGGTATTATCGTTCCTAACATGACGGCCGAGCGAGCGGCAATCACCCGTGCACAGGCACCCCGCCTGCTCTCGCACCAGTCGGCCGCGGCGACTGGAACATCGAAGTTCGGAAGCCCTCGGCCGCGGCGAGGGTAATCACCCACCACAGGAAAGGATATGGACGCCAACAAGTTAGCTCGCACCATGCACTTCATCGTCGTCGGGGCTTCACTGATTCCGGCGGTTGCCGCCGCGGACCTGATGTACGACGGATTGCCGGCCGTGGAAGCGCTCGAATTTTTCAGGCTCATTCTAAGCATCACCGCAATGTTTCCAACGGCGATGCTTACGTATGCACTGCTTTACTGCGTCCTGCGCCCCTTTCTCATTGTGGAATGGGATCTCTACGTCGACGGCGGTTACGTGGCGACCGTCAACGCAACAACGAAAGACGGCGCCCGCGGGCAGGCGTGGGCGAGGGGCGTTCCGTTTACGGCCTGCCTCGCTGTTAAGCTGCATTCGCCATTACAAGACTGACCGACGTTACCCCACCACACTAGGAGAAAGGAGCATGGCAACAATCTACGACGCCAACGGCGTCGAAGCGTGGGAATATCAGCCCAAAGACGGGCTTTATAGCTGGTTCGGTGTTTATGACAGTCATGTCGAAAACTACCGCATCACGTTCTTTGCCGACGAGCACGGAACCGTCAGTGTCGGCGTGGACGCACGGTGGAACGACACGGCCTCCGGCCTCGCGAATTTCACACACGACATTTATGTTAAGTGCGGCCCGGAAGAGTGTGGCGACACACTCTCGATTTCCGACGACGGTTTGCTAACGGCCATGGAGCGCGTCAATACCGCCTCGGCCGTCTGCCTTAGCAAGGGTTTGACCCTGCGGCTGCCGCCCGCCTACGTGGTGCCGATCCGCTTGGCCATCGCCAAAGCGCATGAGATGGCCAAGGCCCGCGCCGACGCTGCGGCCGCCGGTAAGCCCGTCAATGAGGTCAAGGTGCTGACTTCCGACGAATATGCCGCCGCATATTGGTATCTCGACCTGATAAACGAGGAACGTGCTCATTGGGCGCGTCAGGCCGGCAATACGGGGTTGACCGTGGACGCCTGGCGAGCATCGCAGGCTCCCCACGCGGTTCCCTTCGGATGGGCGGAGGTGACAGCATGAGCGCGTGGGACCAGACCCTTTGGCCAGTCCTCAAACGTACAGCGAAGGGTGCATTGCTAGTGGTGATTGCTCTGGTAGTTGTCGCGGCCGTCCTGGTGATCTCCTTCCAGTTGGGCGGCCTGTTGTGCCCGTTTGGCAGCGAAATAAACAATGAACACCGTGGCCCCGACCTCCTGTTTGGGCACACCATTCTCGGACTGATGTGTCTGTTCCTCGGGGCTGGGCTTCTGCGCCTATGCTATTTTCTTGGCGACTGGTGACGGATTGAGCCGGCGATCGCGCCGGATCCGTCACCAGTCCAGAATAACGGCCGCCGATATGGCGGCCGTTCCTTTTGGTGACGCCGGCAGTGCGTCGACCAGCTGCCGGCGTCGCCAACGGTAAGGCAGGGTCGTTAGACCCAGCCCCGTGCCGCCATCGAGAGCGGCGGGTGTCCAGCCGTGACTACGAAATGATCGAGCAAGCGCACATCAACGAGGGCGAGTGCGGCTTTCAGCCGGGTGGTCACCGCCCGGTCTGCTGCCGAAGGCTCTGGGTTCCCGCTTGGGTGGCAATGGCCGAGAATTACGGCGGCCGCATTCGACGTGAGCGCTTCGCGGACGACGATGCGCGGATGTACTTCCGCGCCATCTATGGTCCCGAAAAATAGGTCTTTGACGGCGATCAGGCGATGGCGCGTGTCCAGGAACACGACGCTAAAGATTTCTCTATCGGAAGCTGCCAGGCGCATTTGCAACAGCCGGCCGGCAACCTGCGGGTCAGTCAATGCCTCGCCATTCCGAAGGCGCTTGGCAAGGATCTGTTCGGCCGCGAACAGGACGTCGTTCTCTTCGCGGCTAAGGTCTGGTTTCTTGAGCTGTGCGAGTGCCTTCATGGTTTCTCCCGGCGCCGACAGGGCGCGTGGGATCAGCTGGGCGGCACCGTTGGCTGGCATTGCACCCGCAGGGCCGCAACAACGTGGAGGAGCAAAGCTTGCAAGGTCTGCAGGTGCTGCCATGATCCCCCACATCCCGCCCGCGTCGCCGGGGGGTTGAAGGCACTTCCAAGCAATACACTGACTGCCGCTCAGGGTAGACGCCCTGGTCACACCGACTGTTGCCCAGCTCTCACACTGGCGATCAACCGCTTTGCTTGCTCGGGCTACGCTGCGGCGCGACCGTGCCGACATATTTGTAAAGTGTCGTGCGACTGACGCCCAGCTTTTCGCATACGTCTTTGACCGTGATTTCCGGATCGGCGAGTAGGGCTTTCGCCTCGCGGATCTGCTTCGGCGTGAGCGCCTTCGGCCGCCCGCCTTTTCTGCCACGGGCTCGCGCGGCCGTTAGGCCAGCGTGCGTGCGCTCTATAAGGCGACCACGCTCGAATTGTGCTATTGCGCTTATGAAATGAAAGAACAATACGCCGGTTACTGTGCTGGTATCGATGCTCTCGGTAATGCTCCGGAAGTGAATGCCACGGCGCGCCAAATCTTCCGACAGGGTAATGAGGTCAATTAGGTTGCCGCCAAGCCTGTCCAGCTTCCACACGACGAGTGTGTCACCTGGCCTAAGTGCCCGGAGCAGGTTGCGCAGCTCGTCGCGCTCGGTGGATTTTAAGGCTCGGCTTTGTTTCTCCGAATAGATCTCGCTGCAGCCGGCCGCGGTGAGCGCGTCGCGCTGCAGGTCTAGATTTTGGTCGTCCTTGGACACCCGCGCATAGCCCAGCAACAGCCCGGTTGGCGTAGATTTCGACGGAGCCTGCGATTTCGGTGATGCTTTGGCCATGGTGAGCGTTTTACTTCATAAACGCGGGTAAACAAAAGCCCGGCTATGCCGGGCTCCTGTCTGTGCTTTCCGCTGTGGTAAATCAGAAGCCGAACCCGAAGCCGAAGCCGGCAGCGGTTTCGCCATCGGCATAGCTGACGCCGAAGGTGGCCACTGCGCCATTGTCGAATGCGCGCTGATATCCGGCGGCAATCGCCTTTTCGCCACCACTGGCGCCGACGCCAACCGCGACACGGTTCTGATCGTTCACGCCTGCCGCGCTCGATGCCATCATGGTCATCGCGGTATTCATTGCGCCCATGCGATCGAGGCGGGTGTCGATGTCCTCGAACCTGTCGTCGATGACGGTCATGATGTTGGAAATGCGGTTGTCTGTGTAGGTGTTGGCCTGGTTGAGCACGTCCAGATCCGCAGCGCGCATCTGACCAAGATTGACCGCATCGGTGTCCCGCACGCCGGCATCGACATTCTGCAGGCGGGTCGCTCCGCCACCCTCGTTGAGCGTGGCAGTACGGCGGGTCGAGTCGTCGTAGCACACTGCCACGTCGCAATCGGCTGTACCGCCTGTTCCGGCCGGACCCTGCGGACCCGTGGGGCCAGTCGGGCCGGTCGGGCCGGTCGGGCCGGCCGGACCCTGCGGACCTTGCGGGCCGGGCGTCAGACTGATCCGCGTAATGCGGCCATCCAGGTACATGAGCGCGTCGTTGACATTCCGGAAGCTGTCACCGCTGGCGAACACGAACATAGGTGCGCCGAAGATCCCTCCGTTGTAGTTGGCTCCTGCCCCGAAAGCCTGCATCAGCTCCTTGAGCTGTGCGACGTTGACTCCATCTGTGTCGGCCGTGCCGGCCGCAACATAGATCAGCTGCCGTTGCAGTCCGGCATTGCCGAATGACACGGCGTTGCTGCGATCGGCGATTGAGCCGAAGCCGAAGGCACCAGCGGAATTCGCACCGAACAGGACTTGAGCCGTTGCGCCGAAGGCGGCGCCGTTCAGCCCTTCGACGTTGGCCTGCGTCCCGAAGGCGGAACCGTAGATCGCTGATACGCGAACGAGATGCCCGAACCCGGCCGCATTGTCGGCCGAAAGCCGGACCGCATTGCCGACGCCTACAGCATTGTTTCCGCCGATATCGAGCCCGCGCCCTATGCCGACGGTGCTTGTTCCGGTCGACGTGATGTCGTTCCCGACGAGGGTTGTCTGGCCCAAGCCAGACGAGCCAGCTCCGACGATGGTCGTATTGCTCGAATTGCTCCCGGAGTTGGGGCCGATGACGACGGTCCCGCTTCCGCCGGCATTTGTGTTCGGTCCGATGGCGAGGGCTCCATTGTCGCCAGCGAACGAGTTTGGACCCCATGCCATGCTTCCGATGCCTGCGACGGCATTCGGACCGCAAGCAAAGGCGTTCGGGCCGGTGGCAACGGCGGAGCCGTTGGTGCCGTCCGCAAGCATGCAGGTCGAGGGCGGGGAGGTTGTCTGGCCGAAGACCTGGGCTGTTGCCAGCAGCAGCAGCAGGCCGGCCGCCCGGAGGCGGGTTTTGGTGGTGGTGGTCATGTTGTTGAGTTTGGATTCGTCCGCAATTCGGACGGGCGCAAGCATAGTTCATAAACCCGGCAGGGTGGGGGTTATACGGGCGTAGATTTGCGGACGGGTTACTTGACAAGGTAGGCCGGCTGCGAGCTGCTCCGCTGGCGAGCATTCGGGATGTTCGTAAAACGGTCGTTTTGCGAACATTGCGATATAATGGTTTGGCGCAATCGAGCGCGACTACGGACACCCCACCAGATGGAAACCATCAACCGTGCAGGCCGGACTGCACTAAAGCCAATTGTCCCCGTTGTAGGACTGGCTGTGATTGTGGCTGTGATGTTTTGTGCGGTTTGGGTCACGCGGGAACTCTTAGCAGTTCTGGGGACCGCGGGTTTCTCTGTGCCACGGCCGGGAGCTGCGCCAGCAGTGGTCGGACTCATCGTTATTCCGGCTGCGCTCGTCTGGCTTTTTCTCGACACGCGAAAAATCGCCCGCGCCTGTCGGCAGAACGAACAGCCAAAGCCGCAACACCTGCTGCCGTTATATGATGACCACGGCTATGAAGCTGTGATGATCCTCGGGGAGTCCGATTGGGAAATTCGGTGCCCGATTGGTCATTACAAATCGGAATCGGCGGCGCAGGCCGTTTTGAACCGGGTGACTGCTCAACTGACGGAAATCAATGGCGTCGCCTACATAGCCGTGTACAGCACTCACCCCGGCTATTGCTTCGGACCGTTGGCGCTCTCCGATTCCGACATTTCTATCCGCGAGTTCACTGCGCATGCAAAGGCGCGGCGCGGGCCAGCTCTCGACATGAGGTTGCCAGAAAATGTCGTTACTGCTTTTTTTGCGCTCTCGGAGGCGGATCCTGCCTATGTTTTTGAGGATAGTGACTTTGAACCGTCGCCGTTGAAACTTGCTGATTTTCTCCTGAGATATGGCAGCGGTTATCGCCCAGACTTCATAGGCTACTCGGTGGAGCCTCACGGAGGCTCAACGCCACATTCGCAAGACGGTTCTCCTTCGCGGGACTAGCGATGCCTGACAACTCCCCAGCGGTAGAACCTGACTCGGTATGGGCCGACGATGTTGGACGGCTCCACTGCGAGCTGTGTAACCGTGTCAGTGAGGTTCCAGAGGACGCAGCACTGGCGTCCGGGTGGATTCTTAGCTGGGACGGGCCGCTCTGTCCGCAGCACGCGCACTAATTTTTCGACCACCACGATCCAGGACTCGCCATCATGACCTTGCTAGAAGGCATCATCCTCTTGACCATCATTGTGTTCGTGGCCTCTGCGAATGCTTTTTTCTTCGCGAATGACAAGTATCCGCACGCCAAATACCTAGCGGTGTCATCGGGACTGGCCTTATTCCTTGTAGTGCTTGCGCGCCCCCTGTTGTCATAGCTGGGCGCCGTCACTGCAGGCCAGAGGAGAACCCGGCACATCGCCGGGTTTTTCTTTGGAGGCATAGCACACCCGTCCGAATATCCGCTGACCCCGCTTGCTGCTCTACTCCCGGCTTTCCAATCGACAATACGGGAGAAAATCGTGGTCGACAGAGTAACTATTGATTTGGTGCAAGTGACCTGGGCACACGCTTTGAAAACAGCGCCCAATGCCGGGCTGCTCTTCTACGATCAGCTTTTTGCGGCCGACCCGACCTTACGGCAATTGTTCAAGGGCAGCATCGACGAACAAAGCCTAAAGCTGATCGGGATGCTCTCCATGGCGATTGGCAAGCTCGATAACCTTGCGGGCCTGCAGTTGGTGTTGGCCGAGCTGGGTAAGCGGCATGTTGGCTATGGCGTTACACCGCAGCATTACGCCACCGTCGGCGCCGCGCTAATCGGTACTCTTGGGATTGCCCTGGGAGACGCATTCACGACCGAAGTCGAAACAGCCTGGCTTACCGTGTATCAAACGCTCTCAGACACGATGATTGCCGGCGCGGCCACAGTTGCCGCCTGACAAGGGCAGGGCGGCTTATGCCGCGCCTCCGTGCGAGCATGAAGGCGTGGAAGCGGTCCGCACTATCTTCCACGCCTGCTAGCGCTTTAAAGCACCTTCGATAGAAATTCTTTCGTCCGTGGGTCACTGGCGCGGGCAAAGAATTCAGCCGGCGCGGCGTGTTCGACGATCACGCCTCGATCGGTGAAATAGATCTGGTCTGCAGCTTCCCTCGCAAAGCCCATTTCGTGCGTTACGAGAATGCAAGTCATGCCGCCCTCGGCGACCTTGCGGACCGCCTGCAGCACCTCTTTGACCATCTCGGGATCGAGTGCCGCGGTGACTTCGTCGAACAGAATGATCTCCGGCTCCATGCAGAGGGCTCGCGCGATTGCCACGCGCTGTTGCTGTCCGCCCGACAGCTCGCCGGGATAGGCGTTGGCCTTGTCTGGCAGTCGCATATCCGCCAGCAGGCGCCGGGCGCGCTCTTCCACCTGGCGGCGGTCCTGCTTTAGAACCTGTATGGGCGCCATCGCGACATTTTCCAGCACGCTCTTGTGCGGGAACAGGTTGTATTGCTGGAAGACCATCCCGACACGATGCCGGAGCTTGACCTTATCGAGCTTGGGATCGCTGACGGAAATGTCGCCAACGGTGATGCTGCCTTCATTGATCGGCGTAAGGCCGTTGATGGTGCGTAGGATCGTCGACTTGCCGGAGCCGGACGGCCCGATGATGGCGACGACCTCGCCCTTTCGGATCTCCATGTCGATCCCGCAAAGGACTTCGAGAGCGCCGAACGACTTGCGGACGCCACGAAGGCTGATCAGCGGGGCAGGGATAGTTTGATGTTGCATGGGGCACCTCATTTCGTGCGGAATCGGCGTTCCAGGGCGAGCGACAGCCGGCTTATCGGCCAGGTGTAGAGGAAGAACATCGCCAGCAAGGCGAGGTACATGGGGATCAGGACGGCGCTATCCGCTTGGGCTTGGACGGCCGCGCGAGTGCGGCCTAAAGCCTCCTCCACGCCGACAATCATCGAAAGCGGTGTCGCCGTGAGCAGCAGCGCATAGAGGTTCATCCATGGCGGGATCATCCGCGTTATGCACTGAGGCAAGATGATCTTGAACAGCGTGGTGCGGCGGCCGTAGCCGAGCGCTTCGGCTGCTTCCCACTGGCCACGCGGCACTGAGTTGACGGTTCCGCGAACAATTTCCGAAAAATTGGCCGCGACCGGAAACGAGAAACCGATTGTCGCGCGAAGCCAGCTGGGAAGTACGAAGGAATAGCCGCCGATCCTGACCTCATAGGGCATGAGAAAAATGCAGTAGAACAGCAGCACCAGCCACGGCGCGTTGCGAAACAGCTGCGTCGCGACCTTGGATGGCGTGGCAATCGGGCGGTAGGCCGAGAGCTGGCCAAGTCCGAGGAACGTGCCCAGTGCCGATCCGATCAGGATCGCAAGCAGGCTCATGAGGATGTTGAGGGCGAAGCCCTGCAGGACGAACGGCATCCATTCGGACACCTTGGAAATAAGAGACGTGTTCATTGCCCGTCACCGAGACCGAATCCGGGCAGGCGCATTGCAGCCTCCACCCTGTTGATGATGAAAACGACCGCTCCCGTCAGCAGTAGGTAGATGACGAGCATGACGTTCATCATTTCGATTGTGTTGAGGGAGTCCGACCAGATCTGATTTGACACATAGAGCAGTTCGGCGACGCCGATCGCGTAGGCCACGGTCGTGGCCTTGGTCAGGTCGACGAGATTGTTTGCCAGCGAGGCGAACGAAAATCGAAGGGCGAGCGGCACGGTCACCGAGGTGAAGGCCTGCCGCCGGCTATAGCCGAGCGCGAGAGCGGCTTCCTCATACGAGTTGTGGACGGCGCCGACGCCTGCGCGGAACGTCTCGACGTTGAAAGCCCCCGAATAAAGAGAGAGGGAAATAACCGCCCAGGTGAAGCTCCCGAGCAACGGCTGGGGCAGTCCTATTTCGTTTCGCGTGACAGGCATGATGCTGCCGACCGCGAAATAGAAGAAATACATCTGCACTATCAGCGGCGTGTTCCGGAACAGCGCCACATAGGCACTGACGAGAGCTGCGGCCGGTCCCTTTTTGAGGGTGAGGACGGCGGCGCCGGCAGCGCCGATCAGGATGGCGAAGAATGCGCTCATCACGATCAGCAAGAGCGTGTTGCCGAGCCCGGTCAGGAAGCGGTCGAAATCGAAGGCATCGTAAAAGATGGTTAGATTGACGCCAGTGGTGGAAAGGTCTCGAAAGAAAGTCTGCAGGGCATCAATCATGTCCTGATCCTCTGTGTTGTCTGGCGCACTCCCGCGCGCCAGATGAGGTTGCAGCGCGGGTTACTTGACGTGGTCTTTCAACGCCTCGTGCATCTTCAGGAGGAAAGCAGAGTTCTTGATGCCGTTCGCCTCTTCGAGGGCTAGCAGCGAGCCGTCGCGGTGCATTTCCGCGACCATGCCGGCGACGAAGTAGCCAAGCGGAGCGAATTGATCAGCCTGGCGAACCGCCATGCCCCACGGGGTAACAGCTTCGACGGACAAGGGCGCCTTGTATGCGGCCCACTTCGGGTCTGTCAGGCGCACGTTGATCTTGTTGTCATCTTCGAGCAGGCCGACGCAGCGCCCTTGCTCCATTGCGGCTTCTGTCTCGGCCGAGCCGGCAAAGGCGAGGACATTGACGCCGAACGTCTCCTGCGCAGGCTTGTTGTACCAAGCGCCCTGGACAGCGCAGAGTGTTTGGCCGGACAGCTGGGTCCATTCCGTAGCCGTCACGGCCGCGGGGAGGAGTGCCGTATATCCGGAGGAATAGTAGTTCGGGTGGATGAACGCGACGACCTTGCGTCGTTCGGCCGTGTCGGAAGCGGAAGCGATCATCAAGTCGATCTGCCCTTGAGCGAGGAATTCAAATCGATTGGCGGAGGTGACCTTGACGAATTCGGCTTTTACGCCGAGCGCTTCGGCGATCTTGTTGCCGATGTCTACTTCCATGCCCTTAAAACTGCCGTCCGAGGCACGGTATGACCACGGCTTATAGTCGTCCTTGGTCCCAATCTTGATGACGCCGGACGCTTTCACGTTGCAGAGCGTGTCCGAACCGCATTCGATAGATTGGGCGTAAGCGGCTCCCGCAAATAGCGCAGCACCGAGCGCGAGCGTAATTGCACTAAGTTTCCTCATGTTCTCCATCCCTCTGATCCTCCGTTTTTTGCCAAGCCGCATTAGGTGTTGGTAATTCGTAGGCCTTCGCCGTGCGGTTCCGGTTCTGCCGGGGCGTCACAACTTCGGAAACTCCAAGCCTTGATGCAATCATCATTCTTCAGTAGTAATGGATTTTCTGAATAACATCATTTCGATTGATAGTGAATCATGGCGCTTCCAGATTTAAGAGCATTGGAAATAGCAGCTGCGGTCATCGAGCATGGAAGCATGAGCGATGCGGCGGCTCAGTTCGGCATGACGCAGTCAGCGGTGTCGCAAGCGATGAAGCGAGCGGAGGCGCAGGTCGACGTTACTCTGATCCACCGCGAGCGGCGGCCGCTGGTTCCCACGGAAGCCGGTCGCGTACTGGTCGAGCACATGCGCGAGATAGCAGTGAGGGCAGAACGGGCGCTGGAAGAGGTGAGGGCCACCGGCCAATTGCCGGAGCGGCAGGACCTTCGACTCGGTATGGTCGATACCTTCGCTTCGTCTGTGGGACCGCTTCTGATCCGCGATCTCATGGAGGGAGCGATAGCCCTCAGAGTTACCGCATTCTCTGGCCTTGCGAACGCTCATGCAGAGGCGCTTATGCGCCATGAGATTGACGCAGCAATTACGTGCGACATGATGGAAGAGCTGGACGGGCTTTCGCGTTTCGGCCTGTTTCGGGAGCCTTATGTTTTGGTCGCCCCTGCTGGCTTGGGCGACTCTCTAAAAAACAGGCCGCTTCGCGACGTGCTGTTCGAGCATCGGCTGATCCGCTACAGCGCCCGTTCGCATACCGGCATGCAGGTTGAACGGCACTTGCGCAGGCTGCGCATCGAGCATCCGCAGCAGTTGGCTTTCGACACGTCGGACTCCCTCCTGGCCATGGTGGCCGGAGGTGTCGGCGTGGCGATCACCACGCCGCTCTGCCTGCTTCAAGGCGCGGTACATAGTCCGGCCTTGAGTGTGCTTCCGCTTCCCAGCCCCGGCTTTTCCCGTGAACTTGCGTTGGTGACACGACGCAGGGAGTTCGACACGTTAGGACCGCGCATCGCTGAGGCAGCGCGCGGGATGTTCAAGAAACACACTCTGCCGCAAATCCTCGCGCAAGTTCCTTGGCTCACGGAGATGGCCGACGACATGACATGGAGCCCGTCATGGTCGGAGCAGCATGAGCCCGAAGAATAAGCGCCACTCATGCTATTCAGTGAAATAGATTAAGTGCGTCTTATTTGGTTCTCATTCCTCTCTCGGTTTGCCAAGCTTGCGCATCATCGGAAACCTCCACGAGGCCACTGGCTCGCGCCAGTCCGATGGACAGCGGCAAAGTGAGGGAAAACTATGCAATCCAACGGATTGGAAGCGTCGCGCGTCGAGCGCGACTATCTAGGCGAAATCGGCATCCCCGCCGATAAGCTGTTCGGCATCAACAGTCTGCGGGGGGCTGAGAATCTCACTGTCTCCTCGCTCACGATTGGCCATTACCCGGCCTTCGTGACGGCCTTTGCGCAATGCAAATGGGCTGCGGCCCTGGCAAACAGCGACGTAGGGAAGCTGACGGCCGCGCAGGCCAGCGCCATAGCAGCGGCCTGCGAGGATCTAATCGCCGGGAGGTTTCGAGACTCGCTAATCGTGGACCTCTTGGAAGGCTCCGGCGGGACTTCGACCAACATGAATTTCAATGAGGTAATCGCGAACCGGGCCGCACAGCATCTTGGTGCTGCAGTGGGCGAGTACGCGAGCGTGCATCCCAACGATCATGTGAACGCATCGCAGTCGACAAACGACGTCTATCCCGCAGCGCTCAAGATTGCGACGCGCGAACTGTTGAAGCCTCTCGCGGCCGAGGTTTCAGCTCTCGCCGATGTTTTTGCTTCTAAGGCGGCGGAATTTTGCGACGTGCTCCATCTTGGGCGCACCTGCCTGCAGGACGCCCAGCCGATGACGCTCGGACAGCTATTCGGCGGCTATGCAGCCCTGACGCGAAGGGCGGCGTGTGCCTTGAGCGATGCCGGCGAAATGCTGCTTACGCTGCCTTTGGGTGGAACAGCGATCGGGACCGGGTTCGGCGCGCCGGCCGGGTACCGGAGTGCTGTTTACTCGCATTTGGCGGCGATCACCGGAACCTCATTCATTCCGCCTGCAGATCCGTTTGACGCGATGCAGAATATGGACGTTTTTTCGCGCGTGTCGGGCGAGCTGCGGACGTACGCAACGTCGATGGCTAAGGTTGCGTCCGATCTGACGCTTTTGGCGTCCGGCCCGGTCGGCGGGCTGGGTGAGCTGCGCCTGCCGGCCGTCCAGGCTGGATCCTCGATCATGCCGGGGAAGGTGAACCCAGTTCTTCCTATGGCGATGATCCAGATTGCGTTCGCCGTATCCGGCAATGACGTGAGCATTTCAAGCGCGGTCCAGTACGGGCAACTTGAAATCAACCATTTCGAGCCTGTTGTCGCTGATCGGCTGTTCGACAGCATTACGCTGCTGACGAACGGAACGCGGCTTTTCCGCGAGAAGTGCGTCGCCAAGATCGAGGCCGATATGGTCGCGAATGAGGCGCATCTGTTGAACTCCATGGCACTGGCCACGGCGCTTGTGCCATCCTTGGGCTACGCGCATGTGAGCAAGCTAGCGCGCCGCTCCGTCGACGAGGGTCGTCCGTTGCTGGAAATCCTTGAAGAGGGTGGCATTCTCGGCCGCGAGGCCGCCCTGCAGCTCGTCCGTGCTGCCGCGCAGCCGGTGTTCTACAGCTGACGGTGACGGACGGTGGCGTAGGCCACCAGGCCCAGCACGCCGGCGCCCAGCGACAGGGCGCCGGCTGCGACAATCATCGGACGTAGGCCGTAGAGCGCGAACAGCACGGGGGAAGCTGCGTAGGCGATGAATAGCCCGCCAAAGGTGGCGCCGAGGACGATCCGGAAGACGTACCGAAGGCGATCAAGCGGGAACCTTGATTGCACGAGGTGCAATACGGCGAGATTTTCGAGCGGCCCATTCGTGGCCGCGAATGCCGCAATGATCATTGCGGTGGCGAGGCTGTCGGCAAAGGGCAGCAGACAGATACCGATCCCGAATGTCAGTTTTGACACGATCAGCCACACCGCCGGCCGTTGAGGCGTTTGGCTGGCGAGCCAGAGGTTCGTCGCGAGGTTCCCTACGCCGTAGGCCGCCATGATCAGCCCGTAATCGCCGAGCGGCGTAGGGCTCGTCTGGCGCAGGAATAGGGCCATCCCGAGCAGCATGCCTAGCCCCCAGGTGAAATTACTGACCACAAGGCCGGCGAGGCTGGCGATCACCAGCCGTTCGGCCAGTACGAGCCGCATTCCCGCGACAAGCCCAGGCGCTGCGAATGCCGGCGATCCGTCTGCATCGAGCGCTGGCCGGACTTTCAACGTCATGGTGAGTGACCCAAGGAACGCGAGGCCTGTGATCGCAAACAGGTAGGACTTCGGCGCGATGCTGGCCACGGCCGCGATGGCGACAGGGCTGAGGATCCGAGCCATGCGCTTCGTGGCGTCGAAGAGGCTGTTGGCCTGGTGGCGCAGCTGCGGCTCCTTGATCAGCGCCGGAATCGACGCCTGCAGGGCAGGGTCAAATACTGCAGTGGCGAGTGCTACCAGCGCTGCAGCGCCGATCAGCACGCCGGCATTGATCGCGCCGAGGCCATACGCCGCGCCAAGAAACAGGGCCGTCCCAGCCCGGAGGACATCGGCGGCTACCATTGCCGTGCTGCGCCGGCAGAGGTCCGCCCAATAGCCACTGAGGAACGCTCCGACAAGGATCACGCCGGCATGGACGGCGGAGATATATCCGGCCTGCGTCGCGAGAATGTCGGCCGCGGTCCAGACCAGGGCGACCGAATAGAATTCGGCTCCGATCGCAGCAAAGGCCTGTCCAGCCCATAGGGCAGGGAAAGCGGGCACCCGGAAGGGCTCGAATAGGCGCATGGCGGGAGCGATCTGGCCGGGATTCCCCAAGTAGACGCCGGGCTGTTGGCCGCGTCAACCGCCCCATTTTGCCGGATTACGAATGTAATTCATGCCGATTTAACAATTACCGGCCGCCCCGGTGCCACGATCCTAACCGGCTGAAATAGCCGGGAAGCAATTGCGCTTCTTGCACTGTGTATTCCGCGAAAAGGATCTTTATGAAATTCACCGATATTTCAATCGAGCTATTCCGAAATGGATATTGTTTTAAGGTGGGTTCCGAGCAGTACGCAGACCATGAGGGCGTCGATGCTGTCGGCCGAAGTCGATCAGGCATGCTCCTGTGGCGCCAGGCGGAATCGGCGCGACTTGCCGATGCCCTGCGGACCGGGTCCGCCAACATGGTCAGCGCCGAAATCAAGCTTGCGAAAGAGCTTGCCGTTCGGGCGCCGAACTATGTTCGCGCGGCAAACCTCAGTGCCGTCCCGATCAGTGTCCTCGAATTCGGTCCTGGTACGACGATGGCTTTTCGGGAGAAGACCCTCCCGCTCGTTCAAGGCCTGACGACACCGAATAGCCGCTGCATTCTGGTCGACAATTCGGCCGCGTTTCTTGAAGAGCTGCGGCGAGAGTACGGCGAAAACCTCCATAAGCTCGCCCTGGTGCAAGACGATATTTTCTCCGGCCGCCGCTTCACGCATGCGGAGGAGACGACGTTCATGGTCATGTTCGGCCGCACCTTCGGCAATCTCGATGCACCGGCAAGCTTCATGCCGCCTTACCAGGACGCC
>NZ_CP192780.1:0-60567 GCF_033957765.2 Agrobacterium sp. rho-13.3
AGCCTTAGAACGTCTCAGGACGCAATTGGAAGTAACGTCGAATATGGAAAACGAAGCAAGATCTCTGGCTGAACACATCGACGCTCATAACCTGGTGGAAACGACTGATCCCGGTTTTGAGAAAACGCTTTTAAGAATGGCATCTTTTGAAGGTATCAAAAATTTCGATGATATCGAGAGAGAGTTGGGCGTTTTAATCCGAAGAAGCCGCGACGACACCGGACTCATAAGGGCCGACTTCGCTTCTTTGGTAGGGTTATCTCCGACCGTCTACGCTCGTTATGAAAACGCTGTTTCGAGCATGACGGTGACTCGCCTGATACATCTCTGTGAATTGCTGGATCTTGATCCCGACGATTTAGTTTTTGCGCTTGCCCCGCACTTGTACGGACCAAGTTCTGAGGAGGCGGAGGACCGCCTCGAGCTGTTGAGATTAAGCCGCACATTATCGCCAGATGCGCTTTACGATCTCCTGCAACTGGTCAAACGGATCGCACCACACTCGGGCGGGAGTGCATAACTACATTCGCACTAGATATTCCGGTTTTTTGATCGGCGCATTTTCATCCAGGTTTACCCATGCTGGCGCAACGGGAACAACTTTGCCACTCGGCAGGGTTCGCAAGTGCGGCCGCCGCCAGTGCATTTCGACCTTATAACCAGCTTTTCCACGCATTGAGATTGCTCGCTGTGTGCTCGCGCGAACATCGATGATGATAACTGAACGAATTGGGCCGCGCCCTTTCTTGGCGCGGGATTTATTGAGCTTAACTGGTGCCGGCTCCTCGCGCCGAACAGCGCGAGGGGTCGCAAGTGCACCCATGAGAGCTTTGACGATCGCGATACCGTTTTCCACCAGCAACGCCGAGCTATCATTATCGGCGTAGTTCATCATGATTTTCTTGTGATCACCAAGAACGAGATGTCCAAGCTGGTTGATGAATGAGAAGCCGGTTCCTCGCTGCTTTTCAAACATAACGCGGACCGTAAGGCCCATTACACGACCATCTGACGGAGCCACCATCTGTTCACAAAAAGCTGCCATCCGAACGGATTGATCGAGGACTTTTTGAACCCACGAGACCCAGAACTTTTCGGCGGGGAGGGGAGGCATCTCGTGATCCCAGAGCATGTTGGCGTATTCGATGAAGGTCTGAAGCGTGTCACCTTTATCGTCCGTGTCCATGTAGTCGAACGTAAATTCTATGATCTCATCTGCATAATGGGTGATGTACGACGTCATCTCCTCCAGCTCGCCGGCGGCCCAAGGTTCCATCGTTTGGAAGCGCTTTTCGCTGATGTGCTCCAATGCAGTATGAAGTCTCATGTCGTCACCTGAGTTTTTTCGGCTGCGCCTTGGCGGATGAAAATATCCGCTTCAACAAAGATGTATTCCCCGCGGCCTTCACTTCAACGCTGGCTGGCTCCGGTTGGTTCTCGGACGCTTCCTTTTCATCCGGAACTTCGCGGTTCTCTACCGGCCTCGCCGGAACCACAACATAGGTCGTCGTTGTCTCATCGGCCTTCACGGCAACCTGCGTCTCAGTGCCGGCACGTATTTGCTCTATCGCTTTCAGTGCGGCCGCTTGTTCGTCGTCGGCCTCAACGAGGCTGGTCTGGGTCACGAGATAAAACGGCATTGGGTTTCGCGATTTCACTTTCATTGAGGATCTGACGAGATCGGAAGATTGCGGCTTAAGCATCGATAGACGGTTGCTCGTCCAATCCCGAAAATATCCATCAAGTCAGTGATAGAATATTCGCCGCTGTCATGCAGGCGACGGAGATCCTTTTCGCGCTTAGGGCTCAGCTTTGGCGCGCGACCTTTAAGCTTGCCTTTGGCGCGAGCGACAGCAAGCCCTTCTCTGGTGCGCATCCGGATTAGATCGGATTCGAACTCCGCGAATGTTGCCAGGATATTGAAGAACAGCCGTCCCATAGGGTCGGCTGGATCGTGGATCGATGAACCAATCTGAAGCTTCACGCCGCGCCGCGATAGGTCGTCGCATATGGCGCGAGCATCCGGCACGGATCGAGCCAGCCTGTCGAGCTTTGGAACAACAAACGTGTCATGTTCTCGCACTGCTGCAAGAGCCTGATCGAGCCCAGGGCGATTGCGGTTCGTCCCGCTATATCCGTGATCGGTGTATATGCGGTCAGGTGCTACGCCGAGTTTGTGAAGCGCTGCGATCTGCGCCTGAAGGTCCTGCTTGTCTGTCGAACAGCGGGCATATCCGATGAGTTTTCCGATCATGTCCATAAGTGTATCATATGACGCCCGGTTAGCGAGATTTAAAACGGACCAGTCTTGTGAGAAATTCGCCTACCCGATAAAATAAGGCTGTTGCGCTGATCTCTGCGCCAGGTCGAAGCTGTCCGGATAAGGATCGTTTTCGGACACGCGTCGCCATGCACTCCTCTTGTCGATAATTTGATGCACGAGGGCTACCGGAACAATAGTAGCAACTAAGGAAACCTAAGTCCGATTTAGGTTCCTTTCAGTGCAGTAAGGTAATTTCTTTCAAGACCTTAACTGGCGCGGGCTGGATACAAATCAGAGGGTAGGTGATGGCAAATCTCTTAGGTCGCTCACCCGCACACCGAAAACCTTGAGCAAGCCTTGTTCGCCGGTAGGCAACACAGAGACAGCTCGTGATTGGTCAACTCGTTTGATCCATTTGAGTTCGAGCATGCGATTCAGGAGCGATGTGCCGACCCGGCCTGAGAAATGATGCCGTCTTTCGCTCCAATCCAAGCAGGTTTTACATAAGGGTTTTGACCGTTTGCCTGCGTGAACATCGATACCAAAATCCGCAAGAAAATTATGACCGAAATTTGTGACGAAAGCTGACCCTTCTTTAACAACAATCGCCTCGCGCTCCTGTAAGGCGTCTGCGATGGCTAAGCCGAGTTTTCCCGCAAGATGATCGTAACAGGTGCGTGCAAGACGCAACTGCGTGTCTTTGGGTCCCGGTCTGAAGAATTTTGTTGGTCGACTGGCAGCAACTATCGACAAGGCCTCCAAGGCGTCAGCTACCTCGCTTGAGGCCAGTCGATAGTAATGAAACCGTCCCTGCCTCTCCACCTCGACCAATCCCGCTTCCAATAATTTCGAGAGGTGTCCGCTGCTCGTCTGTGGGCTGACGCCCGCGATCCGCGCCAACTCACCTGCAGTGAGCGATTTTCCGCTCATCAAGGCGGCCAGAATAGTTGCTCGCGCCACGTCACCCATGAGGAAGGCAATTCGGGCGATAGTCGGTCCGCTGGCAGTCGTGATCATGAGACATACTCCAGAAGATCAACGTTTCGGCCGTGGCCGAAACGTACCGTGTTCAATGGGTGATACCTTGTCCGGCCTAGGAGGAGATGGCAATGGACAATTTCGATTACACTTTGTGGGCGCAAATAGTAGTTTTGCTTTGCTCGATCAGCGCAACAATGATCGTTAGCAAATATCCGATAATGGAAAGCGACAGTGAAGCAGATCCGCAACCAGCCCTGCCGAAATTCCTTACGATCGTACTCGAAGAATGGCCGGCGAAACGACGGCAACGATTAGCGTTGAAGGAACTGACGGATGAAGCTCTGATTGATATCGGCGTCAGCCGCTCTCAGGCCATAAACGAAGCTGCGAAACCATTCTGGAAATGATTTCACATGATTTTGTGAAACACTTCGACGAAGATTCCTAGCGCCAACAAAACAAAAGAAAGACCCGCGGCGATCTGGAAATAAGTGAAAATCTTCTCGTTGCGAAACACGGACGAGGCTACTTTTCCAAGCAGGCCATACGTCATGTAAACGACGAAAACAGTTCCAATTGTGATCGACAGGATGACGGCATTATGCGGTGAGGCCAGATTCGTCAGATCCAAGTACGATGATAAGACAGACGTATAAAGGATTACAGGCTTTGGGTTGGTCATCGAAATGAGGAAGCCGTCGCGAAACGGATACTCGCTCATGTCATTGCGACTGAATTGAAGTCCGCTGCGGCGAGAACTAACGGCTAGGTCGTAAAAGACCTTGGCCCCCAGATACAACAAATAAGACGCACCAATGGTTTGGATAGCAAGTTGCAAATAGGGCCTTTGCGCGACGAAGATACCCAACCCCATTAACACTATCGCGCAGAAAACGACTGATGCGAATGTGGTGCCTAGCGGCGCGAGGATCCATTTGTTGCCGTCTAGTGTAGCGCCGTATCGAATACTGTTTATCGCGTTCGGCCCAAGTGGGATCGACGCCAAGAACCAAAAGATAAAGAAAGCTGAGTAAGTTGACATCAATCTTGTCCTCCTACCTCACCGTAGCTGCCTTTCACCGATTTGTCGCAGACGAAAAGCCTCTTCGGTGCCATATCAGCGGTTCTGTTTGCATCGGTCCAGTGCGTATAGTCTGTACCTCGATGAAAAATACAGTGTGGGTAGCTACTTCGGAAACGCTGTGAATACGGCCTTCACAGCTGCATATCGCACTGCTCAAATGTCCCGGATCAACGCCCATGAGACAGAACCGACTTAATTGAGAAGAGAGGATTTTCGGCTCATCGTAGCTCTATCAAAGGAAGCGAAGATGAGACAGAAATCCGGGCCGCAGACATCGACGGCCGAGAAGACGATCAAGGACATCCGCCGGGCCACGCGCAAGCACCATTCCGCGGAGGACAAAATCCGCATTGTGCTGGAAGGGCTGCGTGGCGAGGACAGCATTGCCGCGATCTGCCGCCGCGAGGGGATCGCCGAGAGCCTGTATTATAGCTGGTCGAAGGAATTCCTCGAAGCTGGTAAGAAGCGTCTTGCCGGAGACACCGCCCGTTCGGCCACCAGCGACGAGGTGAAAGCGCTGCGTCGTGAAAGCCGTGACCTGAAGGAGGCGCTGGCTGACCTCACCCTGGAAAACCGCCTGCTCAAAAAAAGCATGATCGCGGATGGGGGCGACGAAGAATGAGATATCCCGCCACCGAGAAGCTTGAGATCATCCGGATCGTGGAACAGTCGCATTTGTCCGCAAGGCAGACCCTCGAAAAGCTCGGCATTTCAAGGCCGACTTTCTACCGTTGGTATGACCGCTTCCAGACCCACGGCGTCGAGGGTCTGGAAGACCGGACATCCGCGCCGTCACGGGTCTGGAACCGTATCCCCGACGATATCCGGGATCGCATCGTCACCATGGCGCTCGATCATGCCGATCTGTCGCCACGCGAGCTGGCGGTGAAGTTCACCGATACGGAAAGCTATTTCGTATCAGAGGCTTCAGTCTACCGCCTGCTCAAGGCTCACGACCTGATCACCTCGCCTGCCTATATCGTCATCAAGGCCAACGACGAGTTCAAGGACAAGACCACTCGCCCAAACGAGATGTGGCAAACCGACTTCACCTACCTGAAGGTCATCGGCTGGGGATGGTTCTACCTGTCGACCATCCTCGACGATTATTCCCGCTACATCATCGCCTGGAAGCTGTGCACCAGCATGAAGGTGGACGACGTCACCGACACGCTCGACCTGGCACTGGCCGCCTCAGGCTGCGACAGGGTCAAGGTCGAACACCGGCCGCGCCTGCTGTCCGACAACGGCCCGTGTTACGTCGCTTCCGATCTCGGCGAATGGCTGGAGAAATACAAGATCGAGCAGGTCCACGGCGCTCCCGGCCATCCGCAGACCCAGGGCAAGATCGAACGCTGGCACCAGACGTTGAAGAACCGCATCCTGCTGGAAAACTACTTCTTCCAGGAGGACCTCGAAGCCCAGATCGCAGCCTTCGTCGAGCATTACAATCATCGCCGATACCATGAGAGCCTCGACAATCTTGCCCCAGCCGACGTCTACTTCGGGCGCGGCGCGACCATCCTGCTCGAACGCGAAAGGATCAAACGAGACACCATCAAACAGCGCCGCTTGAACCACCACGCCAAAGCGGCTTAAATCAACCCGCAAACCGAGCCGGAAACTCCACTCTTCCAAAGACCAAAAAGTCTCAAATCATTCGACGACGGACACGATGATAAGTGAAGAGTAGCGCGCGAAGTGAGCACTTGCGTCTAGGCCGGATCTGAACCTTAACTTGCGTTAGTTGGGTTACTGGTCGACCCTTTTGTAACAGCAGCCAAATACGCGGCTTCAGCTGCGACTTGGGCGCGTGCGAAAGTCTCAGCATCGCCTTTCGCGATAAGGTCATTAAATTTAGGGCCAGTAAAAAGCTCCCAGCCTATGATCGCTGGCGAGCTATCAACCCCCGGAATATCAAAAGCCACTAATTCATGAGCGCCTACCCGCGCACGCTCAGCACGGTTGGCGCTCCAAAACTCTGGCTCTCGTACCCATGAAATATCCATTATTATCACCACAGACCTTTTGAGCGGGATTGAATACACTCCGCTGACTTCGATTTAAATTCTCGAACGTCTCTGGACATTGAAGGCCTTCATAAGGCCGATAGAAGCATAGGCCACAATCAAGATCGTAAAGTAAATGGCGTACACGATTACGGAGATGAAAAGCGTTCTCTCGTAGTCGCTCACCCAAAGGCCGACTACCTTCGGCAAAAGTACGGCTGGCGCAAAACCTACAATCATTAAGATGATCACTCTAATCATTATCGATACCGTTTTAACCCGTCAGCTACTTAAACCGAGATCGCTACCACGCACGCCAGGGAAACCCGCGCGACAAAGATCAACACGTTGTTGTACTCGGATTTTTTTTCTGGATCACTTAAGCGAAGGATATAGTCCAAGCCGGAAATGATTGCGACGACGAGCCCTGCCCATCGCAAGCTCGCGACTACTTCGCCAGAATACAAAAACACGGCAAGTCCCACGATCACGCCAACCGCGATCGTTGTGAGATATACACGGTCGAAAACCGATTTCAGGAAACCGAAATAATATTCGATGTTGGTTTTAGTAGTCATGCCGGAAACCTCCTGCATTCGCAATGTTCTGCTTTTGTTTTAGCATGACTTTATCATTTAGAAAAGTATCGGCCTCCACCGTCCCTACGGCGCAATTTGGATAAGCGCGCTCCGGCTTCGGCCTTGAATATCCGCGAGTGACACGATTCCAAAAATAGGGTTTGAACCTTGCTCAAGGGGCCTCGTCATCAGGAGATTGGTTTGAACTGCGGGCAACTGGATCGAGAGATCGCACAAGCTTCTTCAGTTCGCGATCAGTCATTGTGCTGCGAGCCGCGAGCCGTCGGCGTTTGGTGCGGCTCCCTCGGCCGCGAAGATTTCCAGCAACTGCGAAACCGGCGACTTTCGCCGCACTGTCACCGTGGGCGGCCCTGATTTGTAAAAGCGTATGCGTCAGGTGGTAGAAATCTGCGACTTTGATCTCGTTTAGCTTAGAAACGCGCCTTGGAATTAGGTCGGCTGGCAAGAGAACAAGGAGGTGGGGAGGGACGGGATAGCGATGGTCTTTGCCTAACTCTTCCAAGATGTGCGCGACATCCTTAATCAGACGGTCGCCAACGCCGAGCATTTTCAAAAAATAGGCATGCTCTTCCAGGCGACTGTACGGCAGGTCTTCGAATTCAACAGCCATGCTCCGCTTCCTCCGAAAGACTGACCACGAGGGCAACTATTAAACGCTGGGCTTCAAGGTCCCGTAGCCTCCGAAAATACGTGTTCAGTTCTTTCCCTTCCTTGGAGCGGACGAAGCGGATCAGATTATCGTCCGCATTTTGCTGGACAATGAACGGAAGCCCGGTCCGCTCTGGGTCGCGCTGATAGAAGTATTCGATGGGAACGTTGAACAGCTTGGATAAGGTGCTGAGCTGGTCGCCGCGCAGCCGGTTCGTTCCATACTCGTATTTCTGGATTTGCTGCCTGGCGATCGACAGCGCAACGGCAAGATTAGCTTGGCTGATGCCGTGCAATAACCGTTGGAACCGGACCTTCCTGCCGATATCTATATCGGTCTGTCCCGGCGCTTTAGAAAAGTTCGCGTTGCTCGACACTGCTCCCATGAACCCCCATGTATTGTTCTTGATATGGCCGCGATGCGCTCAAAGCAGAATTGTTCTTTGATCCAACCGGATTTGGCTCCGGGGAAAACCAAAGCTAAAAGCATTCTATGTTCAACGAAACTCTCGCCGCATTAGAATCTATCATCCCTGAGAACTGGAACTTGACTTCCGGTTCCGCCGTCATGTTTGTTTTGGGAATTGCTCTGGTCGCCTTCATCATCAGAAAACTTCTGAGCGCTGCGCTGCTTGCCGCCGCATTTGTAGCTGGCTGGATGGTCTGGAACGATCCGAGTTTATTGGACTCGTGGGGAGACACAGCCCATCGGCTTTTAAACGACTGGGAGCAAGGCGAGTAGGGCGACCTCGACTGATCTCTAACCTAGGGGTACTATTCCAACCATCCCGACATACCAGAACAATGCGAGGTGATTGATGCCAGAAAGCAAAATCGAGCAGATCAAGGAATTCAGTCGTCATCTGGCGGCTATCATCATTACCTTGTCACTGATCTACTTCGCCATGATCGCCATGCTGAACAACATGACGGCAATCTCCAGCGCACAGCGGGCGTTTCTTTCCGCTCTGGGACCAGTTGGTTCGCCTTTGCCGATCGTGGTCAGTTTCCTCGGCTTGCTCGGCGTGCTGTGGTTCGGCTGCAACTTTACCCGCCTGTTGAGTGCTCTTCAGCGCGTAAGCTATCTTTTTGTGAAACAGGTTATCTGACGCCGAAATTTACTCAGCTCCATCCATGCAATCACGGAGGCTCGAAAATGGCGATATGGCCCTCTCCGCCCGCGCTTGATGAAATCAGGAAGCAACAAGCGGAGGAAGATATGGCGAGTATCTTGAGAGGCGAGTATGCGGAACTACCGCTTAGCCGCCTCAGCATCCTTCTTGATCACGAGCTTGTAATGATGGTCAGCCCTGTCATAAAGGCTGGATGCTCAAGCCCGGGCGGAACCGTGATCGGTCTGAACTGGACGGAAAAGGGCGCTGACTTTATGGGGCAAACGCTTCCTCCGTATTCCTGACGCTCAATTCTTTAGGTTCTTGCGATATATCCAAGGTTCATCGAACGAATAGGCCCATATACCTCTGTTCTGGCGCTTGGCACTGTCCTCGATGCGCTGATACTCCGGCCAAACGGCTCGCGACCTGTAGCGATAGGCAACGGCAAGGCCTTGCCTGATCAGCTCGGCCGAGAAATCAGGAACCGCCTGCGTTCCGCAAAAGGCAAGGGCGCGATTATAGCGGTCGTAGTCGCGGATCTCGCAGCTGACGGTTTGCCCATCCGTCCACTGCATCAAAGCGGAAACTGCAGGGCTTCCACAATCGAACCTCTGACCGTCTTTAGATGTCATTGGCTGGCCGCTTTCACAGGCATCAACGCCGTAAAGGCGGATCGACTGTTTTGAACCGACGATGCGCAATGTGTCGCCGTCTATTACCTCGACCTCAAACCGTTGCGGCGGCAAACGAGACGCTGCATTGGCGTGTTCTGCGATCAAAAGCGCTGTCAGGGCGATTGTGAAATTTGAGAGGTTGGAGAGGTATTGGATTTTCAGCTCGGTCATACAAAAAACGATCGATTGCGGCAAAGCTTTGCGAGCCAAGCGCCATTGCGCGCTGAGAATCTATGCCATGCTCATAAAAGATTAAAACATTAACCTGTTCCGTTGTAAAACAAATTGGGGCTGTACGCGCAGCCCCGGGGCTTAGTAACCCCGAATAGGAAAGGTATGGGCGTCCACCGAAAGGACGCCGGATTCCTCGACTTATGGTCGGGGAGCCATGGGCGCATGTCCAGGCTCTTCAGCTAAAGGTCCATGGGACCGATCCTATTCGGTTTACTAACTCCCCGATCAAGGGGTCAGGAAAGAGGCGCGGGGGCGTACCGCAGATCCTCCCACTGAGGCGACCGGAAAGGCCAGCTAGAGAACACTCTCCCTTGTGGTGACGGCATGATGCCGTGCTGTTGCGTCGGATGAGAAACCGGCGGTCGGGTCATAGCGATTGCGACAACACGGGAAGGTGATTTTCATGAAACCGTTGATTGATAAATTTAGGCGTTCTCTGGAAGTTTCGGGCGAAAACCCTGAACTGCTGAAAGCACAATATCTCGCGTTCTCACGGCAAATGCCGTTGATGTACCTCATTTTGCTTTCAAGCACCTGGGCGGTCGCCGTCACCCACATGCCAGTTGCACCCCTCTGGCTCTCGGTAGGCGCACCTAGCATTCTGACAATCGGATGCGTTATGCGCATAGTCCACTGGTGGCGGTCCCGCCATTCCGAGCCAACGTCATTCACCGCGCTGAATGTCCTGCGACGCACAAACCGTTTGGCGTTCGTGATCGCGATCGCTTTCACCACCTGGTCATTCTTTCTCTATCCCTATGGCGATGCCTACGCACGCTCACACCTTGCCTTCTATATGGCGATCACGGTGATTTCCTGCATCTTCTGCCTGATGCATCTGCGCTCGGCCGCGCTGACGGTGACAATCATCGTCAACGGTGCATTCATCTTCTTTTTCGCGGCGACGGGGCAACCAACCTTCATCGCCACTGCCATCAATATCGCTCTGGTTTCGATTGGCATGCTGGTGATCCTCAACATCAACTATGCGACTTTCTCGCAGATGGTGACGACGCAGACCGAAGCTCGCCGCAAGCAGGAGGAGCAGGGCCGGCTGCTGCGCATGATCGACGACATGCCGGTGGCAGTGATGACCGTCGAACCCGAAGATTTCACGATCACCTATGCAAATGAAACCTCGAAAGACCTCATCCGCAGCATCGAGCATCTTCTCCCGCTGAAGGCCGATGGTCTCCTCGGCTCGTCAATCGATGTCTTCCATCGCCACCCAGAGCATCAGCGACGCATCCTGTCAGACCCCAAAAACCTGCCGCACAACGCTCGCATCAATCTCGGCCCGGAAGTTCTGGACCTGAAGGTGTCCGCGATCATCGCCGATGATGGCACCTATCTCGGGCCGATGCTGACATGGGCGATCGTCACAAAGGAAGTGGAAGCAGAACGACAAATCCGCCATCTCGCCCATTACGACACGCTGACCGGTCTCGCCAATCGCGTGACGTTCAACGAGAACATGGATGCCGCCCTTGCCCTTCCGGGCGACGGCCCAGCCCTCCTATTTGTCGATCTCGACGGCTTTAAAATGGTCAATGACACCAGAGGTCATCGTGTCGGTGACGATCTTCTGCGAGAAGTCGCAAACCGCTTGCGCGCTGTTTGTGAAGAGCCATCGATGACCATTGGGCGGCTCGGCGGTGACGAGTTCGCCATTCTGGTCCCGCATGTTGAAACATCCGCACTTGAAACGTTCGCGTCCCGTATCATTGAAACGCTTTCTCTTCCCTACGATCAAATCCTGATCGGTGCGTCCATCGGTATAGCAATCGCGCCAATCCACGGCGACACGGGAGAGGCACTGCTGGCACGTGCCGACATTGCCCTTTACGCCGCAAAAGCGGCGGGTAAGGGGACCCATAGGACGTTTAGCGAGGATATGGAGAGCCGGATACAGGAACGGGTCCGTCTTCGAGCAAAGCTCCGTACGTCGCTTGCAACCCGTCAGGGCATGTTCGTTTTCTATCAGCCGATTATTGACGCTCACACAAAGAAGATAACTGCACGCGAAGCCCTTGTCCGCTGGCATCACCCTGAGCGGGGTTGGATTTCACCGGCAGAATTCGTGCCGATCGCTGAGGAGAGCGGTCTTATAGACCAGCTCGGCGAGTTCGTGCTTAACACCGCGTGCTTCGACGCGGCCGGTTGGAGCGATGCTGCTCGGGTCGCAGTCAACGTATCGGCAGCACAGCTCGGAAAAGGAACCATCACATCTACCATCTTGGCAGCACTAGCCCGTTCCGGGTTGTCTCCTGACAGGCTGGAAATCGAAGTCACTGAAACAGCTATGCTCGATGACGAGAATGGTGCGATTGGCGATTTGCGCCGCATCCGCGACATGGGCGTCCGCGTGGCGTTGGATGATTTCGGTACCGGATACTCGTCTCTCACCCATCTACGTGCCTTCCCCTTCGACAAGATCAAGATCGACGGCTCATTCGTGAAAGATGCCGTCGAGCGGCCGGAGTCGGCCGCGATCGTCAGGGCTATCGCTGATCTGGGCAAGCGGCTCGGCGTCACGACCGTTGCTGAGGGCGTAGAGACGGAAGCACATCTGATCCGCGTTCTTGAGGAAGGATGCACCGAAGTTCAGGGCTATTTTTATGGCAAACCGGTCCCTAGCGAACGGGATGCAGGAGCCATAGCAGAGTTGAACCACAGGAAGGTGAAAACAGCATGAGCAATCTTGAAGATATGAAGAAAGGGCCAAAGGTACCCAATCCGGTCGATATCGAAGTGGGGGCTCGCATCAAAGCACGGCGGCGCATACTTGGAATGAGCCAGGGCAAGCTTGCCGAAGCGCTGGGCGTGACGTTCCAGCAGGTCCAGAAATACGAAAAGGGCACGAACCGCGTCGGCGCAAGTCGACTGCAGAACGTCGCAACCATCCTTGGCGTGCCGGTTTCGTATTTCTTTCCCGATCAGAGTTCCGGAATTGAGGGCGATATCACGCCGAATCCAGGCAATGAGATCACCGCGTTTCTCGCAACGAACGAGGGGCTTGATCTGAATAGGGCTTTCGCCCTGATCAGTTCACCACTCGTTCGAAAACGCGTTGTGGGCCTCGTAAAATCGATCTCTGAAGCAGGTCTTGGTGAAGCAGGGAGTGGGGGATGAAGGAACTTTTTGAGCGAGCTGAGACCGGTTCGGCAACATCGTTCCGCGACCTCCATATCATCCTCGATGCCATGCCTGTTGCCATGTCCTGGGCGACCCTTCCGGGCGGGGATATCCGTTTCGTCAATCGCGCCTTTATCAGGTTATTCGGATATCCTGAAAGCCGGTTCGCGACCGTCGATGAATGGATTGCAGAAGTATATGCGACGCCGGCGGAGCGGCGTACCGCCCGCGAACGTTGGGCCGCTCTTTGGAGGGGAGACCAATCCGGCATCGCGGAGATCGATCCGCTTGAGTGCCGGGTGCGTTGTGCTGATGGAACATATCGCACGACGCTACACCGCGGGACCTTACTTTGGGATGTCGGAATCGGGATCGCTACCTTCGAGGATATTTCAGATCGCAAGATTGCCGAAGACGCCATTCGTCGCATTGCTTTGGAAGATCCTCTTACCGAACTCGCAAACCGTAGGGCGCTGCACGAGCGCTGGGAAACCGAAGTCACATCGGCACCAACGAAAGCCAACCTCAAGCTTGGGGTACTGCTCGTCGACCTCGACGGCTTTAAGCCGGTCAACGACCGTCTCGGTCACGAGGCGGGCGATCAGGTCTTGAAGATGGTTGCCGATCGCCTGCGCAACGCCGTCCGCGATACGGATCTCGTCGGCCGGATTGGCGGCGATGAGTTTGTGGTTCTGTTGTCCAGCCTTCAGAGCGACACACAGGCAGAGGCTATCTGTGATCGCATCAGTGCCACTTTTGACGCGCCATTTGTATTTGATGGGGAAACGATAACTCTCGGCGCGAGCATCGGGGTCAGCCTTTATCCGCAAGACGCCACAGAGCTTGCAGGTCTTATTCGGCAAGCCGATCTGGCTCTTTACAGACGAAAAAGAACAGGGCGGGGTGGTTGGGAATGGTTTTCCAATCCCGCCGCATGACACAGAGCAACGCCACGCTCACGATTTGAGCGCATCATTCACTTTATTTTTGCGGGGTCGAACGAATGAAGTCTCTCCTAAACATCGCATCGGGCGGTGCCAATGCGGTCGTCGCCGCTATGAACAAATCCCTTGCGCTGATCGAATTCGATCCCAGGGGGAAAATCCTCACTGCCAACGAAAATTTTTGCCAAGCGATGGATTACAGCGCGTCGGAGCTGGTTGGACAACATCACCGCATGTTCTTGGATCCAGCCGCCGCCAACAGTCCGGATTACGCTGCATTCTGGGCCAAACTTTCGGGCGGTAAATTTGATGCCGGTGAGTACAAGCGGCTTGCGAAAGGCGGCAAGGAGGTTTGGTTGCAGGCATCCTATAATCCGGTCTTCGATCGAAAAGACCGCGTTGTGAAAGTGATCAAGATTGCCACAGACATCACGGCTGCGAAAATGAAAGCGGCGGACGACGGCGGCAAGATCGCCGCCATACTGCGCGCCCAGGCGATGATAGAATTCTCTCCGGACGGGAATATCCTCTCGGCAAACGAAAATTTCCTTGCCGTTATCGGCTATAGCCTCAACGAAGTTGCCGGCCGGCATCACAGCATCTTTGTAGATCCGTCAGAGGCAGTGAAACCGGAGTACAAGGAATTCTGGCACCGTCTGCGTTCCGGCGAATTCGTTGCACAGGAATTCCGAAGGATCGGCAAGGGAGGCAAGGAAGTCTGGTTGCAGGCATCGTATAACCCGATCTTCGATCCGGACGGCAAGGTCATCAAGGTTGTGAAATTTGCCACCGATATCACGGGCCGGATACACGCAGTCAATGCGATCGGAGATGGCCTGAGCCGCGTGGCGGCGGGCGATCTCATCTGTGAGATCGATCGACCATTTATCCCATCGTTGGACAAGCTGAGGATAGATTTCAACGGCTCGGTTGCTACTCTTCGCAGCGCGCTTCAGTCGGTAGAGCAAAACGCGGCTTCGATTGACGCAGCAGCGGGTGAAATAAGCAACGCAGCGAACGATCTGGCCCGTCGGACGGAACAGCAGGCGGCCTCTATCGAAGAGACGGCAGCAGCGCTGGAAGAAATTACAACCACGGTGCAGACTTCGACTGTGCGCGCTGAAGATGCCGCCGCTCTGGTTGCACGGTCAAAGGGTCGTGCAGAGCAATCGGAAACCGTGGTGCGTCAGGCCGTTGCGACAATGGATGAAATCGAGCGTTCCTCGCACGAGGTCAGCAACATTACCGATTTGATGGACGAGATCGCGTTTCAGACCAACTTGCTGGCGCTCAATGCCGGTGTCGAAGCGGCCCGCGCGGGAGAAGCCGGAAAAGGCTTCGCTGTCGTTGCGCAGGAGGTACGCGAACTGGCACAGCGTTCAGCGAATGCGGCGAAGGAGATTAAGGCACTCATCACAAGATCTGAAAAGCAGGTCAAATCCGGTGTAGCGCTTGTGGGAGAGACTGGAGCCGCCCTTCAGGCGATCGTTGTCGATGTGCAGGAAATCAACGCGCATGTCAGTGCTATCGTGCAGGCAGCTCGCGAGCAGACTGTCGGCCTTTCAGAAATCAACCTCGCCGTTGGTGTGATGGATCAGGGGGTTCAGCAAAATGCTGCAATGGTCGAGGAATCGTCGGCCGCAAGCGCTGGCCTAGCGTCGGAAGCCTATCGCTTGAAACAACTGCTCGCGCAGTTCCAGCTCGTTGAAAATCAGCGTTCTATTCCACAAACAATGGTGAGAAAGTCGGCGGCCTAAAAAAGGATAAGCATTCTCGGGTTGGAAAGGGTTTTCTGTTTGTGCTTGGTCATCTAGTCGAAGTTCTCATTGGCGGTCTGGTTGGAGCCTCCCGGCCAAAAAATGAGACTGAACGCAAGGTGCGGCGGATCATGATACCGCTCGTTTTACTGTTCCTCTTCGGCCTTATCGTTTTTTCGGGTTGATGGAGCAGCTTGCGTTTTAGCATCGAGCTTGGCCTGCCGTTCAGCGTCTTTTCTGGCGGGCCGGGTCAGAAGTTCGATTAGCGCACAAATGAAGAACCCAACCCAACAGAGAATTCCATATGCGATAAGACGTTCTCCAAGTCGATGCCAGCCGATGTGCGCTAGAGCGACGCCAGCGCTGGCAAGCACCGCAAAAAACAGCATGCAAATCCAGCCAGCTATCATTGGAGCGGTTATCCCTCTCCACACGAATATCGTTTTTATGATTGACCGCATGCTTGACCAGAAACCGTGTACCAGAGCCGAAAATTGAGCGAGACGGCAGGTCTCCCTCATCAGGCGCCAGGCGCTCGATGCGCCTGACGGTTGACTGCACTCGAATGGGTCACCTGACGAAACCATGCCGCTCGGCAATGCTCGGCGCATGCAGTTTCCCGGCCTCCTTCGTCATAGACAGGATCGCCTCATGCTGTAGACCGCTGACCTCGTAGCCACCTTGTCTTGCGGTTTCTACAATACTCTCAAGGCTTGGATATTCTTCAAGGAGCGTCCCAAGCCAAAGCTCGGGTTCGTCGGTTTCCTCGTTGACAAAGGCGTGCAGGAAAAAGGTCCGCAAGGGCGGATCGAAACCGATAACGGCCTGCGTATCGGTTTCGCTTTCTGATCTTACTTCGCAGGGATGACGGCTCATTTTCAGCACCTTTCTAACGGCATCAAAGCTTCAATTCAGAGTGTGAACCGAGCCGAAGCAACACAAGGCGCGTGTCGTCGGGCTTCTGGTAGATCAACACCAAATCCGGCTTTATGTGACAGTCTCTCGACCCCGCCCAATTGTTATAAAGCGCATGATCGCGGTGGCGTGGCTCAAGCGGATGATCGGCTAGTAGAGCGGTGAGGACGGCATTCAGATCGGAATCCAGCGTCTTTTGATGCCTGCCCTTTTTCTCCCGCTTGTAATCACGCTTGAACTGGCTTGTGAATTCCGGAATCCGCATCAGGAATTCAGCTCACGGAAAAGCTCGTCAATATCCGCTGCTTTGGTGGTGCGACCGGCTCTCGCATCTTCCATTGCCTGAACCGTTTCCGGGCTTGGCTGAAACATATCAAGCGGCAGAGTCCGTTCGGTCGCAATGCGTGTCATTGTCATGCGAACTACATCCGACACGGTGAGGCCCGTCGCCTTGATAACCGCTGTCGCAACGTCCTGAATTTCATCTGGAACGCGAGCTTGAATTTTTGCCATAACAAATCCTCTCATTGGCATGTAGTACAGTGTACTACAAAATAGCGATGATTGCAAAATCCTATTTGTCTCCGATCGGAATGATGTCGCGTAATTCGAGGAACGCGATTTTCTCGCTGCGTTCCCGCATCAGCGGATCGAAATTGACGTAGACGCGATCAGCGAATGCCGTGCTGCACAAACGCCAGATGACGCCTTCTCGCCCGACGCGTTTTTCAGGCTCGCCATCCAGCGAGACAGGCGCATCGATGACGCGGACACGCTGACCCAACCGCAACCAGTTCTGAGCGGCAGAAATTACCGCCGCGCTCTCTTCTTTCGAAAGGCTTTTCCGGCCTGTCCGGGCAAACGGAGTTTGAGGGTCGGCCGCCAAGAGTGCCGACTGCTCTTGCTCGGACAGGTCGTGAAACCATTGAACTTCATATTGGGGTGTGAACGCTTCTGGTGGCCGGGTGGTGCAACGGTGAAAATGCTCGATGGCCGGACCGCCAAACATGTCCGGCTGAATACCGGCAAGACGCTTTTCATATTGCGCTTGCCGGTATTCTGCCCGCCAACGGGCATCGGTTCCGATCTCAAACCGCTCCACGTCCTGCCGCAAGCTCGCCCATTTCGATGCTTTTGCCATGGCAGGCCCTTTCTACAGCAACGCCAGCTGCTCGGCGGGATAACGGGCAGGGGCGGGCATAGGCTTGGCAGTGATCCGCTCCGCTGCTGCTGCGCGGCGCTGGCGGGCCTCGGCAAAATCGAAGCAAACGATTTCGGTAATGATGTTGGTGTCTTTCCAATCGTCTCTGTAGATCGAGGTATCGACACCGGCACCCGCTTCCATTCGAAAGCCGGTCGCCTTCTCAAAATCTATGCCCTTGCCACTGGTACGCCGTTCATAGAAATGCCGTCCTGAGTATTGAAACGATGCGGATAGCTGCGGAACGATAAAAGCACCGTGGTCAGCCAGCTCGGCGGCAATGTCGATGATGTGAAATTCAAACTCAGCGCCACGGTAGCGCGGGGCATTGCCGCTGCGGCGTACCCGCCCAAACGGCGGATTTCCGATGGCAATATCATACCGGCCTAGATCAAGCTCACGCCAGTCGAAGACATCGGCATTGATCCAGCGGGCGTCAGGCAGGAGCTTGCGTCCAACCTCGCAATATTTCGGGTTGACCTCGATGCAAGTCAGCTCGGTTGCGCGGCTTCCATACTTTGCCCGCTCAGCAATGAAATAGGAGAGAACGCCGATACCGGCGCAAAGATCGATGACGCGACCGCCAGCGCCATCCAGTGCGAAATCTCCGGCCAGATCGTAGGGGGTGAAGAAAGCACCCGCCGCGCCGTTGATGAACTCCGCGCCCTCATGCCAGTTGCGGAAGACAAACTCTCGCTCGTCTTCGCTCAAACGCTCCTTGGTCAAGATCGCCTCGGCCTCTGCATGGTCCTTACGCTGCTGCTTCGTCAGTTTCGCCATAGTCTCGATTTCCCTTTTTTCGCGAAGCGGTTTCCTGTCCCGAAGGGCAGAAGCCCTGCTCCTGCTCCTGAGACATCGGCGGCGAGATCGGGGGAGAGGGGGGCAAGCGCAAACAGGTCAGGGGGGACCACCCACACCGAAGGTGCGCCGGCGCCGCCGGCGTCCTGCAACGAAGAGACCTCGCCGGCTTGTCCGGCCAGGTCGTATGAGTGAAGGATGGGGGATGGCCTGTTTGCGCTTGTTGGGGAGAGGGGGCAGCGCCCGCTCTTCCCATCAAACGAAACGAAACAAGGCTGCTGAAGCAGCCTTACTGCTTTCTGTCACGCTGATGACTTCAATGCTTTTCCAGGGCAGAATGATCGCGCCCACACCTTGAGCAACGCTTATTCGGCCACGGATGGTAGACATAAAGTCCAAAAATGCTTTCGCTTCTAAAGAGAGAAAACGAGCAGTTTGGGCACACAAATGCAAACATGAACATCAGCGCACCGACGACGAGTACGACTGCCCCGATCCCGTGGCCTGTTCCCGCCGTCCAATCGGGGGAGGTCAATACGAGAACGGATGCTACTATGAGAAAGAGCCATGCTTTTTTGTAAAGTGACATCCCGACTTTTCCCTTTCGCATCGATTCAAGTGAACCGATTGGCTCCGTAAGGATTTGCAGGACCGTAACGAACACTGCCTTCGACAAAGAACCCCTTATATCCGAGCATCCACGCCCGGTGAAACTCTGAACCTGCGAGGATCTTGCGCAGCCACCTTGGCATGATCTTACCGTCATAACCGCAAAGATAGATGCGGTGGTAAATGGCATTCATTGTCCGGTCCTTCCTTTGCTTCCGTGGGCGTTACCCGAAGGGACGAGACGCCTGAGCGTTGATCGTTAGCTTACCGGCTTCGGGATCGGCTCTTTGAGACGAAACCGCAGCCTCAAGGTATGCTCGAACAACGGGATTGGGTGGCTCGGTCGCGGGTTTCCCGCGATAGCACGCGGTCGCTCGCTAAAGGTGAGCGATGCCCTGACGGAAAGTACGGCTTTCCTACTCCACCATCCGCACCTGGCTCTTGCGATCTTCGTAGACACTTTGACGCCACTCATCTGGCCTTGTGAATGAACTGGACCAAAGGCCTGTGCGGTTCTGTCTGGCTTGGTTTTCCAGCGATTGATATGTGTCGTAAGGCAGCCTGTAATTCCTCTTGGAGTCGACCAGGGCATGACCTGCCACAATAGCTTCGGCGGCAATATCTGCTCCTCCCACTCCGCACCGTGCAATCACGACGGCATCATATCGGCGCTCGAGCGTCTGACACTGGACGTCGCGACCCAATGTTTGTGAAACCATCCACGCTGTAGCCATGGTCTCGCACGGCCACGGCGTACCGTTGAAGTAGGCGAGTTGTCCTTTGTCACACACCTCGATCCCTGCAATTTCGACTTTTACGTCTGCCTTCAGAAACTGCAGCGTCCTCGCATCGATGACGCGGACGTAACCCTGCAGAATCCCTTGCTCTTCAGCGGCTTGTGAAGTCTGACCTTCATCTTGTGCATTCGCTGCCAACGTCGCCTTACCAATCCTGTCCTTATAGGTATCGATCTGCGCGCCGATACGGTCGTCCTCTCCCATTTGGGACAGGACGTAAACGGCCACCGCGGCGATACCAATCAAGCTGACAGTTTTGAAATTCATAGCCTTGCAACGTGTTTTAGTGCGCCGCCCTCTTGGGCGGCGCTCTTTAACTTAGTTCTCGTCCGGCTGCTTTTTGGCGAGCTGGCCGAAGTCGAGGACGATCAGATCGGTTGAGAAGCGTTCTTCGCCGGTCTGCTTGTCATTGAACGTGGACTGGCGGAGCTTTCCGCGAGCAAAGACGAGATCGCCGGGGCCAACATGGTTCGCGATAAAATCGCGCGTGCGCTTGCTGAACACCACCACTTCGTTCCAGTGCGGGTCATCGATCCATTCGCCGCCCTCGCGTTCCTGGCGGCGATAGTTCGCGCAAATGGAGATCCGGGTGGCATTGTCGAAGGGGCTGATGCGACCGACGCGGCCGATGATTTGGAACTCAGCGATGTTTCTCATGGTACACTCCCTAAAGCTGTTGACAGGGCGTTTAGGCGTCTGAAAGCGGCGGCGTCAATCACAATTGCGGAGGGTCCGCGTAGCGGAAACCGTCATTGTGATTGACGCTATTAGCCGCGCCAGATGCAAATTGCCCCGTCATTACAACAGCTTTTTAGGGGCGTTGACCAGCAAAACTCTGTGTTTCAAATATCGACATTACGCTTTATAGCAACCTCGGTATTGCTGCCGGCCGCCACGGCGCTGCGCCCCTCGCCGTAAATGCGCCGGCGACATGGCCGTTCGGGTAGCGCTGGCTCTCCTGTTCGGCAATAAGCCCATGCAGCGTTTTCTCAAGATGAAGATCGCCGCCGGCGACCTTGCCGGTCATTCCGCGCAGATACGCTCCCGGCTCTCTCACAAGACCCGCCGCGGACTTCTGGACGATGATCGCGAGCGCGATTGCGGCCGGAACGGCCCCCATGGCCGCCCGGGCCTCGCGCCACGCGTCCGGCGAGATTCCAAGGCTGCCGCGCAGCTGCCCCGCAAGGTCAACCAGATCCCGCCAGCCGTCAATTTTTCCGTAATCGAGCATTTCCGGGCATGCGTTTACGACCGTTTGAATGAAAATCTTCGCGCTCGGGGCATGCGATTTGTGCTCGACATCGCCTTTTTCGCCCCCATAATTTTCAAAAGCCATTCTTTCGACGGCGGAGCCGTTGTCAGTATGTGAATTGACCGATCGCGCGTTAGCGCGATGCCGTTCATCATTACAAGATACAGAATGGGGTTGGGTTGTAGTTTCTAATAGGCAACCGATTTCTGATGCTGTGGCATCATTATATTCGTTCTGAGCGTTGGATAACATGGCGTTCTGGATCAACCGCAACAACGTTGCGTATGCGCGTCTCGCGCGCTGAAGGAGCTTCAAAGGGGCTTTGTGAGAGCGTCCGACAATACGGCTGATCCACTCATAGCGGGCCTTGAACTGCGACCACCTACCGGCAAGATCCTGCGCGATCGCGGATTGGCAATGCGCCGGAATTTGCCTGCGCATTTTGTGAACTGCCGTTCGGCACTCCACCCATTGCGCATGCTCCGCCTCGTGGGCCTCGGCCAAAATGCGCAATTCTTCATAACGAGCTGCGAGAATAGAAAGATCAATGCCGTAGGCCCACTTAACGACACCATCTGAGCCGCGGCTACCGGCACGGCGGCAATTTGCGCTGTCTTGGTAGGTGATAAGGCCATGAGCGGCGAGTGTTGAAAGCGCCGAACGCACGGTGTTGTTGCTGATCGCGAGACCAGCTGCGCGCGCCAGCGCCGCATTCTGTTGCCAGACAATTGGACGTGCCCCAGCCTTCCAATCATCTTCAAATGTCCTGAAGACAAGCGTTTCAAGAATGAGCTGTGCTGTGCCGTTGATCTTCATGCAATGGAGCGCGCGCTTAGCGACAGCCCAGATCTCGGAACGAGAATGCGTTCCAAGAGTGGCCCCTTGCGCCATAAGCGCATAACCAACGCGCGTTGCGTCTACCTTCCGCCAGCCGGAAGGGTTCGGGCTTTGTCCCAAAGCCCGTTCTGAATATGTCATTGTCCTCTCCCTCCTTCGGAGAAGGGCAAGTGACAGGCAAGCCAAAGGCGTTTTCTCGCAAGAAGGTCTTGCGAAAATCGCTTGGATCGGTTAGATTTGGAGGTGAAGTTGTTCCCCTGAGGGGCCTCCAAATCAGAGCTTCGGCTCACCCATCAAAAACGCCTGCCGCGCCAACGGCGGGCGTTTTTCTTTATGCCCCTTGATGCTTCGATAGATACTCCTTCAAAGCTTCCTCGATGATAACGGAGCGCCCGACGACGCGCCGCTCCTGTTTCAGCTGATCGCATTTTTCGACGAATTCAGCAGGTAGATCGAGATGGACGAACACCCGTCCGGACTGGATGCGCTTTGCCCGAGACTTCGCAACGAAATCGCGATCAATCTTCCGCTGCGCCTCTTTGTCCATAACCGTCATGGCTTTCCCGACTTTCTAGTTACCACCTACACAGAGGTATTGCGATTCTTCGATTCGCACAAGCACGATGTAGCTTTTTGAAATTACGACTTTTCTAATTTCAGGTTGAAAAGCAAGGATTGTTGAACCGTAGACTCAACAATAATCGTAGGGATTATTCGAGCTTCCTTGATGAGCAAAATCTAAAGTCGCTATGATTTTTTGTGGGTACTTTTACGTAAAGCACCGGATGCTAATGTCTGCTCGCTTAAGATGAAAGAATTTACCTGTGGGTTTAGGGACGAGGCGTTGCCTACTCCCCACAAGCTTCGCCTTGACCAAGGGGATGCAGCAAGTCGGTCGCACCACTTCGGGTGCAACCGCGTTGACGCACCCCCTTGGCCGCGCGCTGCGCGCGCTCTGCGCCGAAGCTTGCCCCCTCTACCACTCTCGCCGGCGAGGCCTCGGGAGCAGGAGCAGAGCTCCTGCCCGCCGGGCAGAAGCGTCGCTTCGCGAAAGAGGAAGATTTCCATGTCTATTGAGAAAAGCTGGATCGAAGTTGTGAATGGATCTTTGAAAGGCCGCATAGCGTTGCCTTCCGGATCGATAGAGGTTGTCGGCATCACCTGGCGTGAGAGCGATGCCAGCGCATTCCGTCTGTTCAAGAAAGACGATCTGTCAAATGGCGAGATTGGTGCCTGCTGGAATTGGGCGGGCGATGCGCGCCGGTCAATTCTGGTCGCGACTGATGAGGGACGGCACTACGGCCGCCTCACCATGATTGAGCAGATAGGACAAACCGCTCGGTACTCGCTTGATTTGATGGAGGAAGCGGGATCAACGGGTTAGCGATGATCTCGCAGGTGCTCGATCCCGAGGGCCTTCAGCGTAAATGGATCACCCGCTATCTCTGCGAAATTGAAACGTTCAAGCTCTTTCAGGAAGGCGACACGCGACCTCTCGTAGATGAAAGAGAGCGTCGCTTTGGGGTGTTTGGGGTTGCCGCTTGCGTCCAGGGCAAGGATCGGCGCTATCTCGAAATCTGTTTCAAGCAGTTCGATCACCTCTCGCACGGAAACAGATGCCGGTTCCTTCGCCCAGGAATGACCGCCTGTGCGTCCCATTCTGGTAGTCACGATGCCGGCATCCCCGAGAATACGAAAGGGTCTCTTCAGCGCGCTCGGTACGACGCCGAAACAGTCAGCGATTTCGGCCCCCTGCACCACCTCGCGGGGCAGGGCTGCGGCCATGTAAATCAAGGCGTTTACGCCCACATCAGTGGAGGCGAGCAGTCTCATTAAGAACGTCCAGTTCCATCATTCAGTCATAACCTAACAGGTTATCGCACATACTGTGCCATGAAAGGAGGCTGCCTTTGCTTTGTACTATAGATGACAAAGCGAGTTTCTTGCCTTTTACACGGCTCAATTGTCGCGGTCTCAATTTCTAGTGGAGATATCGGGTGCTGGTCTCGGAAAAACGGGGGCGCTTAGAGTCACTTTGTTCCAATAAGCTATGCGAATTTGTGGGTATAAACCCCCTGTTGTTCCTCGGCAACAACCCTTGATAAAGGCCGGTCTTATATTAACGCCACCTCCCAACAGCGATTCAAAGCGGCAATCTTTTGATGTAGGAAATGTAATGTTGGAATTGCAATTCGCTACTTTTAAGTTTAACCGTGATTTTTGTCTCAAGGAACACGGATACGATGGAGGGAAACATGCGTAAACCCGTGCAGCTGAAGAACTTTGTGATCGGCGCTGCGATGATCGCTGGATGCGCCTTTGTCACGGCACCTGCCCAGGCGGAGGATCTCTGGCCCTGCGAAGTTGCTCTTTGCATAGCAAATCCCGCTGGCCCGATGGCCGTTAGCGAATGCGTTGCCCCGATCAAGAAACTCTATCGCCATTTGGCGAAAGGCCGAAGCTTCCCCATGTGCAAGTCAGCAGACGGCCATGTGCAGTTCACCCGTTACGGGATGGAGCTTCAGGAAGATTGCCCTGCAGGAACCCGCACCGTCTACAGGAATAATGATGAGGGCCGAAGCTTCGGCCGCAACATGCGCATGTGTGAAAAGTTCGTCCCTACAAACGGCGGTTTTTATTCTGGCGACAATGAACAGTTTGAATACCGCATTATCGATGGCAAGCGCGTCTACGGCCAAGTCGTGACTGAAGCTGCCCCGGTTCGTCAGAAGCCACGCTATCTTGACTATGTCGTGCAGGGCGATAGCCGTCGCCTGTGGTGGTGAGATGGACGCTCTAGCCATACTGGCCCTTGCAACCCAATGCGCGACTGCTGCACCGGCTCCTGTCGTTGCAGCCGTTGCCATGGCGGAAACCAGCGGCTCGACCTATGCGGTCACAGTCGATGGTAAGCGAAGCGACCACGCTGGACAGGACGAGGCTGTTCAAAGCGTGGCGCTCGCTCTCGTCGAAGGCTCAACGGTCAAGGTAGGCATAGCTGGCGTTCCTGTGAAAACCTTCGATAGTCTTCGCGTGTCGTACACCGAAGGTTTCTCGTCGTGCCTCAATCTCGAAATTGCGGGCGACGAGCTTCGCAAACGGTGGGAATCCTTCGGTGGACAGGATGAGCACTGGCGGCTTGCAGCGCTCGATTATGGTACCGGCGAGCCCGGTGTCGATAGCGAGTATTCGAAGCGTTTCGACGCTGCGCTTGCGGAAATCAACGACGTTTCTCCCCGCTTGAGTAAGCGGAAGGGGGCGGCAAAAGAATTTGCGGCCGGCCCTGCTCCATCCTCTGGCGAGGAAGAGCCGAACTCTACCCCGACGCAACGAGCAGCTGGGTCGGCAAACCAATGGGACGTATTCAACAATCAGCGGTCCCAATCCCTTTTGATTTTTTCGCGGTAATTAAGGAGCCACGTATGTCCATTAACGGCGCTATGCGCTTTCTGCCCCTGATGTTGGCGGTAGTATTCTTTTCCGCAGTGATGGCCGAACCGGCCTTTGCACAGAGCTTGGGCGGCGCAGAATCCATTCTGGAAACGATTGTTGACGCCTTGACGGGCAACATCGCGCGTCTCATCGCGATCATCGCTTGTATTCTCGTTGGCTTCGGCTTCCTCTTCGGGTTCGTTGACCTGCGCACGGTCGGTTACTTCATCGTCGGCGCGATCATCCTGTTCGGCGCTCGTGAAATTGTAGACCTGCTTAATTCGGGTAGCTGATCATGGCGAATGATGACGAAAAGCCTACGGAAGATATTCTGTTCCTTGCGTGCACACGACCCGCGATGTTCGCAGGCGTGACCATGGAAGCGGTGTTCGTCATCATCGTTCTCACGGGGCTTATCTTCCTCGTGGGCGGGAGCCTGCTCTATCTTTTGGTTGGCGTGTTCATTTACGCGGCCTGCCGCGCGATATGCGCCAACGACCCCAACCAATTCAGTATCATTTTCGCTTGGGCGGCGACCAAGCTCAAGTGCAGGACGCGGGCATATTGGGGGGCTTCATCGGTAAGCCCTCTTCGCGTCAAAAAAGCGCGCACTTGGCGCGAAGTACAAAAGGTTGAAATGTAATGGTCAAGCTTATGGGCCGTAGCCGCGCTATCCAGCGCGAAGCTCTCGCTTCGGAAAAACTGCCATATATCAGGCACATCGATGAGCACATCGTGAGCCTGCGCAATGGTCAGATGCTTGCTGTTATCGAGCTGGAAGGTGCGTCCTTCGACACCGCGGACCATTCCGAGAAAAATGACCTCCATGCAAAATTGAATCTCATGTGGCGCAACATCAATGATGAGCGCCTAGCTGTATGGACGCACCTGATCCGGACGCGCGACGTCGATTACCCGGAGGGAACGTTCAAATCAGATTTCGCGAAGCAGCTTGACGACAAATGCAAGCGCAAGATGACCAGCGAGACGCTTTACCGCAACCGTCTGTATCTGGCGCTCGTATGGGCACCCGCCCGTGACGCGAACAAGCCAACCAAGTCGCTTGTTGCCCGGCTCGGAAAGGCTCGCAAGACGGGTACGGAAGTCGATGAAAAGGGTCTGCGCGATTTTCGCGGCATTCTTCCCACGATCGTTACCGGACTTGACCGTTACGAGGCGCGTCTTTGCGGCCTCTATGAACATAACGGCTTCATGTTCTCGCAGGTGAGCGAGTATCTGAACGCCGTCGGCACACTTTCTTTCGAGAAAATGCCTCTGACGGAAGGGCCGATCAGCGGAGCTATTCTACTTGATCGCCCCCTGTTCGGCCGAGAAGTCATCGAGCTTCGCGGAGCAGGCCAGTCGCGATATTGCGGCGTCCTTGGCGTCAAGGAATATCCGGCGACAACGCGGCCGGGGATGCTCAATGATCTTCTCCAAGCGCCCTTCGAGTTTGTATTGTCTCAGTCGTTCGCGATGGCCTCCAAGACGGAAAGCCGCTCGATCCTCACCCTGAAACAAAACCAGATGACCAATGTGAAAGACCGCGCTCTTTCACAAATCGTGGACCTTGACCAAGCACTTGATGATTTGGAATCGAGCAAGTTCACGATGGGGCGTCACCATCTCAATCTCATGGTCGTAGCCGACTCTGCTCAAACGCTTATGGATAAGATGGCGATCGCGCGACGGATGATGTCCGATTGCAGCATCGTGACCTCGCGAGAGGATCTTGCGCTTGAAGCGGCATATTGGGGGCAATTCCCCGGCAACTTCAATCAGCGCCCGCGTTCCGGTCACATAAGCTCGCGTAATTTCGCAGCGCTGTCGCCGTTTATGTCCTATCCGAAGGGCGACCTTACCAATCCGTGGGGACCATCGATCGCTCTTCTCAAGACATCAAGCGGTTGCGGATTTCACCTGAATCTTCATGTTGGCGACCTTGGTAACACGTTCATTTGCGGGCCATCTGGATCGGGTAAGACGGTTCTGCAGAACTTCATTCTAGCCCAGTTGCAAAAGCACGACGTCACGACGGTATTCTTCGACAAGGATCGAGGCGCTGACATTTTCGTTCGCGCGGTTGGCGGTCGTTACCTGTCGCTTGAGAACGGGCGGCCAACGGGTTGCGCTCCACTGAAGGTACTTGATCTGGAAAACCCGGATGATCACGCGTTTGCGGTCGAGTGGGCGACCAATCTTATTTCGCATGCTGATGGGCGTCCTTTGACTGTTCCAGAGCAGAAGGACATCGACAACGCCATCCTTCAGATGCGCCAGCTTCCTAAAGCACAGCGTTCTCTTGGAGCGCTTCGGCAATTCCTGTCTTCAAATGATCTGGAAGGAACAGCGGCTCGCCTCGAGCGCTGGACTTCTGGCGGCCCGCTCGGTTGGGTGTTCGACAATGAGAGCGATGCGCTGGACCTCGATTCGACATTCCTTGGGTTCGATATGACGGACTTCTTGGATAATCCGACGATCAGAACACCTCTTATGATGTATCTGTTTTACCGGATAGAGCGGCTTATCGACGGCCGCAGGATCGTGATCGACATCGATGAGTTCTGGAAAGCTCTTGGTGATCCGGCGTTCCGAGAGCTGGCGCAAAACAAACTCAAAACCATTCGAAAGCAGAATGGTTTGATGATCTTCGGCACACAGTCCCCACGAGACGCCATTGCATCGCCCATCGGTTACACGATCATCGAGCAATGCCCGACAAAGATTTTCATGCCAAATTCAGCGGCAAGTGCTGCTGATTACATTGAGGGCTTCGGATTATCGCACCGCGAATTCGAGCTTATCAAGACAGAACTGACCGTTGAAAAGCGTCAGTTTTTGATCAAGCAGGAACATAACTCCGTGGTTGCGGAACTGTCCCTGCATGGTTTCGATGACGAATTGACCATCCTTTCGGGTCGCACAGCAGCTGTGAACAGACTTGACGAAATTCGCGCAGCTGTTGGCGACGATCCCGCCGACTGGATGCCTATCCTACTCAACAAACGGGACAAAAGAGGAGAAGCCGCATGACGAAAATTTGGTCGAACAAATCTTCCGTGAAGGCCACAGGCCGTGCTTTGCGCTCTGTGAAAATCGGCCTCGCCGCGTCGATCGTTGCTCTCAGCCTTGGGGCGCAAGCTCAGGCACAGGGCGTGCCGGTTTACGACAATGCTGCATTTCTCCAGTGGGGAAAGCAGCTTATCGAGATGAAAAACCAACTCGATCAGGCCAAAGCGATCTTTGACGAGGCCCAGAAGCTGAACCAGTCATTCGATTTCTCGCAGTTAGAGCAGCTCAAGACACTGCTGGATGACAAGAACTTTCAGCAATATCTGCCCCAAGAGTACGGCAAGGTTGCCAGTGCGGTTGATGGCATGCTCAAGGGCAACGTCGATGGCTTTGCCGAGCAGTACGATTACTACGAGAGCAAGGGCCAGACCAACGCAAACGACTTCTATCAAAACGAGCTGAAGCGGAAAAAGGGTGAAACCTACAAAGACATGGCGGTTGGTGAGGTCGTTTACGACCAAGCGTCAAAGCGCCTTGATGGTCTGAACGAGCTTCGTGAAAAAATCAGCTCTACGCAGTCCCCGCGCGAAGTCATGGAGCTTCAAGCTCGCATTCAGGCCGAAAGCGCCATTCTACAGAATGAAGTTTTGCGTATGCAGGGCGTCGCCATGATTCAGGAAGCTCGAAATCGCGTCGATGAGCAGCGCGTAGAGGAGCGGCGTGCCGAACGACGTGATCAGATGAAAGCGGCGATTGGAAGCACGAATTGATGCTGTCTTGTAGAGGATTGACCGCTGTTGCATTCGCGGCGCTTGTCGCCGGATGCAGCAGCGAAACTGAAAAACCAGCTGAAACCGCGCCCAAGGCCGAAGTATTTGATGTTCAGTATTACCTGAACAACGAGCAGGCCCGGAGGAAAACGCTTGTTGAGTGCCAGGACAATCCCGGCGCTCTTGAAGATACGCCGAACTGCGTCAATGCCACTGAAGCTGCCAAGCAGGTTCGTCGGCAGGAAATGCGCGACGCAATCAATAAGGGGTAAGGATGGCGATCGCATCGGAAATCGTCAGCCGGTTCGTTGAGCCGCTGGAAACGTTCATTCAGGAGGGAGCAGGAAATCTTGCTTCGGCTCTCCAGGGTCCCCTTACCGTTGGCGCTACCCTCTATATCGTGATCTTTGGGATCATGATCCTGTTGGGCTATGTGCGCGCGCCGATTTCCGACTTTGTGATCAACGTGTTCAAGATTTCTATCCTTGTTGCGCTCGTTACCCAGGTCGATAATTACAATACCTACGTTACGGATCTCTTTTTCACCCAATTGCCGGATGGGCTAAGCAGCGCCATCGGGTCGGTTTCGTCTGGAAGCGTCAGCGCTGACCAAATTAAAAGCGGGGCTGGATTTGACGCGATTATCGATCGCGTCATTCTTATGGGTGAGGAAATTGCGTCGGAAGGAAGCTGGCGCGACGTTTATCCTTACATCGTCGCTGGTGTATTTACGATCGCGGCGCTGATCGTTGCTATGATCCTCCTTGCGATCTATCTCTTCGCCAAAACCGCAGCGGCGTTGATCCTAGTCATTGGCCCGATATTTATTGCGATGCTCCTTTTTCGAGCCACGCAGTCTTTGTTCTCTTCGTGGCTTTCGGCCGTTATCAATTTCGTCCTTCTTCAAGTCCTTACAGTGGCTTTGCTCACGCTCCTTGTAAGCCTCATATCGTCGTACATTAACGACGCTGAAGGCCAAAATCCGGGTGTTCAAATGGTAATGGCGTGGCGGATGACGGGCCTGTTTGCGCTTAGTCTCTATCTGGGCCTGCAACTCCCAGAAATAGCGGCGCGCATATCGTCAGGTGGACTAGCCCTTGGGGGTGGCATCAGCAGGGCCGCTCTCGATGCCCTCAAAAAAGTACCCGGCGCAGGGACAGCCGCCAAAGTTGGCGGATCAATTGCGAAAGCCGGCGGGAGATAAATAATGCATCGGAAAATTGCAAAGCTGGCTCTGCCAGCAATGGCGGTCTTTGCCTTAAGCGCATGCACGACAATAGAGGAGCGGGGGCTTCCCAAGTGCTCGGGAACAGACAGGAGACCGTTGAATGCAGACCTTTGGGATTCTGCTGCTCCTGCTCAAACTTCCGGCTCGGACATTAGTTCCGCGCTCAAACCATATTCATCCATCGAGGCGGACAAGCCCGCGTCTGTGCAAGCCATAGAGACGGCGACTACCGCTTCTCCGTCTCGATGGAATGTCGCTGCGTCTGAAAAACCATGTGGTGAAGGAGCTTAAGATGGTTGAGGCTGAAAACCTCAAGGAATATTTTGAGCGCTCGCGCCGCTGGGAGCAGGACGAGCTTCGTTCGGCCTTGCGATCAAAGCGGCTTGCATGGACCGTCGCGGCCGTGTCGATGGTAGGAACGATCGCATCCGTCTCTGCTGTCGCAGCGCTCGTGCCGTTGCAAAAAATTGAGCCGTTTATTATCCGAGTTGATACCGGTACCGGTATCACGGAAGCGGCCTCACTACTAAAGGACGCGCCATCGACGCTTTCCGATGCGCAAGCACGATATTTCATTGCGAAATATGTGACTGCGCGTGAAAGCTATTCGAGAGTGACGGTTCAGGACAACTACCGGGTGGTCAACACTATGTCCACAGGCCCGGTACAAGAGGCTTACGGCCGCTGGATCAGCGCGAATAACCCGCAATCCCCCCAAAAGCTTCTCGGGCCTCAAGGTACTGTCCGGATTGAAATCCGCTCGGTACAGCTCGTCCGTCAGGGCCTCGCCACCGTCAGGTTCGTTCAAATCGCCGAATATCAGGGAACAGAGCCGCGTACCCAACACTACGTGGCGACCGTTGCCTATGAAGTCCTCCCTGAAGAACGGCTTACCTGGCAACAACGCCTAATCAACCCGATCGCCTTCGCGGTAACAGAATACAGAACGGACCCGGAGGTCGTCGATCAATGAAGAGCTTTGCCCGCACTTTGATTTTCGCATGCAGCTTTTCCCTGACCGGGACCTATGCTCACGCACTGGACGTCCCCACGGCCGGAACGAATGACAATCGCATCCGCTTTGTCAATTATTCCGCCAATGACGTTGTGAAAGTGATCGGCCGCTACCGCGCTTCGACACAGATCGAGTTCGACGCAACCGAAGAGATCGTTCACGTCGCGACAGGTGACAGCGTGGGTTGGGAAGTAGCGCCGGCCCGCAATATCCTTTTTCTCAAACCTCGCGAGAAAAATCCGCCGACGAATTTGCAGGTAGTGACGGTTCGGCAGAGTGGTGAGCGGCGCGTATATCAGTTTGAATTACGCGCCACGGAAGGCGACGTCACTGCCAACGACGCCTATTTCTTGGTTCGCTTCCGATATCCGACAGACGAGGCCAACGAGCGTCAGCGCTTGGCGGCACTTCAGGCCGCACAGCAGCGCGCTTCTGCCAACAAAAGGGCCGTCGATAGCACCCTATCGCTGCATCAGAGCTACGGCGCGCGAAACTACCGTTATTCAGCTCAAGGGTCGCGAGCGATCCAGCCTGACAGCATTTATGACGATGGAAAAGTTACCACGATGCGGTTCGCCGGCAATCGTGAAATCCCTGCAATCTACATGGTGCAAAGCGATGGCAGCGAGACGCTAATCCCTTGGGACGCCCGCAAAAGCGGTGAACTGGTCGTTGTCCATGGAACTGCAAAGGAGTTCCGCCTACGTCGAGGCGGTGACGTAATCTGCATTTTCAACGAGGCTTATGACGCCGTTGGCGTAAACCCAGGAACAGGTACGACCTCTCCTTCAGTAGAACGTGCCGTCCGGCCTGAACCGCGTGGAGCAACCCGATGAGCAACACCGACAACCAAAATCCCAATGAAGAAGTCGGTGTTGCCGGCGAACGTGGCGCTGGAATTACGTCAGTTGCTGAGGAAAAAAGCGCAGCAGGGACTATCGGTCGAAGCGTCATTGTCGGCCTGATTGTCCTTGCCGGTCTCGGTTTCTTGTATGCCACATGGGACAGCGGCGAGAAGAAGGAAGAAGAGCGGCAGACCAAAACGCAGATTGGGCCGGGAGCTGTTCCATTCCAGCCTGCTCAGCTGCCTCCTCCTCCACCACCACCGACGACGCCTGTACAGCAGCCCCAACCAGTTCAGCAGGTCCAGCGCCCAGAGCCGCGTGACGAAATGCTGGAAGCCAGCATTCGTTCGCCTGTCATCGCTTTCAGCAACAATTCTTCTCGACGTGAGAACGGGCAGAACGGCCAGCAAGGCACCGGTCAGCCGGGACAAGGACAACAGGATTTCTCAGTAGATCTCCCCCCAGGTATCGGAGGACTACTCGGAGGGCAACAAGGCCAGCAGCAGCAGCGGCAGGATCGCTTGCGCGATAAGTTACAGCCCACAAATCTTGAAGGCGTAACGGCATCCGTACTGCCAGACCTTCACATGGTCGTTCCCCAAGGAACGCAGATTCCGTGCGTTCTGCAAACGGCGATCTCAAGCGATCAACCTGGGATGGTTTCCTGTGTCATACAGCGCGACGTTATGAGCGCAAGCGGTCAAGTGGTGCTTATGGAGAAAGGCACGACCGTCACTGGTGAATACAACGAGGGGCTACGCCGCGGTCAAAAGCGCATCTTCGTGCTTTGGAACCGCGCCCGCACCCCTACTGGTGTAATTGTGAACATGGCAAGCCCCGGCGCTGACGGTCTCGGCCGTTCCGGCTTCGATGGGAAAATTGACAACCACTTTTGGGAACGGTTTGGCGGCGCCATCTTGATGTCGATTGTTGGAGATGCGTCCAAATACGCCTTCCAGCGCTTGAACGATGGAACTGAAATCGAGACCAACGAAACGGAGAATGCGTCGCGCGATGCTGCCGCGATCGCGCTTGAGAACTCGATCAACATCGGCCCGACCCTTTACAAAAATCAGGGCGAGCAGGTCTCGATCTTCGTTGCCCGCGATCTCTTCTTCGACAAGGTCTATCAGCTGCATACGACTGAAACCCGTACCCAGATCTACGATAGAACCATTACCGGAGACATGCGCGCTAATGCTCCGGCCATGGTAACGAAGTAAGGAAATCAGCGCGTGAGTGACGCAACGCCCCTTTTGACGTTTCTGGAGCCGATACAGCCTTACCTCGACGAGGATGGGCTGACGGAACTTTGTATCAATCGGCCTCATGAAATCTGGTGCGAGGGCAAAGAGGGTTGGAAGCGTCACGAGATCGCAGACCCGAAGCTGAGCTACCAAAGCCTAGCTTCAGGTTTTGCGAAACTAGCGGCTTCGTTTACCAAGCAGCATATTGACGAGAAGCACCCGGTTCTTTCGACAACGCTTCCCGGCGGGGAGCGTTGTCAGATTGTGATACCGCCTGCCGTGCCGGCCGGCACTGTTTCCGTCACAATCCGAAAGCCTTCCGATGTATCGCTCAGCCTGTCCGATCTTGACGATCGTGGCCTTTTTGCCAAGGTCAGCACACATACAGGGAAACTGAATGATACCGATGAAGAGCTTTTGCGGCTGAAAGCAGCACACCAATGGACAGAATTTTTCGACCTGGCTGTGCGCAGTCGGAAAAACATCATTATCAGCGGTGCCACGGGTAGCGGAAAGACGACATTTTCCAAAAGTCTTATCCGGTGCATTCCCGACAATGAGCGTATCATCACCATCGAGGACGCGCTGGAACTTGAGGTGCCACCACCCAATCACGTGCGGCTTCTCTATTCGAAGGATGGGCAAGGTCAATCGAAGGCTGGACCGAAACAGCTTCTGGAAAGCTGCCTTCGTATGCGACCAGACAGAATACTCCTTCAAGAGCTGCGCGACGGAACTGCGTTCTTCTATCTGCGCAATGCCAATTCTGGTCATCCTGGCTCGATCACCACTGTCCATGCGGATTCAGCTGCGCTCGCGTTCGAGCAATTGACCCTTCTTGTGAAAGAGTCTGAGGGCGGCGCTCAAATTGATCGTAACGACATTCGCGCCTTGTTGGTGATGCTGGTTGATATCGTCGTCCAGATCAAAAAATTCCCAGACGGTTCCCGGCGCATCACGGAAGTTTATTTCGACCCCGAAAAACAACTCGGGCAGGGAATTTAATTCAACGAGGATATAAGATGCCAACCCAACTTCGATACGGCCTGTGGGCGGTAGCCGGTCTTATCACAATCGCTTTGGTCTTCTTCCTCGCATCGAACCTCGCTCTGGTTTTTCTGAGGTCCCACGATGGTCAGCTCCATTTCCTAACCATCTTCGATCTGCTTTCGTCATCGAGTGAACAGCAACGTGGGACAGCCCGGCTTGCGCTAATTCTGACCTGCGGAGCAGCCCTTTTTGGCGCAGGTGCGATTTGGAAAGCACAAAGCTCCAAGGCTCTCCACGGTACGGCTCGGTTCGCCACAGAAGCGGAGATCCGCAAAGCAGGCTTGAGAGCCACAAAAGGGATTATCGTCGGCAAACTTCGGGGAAAATACCTCATATTCGGCGGATCGGAACACGTTATCGTCTATGCACCGACGCGAGGCGGTAAAGGCGTTGGTGTAGTCATTCCAAACCTGTTGAACTGGGCGGATTCGGCTATTGTGCTCGATATCAAGAAAGAGAACTGGGACCTTACGGCAGGCTTCAGGAAGCAGGCCGGGCAAGAGGTCTACCTGTTCGATCCTTTCGACCCTGACGGCAAGACAGCTCGCTATAATCCCCTTGCCTATGTGAACAGGGCGAATGCCACAGACCTCTACGATGATCTGCAACGGATTGCGGGAATGCTGTTTCCCATCGAGGGACGCACTGTCGATCCATTCTGGACAGAAAGCGCGCGGACCGCGTTCATAGCCGTCGCCGGCTACATTGCGGAAACGCCCGAACTCCCGTTCACGATCGGTGAAGTTTTGCGGCAGATAGCAGCCGCCCCGGACATTTCCAAGCACTTTAAATCCATTCTTGAGAAGCGGAGTGAGGATCGCCCGCTATCGCAACAGTGTCGTACGGCAATGAATGATTTTCTCGCCTCATCTGAAAACACGCTGCAAAGCGTCCGCAAGTCTGTGAGTGCGAAGCTCGGTCTATGGCTCAATGCCCGTATCGACGCTGCAACAAGTGCTAACGATTTCGATTTGCGCGAACTCAGACGACGGCCGATCTCGATCTATCTCGGCGTGACGCCAGATAATCTTGATCGTATGGCCCCGCTGCTCAACCTGTTTTTTCAACAGGCGGTCGATCTGAACACTCGTGTCCTGCCAGACCAAGACAAATCGCTGAAGCGCCAGCTCATGCTCATGATGGATGAGTTTCGCGCTTTGGGGAATGTTGAAATCATAGCCAAAGGCGTCTCGTACGTTGCAGGTTTTGGGATCCGTATCGTCACCATCGTTCAGTCGCCATCGCAAATCCGCGAAGTTTATGGTCCGGACGCCGCCTTGAACTATATGACAAACCACGGCGTCGAGGTGGTATTCACGCCGAAAGAACACACCATAGCGACGGAGCTTAGCGAGCGGTTCGGCTACGACACTGTCACCGGCCGGACCCGATCACGTGGCCTCGGATTCTCTCGCTCTTCGAGAACCGAATCCACGTCTGATCAGCGCCGCGCTCTAATGTTGCCCCAAGAACTCGTTCTTACGCAGTTCAAAGAGGAGTACCTTCTGAAGGGTGGCATCCCCCCAGTAAAGGCTCAAAAAATCCTTTACTGGAAAGATCCCGTTTTCAAAAAGCGCCTTCTCCCTCCCCCTGCCTTGAGCCAGAAGGCCCAAGTCAGTGACGCACGGATAGACGTGCTGGAGCGCCAGGTAGAGACGCTTCGCAAAGCGCTTCACGAACGGATCGTGCGCGAACCTACTGTTGAGGAAATTACCGCACCTGCGCAACCGGCAGATGGCGAAGACGGTATGGTTTGGGAAATGCCGGACGGAACGGCGGTTGATCTGAATTTTGAAGGTATCGACCTGAGCGACGATACAACCGTCAACCAGCAAAATGCTGAGCAACGCGTAAGTGCCTTTTTCAGCGAGCTTTTGGATGAAGGTCTGAAAGCCGCTCGATAACCTGAAAAGGATAAAACCATGGCCGAGGAAGACAATACAGCACGCGACATCGAGGACGAGCGCAAGAAGGACGAAGCTGCGTCGCTGTTGTCGCCTGACCGTCCCGACTTGTTGGAAATCGCACGCGACCCTGAGCGGGACATCGCAGCGCCAGCAAAGGCGAAAGAACCAGCGCGCGGCGCCGACGCAAGCGACAAAGATTCTCGCAGTGACCAATCCGCATCAGCTGAACGCGCCGAGTCTGTGAAAACGGCTCCGTCGCGTCTCGAAGAGCCCTATCCTGATGAGATAAACAGGAATTATTACCGCAAGCGGGACTTCGCCGGCGACGATCATATCTACGCCGATGCAAAAGGAAGCCGCGAACTGTTCCAGGTCAGCGGTGACAAACTCAAGACCAAAAACGAGGATCCGCACGCAGTAAAGCTTATGCTCGATACCGCCGCTCATCGTGGATGGACGGAAATCAAGGTGAAAGGCACTGAAGAGTTTCGGCGCGAGGCTTGGCTGGAAGGTCAAGCACGCGGAATAAATGTTACAGGCTACAAACCGAACGAATTAGATCTGCAGGAGCTCAAGAAGCGAGAGCAGATGTTCTTACGAAATGAGATTGCTCCCGACTTACAACGCCAGTCGGAAGGCCCAAGTGCGGCCGCGGCCGGGGCCAATGACGATAAGACGATACCGGAGGACGAGGCATTCGACCGTTCGCGGGCTGAGCGATCGAATCCGAGCTACAAAACTGGCATAGAAGGAACGGTAATCGAGCAAGGTTCACGTCCTTACCGCGACGATCCTGAAAATGACCATTCTCCCTACGTGGTGCTTCGTGATTCCAATGGCCGCGAGCACACGGCATGGGGCGTGGGTTTACCCGACGCCATGTTGAGTGCCGGAGCAAAAGTCGGCGACCAGATACGCTTGCAGGAGGCCGGTATGGAAACCGTGATGAAATCTGTGATCCGTACGGTTGATGGGCAAAAGGTCCGCATGCAGCAAGAAGTTGAGCGCAGGAAATGGGATGCGGAAGTAACTCAAGAGCGCGAACAGACCAGCAAGGTGATTGACGATCGCGAGAATGTGGAAGCGCCTCTTGGTGCAGCCAGAGAAGACCGTATTAACGCAGCAGAAGCGAATGTCACGCGCACGATCGTCGCCGGCGAGAACGCCTTGCATACCGGTCCCGCCCGCGACGCTGCCTTGGAGGACGGCAGGTTCGCCAATGAAGCAAGAGCCAAGGAATATGCCGCAACTGGTCGCGGCGCTGGCGACAATCCTCAACTACGCAGTGCTGTAGCAATGGAGGCATATGTCGAACGAAAGCTTCGTGCCAAATTTCACAATGATCCTGTTGCGGTCCAACGTGGTTTAAGCACTGCGAGAAACAAGATATCGCAAGCGATTTCACGCGGGCAGGATTTTCCCAAGCCGCGAGTTGTTGAAACCCGCGAACTTTCCCGAAACGATGAGCGAGGCCGAGAAAGTATAGGGGCAGACGCCGAAAAGTCGGGAAAGCAAACAGAGCAGCGTGAACAGGTTCAGGAACAGAACAGGGATATGTGTAGCGGCTTGCCAACATAAGCGCCTCTGCTCGCAAACATCGGCATTTTCTGCTCGAATTATCTGACAATGGAGCGGGCGTCGTGCTCACGCTCTTTGCCAATGTGCTCGCAAACATCCGGGTCTGCTTGCAAACATCCCCCACGTGCTCAGATTAATTGCCAGCGACGGCATGGTCAAACCGGGACGCCTGCCTGTCGTAGTTGCTCGGTCAGCTGACGGGAATATTCGGGATCAAGGGTGCCCGCCAGGAAGGCGCGGATATCCGACGGCCGAGCATTGAGGTGCGTGACCAGAGCCGTCGCATCGTAACCATTTCGGGTCAACGTCGGTTCGAGATCGTCGATGGCGCGGGACAGGACCTGCTCGACGATTTCGGCGGTAACCGGCTTGGCGCCGAGGCGAAAGCCCTGCTCGAATGCGAGGGTGAGATGCATCTCGATCTGAAGCGGCGTGCGCAAACGTTCGGCGATGAGGTCGATGGCTTCTTCCTCGAGGAGTTCGCCAACCTTTACGCCTTCGGCCGCACAGGCGCCAAGCAGCCAGGCAACATAGTCGCGGCGCGCGGAGCCGATCCCCTCGTAGTCAAAAATGGTCGTGCGGTAGCCAATCTCCTCCATTTGCGGCCGGCGCAGATCATTGCGCAACCGGGGATGCCCGACAAGAAGTACGGAAAGGAGCACGCCGGCGTCGGCGACCACCTCCATCAGTCGCTTCAGGCCGGTTAAGGTCTTGTGGTGCAGGTCATGGGCCTCGTCGACCACGAGGACGATCGGCCGTTTGCCTTTTTTCATGATGTCGCGCAGGTCGCGCTCCCGGCGCTCGGCCTGCTTGGGGATCTTGACCTGCGCACGATCGCCGGGAGACAAGTCGTAGAACAGGGCTTCAATGAGCGATGGCAGCGAAGTGCGCCGCTTGTCGACCGCCAGCGATTTGGCGAGTGCGACCTTGCCGGCTTTGGTGAGTTCGGCCTCGATGCGGCGCAAAAGGTGGGTTTTCCCCGAACCGACCAGGCCGGAGACCACGACAAGCCGACCGGTCTGGACGGCCGCACACACCTCGCGGATGATCGTGCGCTGATGCTCGGTCTCAAAGTTGCCGGCCCCTTGGAAAGGCCGGTCGAGGCCGTAACTGGATTGAACGTCAGCGAGCATCATTCTTCCTTTCTTCGCGCCTGGAAGCGTTCGCGGATACGGGCCGCGATCATCTTTTTGTCGAGTGTTTCTCCAAGCAGTTCATTGATGAAGGCGCGGTCACCGGCATTCATCGCGCCGATCGGCCGGCCGAGCTGGTCGGCGATGGCCCCACGGGCTGCGAGGCCATTTGGATAAGCGGTCTCTATTGCGGGTTCCGGAAACGGTGTCCGCCGTACACTCAGCCCAGCCGTGGTCGGGGGCAGCGAAGGCAATGGACGATCCCCGCCGGTGACCGCGGCGCGGGGGAGCCCAAGTTGGTCTGCCAGGCGCACCACCTTGTCGAGCCGCTCTTCGAGCTTGCTCTTCTGGTATTTGCGATAGCGAAAGAGGGGAACCGCCCCGCGCGAAGGTTGGAATGGACCGAAGCGCTTGCCCTCATGCTCGACGAACAGTTCCTGATCGAACAGGCCCCAGAGCAAGGTCACCGTTTCGCCGGCAAGTTCGGGCTCGACCTCATAGGATGCGCCTTCGACCGATACGGTCGCGTCTCCAGCAACCGTCCGTCGTTCCGGTTCGCGCGCAAAGGCGCAGAACCGCTCCCAGGAGCACATCGCCCGCACCCCGTCAGGAGGAAGATGCCGCAGCCAATCCTCGATGCGTGCATGAGACTCTGTGCGATGGTCGCCGTTATTGTAGGTGACCAAGGCGCGCCTGAGCCAAAGGTTGGCTTCCTCTTCGTCCTTCGGCTTGTGGAAATGATAGAGGGTCTCGTGCACTTCCTTGATCGTGCGAAACGGCCGCTCGACCTTGCCTTTCGCTCGCGCCGGCGTGCGCCGCTCGCTGTCCGACGGGGGCATATGCGTGAGAACCCGGACACCAAGGCTACCCATGACGGACTGGAAAACGCGCGAGCGGCTCACCGGCCCGTTATCCATATGGATGGTCGTTGGAATCCCCTGAAGCGGCAGTTCCGGTTCAGGCTTGGCGGCGAAGGCATTGTAGAGAAAGCGCAAGGCGGACTCCGCGTCCTCGCCGTAGACGGAGCGGTATTCCTGATAGCTCGCGCCGGAGCGATCATCGACCACGGAGAACAGCATCAGCGTCGGCCGGCCGCGCCCTTCCTCGACCCAAAGCGGCGCTTCCACCTGCTTCAGGTCGGACGGGCTCATGTCGAAGTGCCAGAGTTCGTTGGAACGCCGCGCCTGGAATCGGACGGCAGCCACCGGGCGGGTGACGCGCGCATAATCCAGGCCGGAAACACGCAGCAGCCGATCGACCGTTGCGCGTTTCAAGATGCCGGGCGGTGCACGGACCAGGCCATCGGGCGTCACCACGCCGTCTTCCTCAAGCAGCTTGATGGCGCGCGCCGTGGAGATATGCCGCCCCTTCCGGTTCGCCGTTCTGATCTTCAGGGCCGCGATGATTTCGGCATAGGTTTCCATCTCCGGCTGCGGGGCGATCCGGGAGGTTCCGTGATCGGCGCGCCGTACGGATTTCGGGCGGTTCAACTCCCGCAGCGCCCGATACAGGGTCCAGATCGAGATGCCGTAGGCATCGGCGGCACGAGCAACAATCTCGGTACGGCCTGGATCACGGGGAGAAAGCAGCGACAATCGGCGTCGAAGATCGACAAGAGCCTCTCCGGGCGGCCGCTTTCTCCGCTCAGCCATGGACGTCCTCGGATTCCACTGTTTTGGGAGAGCCACCCTTCTTGCCGATATGACGATAGAGGGTTGCAACAGAAACCCCCATGCGCTGCGCAATATTGCGTACCGGTATGCTGCCTTCCTTCATCAGGGCGCGCGCCGCGGCAATATCGCCCGGGCGCATCGCGGGCGGGCGGCCACCCTTGCGGCCACGTTGCCGCGCCTCGACCAGTCCAGCCGTCGTGCGTTCGCGGATCAGAGCACGTTCGAACTGGGCGATCGCACCGAAGACATGGAAGGTCAGCATGCCGCCCGGCGTCGTCGTATCAATGCTCTCGGTCAAGGACACGAGCCCGATCTTCGCGCGCTCCAACTCTTCCGCCGTCGCGATGAGCTTCTTTAGCGATCGCGCCAACCGATCGAGTTTCCAGACAACGAGCGTGTCACCAGTGCGAAGCACGTCGGAGAGAATTCGGCCCAATTCCGGGCGGTCATCGCGAGCGCCTGACCCGCGCTCGGTAAACACCTTCTCGCAACCGGCGCGTCTCAGCGCCTCAAGCTGAAGCTCCGGATTTTGATCGATCGTGCTGACCCTGGCGTACCCGACCCGCATAGCCATCCAAATGTTCTTGAAAGTCGTTGGACACATAGCATTTTGCGACAACCGTTTCTATAACAGTTTTGAGAAGATTCCATCGCGCCATTCAAGGGGCGTGACGGCATGCGCTATGGCATGCTCAAAAACCCTCGTTTATGACAAACGATCCATGGAAACCAACTATGTGTCTGACGGCCGAATATTCGCGACATGGAGCAGGGAACCTTACGCATCGAAAATCGGGCGGTCCCCGATCTTGTCCCCCTTGTATGGGATACTCCGGGAATTGAGGCGGCGATACCAAAGGATGCGGTCGGCCAGGCCGTTACCATGTTCGAGCCGCAGGAATGCGCCAACTACTTCAAATCTTGCGGATATGACCCCGAGTAATGTGGACGTGCTCTAGGTCACCCAGAGGGGCGCTCGCATCGAGTATAACCTTAAGCGCGATTGCTTCCGGTGAACCATCCTCCATATGTACGGGATGTACAGCCCACACAGACTTTTCGAGAACCACATTCTCAACAGAAACCTCATAAAGCCTACCCGACGCGAGCTCATCGAGGACAGTGCTCCTCATCACGATCGAAATGCCGAGACCAGCTCGAACTGCATGCTTCACAGCCTCAGTGCTCCCGACATTGAATGAGATTGGGAATTGCTCTGCCGCTTGGCCGAAGGCCTCGCGGAGCACGGATCCGGTACCGGTTCCACGTTCTCCGCCAATGAGGGACTCTTGAAATAACTCTGCCGCTTCAATTGTTTTTCGCGTCCTCCAATTATGCTGTGGGGATACGATTATTACCAGCTTTTCCTTCCGCCAAAGGCGGGCTTGATATCCTTTTCGATCGTCCCACCATTCGGTAAAGGCTAGATCAATCTCCTTCCTCAAGAGCTTTTCGATGATTTCAGGATTTGAGGCAACGGCCACCTCAGGTGGCCGGCCTTGAGCATCCTGTAAACGCTTCAAGTGGACTGGCAAAATATAGGTACCGATGTTAGTACTGGCACCCAACGTAATCCGGCCGCTGTGCAGGCGGTCCAGAGATCTCTTCGTGACGGTCAAAAGGCTGCGTGCGAATGGCAAGAATACGAGCCCTTGCCGAGTCGGCACACACTTGTCCTTCCTCCTCTCGACCAGCCGCACCCCTAGTATATCCTCCAATCGTTTCACATTATGTGAGACAGTCGGTTGGGATATCTGAAGCCGTCGCGACGCCTCGTGAAAGCTGCCAGTTTCGATTACCTCTATGAATGCTGCGACATGCGAAAGGCTAAACATTACTTTCTCTAATCAAGGAATTAGTTGAACCTCGTTAATTGCCGCACGAGGTCTTCGGCCTTGGACAAAATCTATAATGTTGTCAGCAGCCTCGTGCTCGATAGCCAAACGCGACTTCGCCACTGCTGAGCCTATGTGGGGTGTCAAGATCGAATCATGTTCGCGATTGAGGAGACCCCCGTGGACCTTGTCAGGCCGGTCGGGTCTGGCCCAGTCCTCCATCTCATAAACATCAGCGGCGTAGCCTCCCAAGCGCCCCGCCTGCAATGCAGCGACAACAGCCTCTTCATCAACCACGCTTCCGCGTGCAGGATTAATAAGAAGTGCTCCTTTGGGCATTTTGGCGAGTTGTTCAGCGCCGAGGAGATGCTTCGTTTCGGCCGAAAGCGGGAGTGCACACACAAGAAAGGTAGACGACGAGATCAACTGGTCAAATTCAAGAGGCTTTACGTTCAGTCTGATCTCATCGGCTTTGTCCAGGGATTGACGATCCCAGTACGACACAATGGCGCCGAAGGTACTTAGGCGCTGTGCTATAGCTTTTCCGATCGCTCCCATCCCTAAAATGCCGATTGCTGTGCCCTGCAGCCCAAGGCCGTAAAACCGAGGGCGCCAACCTTTGTAATCCCTCCTGACGCTCTTGTCGCCTGGCAGAATGTGCCGCCCAAGAGCAATCATCAGACCGATTGTAAGTTCGGCTGTCGGGTCAGTGAGAAGATCGGACACTATCGTGACGTGGACTCCACGCTGCGTGCAGGCTTCGATGTCGAAGTTATCGAAGCCTTTCAGCGCACATGCCACAAGTTGAAGATCGGGAGCGTGCGCGAGTACAGACGCGTCGATCATGTCCGGCATGAACGCCATCATCGCCTTGGCGTCGCTCAATTCTGCGAGCAGTTTCTCGCGGGGCCATGTATCATCAGTATCGTTGCAAACTAAACGAGCGTGGGGAGATAGCTTTGAGATAATCTCCTCGTGGACGCGATGGGTGATTACTACCTTTGGGAGCATTTAATTTATCCTTCTATTGCAGCTGGCGGCGGAGGAGAGCGCCGACCTGGTCAACGATGGTGACCATCAGAAGGACAACGAGCATGATCGCAAGAACCTCCTGATAATTCATGATCCGGAGGGATGTCATCAACTCGAAACCGATACCACCAGCTCCCACAGTGCCCAGGATTGTCGAGGCGCGGAAGTTGTACTCCCACCGATAGATGGTCACATCGGCCAATTGCGGTAGAACTTGTGGCAAGATCGCCCGCGTCACGATCTGGAACGGCGACGCACCAGCTGCGCGTGCGGCTTCTATAGGCGCATTATCGCAATGCTCGATCGCCTCCGCAAAGAACTTGCCCACCATGCCAACCGAGTGAAGACCAAGAGCCAGCACGCCTGGGAGCGCTCCAAATCCCACTGCCGCCACGAAGACGATGCCCATAATCAGCTCCGGGATCGACCGTAGACCATTCAACAATCCACGCGAGATCATATAGATGACAGCGTTGGGTGCTGTTTTCCCTGAGGCGAAAAAGCCAACTGGAAGTGATATCAGTACCGCGATCGCAGTCCCAGCTATACTCATCGCCAGAGTGTCGATGAGAGGGCTGATCCACTCCAAGCCTCGGTTGAAATCCGGGGGAAACATTTCCGTACCGAGCTGCCAGAGCGCAGGAAACCCAGATCCCAGACGCTCCAGATCAAGAAGACCGGAGTGATAACTGCTAACAATGATCACACACGCAATTGCCAACGCGATCACGCCAGCTCTGGTCCAAGCTTTGTTTTGATGTTGAAGGATAGAGTCGTAGTCGGCCGACGGCTGTGTCATCACATATCCTGGAAGAAAGGACGCAGGCCAGCGCCTGCGTCGAAAGGTGAGAAACTGTCTCGAACGCGCCTTACTGACTCAGGTCCAAGTTCAGCACTTTACCGAGCTCACGGACGACGTCGTAGGCTTTGTCATCGATCGGAGCGAACCCATCGGCTTTGAAGGATGCCAATACCTTTTCGTCTTTAAGGTCGATGAAGGCTTTGGTGATCGCCTCTTTCAACGAAGTGTCAAGATCCGACCGCATGGTCCAGGGGTACTGCGGGAACGGATCGGACTCGGCGAGGGCGATAACTTTCTTAGGATCAATGGTGCCACGAGCGACCATTGAATTGTAGATGGGCAACGAAAGTCCGCCAATCTGAGCATTGCCATTCTGCACTGCAATAGCCACGGCATCATGCGACCCTACGAAGTTCTCGCTATAGTCTTTTCCAGCCTCAACTCCGGCCTTAAGCAGCATAGATTTCGGGATAAGGTGGCTTGAGGTGGAAGCCACGTCCCCAAACGCGACCTTTTTCCCTTTTGCATCTTCAAGGCTTTCGATGCCAGCCTCTGCATTGGCGACAACTACAGCGCGATAGGTAGTTTCGCCATCCTTCATAAGTGCTGCGAAAGGCTCGATATCAGCCTTGGTTTTCGCGAGCGTGTAAGAGAGCGGCCCGAAATAAGCCAACTCAAGCCGGCCGAAACGCATCGCTTCGATCATTGACGAGTAGTCGGTCGTTACGATCAGTTCAATCTCCCGACCGAGTGTCTTCTCAAGATACTCCTCGAGAGGACGATTGTTTTTGATGACAGTGGCGGCGTTCTCGTCCGGTAGCAACGCGACGCGCAATGTCTCTGGATTTGAGCCAGCATGCGCCAACGAACTCCAGCCAAGAACGGCGAGGAATGCGAGGGACAGAAGCTTCTTCATAATGCGGCCTCCATGGCAGCTAAAGGTTGATCATACTCGTAGTTGGACAAATCTTGTGTTGTGGTCGGATTTCTTGGGGCGCTGCGGTAGATCGACGCACACATTTGATCGGTCAGTTCGTCGACAGCGGCGTCCGCAACCACTTCCCCGTCGCGCATAGCAATGACCCGGTCGCCGAACCGGCGAGCTAGATCGATCTGATGAAGGCTGATCACAGCAGTGATGCCGTCGGCTGTGCATATTTCGCGAAGCTGCGACAGGACCTCGACAGCCGTTTCAGGGTCCAGACTTGCAACGGGCTCATCTGCAAGGACCAGTTGGGGCTTCTGGACCAGCGCGCGCGCAATGCCCACCCGTTGCTGCTGACCGCCGGATAGTTGATCCGCCCTGACGAGAGCCTTATCAAGAAGGCCTACGCGTTCAAGGCATTCCAACCCCAGCCTTCGATCCGAACGCGGCATAGGGAACAACGTACGCCAGCCAGAGTGGTAGCCCAGGCGGCCCGTCATGACGTTGTCGAGCGCGCTCAAGCGCCCTATGAGTTGGTGCTGCTGGAATATCATCCCAGTTCGCCTTCGGTGAATGCGAAGCTTAGTTTCCGCATCCAGAGCACCAATATCGTTAGAAGTGATCGAACCAGACGTCGGCGCAACCAAGCCGTTGAGTGTCCGGATGAGGGTAGATTTGCCTGCGCCGGATCTACCGAGGAGCACGACGAACTGACCCTGGTTGAACGTCAATGTCGTTGTCTTCAAAGCTTGGGTGCCGTTGGCATAGGTCACGGCAACTCCGTTCAGAGCCAGCATCACAATAATCCTGATCGTTAGTGGTGCATCGATTGAATATTTGCATCACTATGGGCGACATATGACGTCCGTTTATCAGGCTCGTGAAACTTCAATGACAGCACTTAAACTCAGCTCTACCTCCTCGCGTAGCTGCGATGGAGAAATTTCACCCAGAGCCGCCTGATCATGACGGCCCGGTCCCAATTCTACACCACCTTGACGGATGCTATCCCATATTCGGCCAGATAAACCGGCCCTTCTCCAGCCGCCGGGTAAAAAGGCAGGCGCCCAGACCATCATGCCAGATGATCTTCAAAATATCCGATCTGCGGCCCCTGAAGACGAAGAGATGCCCTGACAACGAATCATGCTGCAGAACCTCCTGCACCCGAAGCGCCAAGGAGGGAAAGCCACAGCGCATGTCCGTATATCCGCGCCTTCCTGGCGGGCACCCTTGATCCCGAATATTCCCGTCAGCTGACCGAGCAACTACGACAGGCAGGCGTCCCGGTTTGACCATGCCGTCGCTGGCAATTAATCTGAGCACGTGGCGGATGTTTGCAAGCAGACCCGGATGTTTGCGAGCACATTGGCAAAGAGCGTGAGCACGACGCCCGCTCCATTGTCAGATAATTCGAGCAGAAAATGCCGATGTTTGCGAGCAGAGGCGCTTATGTTGGCAAGCCGCTACAGATATGGAGCGCGAAGCTACCCGACAAAATAATCGCGATCAGAACCGAGATAGATAGCCAACAGTTTGATTTTGTTTGACTTTAATCCAATTTAATGGTATTAAAACACACTAATCGGAGGTTTGAGCATGAATATTCATCAAAGCGTTCCTGATCGCTCGCCGGAAGCCATCGCCAAGCGTCGCCGCGCCACAGACGAGGCCCGGGCCGCAGTGGCAAGACAGGGCTACAAACACGACCCTGTTCTTGAGGCTGCAACGGAAGCCTATGTCAACGGTGACATTACCCGCGATCAGTATCGTTTGCAGGTTGTACGTCCTCCACAGCAGGCCTGACATCACCACATACAATCTAACGGCCGCCTAAAGGGCGGCCATTTTTATGAGTAAGACTTTTCATGAGCAATGATCCGTTCTGCTATCCAAATCCATCAGGCAAGCCCGATGGAGAGCGTGTTCTGCGAAACCGCTTTGGGATTACCTCTGGCAAAGAGCTGCGCGAGGAAGAGTATCGCGCCACCGCCTTCCGCATTGCTGAGATTCGTGAAGGTGATGGGCCAAAGGGCAACTTTGATGCCGATCACCTGAAGGCTATCCATCGCCACATATTTCAGGACGTCTATGAGTGGGCCGGTCATACGCGTGCAGAAACGCCCATTGTTGACGGCCAGCGCATGCCGCCTATTGGCTCTCTGAGCAAGGCTGGCACTAGCTTCCTTCCAGGCCAGAAGATTGACATGGGTTTGGCCGACGCATTCAAAGAGTTGCGTGATCTGAAGAAACTCGACGGTATCAGCGCCGACGACTTCGCCAAGATGGCTGGTAAGGTCCTCGGTGACTTGAACTATGTACATCCTTTCAGAGAGGGAAATGGACGTACACAGGAAACCTTCATCGCGGAGCTGGGGCGTGAACTAGGCCACGACGTGCAGTTTGATGTCGTGAGCAAGGCCCGAATGATCGAAGGTTCAAAAGAAGCGATCCGAGATGCCGATAGCAGGGCTCTCGCCCATGCTGTTCTTGATGCTGTTGACACAAATCGGCAGGGAGCCATAAGAGCAGCCTTTGGGATGCTGAGAGAATATGGCGAGGATCCGATGGAACACGACGTTCGTACGGCCCTCCCAGGAGATCGAGTTGCCGGCCATCTCGTCGGACATGACGAACTCACCATCAAGATCGCGGCCGAGAATTTCATCGTTGTCGCAGATCGGCGCGACTTCTCTCATAAACTCGAAGATGAAATGGAAGTCGATTTCGTTGCGACTTCCGATTTCTCCGGCCATGCAAAAGCCCGAGTCTACCTCGAAGGGTCGAGGACTGAGCTAATGAACGATCCGGAGTTGCGCAAAGCTGTGTCTCTCGAAAATTACGTGGCCGAAAAGACAGCAAAACAATATCCAAACGATAAAGATGCTATCGGCCAGGCCGTAACAGTTGCTCGTGAAAAAATTGCCGGGATGATCGCCAATGGCATTGAGATCCCTTCCCCTACTCTACAGCGAAACCGCGAAATTGATCGTCCAAGCTCTGATCCCGCGCCTCCGGACAGTGATCGCTCATCTGACCATGGACGCGAGCGATAGGGCGTCGTCAGCCGATGCAAGATCACGAAATAAAGCTTATCGCCATCGCGCTCATTATCGCTGCAGGTATATTCCTGCGTCGGCTGCTGAGACCAAAGGCGCGGATACGCAGGCATCTAAGAAAGCAGGAACAAGCCCGCCGTGTCCTGGCTAAGATCAATACCATTCCGCTTATGCCGCAACGTTTGGCCTACCTGCGAAAGATCGACCCTCTCACCTTCGAAGAATTGCTTCTCGAAGCATTTGAAAGGCGCGGACATACGATACTTCGCAACACGCATTACAGTGGCGATGGCGGAATTGACGGCATGGTCGAGATCAATGGTGAAACTCATCTTCTCCAAGCGAAACGATATGCCAAGCATATAAACCGCCAACATATTGCTGCGTTCAGCGCCGTGATCGCGGCCAAAAACTGTAAGGGCTTTTTCATTCACACCGGCAAAACCGGGGCGGGGGCAAAAGAACTTGCGTCTCAAGACCCACGCATGATCATATTGAGCGGGCAGAAACTACTCGATTTTCTGAATACTGGAATGATTGAGCAGGAGCGGTCAACCATCCGCGAAGTGCCTCTGTCTATTCCCTGATCCCAATAATCATTTCGCTGCCCTCGGAATTCGTGAATTGACTCGCGATGATTGGAGAACATAGTAAGAACAAAAGTAACCCTCTTACGCCGATACTGAGCCATTCATGACCGCTCTTGCGACCGTCGAACTCATTCCAGTCGAATACCTCGTGAGGGAAATCCGCACCGCGGGCCTAATGGTTTCAGCTGGTTTCCCATCTCCCGCAGGAGATGACTTAGAAGATCCTGTTGACTTGATCGCGTGGATAATACGCCACGAACACGCAACTTTCTGGTATCGCGTGAGCGGCAATTCTCTTAGCCGCGCTGGCATTCTTGACGGCGATTTCGTTGCTATCGACCGAGCAGGAAAGGTGCAGCCAGGTCGAACCGTCCTCGCCCTTTACAACGGCGACATGCTCTTGAAGGTTTTGACCCGTCGGGATGGCCGACTTTGGCATGAAGCCCGCTCCGACGAACACTATCCGCCGTTGCCTGTGCTCGACAGCACAGAGATTTTCGGCGTTGTGGCCGGGATTGCTCGCCGCTATCCGGTCGAGTAGAGCCATGGCCGAACCCATCGCCCTGATCGACTGCAATAATTTCTACGTCTCATGTGAACGGCTTTTCGATCCACGCTTGCGAGAAAAGCCGGTTGTCGTCTTATCAAACAACGATGGATGCGCTGTAGCCCGCAGCAACGAGGCAAAAGCCCTTGGCATCGCCATGGGGGAACCCGCGCACCATTTTCGCGAGAAAACGAAGGAACATGGCATCCGACTGTTTTCTTCAAACTACACCCTTTACGGTGATATATCCCGTAGGGTAGCGGCGACGATATCCGAGTTCTCACCGCGAACAGAAATCTACTCGATCGATGAAACGTTCGTAGACCTGTCTGGCTTTGGCGGACGGATGCTCGACCATGCCGCCGAGATGCGGGCCGTGGTGCGACAGAACACCGGAATTCCTACATGCGTAGGGATAGGACCGACGAAGACCATGGCGAAATTCGCCAACTTTATTGCCAAGAAAAACCCGGTTTTTGATGGCGTGGCCGACCTCATGAATACCGAGATTGCGGCCTATTGTATGGCTCGCACCGATGTTTCAGAGGTGTGGGGCGTGGGATCGAGGACAACGGCAAAACTGCGTGAGATTGGGATAAACACTGTCGCGCAGCTGCGCGACATGCCTTTGCCACTCGCCCGCAAAATTGGGACCGTCGTTCTTGAGCGTACCGTATCCGAATTGAACGGCTTGCGATGCATCGACATTCAGGACGTGGAACCGACCCGTAAGGGGATGGCTGTCACCAGATCGGCGGGCAGCCCGATGACCTCCCTTGCCGTTCTGCAACAGGCCGTCACGGCCCATGCGACCCGAGCTGCTGAAAAGCTCCGCGATCATGGCCTTGTCGCCTCCCATATGCAGGTTTTCTTTCACACGAATCCGCACAATGGCAGCGCCCGCGACAGCACGTCGAGAACAGCGCGGCTTTCGCCGCCGTCGAGTTCGACATTTGCCCTTGTCGGCACTGCTTTGGCTTGTGTTGCCCGAGCATGGAAGGGTGATCCGCAGGGGAACGGTTTCGCCTACACAAAGGCGGGCGTGATCCTGGACGACCTTATCCCGGCCGAGCTGGCCCCTGTCGATCTATTTGCACACGAGCAGGAGCGATCGGGACGGCTTTCCGCTGCGCTTGATGCCGTCAACGATCGATGGGGCAAGAAGACGCTTATTCTCGCGTCAGAGGGCTTTAAACAGCCCTTCGCGACTAAGGCGGACATGCGAAGTCCCCGCTATACGACGAAGCTTGCCGATCTGCCTATCGTGCGGACGTAATCCGTTCTTATTCGCCGGCATGCTCGCCCACTAACGCGTCCGACCTCCGCCCCCGCGCTCTGGCCCCGTAATGCCTCTCTCACCGCTTTCAGGCGGCTTGCCAGCGTCTCGGTCCAGCCCCACAGTTTTGCTCTGTGAATGGTCTCGTATCTGTTTTGCAAGAAGACTGAGATACATGTCACGCTGAAATCTTGGCTCCGGTATCGATTGCGCGAAAGCCTCGACCTTTAACGCCAGTTGTCGGTCAGCAACGCTGGTACTACTGGCAAGCTCACGAGCTGCCGCCCTATAGACCATCTTCACCCCTGCATTCTTCGTCTGCGCCGCTTGCTCCCAAGGACGCTCTCGCGCTCCCTGCCCTTCCCTGCGTGCCGCGCCTGATGTCCGTGCGCCGCCTCGGGCAAGTTCTTTGTAAGCCTGCTCCATTGCCCGTTTCTCGTTGCGTGGGGTAAGCCCACGCGCGCGCATGTGTCTAAACTCCTGTCGGTCTGACTTCATACTGCGCCCGCGAGCGAAGCGAGGCGTAGCCTCAGCCTCGATCCCTCGATGCCGCAACGCCTCGGCAAACTGCTCCCGATACTTTGAAAGCACGGCCTTGCCGGGATTGAATGCTCTTCCGTTATGCTGCCTACCTCGAACGGTGACATGTGCATGCGGATGATTTGTATCATCATGGAATGCAACCATGACATCAGCTCGCGAACGAATTTCCTTGTCTACGAAGTCGCGCACCGCATCGCGAAATTGCGACCTGTCCACTCCGGGCGGCATCGACAAAACCATATTCACAGAAAGTGACGTTTTCCGCACCTGATGCTGCCCTTTGTAGACAACCTCATCATCGGCCCAATCCGCGTGGAGGTCCCGAACTGCTTCCTTCCCCATCATCGGGCCATAGTCGGTTTCGGCTTCGACCTTACCGTTTCGCGTGATGTAATCCATATGTTGCTTAAGGTGGTCGCCATCCTTGGTTCGGCCTGAAATCTTCACCATGACCTCTGGCGCTTTCGAAACAACGCGAGCAAGCTTAGCCTTGGTGTCAGGGCTCTTTTTCAGCGCCGCCATAAGCTGTGGCAACTGGTCCCGATACATCCGCATTTGACCATTGCGAAGCCAAGCCGCTGAAACGCCGATCCCCTTGTAAAAGTCGTCGTATAGGGCGCGAACCTTGGGGTCATTCTTCATTCTGTTCACCCTCCCAGGTACGGACGTTACCGCGAGCCATTAAGTGGAGCGCCGTGAGCGCCTTAGTCACTTCATCACGGGCTGCGTCAACTGCACGTGCATCTACCGAGAACGATCCGCCCTCCCTACGAGCCTCATTCACAGCGCGGGTGATTTGGTTCAAATTCACGCCTACCTTCCGGACCTGATTAACCAGTGATCGAAGTTCATGAAGTTCGTTTGCTGAATACTGAGCGCCAGCCCCCAAGCGAACGCGCACAACAGAACGCAGCCACTGCGAAGGCTTCATGCTTCTCGACGCCGCCGCTTTCCTCACCGCCGCAACTTCGTTCTCAGAAAGCCTCACTGACAGGTGCACCGCCCGACCCACTGGGTCCGGCAACGAAATGGAAGTCGACTTCTCCGCCTCAACTGCCATCGAAACAAGCCGACGCAGCAACGCGGACTTGCCGCCGTGAGCCTTAGCCAACGCTGAAAAGCGTTCTGCAATGTCGTCTTCAACGTGGGTGCTTAAATGCTTCATAATCGATGTTTGCCAAAACTCAGTCGCGTTAGCTATCCTGCACTAGAATACGAGATAAGATAATAGTTTGTTCAAGCAAACTCAAGCTGAATGGAAGGGTCTCGCTTCGCGAGTCATTTTGCGAGGGCTGCGCCCGAACAAGGCAAGGCGCTCTCCAAGGGTTAACCCACAGAAGCCGCTTGGATCGGTCCCTACATGACAGTCTCACCCGCACAAGGGACGCTGCGCTTCTGCCCTTGTGCGGCCTCCCCTGCCCTGTTGATCGGGACCTGCGCGGCTCCGAGGGTTAACCTGAAACAAGGCGCAAAAGAAAACCCGGCACAAAGGCCGGGTTTTTCAATCAAGCGTGCTCTAGCAATCAAGTGTAGATGGTGATCCGGTCATTGGGTTGGAGCTTGAAAAGCAGGCTGTCGTATTTGACCATGATCACAGGGGCGATAAGACCCATTGCAAGTCCAATGGCGACAGCGCCCGCAAACATGCCAAGACCAAACTCGCTTCCTCGATAGGCGTTCGCGTACCATAGCAACGCGGGCATCAGGACAACGCCGCCAACCCATCCCGCAACCGTCACAAAACCGCATACGAGTGTAATAGGGCCGCGAGCGAACGTTAAAAGCTTCCATGCTGCCATACGCAGCGCCCACATCGTAGCACGCGCTGAATACACCAATGAACGCTTAATCCCGTCGAATACACGACCCATGATCTAACTCCTCTAATCCACGCGGATTATCTCGAATATCTCCAACTCGCTCAAAGCGACTTCTCTAATGCTCGAACCGTTATCGAAGGAAACGGTCCCGAATTTTGAACCTTGCTTTGCTGGCTCAGCCAACAGCAAATGTCCAAAATTGTCCCCTACTTTAACGATAACTGCATGTGTAACACCACCCCTCGACCTTGGGGATGAATTTGCGGTTGGTTCTTTGCCATCGCTTGCGGGGTCTACGGGCGGCTTCGGTCCACGGCTTTCATCGCCATCGACCTCCGCACTGTTTGAACCCGTTTCAGAAGATGGCGTTGCCAAAGGCGCACCTGCTCCGCTTTTGAGCGATTTCGCAAATTCGATGGCCTCGCGCTGAGTGATGTTTTCACGCGATGCGATAAATGCCTCTGTAGCCTCGGCATTCAGCAGATAGGCTTTGTGAAGCTCATAGGCTGCACGAATACCAAACCCCTCCGAGCGCTCCTGAATAGCTGGAGCCATATCAAAGAAATCTACGTATAGCGAAACCCAGGCACGAGGCTTACCAAGTCCTGTTGCGATAGCCGCTGGCTTCACGCCCTTGGACAATTCGCCGCTTACGAATAGCGCTATGTCGTGATGCGATAGCGCTTCTCGCTGAATGTTCTCGACCATCTGGTCATAACCATCGCTGCTTTCTACGCGGATGATTGCCGGGATCGTCTTGCGCTTCGCAAGCACCGAAGCGCGGTAGCGCCGAGCACCCATGACTATGACATACTTGCCATCCTTGTTTTTTGGACGGACGATGATTGGCTGAAGTACACCGCGCTTTTCGATCGATTCCGCAAGCTCACGCAACGGCTCCTCTTCAAAAGAACGCCGTGGCTGATCCGGGTCTTCTATAACCGTTTCGATTGCGAGTTCGGTCTTACCAGCTGCGGCCGCTTTCGTTTGTGCCTTATCCGTATCCAGCGCCGTCAACGTGTCAAAGCCGGAGAAATCAAGTCCTTCAAAGGTGTTCTTGCTCATGCCCAAATCCGCCCTTCAATTTTTTCCATCAACTCACGCATTTCTTTCCCTGCGGCGCGAGCTGCTGTCTTCGTATCCTTCCAAACCGGCTGCTTGTTTGCAGCGGTATCCGCATAGCCCTGTCTCTGGTGCAAGACGGCATCAAACAGGAAACGATGTCCAAACTTGTCGATAAGGTCCTTCAAAAGGTCCTTCTGTGCAGGCTGATTGGCTACATACTCGTTCGGCAGGATGCCTAGGAAATCCAGATCAGGATTGAACTGCTTCTTAGCGCCGACGATGCTCTGAAGCACGCTTTCAATCCCCTGAAGAGAGTAGCCTTGGAGCTTGATAGGAGCGATGACGTGCGTAGCGAAGAGTAACGGACCAATTGAAAGCGCATTCGCAGCGGGCGGCGTGTCGATAATGCAAATATCGTACCCCTCTTCCGCCCGGAGAATATTTTCTCTGAGTTGCGGGATGCCTAGCTTCGGATCGGTAGCGTAGTCTTTAAGCTTTTCATCGGCTGCTATCGTCGCCACCCCCGGCGCATCCATGCCGGGAATATCCACCGGCCCCGCGCATAGATCGGTGCTGGTGAGCGACAAAAGATTGTCTTGAATAGTACGCGACGCGTTGCGCTGCTCGTCGAGTTCAACAAGCAGAACGCGGCGCTTCTCTGCGAAGTACCAAGCGGCATGGCAAGCGAGTGTGGTCTTTCCCACACCTCCCTTTCGATTGGTAAATTCTAGGATTTTCATAATGACCTTCCTGAACCATCAGGCTCATATAATTCGGCGCGACGAAATCTCTCGAATTGAATAGCGGATCGCGCATAAAAAGGGAATCGTCCATCACCTGAAATGGAAAAGTTTGCTTGAGCAAACTTTACTTCGATAGCGGGCGGGATCGGCTCAATCGGACGCGGAAGCCGCCCAGCGGCCTTCCAAACAAGCGGATGCGATTTTCAGAAGCGGTTCTCCCGCCCTCGTAGACAGGGTCGAGAACAGGAACCACGACGCTGAACAATTCGCTAACCTCGGAGGCCGTATGCGTCATACTGGTAATTCTTCCAGCCTTATCAACGCTGAAAAGAATGATCTTACCGACGAAAATCTGGTTATATCCGTTGGCTTCAACAAAGCTGTGAACGCCTTTAAGCACTGCGTTCTTGTCCGAAACGATCCGAAACCCTTCGGGAAGATCGTCGCCAATGGTAAAGATGCACTCAAGGGTGCGGTTCACATCAACTTCAATTCTTTCCGTCGCCATCGTAACGGTCACAACGGTGCATTCTTTCGGATCGATAAGAAAAGCGGCGATTGTCGCGCTATCTTCTGACACATCGAACATTGTCGTTCTCCAACTGTGAAATGAGAATTGCCAGCCGGATCAAACCGAGAGCCAGTCGAGGGGGAGCTACGCCCGTCTTGCTCGTCCTGATCCGGCTGGATGGCCGGAGCAACAATCGCTGCTCCGGCAGAACCGTTATTCAGCAGCGACTGCGTAACCGCTGTCTGGTGCCTGTTCCTCGGCATCATTGGCGACGTTCGGCGTAATCATGCACTCAGGCATGTAAGACGTTCCGGAAATCTCGGCTTCCGTGCGATGAACTGCCTCATGCTTCGGCAACTTCTGCATCGCTGTAACGCGGTCCTCCGCAATCCCTTGACTGCGCATGACGTTACCCATTGCTTTCTTCGAAAGGCGGTCGAGGAAACTTGCGTCCGGCGTCCACCACTCCGCCATATCAAGACCTACTGCCTTCGCAACATCATCTGCATGCCTTACTCGGCCATCCTTGCGGCTGTCATGGCGATAACGGATGGCATTGGTGTTCGCAGCGGAAACAGTCGCCAAAAGGTCGAGAAGGGTTGTCACGTCTTGCTCAATCAACCAATCCCAAAGGATACCCGGCTCGTGGGGCAGGTTGCGCTTGACTGCCTCAAGGTGCTGCGACCACTCCAAATAAGCCCTGTGACTGGATGGGTCTTGGATAGCTCCTTCGAGGGTTTTGAATTCACCACGAAGCTCAACAGCGCTCAAAATCGAGGGCGAACCGTATTCGGTCGGATAAAAGGCGCGAACAAGCATCGGGTGCAGTATCGCCGCCAATGAAACGGCTGGATTACGGGTCATTTCAACGCGTAGCGCAGCGGTTCGGATTGCTGTGAGTTCTTCGATCAAGGCGGCGGATAAGGTGCCTGTGTCGCTGCTATCCTCCTGATCCTGCTCTGCAACTAACTCACTTCCAGCGTCAAGCGGTTCAGTACCTCGCAGCGAGAGGACGGCTGACCAATCCTCTTTGCGCACCCAACCTTTCATGACTTTGGCTGTACCGTTATAGTCAACGCTGACAAAGCATCCAGCCAAGGCGAGTTCGTTAGGATCATATGAAAACAGGCTTTCGCGGATCGCTTCCTGTCGTTCCTCAATAGCCTCCAAGCGCTCCGACGCTGCGGAAAGTTCTTCCTCTGTACCTGCATCCGCGTTCAGCATTTCGGCAAGTTCATCGTATTCCGCCGCCAAGCGCTTCTGTTCTTCTGAAATTTCCTCGCTTGGCTCATGGTGCCGTGCGTGGATGCGCTCGAAATCGCCACCGATATGCGCGTTGCCTTCAATATCCGGCTCGGCCCAAAGCCAGCCTTCCGCCTTCAATTGTTCCGAAAGCGCTGCAAGCTTGTCGCTGGCTAGACGAACCAGCAACGGGCGATCTGACAAAAAGCTGTCTTCATCGTCAGAGAACAGATCGGTGACGATATCGCCTCCTGCTTCTTTGTAAGCATCCACGGTGACGAAACGCGCAAGTTTGTGATCGCCGCGCACCTGCTCCTTCGACAATGCTTCACGCAGCACATGTGGCTGGCGCTGCCAAGAATACTCAGTGTCGAACCAAGCCTTGTTCTGCGCCTCGTGGTCGTCAGACAGGGCAAGGGCTTCCGCCTGTTGCATCGTGATTTCGTCGGCTCTCATCGCTTCAAGGACGCGCGGCGACAAATGCGCGAGCTTCAAGCGGCGGCGAACGGTCATATGAGACATTCCAAAACGATCACCAATCGCTTCCGGTGTAAGACCGTCATCGTTCAGTTTTCGGAACGCTTCAATTTCGTCAACCGGATGCATCCGCTCACGCTGCATGTTTTCGGCAAGCGAGATTTCTGTATCGCTCTGGTCTGCCAGTACGTGGCAAGGAATTTGAACATCACTTTCAAAGCGACCTTCCTTCACCAGAACACGCAGTGCTGCGAGGCGGCGCGCGCCAGCAACAACCTCAAACTTTCCGCGTGAGCCTTTCCTTACCGTTAGATTTTGAATGAGGCCGTGGGCGTCAATGCTATCAGCCAATTCACTGATGCCGACCTGAGAATTGGTACGACGTACGTTGTCTGCACTCGGTACGAGTTTGGACAGGGCAATGTGTTCGATATTGGTAACAGTCATGGCAAAAGCTCCCTTTTCGCCTGTGGGCGAGGCCACCGCCGTTTGCTCCGGCGAATGACCTCCTGTCATTCACCGGAGCGAAGGGAGGGGGGCGAAGACCCCCGAGTGTCCGCGGGAGGAACGCTCAAGGGGTCGGCGCCAGGGAAAAACGGAAGGTTCGGCGCGCAGCGCTGAAAGCCGATTTTCTCTGGCGAGGCCGAAGGCCGATCCGACGCGCAGCGCGCTTGCCCCTTGAACGGCTCCGAGCGGGGGCGCTTGGGGCGAAACTGACGAATGAAGAGGGGAGGCGGGCCTGTTGCCCGCCTGCTTTGTGAACTTGCGCGCCTGCGCGCTCCATCTAATATTATCCGAACAAACCCTGATGCTGGATATCAGCGCGGATCCTCGCGTGAGGGATCGTTACCCGCATGGGACGAAACCGCTTGCGGGTTCGGGTCGCGCAGCGACTAGAGCCCGGTCCTGAAGGGACACGCCCATAGCCTTTCTTCAAAAGCTTGGAAGCTGGTGATTTCCGATACTCCGGAGACAATTCGCGATCTTTAACTGCTGCAAATGATGCCGACCTGGCGCGGATAAACCGGGGGCGTTAGCCCCCGGTTCCCCGCGTTAGCGGGGCTTCTTGCTCCACTCGCCGCCGACTTCAATTTTGGCGATGAGGGGGATGGAGAGGGTCAGTTTGATTGTGAAGCGGCCATTCTTCACGACGGGCTTGATGAGCTTGGCGATGTAAGAGCGGATGCGACGGCCAGTGCGGGCGAGGAATTTGAAGGTTGCGTTCATGTGTAGCTCCTTTCGGTGTCTGCGTTGATTGCAGGTCAAAGGTGGCCCTCGGCGTTGAGCGCTGTTGCACCCCTTGGGGCCGTAGCGAAGCGGAGGACTTTGATCGGAAAGTTTTTTGGAGCGGCTTCAGCCGCGTGCGCGAGGAGCCCGCTTGCGGGCGGGGAAAAAACTTTTTGAGCAAAGTTGCAATGGCGCGGCCGAGGGCCAAACTGACCTGAAATCAATCTACGCAGACACCGAAAGGAGCGGTGGGCGCTACCGATCTCGCCCGCACTGGCCGTCGCATTCGCTCGCCGGCAGGCTCGCACGGAGGGTGGCCGCTTCACAATCAAACTGACCCTCGGCCCAACGCCACGATGTTCGGGAAAGATGGTGCAAGAAGCCCCGCTAACACGGGGAATGGTATCGCTGCGCGAAAGCGCACCATCATTGTGCAAGCGAAGCGCGCGAGGCTGCACGCCAGCCGGAAGACATCAATGCGGGCGGGTTCGATGCCCGCCCGCATTGATCGCGGCTCGGATCAAGCTCCCCCGTTGATCCGCTCGATCAACTCGTCAATTTGCTCGGATGAAAGTGGCGTGAAATCGCCACCATCGCAGGCAATGTATTCAAGGTCATCCGGTCTGCAGGCGGTGCGCTGCCATAGTCTCAAAGCTGCGAGAACGGTAGAATGCTCAAATCTGTCCAAATCGACGCCGACGCGGTGAAGGGCCATGAAGAAATCCATATCTGTGAAGAAAGGGAAAGGCGGCTCGACAAGCCGCCCCGTGTTCCTAAATTGACGCCTTGCTGCCCTTAAGTTCGGCCATCTTCTGTGTCAGTGTCCACAGCGCTCTGTTCAGCTTAACATCCTGATCTATGCCTTTAACCTCACGCGTTTGAACGCGGCGAGGGCGGCCATTGCCATCACGGGTAAAGCCTCGTAGTCCGCCGCGTACCGCATTTTCTTGGACCACATTATATGTCATCCAAAGATCATTGGAGACATCGGCACGGCGGCGCGGGGCGAGCATCTGTTCAGGTTTTATCGCACTGTTCACCTCGCCTTCGGTATCCGCAAAGCGGAGCATATGAGCGGCTTCCGCGAAAGCTTGCCGCTCACCGGCATCAAGCTTGACGGTGCTCCATTCCGTAGGTGCAACGAGCGCTTTTTCCGCCTCCCCGAGAACGCGGTATGTTCCTTCGATCACCTTACCTTCTACGTCGCCGCTGTGCCGTACCTTGATGCTATCCACCGTGCCGGTCTGTGCCACGAGCGAATTGAGGGCACTGAATACGGAATAGTCCAGCCATCAGTTCATACGCGGATGTTCCATCATTGGCATTCTTGAGAAGAATTTCGCAGACGGTATCACCAACGCGAAACTGCCGGGGATCGTCGATCCGACGGAGACGGATCAAATGTTTTGTGAACTCGATTTTCGATGCATCACGCGTGCCAGACTGCTTGGCACCAACCGGTACAAAACCTTCTTTCGTCAGCGCTCGCAGAATTTCGATTGTAGGGATCGGCTGGAAGCGATCCGAGCGACTATCATGCGCTGCGGTCGCGAAAATAGACGGCGCGTGACGGCGCAATTCATCTTCCGACATTGCACGGGCGGCATCAAAGCGGGCGGTGCTTGCATATACGGACATTGTCATTCCTTCCTATCGCCTGTGGGCGAGGCCACCGCCGTTTGCTCCGGCGAATGACCTCCTGTCATTCACCGGAGCGAAGGGAGGGGGGCGAAGACCCCCGAGTGTCCGCGGGAGGAACGCTCAAGGGGTCGGCGCCAGGGAAAAACGGAAGGTTCGGCGCGCAGCGCTGAAAGCCGATTTTCTCTGGCGAGGCCGAAGGCCGATCCGACGCGCAGCGCGCTTGCCCCTTGAACGGCTCCGAGCGGGGGCGCTTGGGGCGAAACTGACGAATGAAGAGGGGAGGCGGGCCTGTTGCCCGCCTGCTTTGTGAACTTGCGCGCCTGCGCGCTCCATCTAATATTATCCGAACAAACCCTGATGCTGGATATCAGCGCGGATCCTCGCGTGAGGGATCGTTACCCGCATGGGACGAAACCGCTTGCGGGTTCGGGTCGCGCAGCGACTAGAGCCCGGTCCTGAAGGGACACGCCCATAGCCTTTCTTCAAAAGC
>NZ_CP192778.1:0-80644 GCF_033957765.2 Agrobacterium sp. rho-13.3
GGATAGTATTATCTATGTGGCAACCGTCAAGGGACACGGCACGCTCACCGGGTATATATTCTATACTATTTTATACTAATTCGGGGTATATCATACCTTTTATACCCGCATTCTATAGCTAGCACTGCCAAATTGTACTATATTTATACTTAGCTAAGCAAATCTATGCTACGCGGTAAAAATCATCTAAATTATCGTAAAATATGGATTATATATGCTTGTAAGCCAGTGGGTTTGCGTGCTAGCATGGCTTCTATATGCGTCGCGCTGGTCGCTCAGCCTTTCCCTTGGGGTTGGCGGTCGCAGCTCAGCACACACAAATTACAAACCAACATATATTTCCTATTGCGCATTCGTCCATATTGGCATATATTTCCCATGTAGAACGCAATATATATTCATCGCAAACGGAGCGATCGCTGCATGTCTTGCCCACCTATCACGCTTTGCAACGTCCCTCAACGCAGGGCCTTCGACATCTCCCCATACATGCCTCTCATTCAGGATATCTGCGCTCTCGCCGCGATCGTCGCGTTCCTCGCAGCAACCTGCATCTGGATGCCAGAAATAGCCCCGCAATCCTTCCAGAAAGGCTGAAAAACATGGATGAAGAACACACCAACGATAATCCCGACATCAAAGAGGAGGTCGCGATCAAAGAGGTCGCAAAGCTGATCGCCGAGGCGATGACCGCTCTGCTAGCCGCGACTGACGCCGCCTCGACCCTGCTCCTTGATAGAGAGGGGAATTGGGAGGATAGCGACGTAGACGGTCTCCGCACCATTGCGATGGATGCAAGCGAGACGATCCACGAAGGGATCAACGAGCAACTGAGTTGGCGCAACCTCGCAATCACATTCGACAGAAACTACGCGGATTTCCGCCTGACGGAGATCACACGATGAAATATATTTGCCAGAATTGCTCAAACAGCTTTGCGGAAAACGAGCTGCGCGAGATCCGCAACATCACCGAACGAGTAATGCCAGGTGAAATCATGCCTGCTGGCGAGTGCCCGAGCTGCGGCGCACTCTGCCACGCTCCGCTGCATGATGCCGAAAGCCCTGTCTTCGATGCGCTTTTGCTCGCCTACGGCTCGCTGTGTGCTCGTATGGACCCAAACAAGCGGCCAAAGACACCCATCGACTGGAAAACCCTCGATGCTGCCATCGCAAAAGGCTCAGGTGGCAAAACCTACACGACCGTGATGGCCGAGCGCTGGAAGCCTCCGAAGCTCTAAATCATGCCCCAAGGTACCAAATGGTACCACGCCATACCAACCACGGAGATGCTGAAATGCACACACCAACAAACACAGATCGCGCAGCTTGGGCAGGAGAAGCCATCGCCACGTATCGAGCAATGCGCGGTAGCGATGAGCCGGTCACGGACGTGAAGGATCTGATCAACGACCTGTTGCACTATGCTCGCCTCGAGCTAGGTCTCTCGATTGACGAGTGCGAGGCGATCTCGCAGAATGCTTATGCCTCCATGGCGGAGGAAATGAGAGAGGACGAGGAATGAGGCGGCTCACACTGCCTCACGCTCCTTCCAGAACCTCCAAACGGGCATGATTCTCTGGCGGGGATCTGTAGTCCCGAATAATGGCGCTTAGTACGGCCTCAAACGACCGCGTGGCGCTCTCCCTGACGGAAGTGAGGGGTTTCCCTTGCGTCCAAAGTGCCAACGTGCCGTGGGCGACCAGCAGCAGCATATCGATCGCTATATCCACTTCAATCTGAAGTCGGCCTTCACGCTCAAGCCGCCCCAACTTCTGGCGAGCCGTTGCCATGGCCGAGGCCGTCGCGTCCGGACACTGACTTACAGTACGGTGGATCATCTTCATCAACTGCGGATGCAGGGCGCTGTAGTCGAGGAAAGCATGCCAGCCGAGCATAAGCCCCTCTATAGGGTCAGCAACATCTCCACAAGTTCGCTTGAACGCGATAAAATCAGTAATCCCATCAGCAACCAGAGCATGCAAAAGGCCGTCTTTGCTGCCGAAGTAATGGTAAAGTGTGGGTTGTTTTACATTCACAACTTGGCAAACAGCCCTAGCGGTAAGCCCCTTCTCGCCCTTTGTTTCGAGAAGTTCGCTCGCAGCAGCTAGAATTTGCCTTTCTGTCTCTGATTTTACACCACTGGTCATAAGGCCCATCATATTTTTTATCCCTTAAATAAAGCGAAAATGGACTCCCCCTACGAGATAGCCAAAAACCAAGCAGTCAGCTGCACGAAACGATTATGCAATCAGGTAGTTCCTCTAGTGACTGGCGTTTACCCGCCAACGTTGCCCATTCGAAACGTTGTCTTTGATTTTGGTGCCGAACGATAATATGGTTTTTCAACAAACGAACCGCACAAGCTGCGTCATGAACGTTCAAAAGAGGGACTTCAATGGCTGACAAGTACGACGAATACGAAGCATCAGCGAAGTTAGACCTTATTGCCGATAAGCTAAAGGAAATAGATCGCCTATTGCAAGCGGCATATCCTCATTTCGATCAGCACGTAATGGAACTCATTAATAAAGCCGATCCGAATAATGATATGGACCCTCACCATTGGGCAAATAAGATGAAGTTGATAGCTGAGACGATTCTCACAGAACGGCTGGACAAGGACGACGCCGCTTTCTCAACCAAAAGCACATCGTCATATGCCGAGCCTGACAACGACGGCCCGAACATCTAAGCGAGGATCAGTATGACCAAGATTGCCGACAAAAAAAGCGCTGTTGAAGCGCTCGATGCAGCCGCAGTCCTTTGGAAAGAGGTCGATGACGAGTTCTCTGCCATATGGATGAAATTGCCAGATGAAGCCAAAAAGCGCCTCAATGCCGAAGGGGGCGAAAAGTTCGACGCGCTGACAATGTCACATCGCCTGAAGGAGATTGCTGAAGCGGCCCGGTCTCAGGCCTCTACGTGAGCGTCACAACCCCATTATGCAGACTGAGCTTCGATCCTTCAGGAATTCGCTCCTCGATCTCTCCCAACGTCCGCTCACAGACATTGGCAATCTCCTCGGCTAAATCCCCGGATGCGTTGTGATGCTGATAGCTCCTTAGCGCGTGAAAGGATGCTGTGACGGTCTTGGTGACCAGCTCCAGCGGTAGGCTCCTCGATGTCAAATGCTCCGCCAGATCGACAGACAGTGGCGAGCCCTCCCTGCGAAGCGCCAAAGATAGCAACTCACGTTCAGAGCCGGTGAGGATCAGCACGCATGCCTGCCCATTCTCGGTCATAGCAATTTCCCTCGATCCTTGAGCCTGTCACTCAGCCTACAACGACTCCACGACCCGTATAGGTAGATAGGCCTAACCCTATCCAATGGACGCCCTTTCATCTTAGGTTAGATGTCAGAAGCTCAAAGCCACCCACTCGCCAGAGGCCGACTTTGAAAATCCTATCACACGATCGATTGGTCGAGCCCCCGGATTGTATTTGATCGCAAGCATACATGAGACACCGGGACCGGTTGCATTTTTTCCGCACTCGCCGAGAGCTATCGTGATCTCTTTTTCCGAGCCGCGCTCGGACATCGGGTTGCGAGAATAGGCCTCCTGGTAAGCGGCAAGAGCCTCAGCTTCGGTGGGGCCAGATGTTTGCCCCCAAGCCGGCACGTTGGTGAAGACACCAAGAATTGCAGATGAGATGACCGCTAATTTCTTCATAGGTAATCCTTTCGATTATCCGCTCAAACGAACAGACCGGAATTAAGGCATCGCTTATTGAAAATGGCGTTGAGATCATCGAGCCGCCACTTGTCGAGCGCGCCGCCTTTTCCGCGCTGTTCCAGTTCGGTGGCGATCTACGGTCTATGAAATCCAAGCAAGGCAACATGGAAACAGCAATCCAGAACGCCGAGGCGTTCGCAATGGCGGTATTCAAGAAACTGACGGAGGCACTGAAATGAGCAATGAATTTAATATCGCCGCACTAAAAAGGACACAGAAGCCATCGACCGAAACCGATATCGCCCGAGCGGATGCTGTGGGCGAGGCGCACGGCTTCGTTGATCGGTCACCACGCGGAAAGCCGGGACGCAAGAAGAGCGACAGAACCGGCCAGGTGCATGCCAAGGTGCTGCCGCATGTCTCGGAAGAAATTGCCGAGGAGGCGTTGCGGCGCGGAGTAGTGCAGGGGGTGATTATCGAAGAAGCATGGGCGCTTTATAAGGAAAATAAGCGCTAGGCCACGCCACGACTTTTGGAAACTGTCACCAGCGGCTAAATGGTCGCTGGCCCACAAATCGTGACATATCTTCCCCTTCGCAGCTTTGCTTCAGATAGCGCCAGATGTACTCAGGAATCATAAACGGGACTTGATGGGCAGCATGGCTTCCAGGCACGTTAAAAAGATAGCCCTTAGCCATCAGCGCCTTGATATCAGCATTAAAATAGGGCGCTGAGAAAACCTGCATTTGGTTGGCTACAGCCCAAGCCAAAATATAGCCCTCATCGTTCGGAAGTTCATTTATAGCAGCGACATGCTCCGCTTCCCACCGCGCTCGCCTCTTTCGTCGGATTGGCTTTTCTATCGCTTCAATCACCCACCTGATAAGCGAGACAGTGAGCACACTTCCACTTAGAACAAGAAGTATGAACGTCACTCCCAGAACCCACCCGGGGAGAGATTTTACATACGACAACTGAAAATAATCAGCAGAAAGAAGGCCAGTTGACGCGATCAACGGGTAATCCCCCCGTTTTGAACGGGGCTCCGCAGTAGAAATCACGCGGCCATTTTCAGTTTCTTTGCAGGCGTTATGCCGCCGATGCCCATATTGGGCCGTTCGTTGTTGTAGGTCCAGAGCCACTGCGTGGCGAATTCCTGCGCCTCCTCGATGCTTTCGATGATGTACTGGTCAAGCCATTCATGTCGGACGGTGCGGTTGTAGCGCTCGACATAGGCATTCTGTTGCGGCTTTCCGGGCTGGATGTGGCTCAAGGTAATTCCTTGCGTTGCGGCCCACTCCATCAGTTTGCCACTGACATACTCAGGCCCGTTATCCACACGAATGGCGAATGGTCTGCCTCGCCATTCGATGATCTGGTTCAGGCTGCGGATGACGCGTTCTGCAGGCAGCGAAAAGTCCACCTCGATGCCCAGCCCCTCGCGGTTGAAGTCGTCCAAGACATTCAACAGTCGGAATTGTCGACCATCCTCCAAACGATCTGCCATGAAGTCCATCGACCAGACCAGGTTCGGCGCATCCGGCACAGTCAAGGCATCGGGCTTGTCCCGCTTCAACCGTTTGCGTGGCTTGATCCTGAGGTTCAACTCCAGCTCGCGGTAGATGCGGTACACGCGCTTGTGGTTCCAGCGATGTCCCCGGACATTGCGCAGGTAAAGAAAGCAAAGGCCAAAGCCCCAGGTCTTCTTTGCCCGCGTCAGTCCGATCAGGAGATCGGCGATCTGCTCGTTCTCGTCGTTTAGCTTGGCGCTGTAACGATAGCAGGTCTCACTGACCTCGAAGGTGCGGCAGGCAAGCGCAATGCTCACCCCGCGCAATGCCACTGCTTTCCCGGCCATCTCTCGGCGTTGAGATGGCCGCGTCACTTTTTTCCCAAAGCCTCCTTCAGCAGTTCGGCCTGCATGCTCATCTCGGCATACATCTTCTTCAATCGCCGGTTCTCATCCTCCAGAGCCTTCATCTGGCTGATCATCGACGCATCCATGCCGCCATACTTCGAACGCCACTTGTAAAAGCTCGCAGTGCTCATCCCGTGTTCCCGGCATAACTCCGGTACAGGAACGCCGCCTTCTGCCTGGCGAAGGATGGCAAGGATCTGTGGTTCGCTAAATCTGCTCGTCTTCATCAAAATCTCCTCGATCATAAAGCCCGAGAAAATTCTACTTTTGAAGCCCGTTAATCGCCGGGGGGATTACCAACGTGCCTAAAGCGATTGGCCAGCTCGTTCCCATAAAATCGATCAGGTCTTTAATTGCTGGCATTGGCCCACTCCTAGCGCTGAAACGCTCTAAACACCCGTGGGCTTCTGCATCGACCCTTCGAGCTGCATAGCCGCGCAAAACTAATATTGCAAAGTGTACACAATACATGTATATTTAAGGTGGTTTCAAAAACCAAGTAATTTTTAATCAGCTCCAATTTTGAAAAGGAAAATTAAAATGGAAGCTATTTCAGGAGGAAAAAGATTTTGGAATTCGAATGGGATGACGAAAAACGGGAAAAAGTAATCGAAGAGCGTGGGGTGGATTTCGTCTATGCCGCGCTGATTTTCGAAGGGCCAGTCGTAACAAGCATTGATGACCGTAAGAACTACGGCGAGATACGATTAAGGTCCATTGGATTGGTTGGGGACGAGTGTTTTATAGTCGTCCATACACGTCGAGACGACGTGACACGCTTAATAACAGCGTGGAAAGGAGGTCGAAATGACCGCATCAAATATGAAGAGAGCATCACTTAGCGAGATAGCGCAGATGAGGACGAGGGGTGAGTTATACCACAACCCCAAAGCCCCGGAAGGTGAAAAGCTTGATGAAGCTTTTTGGAGTAATGCAAAAGTGGAGGGACCGGTTAAACCCCGGTCCGTTCACCTGAAGCTTGATCCAGAGGTTTTTGAGCACTTTCTGACAGAGACCGGTGGTAAAGGGCATTTGACACGGATGCAGGCTGTTTTGAAGGCCTACGCAAACGCTCAACGCAAAAGCCACACCACCTAAGACAAGCCGTCCGAAGAACATTCGGGCGGCTTTATTGATTCCGACGAACAGCAACTCATGAAAAAATATCCCGACGACCCCGGCCCACAGCCACGCTACCGCTGGCGCGAAACTTGGCCGGGAGAAAACCACGAAGATTATTTGGGGTGGGATGGCGACCGCTCATTCGGTCGCATCATGCTCGAAACCCACGGCACCATGCGCAGGAAATGGCGTTGGTCGATCAGCCACATGGATGGCGCTAAGAAAACCATTCTTCCACATAATGGCTGGGTCGATCACCCAAGGGTAGCCGCCGCCAAGGTTGAGCAGCTTTACGAACGGATTGCTGCATTGAATGGACTAAGGCTCAACACCCAGCGCAATCAGAACCAGTCAGGGCCAGCATCATCTGGCGACACTAACAAACCGGCTTCGTGAGCCGCAGCAATAAAAGATGCCCGCGCATCTTCTGCCGTATCATCTTCACCCCCAGCCAGAACGGCATCACATACCATCAGCGCTGTAACGTATGCCTCGCCATGGGTTCCATCAGGCCAATGCCGCAATAGGCACCGTGCCAAGGCCGAGACAGTGCCTAGCGTTTCGAAGCTGCCCCATTCGACCGTGACAGGCGCAATCGGCGGATCGTTTACAGACGACATGCAGGTGCTTTCATAGATGGGTGATCGAGAGGGGAGGGGAAAACCATTCCAACCAGGTCGCGCCGGCCGAGATCCTTTTTGAAACATTCGTTCGTGAAGGCGTAATTTAATTTCACGATCGATGCCGCCGGCAGCTCGTGTTTTTGAAGATCCGCAGAAATCTATTCCAAACGCCAAAACGCAAAAAGCCGCCCGGATCACACCGAGCGGCTTTCTTTATATCAGCGGTATTGGCGCGCAGTCCTTGCAGCTCATTGCTGAGGAAGAGGAAGCCATCAATCGCAAGATTGCGCATGCAGTCGTTTTCACAATGACCAGCGGCGCTACGCGTTGATCGCCGGCCCAATTATGAAACCCTTACAGCCGGGAAGAAATCCCATAGTTCCGCCAGATGCCAAGCCTGCCAAAATCAGCCACCAAACGAGACAGGAGTTTTCCGAATAGAAGGTTCCAGATGCCCCGCCAGGAATTTTTGCGTCGATCACCCCCGCTTTACCGAGGCCGATCTTCTCCCTGACGCTGCCATCCGGCTCGATTAGAGCAGATATGCCATGGTTCGCAGCCTGAACGAGGGGCATGCCCATCTCTGCCGCCCTGAGACGGGACTGCGCGAGGAGGATATCCGAACCTTGAGTAAGGACGAACCAGGAGTTATCCGATACTACGACCATCCATTCGGGTTTGACCGGCGCGTCATTGTAGGCGGCAACAATTTCGCCAGAAAACAGGATTTCAAAGCAGATGGCCAACAGTGCCGGCGCAGCATTGGGGATAGCGACTGCTTTGGACCTGGTGCCCCACTCAAGCGAATAGTCCGCAGCCGGGATGATCCAATTGGCAATGCCAAGAGCCTCGAATAGGCCGCGCCAGGGAATGAACTCTTCGGACGGTATCAAGTGCTGCTTATCGTAGATCGAGGACCACTTGCCCGCCCGACCAGTGAACACCGTGTTGAAGATTCGAACGCCCGTTACTGTGTGTTCAGAGCGCATCCCACCGGCAACGAAGGTAGGTGACCCGACCAATTGGGATACCACGTCGTTTACGACGTGAGGTTCCATTTCAGGAAAAAGGGCGAATGCCGTCTCGGGCCAAATGACGTGCGTCGGCCGCGAACCATCTTCCCGCGGCTGATTGGTTAGCTTCACCATAGAGGCGAGGTTCGCCGCCCTGACAGCAAGATCCGGGTTCCATTTCTCAGGAGGAGTGAACGCAGTCTGCAGAATCCTCACATCTGCAATGGGCTTGCCGTCTGCCGTCGATCGGCCGGCCTGAAGATAGATAATACCGCCTCCAATCATAACCAGGAGGATTGCAGTCACCGTCCAAGACGATCTCCGCCCAGCCCAAAGGGACATCCCAACGAGCGGCAGACATCCCACGACAGGAACAAGCCCATTAGCTCCCACGACGCCGATGGCGCCGACGAGTGGCGTCACCACCTTGCTGAAAAGCACGACCTCACCGACAGCCATCAGCGTGAAACCGGACAGCACCGTGCCGCGCAGCCACTCAGCGACAAAAAACGCCAGGCCGAGGGCAAAAATACGCCAAACCGAACTCGTCCACATCGCGCCCGCGATCGCGAACCCAATCCCATAGAACAGAGCCAGGTAAACCGGAAATCCGAATGCTAGAACCGGATATTTCCAACCATCCCCAGGAGTGATTGAGTAGGCCTCCCCGAGCCAGAGGAGGCCAAGAAAGAAGTACCCGTAACCGAAGAGCCAACCGACACCGAAACCCCGCCACGCCCTTCCCATGGCCGTATCGGCGCGATCGGCAGTAATGTCCATCAGACGCAGAAGAGCTGGAAAAATCAGGAAGATCGCCGCTGCGATCGACAGAGGTGCGTGGATCACCGTCAACGCAGCGCCGAGAGCAAGGCAAGCCAGCGCAAGCGGCCAGCGCTTGAGGGATCTCGTGTTCTTCATTACCGGCCCTACTTCAAAGGCGCGCAGTAAGCATAGGGCTGGCCATCGATCTCGATGATCTTCATCGCGCTGTCAGTTCGAAAGCTCATTCTTGATGTGGATTTTTCGCCTTGTGAATCGCAATCGAGCTGAGATTCGTACCGGCCACCGCCCTTGCTCTTGAAGTTTGATACCGTGCAGACGCCTTCACTCGTTCCCATCTCCGCGCGACCTTTTTTCTGGAAACGTAGAACCCAATCATAGACCTCGAAATTCGGATCTTTACAGCTCGCGGCCTGATCGCGAGGGGTATAGTAGCCATCCGCCCAGGGAACGTTTCTCGACGCCTCGGCCAAACCGGTCATGCTGAAAAGCGACGGACCCATGCCGACAACAGCAACCGCGAGTTTGATGCCCGATCTCATCGACTGGTCCTCTGTTCGTTGACGATCATGTGAGCCACAGCCGACGCCAACTGATTTTGGGCCGACATACCAAGCGAAGCGGCCTGGGCTTCATCCAGAGCAACGCGCGCCAGATCGAGGTAAATGGACCTGGTGTCGCCAGATGCCTGGCTGGAGGCGAAATCCTCGCCCTCGTTGCGGTATGATCCCAAGCCAGCCTCGGCGTTGGATACAGACGTTCCTGAGCCGGTACTCATCGGCTGGCTGGTCGCAATAGCGGGATCGAGTGAGCATGTTGTAGGAAGCGTTTTGGACGGATCTGCTCGCTCGGAAAAATAGCCCGGATACCCGCTTTGGAGTGCCGCCGGCACCGGGATCTGCTTATCCAAGAAGGGCTCCGGGTTGACGAAGTACCAGCTATCATTCGCAGCGCTGGAAATCTCGCTCGCAGAAAGAGGGGGTCGGGATTTGCTACCACAAGTAGGGCAAGCGCCGGTCGCCATCACGCGGCCACCAGCACCCGCCGACTGCAGAACAGATCCACGCACTGTCATGCCGAGATGGAGATGCGTCCCTCCTGTTCCATGGCCTTCGCCACTCGTGCCAGTATTGCCCATGTAGCCAATGGTGTCGCCCGCTGCCACAGTAGGATTTTGCTGCCGGAAGGTGTCCAGGTCCTTGTGGGCCAGATGGTAGTAAACAGTATTGTATTTATCGTTTTCAGCTCGAACAGAGACCCAATTGCCACCCGCGCCATTCAAGCGGAAGGTCGTTTTGCCGCCATGGCCGGCGTAGATCGGGTTATTTTCAACATTACCACCAGTGAAGCCGTTCACAATATCGAGGCCCTGGTGCATGCCCTTGGATGCGCCTGGCCGATTGGAACGGTCAGCACCATATGGCGACATGAGCTGAACGCCATTGTCCTTCATCAGAGGGACGAGGCACGCCATTTGACCACCAGCATTGCTTCCGCCACCGCCAGTAGTTCCACCCGCCTTTGCGGCCATGGTGCAGATATTCACGCTCCCATCGCCACCGGCTGACGAAGAAACACCGACACAGCCATTGTCGATCGATTTTTGACAATTCCCCACGCCGAGCTGGATACAAGCCGCGACCATCGCAGAGTCCACCTTGTAGCCGCCGACGCTCTCGCCGTTGGCCTGCATATCGAGCAACGTTTGGACCGAACCCGCATTGGCGATGGACTCATAATACTGCGCATAGATGTTAATCTGCTGCTGTCCGCTCATCGCAGCATACTGAGCCGACGTGCAGTCGCAAAACGTCGCCAGGTTGCCCTGGTTCATCTGCATAAGACCTGTGCAGCACGAGCCGTTATAGATGGCCGAGTTGCCGCCCATACTTTCGACCTTGTAGGACATGGCCGCGAAGGTAGAAGCATTTTGAGCGAGATACGAGTTCCCGCTGTTTTCGAACATCGTCTGGATCTGCGCCTGGCTGTATTGAGTGTTTGGCGCGAGATACGACCTCGCTTGAGACGGCGCAACATAGGCCAGGAAGACAATTACTGCGAGAATTGCTGTCTGAAGGATATACCGCATTGATCGCCCTCTACCTACTTCAATGGGAATGAGACTTCGCATCCTGGTATCGTGGCGTTCCCTTTGATCGCCTCTACCTGGATACTGTCGGCCTCGATGCGTGCGAAGGTGCCCGTATTTTCCAATGGCTCAACCTGCATACTCGGCCATATTCCACATGCGCCAGGCATCTCCGTCGTCGATGGCTGAGAACCGTCCTTTGGGAGAATGGTGAGGCGAGCGGGGCACGACGAATGGATCGCAGTCACAGCGCTCCCGTTCTCGCCGCTATCGCAGCCTGGGGGCCGTTGAAGCATGATCGAGACAATGTAGGTGGCTCTATCAGTCTGGAATTCGCTTGAAAGGAAATTGGTAGGCCGATAGCCACCGGCCGGCAGTACGGTCTGCTCTCCCTTAACGAACAGCTTGCCGCCACTCGCGCGGATCTTCTCGGCCTCGGAATCCATCACGTCCTTCCAGATTCGGACTAGGTCGCTATCACCAGGTTGGACTTCCGTTTTGACCTCTTTCATCTGCATCCAGCCCGCCTCATCTTGGGCTACTGCGGGGCTCAAACCAAAAGTAAACCCAATATTAAGAGAGGATAGAACAATTGCTCCAATGCTGAGGAAGCTGAGCTTGTGTAGACGTAATTTCCTGCACGCTATATGATCCTCAACCATCAAAAACTCCAGAATTTTCAGTCAAAATACACATATGAACGCTCAAGTGCCCCACCACGATTTCAATGTAAAGCGATCAGCTCTAGCTGAGATCGCTGCCGACAAGCGTTTAGGGCGTTCCGAAACGCGCGTTCTGCTTCACATGATAGCCAACTGTGAGCTGTTTATCCATAGTTCAGGCGTTGAAGATGAGTTTCATCGTTCCGATTTGTCGTTTTTGCAGCCTGGAACCTATGCTTCATTCATATCCAGCGGCACTCGTGACGATATTCGACGCGACCTTGAGTTCGTTTCGGCAAACTCCGTCACCAATCAACTGACAATTCTCCTAGAGGCCGGATACATCCGGCGCTTTAACTCTATCGGTATGCGTACATTGTTCTCATTTATGCTGAAGACATCGATGTTCACTATCGATTGAGATTGCGTCAACGTTCCTATAGGTTCGTGATCAATTTACGAACAGGATTAGACGATGGCACAGAACAACGGAAACGCTCCACAACACAGCGAATTCCTAATCATAGTCGTTCTTATGGGCGTGGTTATTGGAATGCTCAGCCTGCTCTGGTGGGTGGCATCGCCGATGATCGGAAAGGCCTACGCCTGGATTCGGATCGTTGAGACAGGCGGCGGATGGCTTTTCACAGGCTGGGGTCGGTATTTTTGGCGCATGCCCTTCGGAGATAAATATGCCTTCAGCTCTATTTTTCAGAGTAGCGTGACGTTCAACCTTGTCTTCGGCCTGTTTATTTTTGTCCTTGGACTGATCGCCCACCACAAGGTGAGCGAAAAGCACATCAGAGCCAAGGTCCAGCATAAAAAGCCGCTCGGATACAAGGACGTGATGAAGCTGCAGGCTCCTGAGTTTCCTGCAAACCAATTCTTCCTCGATTTTGAAATCGCCAAAGATTATTCGGTTTCAAAAGGACCGGCGAGGATGCCGATGACCGCACTGGAACTGCTGCTTGAGGTGGACGCTATTGAGGGCATTCACCAGGGTGACACCCTCTCCGATCCCGGTGCCGCGACAGGTTGGAAGATCAATGATGATCTTGTTACAGCCAGGCTTGTCCGAGACTTCGGCCCCCTCAATCCTTTTGCTCGCAAGAATTTTCCGTTCCGAAATAAAGACGCCATTCAAACTGCTATCGACGCTCTTCCATGGCACACGGTCTCGATCGTTTACGCTTCGGTCGCTCGACTTTATGCGCTCGACACAATGGAAACGGACGACTTCGAGGCGACAAATGCTGAGATCGAGAACTATCTGAAAGACATCTGGCGAGAGATCAACAAAGGGAAAAAGAGCCTCGGCGCACTCCTGGTGCTCGGCTATATCGATCAAGACGACAAGCGCCTGAAGCTTGAAGCCGCAAAAGAAGCCTTTCCAAAAAAGAAGAACCTCAACGTTCTCACGCTAACGGAATGGCTTAACGAAGAGGTCGAATTCGAGGACAGGCGAGTCAGCCGTGGCGAATCCTTTATAACTACGCAGCGCGCCCGCAAAGAGCTTCACCGCATCCTAACTGAGTTTGGGGACGTATCTCCGGACCGCCTGGTGAACATCAAGGACCACAAAGGCAAGATCAAAAAGCACAGCGACCTGTCGCAGCTCGAACTTGCGAAATACACTCAGATCCAGAAAAAGCAGGAACGAAGCGTAACAGTAGAAATTCAACGCCTCCTCCGGGCCAATGGATACCAATTTGGGCTGGCGTCCAGCCTGCTCAACGAAACAAGAGCGGGCGGCACACTGCCCCCTTCCCTCTTTCGCTGGATGCGCTTCTACGACTACCCTCTATGGAGCTACCTACGCGTGACCGGGATGAATACCCCCACTCCAGAAGTCGCCGGCATGTTCGATCACGCTCAAACTGAGATCAAAAGCGGCATGCCGCTCACGAAACCATACCTGGTATCGGCCGTAGAAGGCGTCCGCGTCGAGGCGAGCAAATACATCACCGACGATATGCGACGCAAATTCGTGATGATCCAGACCGAACGCAGCGCCCGTCAAAAGACGCTCGCCGCTCGTCCTCAGATAGAAGCGACGATTAGAACACTCGCCAAGAGCTTCGCGCAGCAAGCCCAACAGAAACAGGACGAAATCACCACTAGAGAATTATCGGATGGCGCAATCGAGGGCAACCACACGCCGACCGGAGGCGAATACTAGGAACGAGCGCGATTACGGTCGATCAGCTACCTGACAGCCAGGCAGTCTGGTAGGGCGTCTAGCGTCACGCTCCCTTGCCAAACACAGCCGACATCACGTCGTCGGGCACCTTAATGTTCAGCGAGGTCAAAGCTTCCTTCAACTTCGGTTGCTTGGTCTTCGGAATGTCGCCATCGGCCTTGTAGCGAAACAGCGTCCGTGTCGTCACACCCATGTAGTCAGCGATCCGCTTCCGAACGATATGGCTCTGCTGCTTGTTTTCAATGACGGATCGCTCGACTTCCTCAAATAGGAGCTGCGCCGGCTTCACGTCATCTCTGCGCGGTTGCAACAGCATTTCGAGTTCATCTTCGCTCATTTCAACACCGAGCGTCGTATTGAGAGACTTGAGCTGGTTGATGCGATTCCTTGGAACGCCGTCGTACTGCCAGATCCACGACCAGACCAACTGACGGCTCACCTCAACGCCAAGAAGCTCCGCGAATCGAGCTGCGGAGCCGTAGTTATTTGCCAGGACGCCCTTTGAGTAGGCCCGAGAAACAACGTTCTCGATATAGGCCGCAAGCTTCGGATGTGGTGTCTTTTCTTCAGAAGGCATCGCGAGGACCGAGGTCTCCAAATTCGAATTCTTCTATTATGTAGCACCTGAGTCGGCAAAAAAGAAGAACCCGCCGCAGATCGCTGCGACGGGGTCTTTAAATTCAAGCTTGGGAGGATCTTGAATTAGCCGCCAGAGCCAGTCGCGTAGGTCGTAACCAAGCCGACGATAATGGCAAGAATCGTGAGCATCGAGCCAACGATCAGTCCTACAATGTAGGACATGTTGCTACCTCGCGCCTGTTCGCCCTGCTGGATATTGGAATAGAGCTTGTAGGTGGAGATGCCAGCGAGAGCGACGCCGAGAACGCCGAAAATGATTAGGATGATGTTGAGGACGTTTGTACCCGTCGTGGTAACGTCTTCAACGTTCATGTTGGAGTTCTGCGCCGTGTCCCGCGCGGTCTTCAATACGTCGAGCGGCGCTGAAGGATCTACATCCTGAGCTTGCGCGACAGACGTAACCACCGTCGACAGAATTGCCGGCAGCGCAAAGAATGTCATTGCCCCCTTGATAAGCATGGCGTTGGCCCGTGCGCTTGCCTCGTAACCCTTTCGGATGATCATCATAATCCCTCTTATCGATCGATTTCACGTTGAATGTGACGTTAACTCAATGCGTGCTGATACCGTAACGATCCATAGAACCATTTATCGACGTTTTCAACGCTAAAGTTCAGACCTATACGTTAAACTATTTCGACTGATTCACGTTTACGACGGTCATTGACGGATTCAACGATAAGTCTATCCACAAGACGACGGGCGATTGAAGTTTCGTCAACGTTGTTTTGATTAGCCATAACGTCCCAATCCTGACCAACAGTCCCTTCAGGGTAACGTAGAGCGAGCATGCTCAACGCCTCATTTACCGAAAAGCGCTTGTAGCATTCCTCTCGAACGTTTCGGTCCTGTGCTCTTGTCGTAAGAGCCCAAAGGAGCGTCGGCCCTAGGAAATTGTTGAGCACAATCCAGCGCTCAGCCTGTTTCAGCTTGTAGTTGGCGAGGAAGTTGACGCCATCCGCGTTTTTCTTCCCGGTACCATGGACGTGCTTGTAAAGCTGTTCCTTGACCGCATCAGAGAAGCCAAACGTCTGCTGAATCTGCTCCCGCAATTCATTTGTCTCGGCTTTGAGAATAAAGATCGTGCTGGCCATGCTTTGCATAATTTCAAAGTCGCGCAGCAACTGAGACGCCAGTATGATCTCCATGCCCCATTTACGACCAACGCGAACGTCAGCAAGCACCTGCTGAGCGATACCCCCCGCACCACCGGTCATATGGTATTCGTCAAAGCAAAGTCGCTTCGGTGTTTCGGCGATATCCTCATAGCGCCGCTCCCAATACGTCTGGTAGAGCGCGCGCATCGGCCTGGGGAAATCCATGGATGATATTTCTTCAGCATCGCCACCGATCTTCTGAACGAAGAGGTGACGCGCAATCATATACATCAGAGAATTGTTGCGGTAGGAGGCCGCGTCTTGGCCATCCTGCTTCACGTCATTCAGATCGACAGAGATAACTCGCGCCTCGCCGAAATCGAGTTTCGTAGGATAGCTGAAAATCGGATACCGCTCGATTGCTGCGTTGATGGCCTGCTTCATGAACTTCACAGCATCCTCGTCATATTCCGAGATGATGTTCTGTTCGCTAAGGACACGAGCCACATCCTGAAGAAGCGGCATCGCGTAACGCTGCGCACGAATGGCTGAAACGAAATCCTTCTTCTCAACAAGACGGTCGACGATCGTCCACCATTTCTCGCGCGACGAAAGTGGAATGCCGTGCTTTTCGCAGGCTTCATCAACGCGCGGGTCATGGCCAGCTTCCCATGTGTTGGGAGACGAGGAAATTTCCAGATCGCTCTTGAGCTGGAAGATCCGGGTGACGACCTTCTGAACGATCTGTTCGTAATGCTGTTCGCGATCGGTGTCGCCGATGAGCGTTACAAGGAAGCGTTCGATGAACTTCTTCTCACGGGGCAGCGGAGTGCGCCGGCCCAAACCTAGATCAAGAAAATTCACAGAGTTGTCGCGGTCGTTGAATAGGCGGCGATAGTAAGCCTCGTGCTGCCTTTCGGGAGGCAACGCCTCCTGAATCAACCGAATGAAGCCCGAGGACGATACGCCAATGTCGATGACGCAGACAAATGGCATTGTCCGCCCCTTCGAATGAGCTGTAAACTCATAGTTCAGTCGGTTCATAAGAACAGACTTACCCGCGCCAGGCGTCGCAAAAATCAGCGTCAACCAATAGTTCTGCTCCGAAGAGAAGGCATTGTGAGGCGCAATCTTTCCTTCTGTAGTCGTGAATATCGTTTCGCCACGGTCAAAGACAGGCGCCGACGAGTGAAACGGCATGATCATTGCCATGTCACCCATCGGGACGAACGTCGGCTTGATTGAGTCAACACGCTTGACCATGCCTGGCACGGTTTCTGCCAGTGACATCATAGGATTCTTTGTTGTGTCACTCACTTGCGCATCACCCCAACCCATCATCGAGCGGATTAGGTACGATCGGCGACGTTCAAGCGTCTCCTCGCTTTCATTCGGCTCACGCCAGGTGCAGGCGACGATCCAGCTTTTGACGAATGTCTCGCGGTCCTGCTGAGCGATCCGAGACATCTCCTTCAAGTTTAGAAAGAGGTTTTTCGATTTCGGCCCGGTCAGGGAGGCAAATGACGCAAGAACCTGCTTCAGTCCAACGTTGAAAGGACCGCCTTCGATATGGAAGGCCACACGAAGTGGCATATCAGGATCTGCACCATTCTTGATCGACGCCAGAAGGTCATTGAATGGATACATGGACCGTGGAAAGAGCTGCATCGCAGCAAGAGCGTAGGCTCGGCCCCCAAGCTGCAAGGAACGCATGTTGTTCTTCGCGATCATGCCTGCGGACATGATTTGCATGGAAAGTGGTGGAGCAAAGAACTCGGACAGATCGTTATCGTGGGTCGATTTTACGCCCGGATATTTCCGATCGCCAGGGCCGAACGGCTTCCAATTATCAGGTGTTTCGTGAAACAGCAGCCCCTTGCGAACTTCAGCAAGATCGGGCCGATGACCATCTTCATCAGGGCCTAGTTCCACGACCTGGACGCCGGAAGCATCCAGCGCCGAGGCGACACGGCCAACGAAAGCGCCATGTTCTGCGGAGATTGGTTCAAGGCGAGAGAAGGGCTGCATCGCCTTGACGGCTGGCGGGAGGTCGGAACGTGCCTTTTTGTTGTCGCTCCGTGCTTCTTTCAAGTCGCCTTTCAATACCGCGTCTGGCTTAGTCCAGCACGCAACCAGCGTCTTCGAATAGCGCGCTCTTTTCAGCGTCAGTTCGAAGGCCTCGTTCACCAGGACTTCAACTGAAAGCTCCTTGATTTTCGCGGCGTCGCGGATCGGCCGGAACAGTCGCTCAACCTGCTGAAGTGTGTTTCCCGACGTTTCAAAGGACACAGATATGAAATGACCATGCTTTTTGAGAAGAGGCCCGATCTCGCTACCAAAGAAATCACGCATCGCCACCGTGGCTTCGTCAGTGGATAGGATGTCACGCATCCCCTGAACTTCAAGGATAGTGCATTCACTGCCGTCATGCGCGTAGAACACCGGCTGGTCGATATCGGGATCGAATCCGGACAGATGGCAGTAATCGTCAGAGAACTTAGACATCGTCGCCTCCCTCCGCTTTCTGTTTGTTTGCAAGATCGACAGGATTATCGACAGCGGAGATGCAGAAGATATTCGACAACAGGCTTTCCTTTATGCCCTCTGTCGAGGTGATTTTCGATTCGGCCCGGCCGGACAAAACCTCAAGTAGAAGACGCTCTCTGTTGGAAATCGCGCCACCCTCACTGGCGTAGCGGAACGCATCAGCATCACCGGCACGAACAGCGGAGGTCACGGTGGCGTCGTTGCCGAAAAGGTCCATAAAGCTGTCAGGTAAGGGCTTACCAGCGAGCTGACGCTCAAGCCCCTTTTCATAGACTGCACGGATCAGCTTTCGGACAAGGTGAATATCGTCGGCCTTCTCCTCGGGGTCGCTCGAACCAAGATAAATTTTCTTGCGCCTTGAAAGATCAGCCATCTAATTTCACCCGTAGAGCAATCCGAACCATGTAACGATGACAGACGAGATCGTTATGAGACCACCAATCACGATGGCAAGCAGGCACCCCGCTACGCTTCCTCGTGACTGCATCATCGCGTGGCTATCCTCCATCAACGTCGAGTGCAGCTTCATGCCCGCATATCCAGCAAGGACAACGCCGCCAACCCCGGCGAAGATGAGTGCAACGGTGCCGTAGTTCTGGAACATCGAATCCAGATTGGTGATGACATTCGAAAGGTCACCTTCGGTAGAGTTTACGGCCACACGTCACCTGTCGGGTTTACTTGGAAGCTTCAACGGTAACCTGCTGCAAGAACACGATACCTACATCAGTGCCAGCAGGGCTCGACATCGTCGGCTTGCGCTGGAAGTTTCTCGCCATAACCTGCGAAAGATTGTTGCCCAGAGGTTCAAGCGTAGCGAGGCCAACCTTCTGCCAATCAATACCTGCGCGGCCAGATGTGGTGGCAAAACCATCAGAAATCGTTGTTTGGGTATCATTGCGAACTAGCTCTTGGCCAGCTTGCCCGAGGCCCTGAAGCAGGGAGCCTGCGACAAGGCCACTCCATCTGGATAGGGTGTGGCGATCAACTTTTGCCGCCACGCCTGGTCGAACCTCGTCAAGAGTCGCGGCCATTGCTTGAATCGGTGCGGTGCGACCATCACGCAGTGTCATCTGCCTGAATGTCACTGCTGCCTGGTCGTTACTGTAGGTGACCTGGCCTGCCAACACGCCGCCGTGTAGTGGGCCATACGAGCCGTTGCCACGCTGATCGTAGATCGTGGCATAGACGGGCAAGCCCCTTGGATCTTCAGAATTGAAGCCAACCTTCAAGCTCGCGTAGAAAACATCACCTGGCTTGGCTGCGAGGATAACGGGACCGGAAGGTTTGCCTCGCCCGTTTCCGTTGCCAGCACCATTACCGGAGCCGTTGGATTCTTTTTTCGGTGGCTCTTTGTAGCCCTGAATATTGATATTGGGCTGCGCGTTGTTGGCGAGGAGCTGGTTGACCTGCTCCTGCACCTTCGCTGCGAGCTGGTTCCTGCGATCATTCTCGGCCTTGATCCGCTCCCGCTCGGCCGCAACCTGCACCTCCTGTTGCGGGTTCGGCTGACGCTGGACAACAACTCTTTCCGGCACCTTGATGTCTTCCGGCCGGATCGGTTTCACTTCCGGCAATTCAAGGCCAACTGGCGGTTTTTGAGCCAAGGGGCCATCAGCACCCATGTTGACTTCCTCAGCAATGACCGGGGGAGCCACATAGCTTTGATCAGGCTGCTGCTTTGCTTCTTCAGCCTTCTGGTCGTTTGCAGTCGCGCGCCGAGATGCTTCTTCCTGCCCAACGGGACTGAGCATGTCCGTATTGAGGCGCGGAGCATTCTGCGAAAGGTTGGTAGGTGAATTGCCACCCTGATCGACCGAAGGTCCACCAGTCGTGAGCAATACGACACCAGCCGCGACGATCACGGCCGCTCCACCGGCTGCGATATAGTATTTCGATGCTGCCATGGTGGTCGCCCCTTAATAGCCGATTGAGATGACGCGCTCGGAGCCATCTGCTGCCGAAGCGAGGACGCGGGAGGTTGCCGCACCAAAGCGGAAAATGTTCTTGTTGTTTCCGCTGGCGATCGCCTCATAATCCGGAGTGATCACCTTGTACGGAGCCACCAGATAGAGGCTTCCCTGGTAGAGCCAGGCGGTAGCGTTGCCATCATTGGTATCCATCCGGGTAGCACCGCTGGGCGGCGTGCCGTTAAGAAACGCTTGGTAAGCGGAATCTGGGCCACTTTCTACCGGCTTACGAGGCCGCTGCGCCCTGGCAACCGGCTTGGGTTTTTTGCCAGTCGGCGAAAGCCCCTGAACATGGACAAGAACAGGAACGTCGATGAACTTCTTGGTCTGGTCATCGCCGCTACCCGCTACGAACACGATCGGTGTGTTGATGTCCTGCAGTTGGACTGAAAACGAACTCCAGGTCCAGAAACGGCATGGGGTGACCGTGATGAACGTTGGGCGCTCATCAGACAGGGGCGCTGGCGCGTTATTAGCGCCACAGCCCTGCCCGTTGACTGAATAGAAACGTGGATCGAAAGCGATCGACGCAATCGGCCAGGGGTTTCCATACTGGTCCTGAAACGAAATAGGTGACGGGATGTTCTGCGCGAGCCAAAGCTGTTCCGGTCCCTGTTGCGGCCCCTTGATATAGGTGATGTCTCGCCGCCGCGCTGAGGGCAGTGATTTGCCCGCGTAACCGGGATAAGCGGTTGCACCCTGAGCATCGAGCTTCTGGTTATTGACCGCGCCAATGTCACCCGGTCCCAACATCGTGCCAAGATTTTCCTTCACGACGCCTTCTCGAAGCTTTTCAAGCTCGGGATCTGGTAGATCCTTCGGGCCACCAAAAGGATAGGCCGGCTGCGTGATCGGCTCTGCTGGCTTCAACACAGCACAAGGATTGGCCTTGTCGCCGCAATCCTGCGGCCCCGGTCCACGACCTTTTTCCTGAGCGCTGGCGTTACCCGCCAAGAGTGCCATCACGGCAGCGCCAGAAACTAATGTTAGTTTTATCCCCATGTCGGCCCCGTCATCTCGAAACTTCTTGCGTTGATGTGATCCCGTCGATCGCAATACCATTGGGATTAATGAACGACGGATCGACACGAACGACCGTCATGACCAGCACGCGACTTTCCGGCTTCGATACTTCCGGCGTGCGGTAATAAATCACCAAGGGAACCTCGACCTTCCAGTAGAACCGGCCATCAAGCATCCCTGTTTCGGCGATGCGTGGGGGCTTATTCCCCAACAGAGCCGAGACGGTGTAATAACCCTGCTCAACGCGCTTTATCGTATTCGACCCGCTCAAAGCGGTGGAATAAGCCCGCTGAGCATTAGTTGTCAGATAAGCATTCATGGCGTTTTGGATCTGGCGACGCCAATTGAGGTAGTCATAAGAGTTCAGCTCAATGGCTGCATCCGCTGCCATGTTACGAACACGAGCGTCAGATACGTTTGGCTGATCGAGCGTGATCGCCTCACACACTGCTCTCGCATCCTGCGTCCAAACGAACTGCTTTATCGGGAACCAATTGCGCAGCGCGTAGAGAGAAAACACGTTGAGCACGAGCGACATGAACAGTGTAATCGCCAATGCTACGAGGACAAGTCTGAGGCTTTTTGATACCGCTGCGGCAGCACTATTCTCAAAGATGATCTGATCTTTGGTTTTCATTGAGTTGGCCCCTGCGGCATCGGTTCATCTACGACTTTCACCTGACAACCGAACACGCCGCCATCAGCCACATAGGGGATGACCTCGGCAGCTCTGAAGACTTTCGGCACGACTAAAAGATTGACCACGACCGACACGACCAAGGCACTCAAAACGAAAGCAACTGCGCGGTGAAGCGCAGCTATCCGATTGTCTTGAACGCTTGGGGCTTCCATCTTGTCGTCGGATGGAAACCCGAACCTTGGGATCGTGAATGCCATATGATTATTTCCCGTAGGCGTTCATAATGGCGGTCTCATCACCTTCGGTGTATCCGACGTGTGTCTCGAACGTTCCATCTGCTTTAGGGATTAGTGCGAACGGAACGCCGGCCTGAACGGATGGCGGAAGCGTCTTCGCCATGAGCACAAACGATCCGAGATTTTGCTCCAGCGAAGATTTGTGAGCATCCGAAGGCGTGATTGCAGTCAGCTTCTTGTCGAACGCCGCGCGCATGGCCTCCTTGCCACCGATCCCTGGCTTGTCTTTTTCCGCCTGAATGATCGTCGCTCCCGGCGCAATGCCTCCATTTGCGGGAGCCAGTGCGGAAATTGGAATCCAGTGGATCGGAGCCTTCCCGGCAATGTTGTCATAGAGCTTGTGGCAATACGGGCAGCGCGGATCAAAGAATATCTGGATCGGCGGAAGATTGGCCGTCGCTTCAGTCTTTCCCGAATTATCGGTAAAGCCCTCAAGTTGCGAAACGATTTTCAGGATGTCTTTCGAACTTGCCTGAAGCTGAGGATTCGCCGGATTTGTCGAAGCCGGTAGCGGCGCGGGCTGAGCCTGCACTTGTTGGAAAGGCTGAGCCTGCGGTGCCTGGAACTGCTGTGGCTGCTGCGGCTGGAATTGTGGGGGCTGCTGAAACTGCGGCTGCTGATACTGGCCCTGATACTGCTGATATTGACCAGCCATCTGGCCTGCGTACGGCATCTGTGGCGGATACTGAGGCTCGCTCTGACGAACAAACATGTATGTCGCCATCACGGTCATTGCGATCAATGACACTCCTGCAACGCATCCAAGCGCAATTATGCCGGCCTTACCCATCTTCGCCCTCGCCTCGACTGATTCACTCAATTCAGGATTAACCACGAATAACCTCACCCTTTACGTTAATCAACCATCATGGTCTAGGATCATGGTCGATCTCAACGCTGACTTCAGCGTTTTTCGACGGCTCGTCAACTGCCCTTGGCCCGTTTTCTATGCGTTCATTAGTGTAATCACGTTTTAGGTAGTCGATGTGACGCGAATATCTTTCAAATTCTTGAAGTTTAGGTGGAAGCTTAACGCTATCCAAGACGCTTTTCGATATTGCTGCAACGTCGGCTGTGGACACCTTAATGCCCTCATCGCGGAACTGAGATGACAGCTGATCGTTAATCTTACCCTCCATCGATTCAAGTGATCTTCCAATCGCTTGCTTATAACCATCGACGGCGGCGAAGCTCGCTCGGATCTGCCCATCCGTCGCATGAGGATCATTGACCGTCTTTTCGGCCTTTACAGATGCCGCCATCGCTTCATTGGCCAGCTTCTCTATTGGTCCCATCAAATCCTCGTAGGCCTGCAAGCCTCGCTGACGGTAGAAGCCTTGCTCCGTTATCGCACGTTTCGGATCAACGGCATTCTCGGAAAAGGCCCCAAGCTTAGTCTCGTTGTCTTTGATGCCCTCGATCAGATTGTCGATCCTAAGCTGCTGCTCCTCGCCTAGCTCCGTTTCTTTGGAATAGGTATGGAGCGTGAGACGAATAAGCTCCTTCGCGTGCGCCCTCGCCTCCTGGTCGGTCGAGGAAAGCTTGAGGTTTTCAATCACGCCACGGATGGGCTGCATCGTGCGGGCATCCAGTATCGCACCGCCAACAATCTGTTGCTCTGCGACTGTGAAGTTCATTTCGACCTTTGAATACGCTGCTTTTACCGCATCGGCATAGCCGGGCTCGATTATGTCCTTCATGGCGCTGCCTGCGCTGGCACCCCTCGCTACTTCCGTCGCCGCTAGTGCAAGCGCCGTCTTCATCCCTGCATTTTCCGCCCAACCGTCGGCGACATTGACAAGGCGGTTGACCCGATCGGTGGTTGCGAAAACCTCCCTGTCGATTGCCACCTTATTGAGATCGACCTTGAAGACATCCGTAAGCCGCGTAGTTGACCCGTCCTCATTCTGGATTGCCAAATCACCCGGCATGCGATGAGCGGCTGGAAACTCCTGGCTCGTCCGCTTGTCCTGCACCATCGCCTTTGTCGCGATGAGAGTTGGGTTTTCTGGTAGTAGGCCCTGGTCGCGCGCGACCTCAACGAGTTTGAGCGCAGCATAGGTCGCTGCAAGTCTTTCCTGCGCGTGGCCAGCAACATTACCTAGTGGGCGACTGGATGCATCCCTGTGCGTATTCTCATATAGTTCGGCAAGAAGTTTTTCAGGATCGGGCCTTGCATCGTGAATGAAACGGCCGGCCGGCTGAGGCCGCGCGTTTGTTACCTCGATAATGTTCGACTGCGCCTTCTCAAACTCTTGCCGAAGCCCGACAGTCAGCAACTGCCTACGGCCCGGATCGCCGGTCATGCTGATGTGGTTTGCAATCGACGTGTAGAGATCATCCTGACGGCGCGACGATAGATCTCTCGCAATATCAGGATGATGTGACAGAAAGGTTTGGGCAGCATGCTCGCGCTGCGCGTCCAATAGACGGCCATCAGAATTAGAGCTGCGCATAATACGGGCCATCTTTTTCCTCAATTTGATCGCTGTTGGATATGACGGTGAGCGCGACGGCGCGGGCATCTGGTCGCTCGACCGGGGGAATGTCTTGGCGAGCGCTTACATGACACAGGCAATCCATCAGCTCGGAGCGTGTTAGCTCGCCCCTACGGGCCTTCCTAAGTGCTCTCTGATATTTTGAGCTGCTGAATTGGTAACGAAGGTTTCCATAGCCGCCGAAGGCTTGGAGCAACGCACCTCGCGCCTCCCAAAAACCCACAAAATCATCGTTTCTAACGACGACTTCATCCGCATCATATGTCGGCATAGCGCTCTCGTTCGGTTCACCATAACGAGTGCCATACTAATCGTTTTGGTGTTGTCGTCAATTGGAGTGACGTTTTCAAAACTTGGCGAATGTCTATTCGAAACTTGTGAATTACACTCAGATCTAATTGAAGAAGGCATGATCGCACGCATATTCGCGTCTAGTGTCACCACATCGCAAGCGGGTAAAAGAACCGCTCACGTTGTCGCCTATAACATTGATATAGAGAGAAATTCTTTATTTGCGTTGAGGAAGCGATTCAACGATAGTAGACGCTAGAAGCGCCATCGCTAAATGGGGTGAAGATGACTTAATCGTTACCCGCTATCGATGAGCTAGGTTTGTGACCAACAGGACACCAAATGTCGAACTCAGAAATCAAACAAAAAAATCCGCAGATTGAAGACCAAATCATGGATCGCGCTGTGGAAATCCTTACCGCGTACCTGTCGAATCCCACGACGCGCCTCGATCACAAGGACATTCCCGAAGCATACCGGAATATCCGAGACGTTCTGAAAGAGGGACTTGGCCTTGCTGCGTCTGAAGAAGACAAGGGCGATCTGAAACCAGCAGTCCCGATCAAAAAATCATTCACCGACGATCACATCGTCTGCCTGGAATGTGGCGGCAAATACAAAAGTCTCAAGCGCCACCTTGGCCAGATCCACGATATGACGACGACGGAGTATAAGGCGAAGTGGTCGCTTAGTGACGACTATCCGCTCGTTGCGAAATCCTACTCACAGCAGCGCTCCGAGCTGGCACTGAAAAACAATCTCGGTGAACAAGGCCGCATCAACCGCAAGCGGAGCTAGTCAACGACGCTTACCCGTCCGTTTTGACCGTGATTTCTTTCCGCCCATAATTGCGTCAATACTCAGGCTGGCCGACAGCTTATCGATCGCCGGCCAACCTTCTGGCTTTTCAATCTTCCCCTCGTCTATCGCGCGTTGGATCAAAGCGATCTGAGCCTCGCTCGCCGGCTCGGACTTCAAACGCTCCTTAAACGCCTTGTCAGCCCGCTCTTTCGCACCCGTCAGCCAATCTCCAAGCCTTGATCGATCAGTCAACGCTTCTGCCGGGATCTCCTCCCCGAGCTTCTCAGCCAATTTCTGCGCGAACTGGAGCTGAGGCGTTGTCGGCACCGTCAATGCCGACAGATCAACACCTGTTCGACCAAGCTCCTGCTGGATCAAGTTGTCGGCCTGGGCGACAACATCGAGATATGTCGCTTTGCCGGTAGCAACATGATCCAGCTTCACCTCCACATCGCGCGTAAAGTCATACTCCAGAAAACCGAACTTTCCGGTAAGCGCATCGATCGCGCGAAACGCCTTGTCGGCCGGATGCACATGGTTCTTTTTCTCTTCTACATAACCTCTGAACATGATGTTGGTGATGATCGCTGCGTAGGTCGATGGCCGACCAATGCCAAGCTGTTCGAGTTTTTTGATCAGGCCTGCCTGCGAATAGCGAGCCGGGGGCTCTGTCACCTTCGACAACACCTCGCCCTTCTCTGCCCTTAGCGCCGTCCCGACTTCCAAAAAGGGAACATTGCCAACCTCTCCCTCGCCTTCATCGGTTTCGTCAGCCGCGTCCGTTGTAGTGAGGGCTCGCCAACCTTTCGACTTCAAAGTGTTTGATCGCGCCTGGTAGTGGAATATCATTCCGTGCCCCTCGCCCACCATGCCGACCATGACAGATGCATAAACGGCATCAGCTAACTGACTGGCGATAGCCCGCTTGCGAATTAGGTCATACAGTGCCTTCTCATCATTGGTCTCCCCTGCCCGCTCTGTAGCAACGTGCGTTGGCCGAATGGCCTCATGAGCCTCCTGCGCATCTTGCTTGCTGCCAAATTTCCGCGGCCCCTTGGGTAACAGCAGATCCGCTGTTGCGGCATACTGGCGGATTTCAGCGATCGCATCATCGCTTAGGTTCTGGCTATCTGTCCTATGGTAGGTGATCAAACCCTGTTCAAATAACGCCTGGGACACCTTCGCAGTGTGCGCCGGCTTAAACCGGAGCTGAGCGCTCGCCGCCTGGAGAAGGGTCGATGTCGTAAAAGGCGGTGGCGGAGCCTTTTCCACATCCTTCATCTCGCTTTTGATGACCTTCAGATCCCGAACAGAAGCTGCCTTTCCGGCCAATTCTTCATCAAGAATGTACTTGCCACCCTCCGGCAGGTAGCGCTTCACGAACCAGTCTGCCGACCATTTAGCGTCGGCGAAATGAAGCTTCGCTTGAAAATGCCTGGTTTGCTTAAAGCCGGTAATCTCGCGCTCTCGCTCGACCACCAGACGTACTGCAGGGCTCTGAACCCTGCCAGCGCTCGCACGCTCCTTGAGCATGTGACCGAGCACCGGGGAGATGGTGAAGCCAACAAGCCGATCAAGTACGCGCCTGGCTTCCTGTGCGCGAACCAGATCGATATCGATTTTCCGTGGAGCAGACAGTGCTGCTCTGATCGCCGCATCCGTTATGCTATCGAAGGTCACCCTGCGAGGATCGCTCAGCCTCAGCACCTCGGCAAGATGCCAGGCGATCGCCTCTCCTTCTCGATCAGGGTCAGTCGCGAGATAAACCTCATCAGATCTCACGGCCAACTCTCGTAGCTTAGCGACGACACCCTTTCCTCTTTCGGTGAGCTGATACATCGGCTTGTAATGAGGTCCGACGACCCCCGCCTGGTCTTCCGGCAAGTCCCGCACATGTCCAACGCTTGCGGCGACTGTCCAGTCGCCACCCAAACCAGAAAGAATCGAACTGATCTTCTTCACCTTGTTAGGAGACTCGACAATCATCAGCTTCATTGCGATACCCACTGTAATGCGTTAGGTTGTCGGGGGGCATTGCCATGCGTATTAACGTTATTGACGCCGACTATGCGAGCTAAAACCTGTAGGTTGATACGATTATTGTAGAGGCTTAACGTCTATGATCGCTTTCGACAACACATAAAGAGGTAATGAAAATGATGTTGAGCGCTTCATTCACGAAAACGGACATCGAGAACTCGCAAATTTCATCGCGATTACGTGACGCGCTTCTTCTCTCTTTCGCTGACAACGTCGATATGCCGAAGACGATCGAGGTCGATGGACAGGAATATGTTGTCGATGACGACGAAATATCGACTATGTGGAAAGATGACGGGTCTACCTCGAATGTGATCTTCATTTTCCCCGGCTACGCCCGATGGACAAAATGGTCTGACGCCGATGGCCACGACAGCTTCAGCGTTGATTTTACCTTTACGGGTGATCGGTCCCAGGATCTTGCAGCACTCGAAAACTTCAACGCACAGATAACGGACTGAGCATGGCCAGGAAAAACAAAAACGACAACGGTGACGAACCAAAGAACCCGTTGCGGCACCTGCGGCCACGCCTGGTCCCTTTCCGGCTGCATCCGTTCAAGCAACAAGTGCGGAATGTAGCCGAACAGGCCTCGTTCCTATCGAAGCTGAAGTCATCAATAGATGCAGAAGAACATATCTGCCCCAAATGCGATGCCAGGATGGTGTTCAAAGCACAGGAAGGAGAAGGGGCAGCATCTCTCGTTTGCACTTCATGCGACCACTCAGAGCCGCTTTCTATCAACCCGATTGAGGCAATGGAACGCTCACACCGTTTCATGGATCAATCGAACCAGATGTTCTACGTCGGCCTCGGCGCGGCTGTTCTCGCATCTCTGATTTCGATGTGGAATGGAAGCGTCTTTACTTTCCTCGGCGGCATCCTTCTTGGCTCCATACTTTGGGTCCAATCAGCAGGCATGCGCTATCGAGCATGGCAATACTCCAACATGCGCGTTTACGAGCGAAAATCGCCGTTCAAAGAGTGGCTACGATCTGAACTGCCATTCTTTAAAAACAGATCAGCTTAGGCGGGATTAAGGTTCGCGCAAATATTTCCGAGCGTAATCTCCATACCGACTGTGTTGCCAATGATGGCTCCAACATCATCGATAAAGAAGCACAAGACCCCGCCGATGAAGAACACGACAGGTCCGAATGCGGTTTTGTTGTTTCGACCCGTTGCAATGCCGTTCGCCTGTATCGCCGCCGTGGCTATCGCGATCGAGCCAATAAACATAAAAAAGTATGCAAGGCTTTGGTGAAATAGATCACAATAGGGAGTGCTTTCCCCTCCCCCAATATAGGAAAACATATCCAGGGTCCGGTCGCCACCCAAGACGAATGTGTTGGCAGCACGCCAGAGCAGCAATGGCGAGACGACCATTGCGCCGGCTAGAAACAGTCGAAATGGTATGCTGCCCTTTGACGGCAGGCGGGGGGAAACCTCTCCTATAGCATGCTGATATGCATCAACTAACGCCAAGATGCCAATCGTAAGTCCAGCGAGGCCCATAAACGTATAAACAAGCGTTGTCGCGGACGGCAGAACGACGGCAAGTTTGTTAAAAAGGGTAATAAGATCGGGCATACCAGACTTGCTCCGTTACTTCCCGCTCAATTTTTGGAAAGTTTCAGTCTGAGCGTTGATGACCAAGACAGCTTGCGAGAGTGCTTTCTCGAGCTTCTCCACCCGATCCTCCAGGGCTGCGGTTCTGTTCCGAAGCTGCTCAACCTCAAGAGGGATCGATGGAGCGAAGCTCGGCTGGGTGTACGTCCGAGCCTCCGATTGTTCAGATTGGTACTGCCAGCGCGACCCACCCTCGCGAGGCTCGTTCTGACCTTGCTGCTGTTGTTGTGTAGGTTGCTGTGTAGGTTGTTGTGTCGGCTGTTGTGCCGGCTGCTGCTGTGCGTAAACAGGCCCGCTCGCTAGTAGCGATGTGAGTATGATTATTGTTGGCCGATTAAGCATCTCAGGCTTCCCTTGGTCTTTAGCGTCGGGTTTCCCGGTGGCATTCAAAACAGTCGCGCGGGCTACCCTTAATTTGGCGATATGATCTGCCACATCGGGTGGGATACGGCTTCCACTTTTTTGTCAGCCCTCGGCCGAAACCAAATCTTCTGCAGGCTCTTCGTAAACGTTCGGCACAATCGTGCAGAACTCCAGGCGCTCCTGATCTGTCATGAACCGCCAGTCAATGGCATGCTCGATTAGTTTAATGAGCCGCAACTCATGCAGCACATCCAGAGCGGTGTCGGTAAACTCGTTCTCCATCGAACGCGCAGCGAGATCGTGTGCATCGGCAGCAGATAGACCGTTGTGCAGGGCCACGCAGACGCGCTTACCTGTTGACGGCGAAACCATGTAGACAAGCGGTACGTACCGTAGAACGTCATTGGCCTCTGTCACACAATTCTCCTGCCATTTTATTCCCTTATGAACGTTGTCTGGATAATTCTATCCTTTTACAACGTTTGACTATCGGCATATTTTAAGACATTTTGGCTCTTTGGGGTAGGCTTAACGCTTATCAACGTTCCTGCTCAACCATGCTGAACGATTACGAATTAGTAATTCTACCGTCTTTGGGTGTCAACCTAAGACTTACTCGTCTACCAGGCCTAAAATCACCCGTTGCATTTTATTAAACGTTGATCGTCACCAGATGACTGGCGTATGGACGTATTTTGACCATCGCATGCCCCATGATATGATCATGGCTTATGTGCCTCGGTTTTTGACGTTTCTCAAGTCAAGACAACCAGTCAGCGATATATTGCTATAACGTTGTTACATTACTGCATCATCCCCACAACCATCGTTAATCTCCTTATCTCAGCGCACCCCCCCTTTTTTCCATGCTTCACGTCCAAGAACCCATTTAGTTAAATCAGCTCTTCAATTGATTTTGGTGCATTTTCTTCAACCCAACAAACTTTTGTGGTACCACAAGGTACCAACTGCCTTTAGGTGCAGTTACCGGCATTTGCATCGTGGCGCATTATTTTGATACGGGTTGACTGGTGTTGGTGTGTCTTGCATTGATTTAACCGCTGTTAACTGATACTGGTATATGTCAACACGGGTTAAATGCATTCGGTGCGCGTCGATACGCATCAGTATCAGGTCGCAGCACTGAGGCAGCTCAGGAATTCAAGCACCAGGAACGGAACGAAGATGCCAACAATCGCAGTGATGAGCCCAAAGGGCGGAGCTGGAAAATCGACGGTTGGGCTCATGCTCGCAACCACCTTCAACAGAAACGGCGCTTCCGTTGCCATTATGGACAACGACCCTCAGAAGACACTGAAAAAGTGGAAAGAGGGGAGGAAGGGTGAACTGCCCGTCCTAACCAAGTGCGACATTGAAATTGTCGCTGACATCGACAATGACGACTTCTTCGACGTCCTAAAGGATCTTCGCGAGAGAAATCAGATCGTAATCCTCGACACACCAGGTCGCGCGACCCTTGTCCTTTCCCGCGTCATTTTGCGCGCCGACCTCGTCCTCATCCCTGTTCGTCCTAGCCCCGAAGATATAGATCAGGCAATCGAAGCTATTAAGCTGATCCGGGCTGAAATGGAGGGGATTGGTCGAACAGTAGCTTACGCTTGTGTCATGACAGAAACCCCAGGTTCGGACGCCTTTAAATCGAAGATCCATAAAAAGTTCGAAGAGTTTGCAAGGGATGAAAACGTACCGATTCTCCAAACGCAACTTCGAGCGCGCGAAGCTTTCAGAACCGTATTTCTGGACCGTATTGCAGTTCATGAACTAGACCCCGATCAGGTCTCAGGTGTTGAAAAGGCTATTGCAAATGCTGAGGAACTAGCAGGCGAGGTGTTTTCACTTCTGTCTCCACGCAAGGAGGACGCAGCATGAACCAGACGAAAAGATTTACCCTTAGCGGTGTAGCCAGCCTACCTCTGCCTGAAAAAGAGGACGCTCCTACCAGCACGGAGATCGCAGCAGCAGATCGAGCAGCCGAACGAACCGGCTTCATGGAAGTGGAACAAAAGGTAGTTTCCACTCGTAAAAGGAAAGAACCTACCACGCAGATATCGGTACGTCTTCCTCATACCGTCGCCGAACGACTGCGGGACTACTGCGAAGACAACCGCTACACTTATGGTCAGATCATCGAGATCTGGATGAACGAAAAGAACATCTGAGGGCAGGGCAGGGAGTCCATGATGCCGAACTCTACCACCATAGTCGCCGAACTGCCGGCGCAGACGCTTGTCGTCCAGATAAGCATTCGTGTTGCGGATCTACCAAAAGCGTCGGTAGTGCCCGCCCAAGACGACAAAGGCCGCACTCAGGCGCAGCCAGACGTAGTCCTCACAATACCGTATGGAGGATCACCAGCTCGGATGGTTAGAGCTCGGATTAAGGGCCGCTCATTTCGAAGGCTAATGAACGAACTCTCCCTCTATCCGAACCCGCCAGAAAAGCTCGTCTTGACAGGTCGCCTTAACGCGGCAGACGAAATCGAAGGTGCAGGCTTCCTGCGATACACAAAGGATGTATGCGTTGCCGACGACAGAAACCTCGTCGCTTGACGAAACCTTTTACCGACATTTCTTCTCTACTGACAAAGATGCAAGAGAGAAGGCCGAAGCGGAGCTGGATGAGCGTCTAGGACAGCTCGCCTCCGATGGCGTCAGCCGTTACGAGATCACTCGCCAGATGATTTGTTCAATCGTGAACGCTCAAGAGCGCCGCGACGAGGAGATCAAGTCTCAGACGGAATTTGCTACCACAAACGGCCGTCCAAGTTCGACAGGTGATACAGGACCGTCTACGCGATCGTCGCGGCGCAGAACATCGGCGATCTCAAGCATTTTCTGGATCACGGTCATTATCGTAATCGCTGCTTTCGCCCTACCCAAAGTTTGGTAACGGTTGACGTAAACAGGACCGGCTCTACAATGCAAATATCCCTTGCACACATCAGGATATCCCACGTAGGATATTCGGATATTCAATAATGGATATCCCGCGAGGTATTTCAGATGCCACTTTTTATCAAAGACGACGCCGTAGACGAACTTGCCAAAAAGTACATGGCGCTTTCAAACGCGACGACGAAGTCAGATGCCGTTAAGCAGGCCTTACTGCAGGCCCTTGAGCGCCATGAATCCGCCCCCACAGCCATAGAGATTGCACGTAAGTATCGGGAAGCACTGAGAGCCAACGCCGGCCCGAACCAACTTCCGGCCGATAAGCCGTTCCGTGATAGCTGTTACGAGGGGAAATGATGTTTATCGACGCTTCAGCAATCGTCGCAATGCTCACCGATGAACAGAACGGGGATCATATCGCCGGGAGGATGCAAGCGGCCAAAAGCCGCCTGACATCACCGATCGCCGTTTTCGAGGCAACCATTACCGTTGCGCGGATACTCGACCTCCCCATCGGCGATGCCAAAGCCTCCGTCGAGAGCTTTATCGAAGCCCAGGGGATGAATATCGTGTCAATCACGCCCAAGGCAGCGACATTAGCGATCGATGCGTTCGATACTTACGGAATTGGACGGCATCCAGCAGCACTAAATTACGGCGATTGCATCGCCTATGCTTGTGCAAAGGCATACCGCAAACCACTCTTGTTCGCCTCGAGCGGTTTTACCAAAACGGACATCCAACCTGCCTGATACCTACCTGTCACGGCCTGGTTCCCGCAACGGAACGGTCGGTGGCTCGATCCCCATGTCATCCTGTTGTCGAGCCGTGCCTGGACGAGCCTGACCGTCAGGAGATCGGGAAGCCCTGGCTAGCTCGCTCCGCTGCACAAGAGATCTCGCCTTGGTTTTGGATGCCTCGCTTACAGCAGCTAACGAGCTTGACGACGGGCGCACCATGACAGCCCCTGAGCGAGCATAGCTCCGCTTGCCATAATGGGAAACTGCCGTAACGACCGACCGATGCCCCATTGCGGCGGCGACCTCGCCGGCCATCAAATCAAGATGCTCTTTAGCATTCGCCGAGAACTGATGGCGGCAATCATAGATCCGCAACCTCTTCCATTTGGAACCGATCTTCCGACGCCGCACCAAGTCATCGACAACCTGACGGAATATTCGATTTACGTTCGGGCCGTGCGTCTTTCTCCATTCCCTGCCTCGACACCAGACAAGGGTGCGCTCGATCGTCGCGAGTAGGGCAGGGGAGGAGCTGTCATCAATGTGCAGCTCCCTTACTGGCCCATTCCCACGACCAGGAACGCCTTCAGACGCCTGTCGATACTTCGCATTCTCGACAACGAGCACCCAACCTTTGCGCGCGACGAGTTGAGCCGCTCCAAATTCCTTCTGGCGAAGACCTGTCGCCACCATCGCGATCATGAGATCTGCAAGCCGGTGAGCGTTCTCGTCCGTCCGCTTCAGTAGGGCAGCGACAACCTCTTTCAACACTAATGGCTCAATATGACGAAGCAGTTTCTTGGACTTGGTCTGTGGCTTCTCAACGATATCGGTTGCCGTCAGGAAGGTGCCGGCGAACACCCCGCCATATGTCTCGCGCAAGTACCAGGTCACCGCATTTCGATATAGCCGCCACGTCTTTTTGGACAGGCCAACTGTCAATTCCTGAAGGGCATCTACCCACCGCTTAGGATCACTGACATCGCTGCCGCGCTCTTCATGCCACCTCAAAAATCGCCTTGCGTGAGATCCGTAAAGCTCTTCAGTCGACTTACTGACAGACATCATAGCCATCCCACTTTTCGCACTTTAGATTTCCCCCCTACTATATTGTATATGATGTAAGCGAATTGTAGCCGCTTACATTCCATTGCATCCGCTGACATCAGGCAAGCTAACTGCATGTAAAATCATTCTTTTTCTAATTGCCGGCAAGGCTTCCCGAACTCACGTTCGGTTTGCATGGTAACCAAACTGATTTCTTCGTCAATTAGATTGACATGAAAGCCCTCGTAAGTCATCGTGATGGCGCAAATATCCATCTTTTTCAATGAGATATATCGATGGAATTGGCTGTAAGCGGATTACATCCGATTGAATCTATTACTGGATTCGAATTACGGCAGGGAAACATCGATTGAATTCCGGAGAGGTATCAATGAGCAGGCAAATGATGATCGGGGCGATGCTGGCAATGGCGGCGCTCACTGGATGCACCACCACTGAAGGTCAGCAATCGACCGACGCTTTCGTGGCGCGAGAGATGTCGAAGCACGGCGTTCAAGGAAGCACCGCAAAAACGACCTCTGCACCTGATCGCGTTCTCGTAGCACCATCATCTTAGGAGTCTTCATCATGGCATCGGCAGAGAAAAAGGTCGCGGCACCTCTTGAAGAACCGCAAATTGAAATCCTCGTTGCGATCGACGATGGTCATAGCGAGATCAAAGTTGCGTATTTCGAAAATGGTACATCCGGCCCGATCAAGAATTTCTCCTTCCCATCGAGGACGATCCGCGGTTGGGAAGAAATGGACGCAACCGGGGCGGCTCCGCCCGACGCCTATTTCGCTTTTGATGTTGCCAACGCAAACCCGGCCGATCTAGCTCAAGCCTCACCGATGCTTGTAGTAAACCGTGGCCGCTCCGGTAGTGACAACGAAAACCGAACGCATGACTACCCTACATCGGATCGTAATCGCGTCTTGGTCAATCATGCCCTACACACGATCGCTGCCGGCAGGAACGTCTCGTTCACCTTGGCCACTGCCCTGCCCTATTCAGATTTCCACATGCCGGCCTCGGGCAAACACAATGTGGAACTGATCGCAAAGAAAAAAGAGAACATCGCCAAGAGTGTGATGGCGATCGAACCGCGCACGTTGAAACCCAAAACGACAACCTATTCAATCGATGACCAAGCGGTGTTCTCCGAGGGTGTCGCTACCTTCTTTGACTGCATGATGGGTTACGACGGATCGTCGGTGCAATCGAACAAAGAGTTCGCGGCACGGTTCGAACATTCGACCTCATATGCTGTGATCGATATCGGCGGGAAAACCACCGACATTGTGTTCGGTTCGTGGAGCGGAAACTTCGCCGACCAGACGATGATTAAGACGAAAGCCTCGACCAGCCTAAAAGAGGGGACGCTCGATGCTGCTGACCAGCTCGGCGAGCTAATCAAGCAAAAGCTTGAACTACGCAGGGTTTCAGATCCAGAAAAGGCACTTTTCAATAAACAGATATCCGTCTTCGGGGAGCTGCATGATGTTAGCGCTGAAGCTGATATAGTTCTTGATGCGCTCTATCTGAAAATCAGAGAGCCCCTTTTGCGCCACCTGGAAGACGCTTCCGACCTCGCATATGTCATTTTCGTAGGCGGCGGCTCAATGCTTTTGAAGGAAAAGATTAGGACGCTGTTCAACCCCTCTGTGGTCCTCATTCCTGCGCAGCCTCAGTTTGCAAACGCTAACGGCATGCTCAAGGTTATGAAAATGCTGCATGCCGCCAAGGCACCTCGCCGGTAAGGTCATCTCATGGTGAAACGAGCGGCACGCAAACCTGCATCCGATAAGTCGATCCGCAAGGACGGTTTTGTCTTCGCCTCATCGGGCCTTGACGCTGTCCTTGTGGATTATCTGTACAAACAGGTACCAGATGGCAAGCGACGCGATCAGATGAAACGGTTGATGTTACTCGGTTTGATGCAGGAACTTGGCATCCAAAACGACAACATGTCTTTTATTCCGCCTAGACCAATCGGAATTTCAAACCGTGAACATCCGTCAACGTTAGAGGAGCGTTTTCTTGAACGCTCATCGTCTACGGAGACTTTCAATAATGTGCGTTCTCGTCTAATAGAGAACGACAACGACGGTTCAGTTACCGTTGATGATCTTGTTAAACCGAGAACACCAACGTCTAGCGCGGGACCTTCTACAGCATTCGGATCGAATATGGAGGATGAAGATCGTCCAAAAATCGATGTACCGACCGTTGTAGAAGGTCCCGAATCGTCAAACGACACGATCAATGGGCTTAACATCCAAGCGTTTATGGCCTTCAAGGGGTGATGGTTAAATGAATTTCGGGGATCGCCGTTCGCTTATACTGGCTTCAACGTTCCTGGCTTTGTCCTTTGTGACATCCCAGGCACAAGACGCCAGCGAAACAACCGTCTTGACCTTTGGGGGAAACCAAGCAGCGACGGCTCAGCAACAGGCCCAGGCTAACGCATTGGCGGCGGCACAAGCCCAAGCACTCCCAAATGGCGGCGGTTATAACCCCGGCGTGGGTTACTACAATCCAGGCGGCGCGACGGGCGGTCAAGCCTACGGCAACGTGCAGCTTTGTGGTGCGCCACCGTATGTATACCCCTGCTCATACGGTGGCGGTGGACAGCAGAGCCCATACGGGCAACAGTATCAGCAACAACCTGAAGCGAACGCAGCTCAGCAGCAGCAGACTTTTGGTCTGAATGATGGCGCGCCCGCAGCGACATTCTCTCGCCAGCAAGGCAACTTTATCGATCAGTCGCCTTCTACCACCACCGGAGGGACTGGAAACACTGCCGGCCCGATCACGGCAGGCCCTCCCGCGTATAGCGGTTCATACGACGGCGGGACCTATACGCGCGCAGACATTATGAACCCGAACTCGTCTTTTTATTCGGGCGAGGCGAGGGGAAATAATGTTCGTCAGACACAGATCCGCAATGCCGCATATCAGGTTGGTATCAAAGCAGGCTTTGCTGCCGAAGCTCAGAGGATCAACAATTCTCTTCTGAAATATCGGTATTCGATGGATCAGAAGTTTGATTTCCGGTCTTTGTTGGAAGCAAGCGGCGCAATCGTTCCTCCCGTCATCACGACTGTGACAGATGTTATCGAGCGCCGTTCGGCAACGTACCTGTATCTCACGACCGGCGCGTACCAGATCGTGCAACCAGCTTACGTGACAGTAAAAGAACCCGCTTGGCAGGATTACATGATGCTGGACGGTGGCGGCCCGACACCCCCAAGTGGCATCAAAGTTAAGGATGGTGCAGACAAATCCGTTTGGGCTGAAGCTGCTCGCAATGGATGGGAGAGGGGCGTCAAGGAAGCTCGCGCTCAGTTTACGGCTGGCCTAGATCGGCTCGTTCGCGACTATAATGGAATGAAGACCTATCATCGCCTGGCCGACGAGGGCGCGGTGAGCTTGACCAAAGTCAACATCACCCACAAGGGCGGGGCGATTTATCTAAACGGTCGCAAAGCGGTTGGTGAGCGCATCAATGTCAAGCTCACCGTTCAACCAAAATTCAAGAGCACCAAGGCCGTAGCAGCCTCGCTTGAAAAGGACCGCCTGGAGAACAAAGCTCCACGAGGCCGGTAATCATGCTGAAGCTTCATGAGAGATACGGAACCTGGCTCGGTGGCGTCGAAAACTCAGGTATCCGCCTTGACCAGAAGGAAGACCTCCGCGCCCTGCTGACGACGGCGGTCAGAAACACTGTCAGTGACATTTTCATCCAGACTGGTAAGCCGGTCATGGTCTCCCTTCACGGCAAGATGATCGGCATTACCAACCCGGTCAAAAAGAGCGTGATGGAAAACGTCATGCGTTGGATCACGAACCAAGACTCTGTTGTCGCGCGGCTTCAGTCAGGGAACGATTTCGACTCCGCGTTTTCGATTGATGATACAGAGCGGGTCGATGATGACGGCTATCCAATCAAGCATCGTTTTCGCCTCAACCTCACAGCCAACTATTTTGATGGGGATCTCGGTTATCAGGCCTCACTTCGATACATCCCGTCAAATCCGCCCACATTCGAAACAGTGGGCTTGGAAAAGGAAATCATCCCTCATCTCGACAGTGGTATGGGCTCCGTAATTTTTGCGGGTGAAACTGGTTCAGGCAAAACCAGCACTATTGCTGCTGCCATCATGGACGTTCTGGCCGGCAACACGACGATGAAGGGCAACATCCTAACGTATGAGGCCCCGATCGAGTACACATTCGATCATGTGCCGTCAGCGACATGTATCATCTCTCAGACCGAAATCGGGCTTCATCTCCCCTCCTTCGCCGCTGGTGTGCGCAATTCGCTACGCCGCAAGCCTGGTCTCATTCTGATTGGAGAACTTCGCGATGCTGAGACAATCTCGGCATCTGTAGAGGCCGCTAACAATGGCCATCCCATCTACACGACAACCCATGCCAACAGCACGGATCTTACCTTCAAACGCCTGTTCGAGAAGTTTCCTTCGGAATATCAGAGCCAGGCATTTTTCTCCATTCTAGCTACCACCAACATGATCGTGGCTCAGCGCCTAGTACCCCGGAAAGATCATCCAGAGAGATATGTTTGTCTGCGCGAGTGGATAGTCATCGACAACGACATTCGTCGTGTTCTTGAAGAGGCCGGGCCAAGCAAATACGACCGGGTCATGCGCAAACTGCTAGACAGCGGGGAGCTTGGCGACAAGGGACGTTCGATCAAGAAAACTGTCGAGATGCGGTGGCGCGAAGGAATTATCAGCGACGAAACGGCTCTGTGGGTGCTTCGTAATTTCGGCTACCACCGCGTCAAGATTGAGGATCTACACTGATGTGGTCGAGGCGCGCTTTCCTTTCGGGCCTTGCTGCATCTGCATATGCGGCTGCTGATCATGCATTCGGCGCATCTCAGGCGGAGACAAAGGAAACTCGTCGAGCAGTGGAAGCCGTAATGACTGACTACGGTAATCCTAACGACGTTCGAGCATACCTTAAAAACAATCCAGTTGGATTTGATCGCCTCTGGCTCAGGCGACCGTCTGGCGAGGAGATCATCGCGCTGTATCGAGACTACCGTCTCGGCCTTGCAATCGTTCCCTCTCAATGTTTGAACCTCTCGTATTTTTGGCGTGACGTGAACGATAGGAATGTTGGAGTCACCGTCGCGGTTGGCCTCTTCGATGTTCTCTCACGTATGCAGGTCTCGCTATCGACTATGGCCGGCACTCCAGTGCCGTTCATCTTGAACAGTGGCTATCGAACACCTGAGCACAACGCAAAGCTTGAAGGCGCAGCCGTTGCCTCGGAGCATTTGAACGCAAGGGCAAGCGATCTAGGTGTGCCAGGCTTCGCCCCGCCAATCGTTGCAAATTCCGGCAGCATGCTCGGCGCTGGCGGGATCGGCGTCTACCCGAGTTTCACGCATGTCGATGTCGGCGCACCTGGTCGTCGTTGGAGAGGATGAACATGATCGATTATCGTTGGTCAAAGCTATCGCCTAATTTTTTCGGCCTTCACCCATCATTCCTCATTTTCTTCCCACTATGGCTCGGAGCGGTTTCGACCAGCAGTGGATTAGGCTACATCGTCTTCATCGCAGCACTTCTCTATATCGTGTACCTGGTGCTCGCAGGACGTAGACAGCTTGGCCCTCTCGAATACACGAACTACCTATGGTGCCGGTTCGTGCTCGGCTTTGAATGGCGCGTCCGCGAATGGTAGAAAGGCTCGACAAAAGATCCGACATGGTTGTTGCTGCCGAGTTGATGCTCCGCCAGTTCTTTGGGCGGAAATCGGCAGATAGCAGCGTGAAGCAAGCTCAAGACGAGATCACCAGGCAGATCCTTAAGTTCATAGGTGGTGACGACGCGGAGCGGGACTTCGTTCGGTCTGAGATTTCCTTGCATAGCGACAAGGGCGTGTCGCCAATATGGCTGTCATCCGAGTTCACTCTTCCCCTATTCGCGCTCGCTGCAGAAGATCTGTGTGATCTCCTTTCGCCAAGCGGAAAGGGCTTTATTCGGTGCGATGTGGCAGCGGATGAGGACGCATTTTTCGGCCTCAAGCTCGTGTCTGTTACCTCTGAGGAACTGTCGGAAACGAGAAATCACGAGTTCGACCTCTACGCTTTGGCCGGCACGAAACGCTACCTGGATAGCGCGGCCGGAATGCGCAGCGTTCACGACCTGGTGGCGAAGAGATTGGCGGCACTGAACACGAAACCTTGGTAGAGGGCAGAAGTATGGATACGGACGTCGATGAAGTCGCCGGGGCTCGACAGGCACCACCGCAGAATTTGGAAACCAAAATCGCGCTGGTTCGCCGCCTGTTCCCCAAAGTCGATGCCGAACCGTTCGCAGCGAAGATCGCCTCGATCGATGAAGCTAAAAACGGACGGGTCATCCTTCATTTTCACGAAGACGACCGGCTCGACGTTGAACCTCAAAAAGAACGTGTCAGACAATTTGGGTTCGGTGCTCAAGCAAAAGCGTTGGGCATGGCAATTGCAGATTCAACACTTGCCCGATTTTTCCAGCATCCCGACGATGATTGGGGCAGGGCGAAAAGTCCTTCAAAGCCGATCAAACTTGCCCCACTTACCCGCGCGGAATGCCAAGCCCTCGCCGAGAAATGGCAAGCAACAGGTTTCACCGATATTTCGATCTCTAAGAGGGGCGTCCTCGTGGAGATTGAGAGCCGGTCCTGGCTGCTTGATCGCGGGGATGAGGCGATGCTCCAGGGAGAAACTTCAGACAAGGCTATCACAGCGCTGATGTTGAAGGCATCCCGCGATTGGAACAACAGGATCGAGTTAATTGGAACCGAAGACTATAAGGCACGAGCTTGGAAGATCGCCCAGGAGACCGGGGTGACCGTGGTCGGCTACGAACCGCCCGCAAGCCTCGAAATTGGGGGTAAAAACCCGCAAGCCGGACCAGAAAACGTGCCCAATGTCTCCCAAACTGAATTAGATCAGAAACAATCCAACAACGTTGAGACACAAAAGGTTGAACGTCCTGATGTAACAACAATGACGGGAAAATCAGTTGTCACTACTATCGTGACCGGAAGCACAGCGATAAAATCAGCTCCGAGTTTGGCATTGAGCGATATTGTGGCCGCAGCGAACGACGATTCGTACGATGAAGCTCCGTTCAACGATGACGGGCCGTCCATCTGAACGCTCATTTATGTCATTTGTGGCTATTTTGTACGCATCACATCATTGACATGCGATGGTTTGACATGATTATCGTAGAGGTCGTGCATAGTTTTGCGCGACTAATCTAATTGTTTGCGAACCACAATTATCTAGGATTGATGTCATGGCTCTTTCTGTACGGGACTTCAGGACCAGGCAAGGCTCTGGACCAGTTAATCTGGGAAACGTCCACGTTAAGGTGGAGGATTATCTCAGAGATCAACAGGGTCGGGCGTATGCTGTGCAAGGCACAAACCTAAAAGACGGTTCAGAGGTCGTCATTCGGCTTGCTGACCCTGATCGTTTTGCGAAGCTGTACCTAAATCCCAACGAAGATCTCGCTCTCCGCGTCAAGCAGGCCGAAGAGCAAATAGCAAGGCGCACAACGATGCGTGAGATCGGAGCGGCGCGCGGGAACAAAGCGGTGCCTATCGACGGGGTTATCTCCATTTCCAACGTTCGGCCGGATCTGGAAAACGGTGAGCTTTACGGCCGTTGGCCGAATGCGGTGGTAACTGATCCTGAAAAGGAAGTTGCTATTCCGGCCACATTCGAGGTTCGTACCACCCTCGCAAAGCATGACGGTAAAGAATTTAAGACAGCGTTCATCCAGGCATATTTCCCGAAATCGGCTCTTCCTTCAGAGGAGGTCAATCGGGCAGCTCTTGATAAAATGCTGAGCGGTAGGCTACTCGACACGGGTGCCGACATGCGGACGAATATTGCGGTAACCGTCAAACTGGAAGACGAGACCGGAACTTACGCGTTTCGGCCGAAGATGACGCAAGATGCGTCCGGGGCGTACACCACGACGAAAGACGTTGAGACCGCTTTGTCGGGCAAGATAACCCGACTTAATGAAGCGGTCGCAGCAGTCGCTGTTGCAGCGAAAGCGGGCATACCGTTCGAAAATTTGCATATCGAGCTGCCGAACCAGGTTGGCGATAAACATGATGCGCTTCGGAGCCTCTACGAAAGTGTAGCCGATGGCTCGACACCGGCTACGTTTATCCCCGGTGCTACACTGCAACCATCTCGGTTCATGGTTGATGCCGTACTCGGCCGTAAGGTGGATCAGAACGGCAACGTCTCAAACGTTCGCACGCCTGAACAAGACTTGGTGGATCGCGGTTTCGTCAACGGCATGCTCGGTGTTCGCTACATCTCCAACGAGACCGGTGAAATCGTTTCACCGGTCGTTAAGGCGATGTTCCCTGATGGAAAGCTGCAAAAAAAGGAGAGCGAATATTTTGTTCGTCACGACTTAGCGGCTGTCGGGTATGAAACCTTCTTGGCCACACATTCTCCTTCGTCGGAAGACACTCCCAGGCTAGGCCATATTGAGCCTGCAAGACAGCCATCTGAAGATCGTCAACCGCCAGCGCCTGACAACGATTATGCGGTCGATGAAGAAAACGATCACATCTATTCCGATCCAGCCCCTGATTTTTAAGGGGTATCAGCATGAGCGACCAAGCTAAGGTTTTCATGCCCGAATTTCGGACCGAAGGCTTTGGGGCGGCAATCTTGTCGTCCCGACTTTCCGGGGTCGGGAAAAGCGTCGGATTTTTGTATTTCGAAGAGCGTACTGATCCTCGTATCAAGCGCCTCTCACAGGTTCTTCAACGAAATAACCTCCAGGTAATCCGCGAAGGTACTCGTGGTACCGGTCATGCTGTGTTTCTGCCACCCGGCCTTCACCTTGGCCGTCGCCAGTGGGCTGCATTGGGCGTGCCAGAATTTCGCCTCCAGACACAGCAGTTTTACCACGATTTGTCGTCTCCTGCGTCTCTGAAACAACTCCAAGACCGTGCTTTTGCTGATCTCGGCGTCAAGCCAGAGAATGTCGCAGCTCGCCGGATAGCATCAAACAGGTACATGCAGGATGTATTTGACGGCATTCTCGGCCGCGCAATCGTCCAGAATGGCACCTGGCATGCGGAGTGGGAGCCAGGTAAAGACGGACGCAGAAAGGGGGAGGCTCGACCTGACTCCTTCATGCGCGGCATCACTGCTGAATCCTTTTCCGGTTCGGCTCGCGGCATCGCTATGATGATCGCGAATGGTGAGAAATTCGACAATCCGCGAATGAATTTGCTGTACTCCGCGATCATCGCGAGTGCGCCGCACCTTTCCGATACGCCTGGATTTCGACGCCTAGACCTCAATGAAGAGGTGGAGGGGCAACTCGCAACTCTGATAACTCCTGTCGGCCGACGCGCTGATAACATCCACGATTTCAATATTAGCCTCGATTCCAACCTCGCCGCTCATCAGGAGCGCAATGGCACTCGGCTCAAGCTACAGCAATTTTCGACTCCATTTCCAATCGCGCGATCGGCCTTCGATGTCCTTTTGCCTCAAGATGGTGACCGACTTCTTGAACCGACGATTGGCAACGGTACGCTCGTGTCGTCATTCCTTGGCCGGAACATCGATATCACTGGCGTAGAGCTTGATCCCGCTCGTGCGGGGCGGTCTGGCAGGCTTCTTGAGAGCGCAACTGTCATCGAAGGTGACTTCGTCAAGGAGGCTGCGAGCCTCGGCCTCGGCCTCGACTTCGATATGTTTGTTGCGAACCCGCCGTTCGAAAACCTTGAGACGAACCAGCTCGTTCACGACAGGCTTGGGTCTCGAATGACGCTTCGTCGTCTCGACCACCAAATTGCGTATGAAGGTCTCCAGCGCTTGAAGCCCGAGGGTAGGGCGTTTCTTGTTTTGCCGGGCGATATGATCACCAACGGGGCGCTCGACGGCGCCAGGCGGTTTTGGGACAATTACCTGCGACAGACCTATCACGTTGCTGGATCTGCTTGTGTTGACGGGCGGCTATACCGGAAGATGGGTGCTGAATTTCCGGTCCTTCTTTACGCCCTTGGTCCGATGCGGGATGTTCCGCTGTCAACCGAAGAGCTACGAGACCTCGAGGTTGAAGCCCTTCCTTTATTGGTCACGCATGATGAACTTCTATCGTGGGCAGACGTAACCCGCGAGCGGATGATTGAGCTGACGGGTCTCCCTTCGACCGAGCCGGGATATACCGATCAGGGCCGGGTCCAGCGGGAGCCGGCTGCTGCCGTGGCCAGCAGGCCGTCATCGCCGCCAGTCGCATCATTGCCAAAGCATGGCAATGATGCTTCGGACGGCGCGGTTGCATCCGAATATCCAGGAACGCCAAGCAAGACTGCGGGTAAACCACGGTCGCAAACGGCGCAACCGGCTGGTTCAGCAGTTGAACCGAACGAAATACCGGAAGCTGTAGCGGACCCGGCTCCCATACCACCGGATGGTCAAGAGCCGACAGCTTCCGGTATTCCGGCGACAGCGATTACATTGGTTGATGACACTGAAGACGACGTGTTCGTCAGGTCATATGAGCCGTTTTCGAACTGCGGCGAAGCACAGACGAAAATCCAGAAGAGCTTGCAGGGGCTTACATATCGGGCACTGATCGACGTTGAGGCAAAGCACGGTGATGTTGACGATTTCGTTGCCAGCAAGCTCAACATTCCGGTTTCCGAACTCGGGAAGCGGTTCAGCCCTGAACAAGTGGATGGTGCAGCTCTCGCCTTTGCTCGTAAGATGGAGGGACGAGGCTTTCTTTTTGCTGATCTCATGGGCGTCGGTAAAGGCCGCGAGCTTGGTATGATGGCAATGGCAGCTTTTGCCGAGGATCGACCTGTGATCTTCTGGTCTGAGCAGCCGAACCTATTCACCGATTTCGTCGCCCGCGATCTTTGCGACGTTTACGCGACGTCCGCTGATGAGATGAAGAAGCAGGGTCACATTCGCCCGTTCATCTTCAATCAGAGTCCGGACGCGGCGATCCGCGACGAACATGGTAAGCCACTTTACGGCGTTGGTGACACAAAAACAGCAAAACGAGATGGGATCTCGACGGACCACAACATGGTTATGGCGACATACAGCCAGGTCCAGACCGTTAACGGGATCTGGAAAGTCGATGCGATCCTTGAGTGGGCTCGCGGCCAAGCACAGCTTGGGAAGAAACCCGAACTTATTCTCGATGAAGTGCATAAGGCTGCGGGAGAGGCTTCTAATACAGGCGTTCAGATCGAACGTCTGGTAGACGGCATCAAACATCTCGGCGGAACAATCACATATAGCTCTGCCACACCCCTTAAATCCGGCAAGAACATTAGAATTTACTCTCCGATCCTACCGGATACGGGAATGGATGCGGCATCTCTTACGGCATTGATTGAGGGCAATCCTCTCGCTCTTCAGGAGGTTTTGTCAGGTGAGATGGCCCGCATGGGCACCATGATTTCACGGGAGGTGGATAGCTCCGGGGCGATCCGCACATTTGTATCCCTCGAAGAGCTGGACCCAACGAGGCATGCGACAATTGTCCAAGCCGTGGATCGGGCAGCGATTCTCTTACGGGAGCTGGTCGAAATGGCTCCCGAGATCGATCGCGCGGCGGCATTGATGGGGTCTCGTTACTCTGGGGGCGGGGGCGGTGCGGCGGCAAAGGTCAACGTCCAAACCACCTCACCTGTTGCTCAGTTTCATACATTCTCACAGTATCTGATGGTCGCGGTGAAATCCGTCTATGACCAAGATCTCATTCTTGATGCGATCGCTGCCGGCACGAAGCCGGTGGTCGTGGTAGAGAACACTGGCAAAGAGGTACTGTCCCGTCTTGCCAACAGGATAGGCGAAACTCAAATCGAAGATGGTCTTGTCGCAAAGGTGATATCGCGGTTGCCGAATATCGGCGATGTGCTGATCGAGAATGCTTCAAAGCTGCTTGATGTTAAGATTACCGATCCCACCGGAAATGAGATCCACCTACGCCTGGAGGAATATGAGGCGTGGCTGGATAGGTTCACTGAGAATGTCGAAGCTGCGAGGCTCGATCTACTGACTCTCGATCCTATCGACAGGATCAAGGCATTTGCCGCAAAGCATGATCTTTCCGTGGGGGAAATTACAAAACGCTCGCTCGAAGCCGAGCCACGACCAGACGGCAGCTATGCAGTGGTTTCCCGCAAGATCGTGGACAAACGCGAAATCATCCGCGACTTCAACAATGGTGATGTTGATATCGTCGTTATGAACCGTTCAGCGGCCTCCGGTGTGTCCATGCATGCTTCACCATCAGTTGGTGTAGACCTCCGGCCACGCCGCATGATCAAACTACAACTTCAATCTGAGATTACGGCGGAGCGTCAGATTGACGGTCGTATCCAGCGTTACGGACAGGTCCACGATGGCCAGTATGTGGTGCCGATGTCAGGCTTTGCAGCCGACGACAGGCTCTGCCAGCTTTTTAACCGCAAGAACCGATCGTTAACAGCAACATCAAACGCGACGCGTGAAAACCGCTCAAATATTGATGAGGCTGCCGATCTAATGAACCCGGTGGGCGAGGGGGCAGTCCGACAATATCTCAATGAGAACCCTCATATCGCCGTCCAGCTCGATCTGCCCATTCCGAATGAAGGCGGCGGTTCGGAGATCGACAGTTATGCACGCCGCTTAATGGGTCGGCTCGTTTGCTTGCCGATCAAGATGCAGGAGACGGTGCTTTCGGAGATCGACACCCTGTTCCGAATGCACATCGACGCTCTCGATGCGCGCGGGCTTAACCCGCTCAAGCTCAATCAGCATGACTGGAAGGCGACGCTTGAGCCTGTGGCCACGCTGATTGCAGGTAATGACGCCGCTGACAGCATGGGTAAACGACCTCTCAACCTGGTGAAGCTGAAATACCAGGAAACCGTCTAACCTCTGTCATTCGCAACGATCGAGGATCATCTTGAACGTGGTGAGCGGAATCTGGTCGATGAGGAAATGGGGCGGTATGTATCGCCCTCCGAAATGATTGGCCAGCTGTTCAAGCTCTCGGGGGAGCCCGAGTGGTCCGCCGCCGCATGGGACCGGACTATGAACCGGCGATCGGAAGATCGCTCTCTAGGGCTCGATGAGATCTCTAACGAGGAAGCTTTGGCAATTTGGCAGCGCCGAGCCACTATCGATCTGTCAAAAGCCTCGGTGAACGAAAAAAGGATCATTCGCGCAATTTCCTATGCAGATTTCGTTCAGGCGAATATCGAGATGCTCGAACCCGGCAATTTTGTCCAGTTCGACACGACATTGTTTCCTGCAATGAAGGATAGCCGCATAGCGTTGGAAATGGCGCGGGTTCTCGATAAGGAAATCCGCTTCGTGCCTGGGCTGATCACGCGTGTGCAATTTAGGCCGACCGATCCTCTAAACCTCAGTGCCTGGAAGCTTGACGTAGCGTCGCCTGGGCAAACCCACGTCGACACGGTAGGCCTAACGGGTGCCTTCGGCGTGCTGGCCGACATGACCTCGGAGGAGCGCAAGGAGGCATTCCCAGGCCATGAAACTCCACGGTACGCTTTTACGGTGAGTGCGATCGGCGTTTACGGTGAGTTTTTGGATAGCAAACCTGAATACGCGAGCCAACATCTCACACCCTATATCTATGGGGACCGCCATGCGGCCAACATCGCCGATATCAAAATTCCGCGGTACCTCGAAAATCCTATCCAATACCTTTCGACGCGGAACGAGGGCTTCCGTGACTTCATAAGACACGCCTTCGATGACGCGCCTGCCGGGCAAGTGAAACGTGAGCGCTATGCTCTCGATGGTAACATGTTCCAAGCTGTGAAGATCAGCCAGGGCAAACAACGCCTTGGTGAAAAGGCCATCTATACGACCTCATCCGGCGAAGTACGTCATGGCGTCATTCTCAAAAATGAAAACGTGTCGAAGCTGATCGGAAAGCTCGAAAGTAACGTTGCCGCCCTTTCGGTGCCGCTCGATAAGACGCATCCAGAGTTGATTCAATCTTTCATAGATGTGTATCGCCGGATCTCAACTCTCAACGATCTTGGCTATGCTTACTCGAACTATGGGCAGATCGATTCGAGAGCGCGCGAATATCTCGTCAATGACTTAGCAACGCTGTTTTCCGATGGCTTGGATACTCCAGGCGTCTACGATTACGCCGATAAGCATCTGCTCAGCATCGTCAACGACATGCGTAAGGCCATGTCATCGAAGGCGGTAAGCGAGGTTTATGTGGGATCGGATGTATTTATCGAGGCCGGCACGGACATCTCGAAAACACAGACCATCGAGCGGGAATGTTTCCAAGACACTCATAAGAAATGGGTTGAAGTCAAAACGGGCTTTTCGCCTCTCGGCCTCGCTACCCATGCGAAGGGCATCGGGGGTGACGACCTACATCTTGTCTTTGCCGGTTCAACCTCGGTCCTCCTCTTCCATAAGAAATCAGAACTGGTCGCGAAAGCGGGCGGAGATATGGAGCTGCTGGATCGTGGTACCAACAAAATCGACAAAGCGAAACTGACCAAGGGCGTGCTTGCGACTTCATCTTTCCGCACCGAAGACGTTGCTCGTCTCCTACACGTCGTTGCGAAGGAGTCCAGCAGCAACATTATGGTTCGAGGTCCAATTGCTGGTGTTCAGGGCGCTCTGACGCTCCACCACGCGAAGGCTCACGAGTTTGCGGTAGATCTCGCTCTGAAGAACGGAAACCGGCGTCTTGAAATGTGAAATTAACAGAATTGTCAGCTTATTTGACGAATACACCAAAATGGATGTACGGTTGCACGAGAATCGGATCAGTGCGCGATTCTCGTGGGCCATTGTCCGCGCAACACAGGGAAATAGCAACCGAAGCAAATTGAATATGAACAAGGGCTTGAAACGCGAAAAGGCCCGTCTCTCGACAAGGCCTTTTCCGATGATTGCAAGTCTGAAAGCTAACTTGCCGAACTAAACAGGGTTTCTGACGCTCCTGCAGGGTTCTGGTCAACCGATCTCTCGGTTAACGCAGTTGATGGTTTAAATACCATTTCTGCGAACGGGAGACAAGTGCTTTCTAGCTATTTGCAGTCGAACGGCCCTCTCTTGGAGAGACCAGAGGACATGACAAAAGCACACACCGCAATGCAGCATGCACAGCCGACAACTATGAACGGATTGATTGGTGATATTGAAGAACGTCTCAAGCGTATAGTCGGAGCAACACGCTCGAATAACCTATCGCGTTCAAGCCGTTTAAGCCCATCGACCTACATGGAAGCTTGCTACAGCGCTTCTGACCGTTATCGCAGCGAGGACCGCGCGAAACATTACGAGTTCCTAGACTTCATTCATCGCATTCGCTGCGCCATCAATGCATTCGCTTCTAGGATGCAGGCGGCAGCTTGCGAGCGGACCTATCTTTCGGCCCTTATCGACGTGATGGTCCTTCGTCCTTCAGCGGTACTGCGGGGCAACTATCACGTCAGGTTGTCAGCAAGGGAGGCGGAAGAGTACGTTTGCCTCTCCGCTTCGTCCTGCACCGCCGCTCGGCGCGGCCTACTCGAAAAAGGCCTTATCTCGATCGAAGGAGATCAGGTAGATTTGTCGCCGTTTATCGAAGCACTTCAGCCTTTGTTCGAGCCGGTAGAACAAGAGAAAAGAGGGGCGGAAAAATCAGTTTCCCTCCCGAAGGATCAAGCACCTCTGCCAAAAAACAAGGACCTTCCCCTAACAGTTAATGTTCCTTTTAAAAAAGAAACAATAACAATGTTTGGCAGCGAGGATTTGTTTTCCCGCGAGGCAGTTAAGGAAACGATCGCTCTTTCACCGAAACTTCAAAAAGCCATTGAGGATCTGCTCGGATGCGATTACCGCGATGCTCCAGACGATGAGATCGTCAAAGTTCTTCGCGCTGCGGCTATAAATCTTCTGCCCGTTGGGTACGACAACGGCCGTGCTTGGGATCGTGGTATCAGACATCATGGGCTCCGGACGCTGGCGATCCTCGTCGCCGCACTCGAAAGCACCGGCATAAGCCATCGCGGAAAGTGGTTTTGGGGACTTGTGAAACGAGAAACCGTAGACGTTTCATCAAATCTCAGAAAGTTGGTCTCTGCTCGCGACGAAAAAACAAATGCTCAAGCGTCGGCTGCTACTGCTATCGTCAAGCGAGAGGTGCGAACCGCTACCAACGAACGCCATGCAGAAATTTGTAAGATCGCACTCAGCGCCATGGACGAGCTAAAGGCATCTGGCAAGGTAGAAGCTGACGAATATTTCTGGATGACCGCTCCGAGTAAATTCCAGATCAAGGTTGAAGATAACGTTGTTAAAATAGCTATACGTCAATCAACGCGGAGTGACGATAAATCAACGTTGCGTATTATCGCAGAGGCTGTTGCTAAACGTGTCGGTCACACAAAAACAATCTATGATTTCGGTGCATTTGCTGGTATCGACTCCTTGTCAGCGTTCAGATGATCGATTTGAAATGGATTTGCTTGGATGAGCACCGTAGACGAGACGACAAACACGGTACTGCACGCACCGCTGATTGAATTGTTGTCGCATCGTGGTGATGATAAGCTGCGGACAACGCGTCGGGTAAACGCGTTCCTGGCTGTTTTTATGGATATTGAAGTTACTAAGCTTTCTGAGGCTATCAGGTCTCGAAAGGACAAAGCGGACGGATAGGAGAGGGTGATGGTGGGATACCGTGGTGTGGTGCTTGGTGGTGGCTTGCTTTTTGCGGCTGCATTCGGTGGTGCTTCGGAAAGTTTTGCGGCTGCGTGCGGCGTTGAGCAGGCGGCGCAGGCCGCTCTACAGCGGCGTCTGGCGGTTATAGACGCGGCAAAGGTCAACCCGTCTGAGTTTTTTACTGGCGCGAATTCTTGTATCAGCCCCGATCTTCTGAAGAGTTTTGACCTATCGGCCATGATCCCCGACCTTGCGGGGTTCCTCTCGGGTGGCATCCAGGGGATCGCTCAGCAGGCCATCAACCAGGCCAAGCAGAAAGCCTGCGATATTTTGAACGAACAGGTCAATGGCGTGATTGGTAAAATCAATGACACGACATCCTCGTTTAATTCGGGGCTTACCGGCGATCTGGCCGGTATTCTCGGAAGCTCGTTTTCGATCAGTGCTCCGTCAGGTGCCAATTACGGCTCTTACGATCTGTCGTCCCTTGGTGACGGCTTTGACTTCAACGGCCTTCAGGGTGCCGTGAACAACGTCGGGAGCAGCATTAACACTACCGTTTCCGAAGGTGCCAGCTCGGTCGTTACGACGATGGACAATGCGGCTCAAAGCGCTGGCAGCGCCGCCTCGGCCGTCGAAGCTGAAATACCGAATGTAACCGTGACGCCGAACAACGGCACAAGCGGTGGCGCGAGCTGGCTGAAGGATTGATTGGAGTAGACTTTATGCGGAAGTTGATATCCTCGGCTCTGTTTTCTGCTGGTGTGGTGTTTGCCGCGCCTGCCTTGGCGGCTGGCGACCAGAGCGGGATCATCACCTGGCAGACGTTTTTCCAACAACTGCTCTCTTCGGTGAAAATCGACACCGCGCAGACCAACACCAGTAGCCAACAGGTCGCAAACACCTCACAGAAATCGGGTGAGGCGAAGATCAGCTCTGTTTTGCAGAGCCGGGTGAATATGAAAATGGCTGAGGCGAAATCACGTTATAACTACGAGACCGGCCAAGGTTACAATGCGTGCATGATCTCTGTTGGCATGTCTGACATCGCCAAGGCGCGTGAGGAACGGGTTCAGCATGGCAAGAGCGTCGGCTCGCGCGACAGCGCCTGGCTCGCTGAGGGGAATGGAAACACGGAAGACACTCTCAGCTCTATGATCGCGCTCCGCAAGGAAGTCTATTGCTCCGATCAGGAGAAAGAAGATCTCGGCCCCTACTGCCAGACCTCATTGAACGGCTACGACGCCGGTAACACGGATGCGTCGGTATGGCTTGCACATCGCGGATATGGTGCCGAAGAAGCCATGACGGGCATGGATTACGTGGACACGGTAGCACCTCTTCCAACCGTGCCGGAAAAAGGCACGACACGCTCTGATCTGGCTCTTCAGAGAGCTGAAGCAATTCGATCCGGCGTGATGCGGAACGCCGCCCGGACAACCCTGCAGAACATCATTCTGGACGGCATGTCCGGTACATCAGCGACGGAGTGAAAAAATGAAAAGCATTGCAAAGCTCTTCGGATTTACGGGTCTCGCTTCGGCACTTATGGCCAGCTCAGCACTTGCTCAGTCATGCCTGGTGACCGGGGTGCCAGTCGTGAACGCTCGAACCGCCTTACTCGGCCAGACTGTGACGGCGTATATGGCAGCGGGTACAGCGCAGTTGATCGCCCTCCATGAATACCAGACTGAGATGCTGATCAGTGCCTTGAAGACGGGCGTGGCGCAGACAGCGTCAAGCAATGACCAGATATCCACGACGGTCGTAAAATCCAATGAAGCGACCGCTTCGGCATATGTATCCAGCGACCAGGCCATGCAGATCATGGAAGAGTCTGACCGCTACCAATCGCTCGGCTATGATTCGTGTGGCGTGCAGTCCACCATGGAAACTTTCCACAGCGCTTACAAAAGCACATTCACAGCCGGTCCTGCCTATACAGGCAGCGTCAAAGCGAAACCAGGCGTCATTGCAGATCCAAAGGCCTATTATTCTGATATCCTCAACGGCTCAAATCTGAGCGCGCAGGCTCTTTTCAACGGGGACACGGCGGCTGCGTCCGAATACATGAACGCTGTCATGGGACCGCCGGACACGATCGAGAAGTCTCAAGCCGAAGCGGCGACAGGCGGCATCTTCTTGCAGGAAAAGCTAAACCGCGATGCCCGTAAATCGGTTGCCTTGCGGGCCATGGATGAGATTGCAAAAGAAAATGCACCAAATGGGGCCAAGGCTGCGCTGGACGGTGTAATTGAAGGGTATATCGGCGACGATGGCGGGGAGAAATGGGCCGCGTCGATGGCCGGTAGCCATGAGCGGGGCATCCTGCTGGATGCAGTACGCATTGAAGCTGCCAACCTCGCGTCCCTCGCCTACGAGATCCGGCAACAACAGCGGACAGAGATGGTCACCGCGACCTATGCGCTATCGCGCGCTGAAAAGCTGATTGGGGCGAATGGCAAGTCGAGACCCGCCATCATGCTGCCTGGCAATCAGCAGGCATCGAAATAAGGGGAGACGCATGCACAAGCTATCTAAACTGGCGGCTTCGACTGCCTTCGCAATAGCCACATTGCCTTTCGTCACCGTGGAGGAGGCCGCTGCTGGCGGCGGCTTTTGTCCGATTGCCCCCGATGCCGCTTGGACATCCGTCCACGACACAACGACAACGGCGCTTAACACCGCCTTCGACACGAACAAAAACCTGATTTTGCAACAGATGACGTTCGCTTATCAGCGCATGATGAGCGCGGTTAAGGTCGACACCAGTCAGCAGAATGTCGATGGCCAGAAGGTATCGCAGGCCATTCAGAAGTCGGACGAGGCGTTAGCCAGCACGATGACGCAGACCGATGTGAACAAGCAGATTACACAGGCGCACGCTGATTTCGGTCCTGATGGGCAATCTGTGAATGCCTGCGAGACGGCTGTTCTGATCGATGAGGCCTCCAGCGCAATGTCGGTCTACAAGAACTCGGCAAGGGAATACATGACTCCAGAGCGTGTTTATGCTGCACCTGGCTCGACAAAAACACCGCAGGAAGCGATCCAAGATACGCTCGCCAAGCATCGCCAGAAATACTGCACTGCATCAGAGGCGGCAGCGGGCCTATGCAGCGGAGCCGGCAGTGAGCCAGCCGCTGACGTTGAAGTAGCGACAATCTTGAATGCCTCGGCTTCAGCGGACGCTAAGGACGCTTTCATCAATAACCTTGTGGGATTGCCGCTTGCGAAACCAACTGCGCAGGAAGCCTCCACGGCGCGAGGCTCCATTCTGATGATCGAGTCGATGCGCGCGGAGGCCGTGAGATCACCGGCAATGGTGTCGATCGCGGCGATCCGTGCAATGAATGAGGGCGGCGGCGGAGCTGATGCCGATGGTTCTTCGTTCAATGCATCGCTCGATGCACTCATGGACACATATGGCGGCGGCAGCGGCTACAACGCCTGGTACACAGAGCTTGCCACCAAGAACGAGCGAGGGCTGATGCAGGAGCTGAACAAGCTTCGGGCTCTCAGCATCAAAATGAGGACATTCCGATCGGAGAGCAATTCCCGCATTGCCGCGACCATGGCAGCAGTTCTCGCCCTAGATGCGGATCAGAGGTAATTCACTATGGCGAAACTTTCCAAAAGCCTCTTTGCCGGCGATCCGGCTCCCGATTTTGAAGCTGGCGACGATTTTGCACAGCACGTTTTTGCGGAAGAGACATCCACTGAAGGCTCGCCTCATGCTCCAACCGCGTTTGAAAGGCTTGTCGCAATTTCTGAGCGGACATCAGGTGAGGCGCTTCCTGTTTCGAGGCCAATAAGCGCGCATGAGGTCGAGGACGATCTCGATGTCGTGCCAGGCAACGGGGAATAAAAGTTGGAAGTTGTTCGCGATAAAGAGCACGCCAAGCCGCTAGTTGATGCCCGTAGGCTGACGCGCAAAGCGAAGCCGCTGGTTGCGCCAGCCGATGCAATCTCTGCGATCCGGGAATCAAAGGTGATGACGGAAGATCAGGTTAACCAGCTTGAGCTTTGCCCCACCTTCCAAACGCAGGACTACGTCATCTTTCTCATCAATGACACCAGCGGGAATGAGCCCAAGCTCGTCCTTTGGGCATATGCGGAGAAATTGTCTGACAATTCAGGATTCTTGCTCTCCTACGGGTCAGGCAGCGCGAACACCGTCATGAAGATCCGCGCATGTGCCAAGCTCACGCTCGATCCCTCATTGCAAAATGCGCGATTTCAAGTTGCGTGCGAGCTGAATGATGACGGCGAGGAAGTGACGTTCAAGAACGATCTTCAAAATGAGCAGTTCGCCAGCTCGATGACCGAGATCGTCAACGTGGAAGGTGGCGGTAGGAGTCGCCTGGCTATCTCTTCAACGGAAGAGCATCTGCATGATGTGCACGATCAACCAAGCCAAGAAACTAGCGCGGCTGAAGTTGAAGAAGATTTTTCCGACGACGGCGGCGGAGACTGAGCTATGCAATGGTTTGACCTGAAAAATCTTGGAGCGAAGCTAGAGCGGTCACAGGAAGCGAGTGGAGCTTACTTTCTCAAATTGTCGTTCGAGAATACAGCCGAGGCATCGGCAATTATCGGCTCTGCACTTGAGGGATGGGTTGCCTCCGAGGAAAAGCCAGGCATCGAATTCAAAAACTACCGAGACTTCTCGAAGATCTCTACAATTGTTGCTGCCCTTGAGCCTTTCTTCGACCGGGATCAGGTGATCATGGCGAAGGTAGATGCGGGAAAGCTTCGCCAGGGGGAAGAGCTGCTTGGCTTCACGAACCCGATCGGGGCTGATCTTGTTCAGGCTCTCTATCCAAGCAAGGACACTGTCGCGCAGGATCTCGTTCGCATGCTCGATGGCGACAAGCGCAATAAGATCATTGCACGCGTGGTGGCGGCGCAGGACATCATGGGGATCACGCCCTCTGTCGTTCCCTTCGATGGTCGAGCTGTCGAGGTCTGGCACCAGTTAGCGTTACAAATCGGGTATTTTGACGCAACCGCAACCATGTCGGCGGCCATCTTGAGAGCCAAACTTGCTGGTGAGGTCTTCCGCCCTTTCCAGGAAGCGGTTCTCAACGCTGCGGAGATCGGCCGGGGCGTTCCGCACCTCGATCATCGGCTCGAATCCGATCAACGAGCTTTGAGGCTCGCTGAGCACCTACAGGAACAATACGTTCAGTTTGGTGATCGAGATCACGGTTGGGACGAGGCATATTTCTACCGCGGATTCACGCGGGCGATAGAAGCAAACTTCGCTGTTTGGGACGGGAAAGCCCTCGGATCGCCTCAAATCGAGCCGGAAAGCTATAGCGCGAAGTTTGTCGCCGACCCATCCATGCCGGGGAGCTGGAAAAGTGGCATTTTCATGCGCGTTTCCATGGCGATGGAAAAAGCCGCCGAGATGCTGAAGATACCTCCGCGAGATCTCTTCGCGGATAGGACCATTTTCCATCTAGGCAAACGCATTGGTGCCGATGATGCGCTTGGGTACCAGCGTGGCTTCCGCCCGAAGGTCGCGGGCGAACTCGTTTCGATGCGTACGATAAAGATGAGCCCCAGCGCTGCCGGCGTCGTCGTCCACGAAATGGGACATGCTATCGACCTTAGCCATCGTCATCACCTGAAGGTCGAGGACGCCGAAGCCATCCTTCTCGATGATACGGGCATTCGCCAGTATATCAACTGGCTGGTCGATCAAAACGCTCATGTCTCGGAGAAGCATGCTGCATATCTCAAGAGCCCGGTTGAGATGATCGCGCGGAGTTTTGAGGCAGCAATGGCCGATCATATGCGCAGATCCGGTGACAGCGATTTTGTTTCCGGTGGGGGGATTGTCGCCCTCAACGGTGGTTTCGACCACGCCCCCCATAGCGATTTGACAGAACGATTTGTGGCGGGCCTCGCAGAGGTCATTTCGCTAACGCGCAAGTACCGCTTTGAAGCCTCAGAAGAGAAACGAGCCGGCGCATCGCTCTCGATGTGACGCGCCTACTTAGGGACGAACCGCCATGGCAGCAGGTGATCCAACCGAATCCGTATCCGAGATATTTGTTCCAGTTGACGGTGACTACGCCGTTTCAATTCTGGAGCGAATTTTCGGGAGTACGGTTTCATCGCTGATCGGCAGTAGTGACCCGGTGGCCGGGAAAGCGATTCTCACTACCGTGATCGGTACGTTCAACGTTGCTGTTCTTTTCTTCGCAACCGTTGTTGCGGCATATATGATGTACCAGCTTTTCCTTGATACAGCCCGCGATGGGGAAGCGGGTGGGCGAGAGACCAACCTAGCCGTGACCACTCTTCGCGCTGCTGGCGGCGCTGCTCTTCTCCTTCCTGTTTCAAGCGGGTTCTCCGTCATTCAGATCCTCGTGCTTCAGTTACTGCTTTGGGGATCAGGATTGGGCGACTACGTCTGGAAGGAAGTCGCCACACAGATGACGACCTCGGCGACATACACGGCGTCGAATACGAATAACGCTGACTCGTTCATGACGGCAAAAAAGATGTCCAGCGTTCTCGCGACAAGGACGGCCGGTTTCCTGTGCCGGCTGCACATGAACAAGATATCTAACACGTTGGGGACAGGGGAGCCTGTAGCGCCAGTAGGTCCGGAGACGGTGAAGACCTACGTGCGGGGCGACGACGGAAAATTCTATGATGGCTCTGTGGTCTGGTATTTTAGTTCAGGAGATGCCTATAGCGCCAGAAATGAGCTTTGCGGCAGCGTCAAGCTCGTCGGAAGTCCGATGCCGACCACTTCGACCGTTGATACCTCCGTTTACGAGTCGACAAAGACATTTGCCGAAGATCTTACGAACCTCACAAACAGCACCGTGCGCGGCAAGGCAGTAACAGCGGTTCAGAACCTCGACATTACTGCCCAGGCGATTGCGCAGAGTATCTTTGCCGGTGAGCGTAATACGGTGAAAATTCAGGCGGATATTGCGAAGGCCGTTGCTGATCAGACGACGAACTACATTACAGGTGTGGATAATGCGGTCTTTGTGAGCGCCGAAGCATCGGGGATGAACCAGCTTAAAGCAAGTTTCTTGGGCGCGACAACGGATAATGGTTGGATGTTTGCAGCGACATGGCAGCGTGCTCTTGCCGCTTACGTCACAAAGCTCAACAACGCCCGCAATCAACTGAGCTTTATCAACTCGACCGAAATGGACCCCAAAGCTGCCGCCACATCATTTCTTGGTTGGATCTCCGGGTACAACAACACTGAAGAGCGTCTTTTCGCTAGTGCCGACGCCGATTTCGCTTATTTCCAGACATTTGAAGGCGCTTTCTTGGAGGCTGGCGAACCTAATGCGAGTGAGAAGACCACTTTGGAAAAGGTGGCAGCGAACAACCAAGAGCGCTCGTCCATGGCGACCATGCAGTGGATGTACTCGTTCATGTTCTCGCACGCCAAGGCTGGTGGTAGTGATGCGGATCAAAACCAGTGGAACGATCCGCTCATTGAAATTCAGGAGTTGGGCCAGACGGCCATCCTCGCAGCCGGCGTCACTATTGCTGCCGCTGGCGCAACAGATCTTGTAGGAACCGGGCTAGGTCTTGCGTCCCTAGCTACCGGCAATTTCCTGGCTGCTGCGGGTTCATTTGCCGTTTCTTACACTGCCGAAGTCATTGGCTATCTTGGATACGGCCTAATGGTTTTAGGTATGATCCTGGCGATCATGCTGCCATTTTTGCCGTTCGTCTATTTTCTATCCGGAGCGATCGGTTGGGTAATCATGGCGATCGAGGCAGTGATCGCGGCACCCCTTTGGATTCTGCTGACCTTTGCGCCTCACAAGTCGGGCGATATCATTGGGACGAACAAACAGGGTCTGCTGCTGATGATCGGTGTATTCTTCAGGCCGGTTTTGATGATCTTGGGGTTATTGGCTTGCTTTTTGGTCATGCGGGTGGGCCTGGACTTCATTAACATTATGTTCAGTGGGATCTACATGATCATCGCCCCTGACTTTGATCTTACGAACATGTTCCTCGGCTTCGGGCTCTTGGTGATGTACGTGCTGACACTTATTGCACTGGTTACCAACTGCTGCGCGATCATCACCGGCCTCGGCGATGCGGTCATGGAATTCATTGGCGTGCGTGTGAGCATTCTCGGTGCGAACGCCATCGCATCTCAGGTGGAAGGCGCGCTTAACCCGGTCGGTCGCGGTGCCCAGGCGGGGATTGGGATCGGCGAAAATTCCACCGCCGGCTTGCAGAAGCGGCTTGGTAACGCAACAGGTAAGGATTCCAAAGCTGGATCTGCTTCAGGGGCGACGATAACGAAGTTCCTGAACCGCAAGGGTGGTGGCAACGGCGGTAAGGCGGGATAAGGGGTTTCCTATGGCACAGAACGCTAGTTTCAGGGGCGTATCGAGGAACATCGAAATCACGCCCAAAAACAGGCGCGATGATGTCAGAACCCTTCCGCGTCGCATCAGTGATGCCCTGGATACGCCTTCGGGCGTACTATGGTTCTTCATGTCAATCGCGATTGCGACGGTTACGGTAGGGCTCTACCTCCCGTTGGCTGGTGAGATTGCATTCGTTGCAGCGCTTTCGACCTATTTCATGAAATTCCAATATGGATCGCGGAAGTGGCAGACCTCCTTCAGGGTGCCGGCATATCTGCATAAAATGACAGGCAGGGTTTACAAAGACGCTTCGACAGGTGGCCGCAAGGGAGAAGGCCTCTACTACCTTGGGATGGATCTGGAAACAGACGAGGAGCTGTGGACTGCTGCGAACGACTTGCGAACTCATAGGCTTGTGGTCGGCACAACGGGCTCCGGTAAGACCGAAGAGATTATGGGGAACATCTTCAATTCCCTCGTCCTCGAATCCGGTGCTATCCTAGTTGACGGAAAATCTGATCCAAAGACCTTTGCCAGCGTTTTCCGCGTGTGTCGTGTACTTGGCCGGGAAGAAGACCTTCTCCTGATCAATTACATCATGGGCGGAAAGGACTTCGCCAGCGGTCTCGATGCTCGGCGAACGAATACCTATAATCCGCTCTCTTCGGGAAGCGCCGCGATGAAGGCGGAGTTGATGGTGAGCCTCCTGGACAGTGGCTCAGGTGGCGGAAACTCTGATATGTGGCAGGGGCGCGCGATCTCGTTCTTGGAGGCGATCACGCCGCCGCTGTCCTTCCTGGCCGACAAGGGTCTTTTGCTGTTCAACAGCAAATTGCTGAGTGATTTTTATATCCTCACGAACATCGAAAATCTCGTGTGGTTCGGAATTTTCCGCGATCAGAATGGTAAGATTGTCGATCTGCGCAATGGTAGCGAGGATTATCGTCGCATCTACAACGATCTGACGAATAAGTATTGCGGTGCGTTGCAGCTGTACCTCAACAACCTCCCTGGATATGAAGCTCCCGAGAAACCTCACCGTCCCACGAAAATGGACACGGCAACTTATGAAGAGTTCCAGCGCCAGTTCGCGGTTCTCGAGCGAGATCGTAACAAGTCCACGCCTGAAGAAAACGGCGAGAAAAAGAAGGGCGGCAACGACCCGTCTCGCGCCAAGGTCCTTGAACAGCACGGCTTCATCACGATGCAGCTCGTTCGCGCGACAGGGAATCTGACCTTCAATTATGGTCACATCTATTCAGATGAGATTGGCGAGATCAATTATCGCGATGTCTTGCTCAACCGTCGCGTACTGCTGGTGCTTTTGCCTGCTCTTGAACGTTCAAAGGCGAGCATGGAGCAGCTTGGGAAGATGGCGGTTTCAGCGATCAAGGGCGTGCTCGCCACCCTGCTCGATACACCGCTTGAGGGTAGTTATCGGAAGATCATCGAGGGACGCCCGTCGAACGCCAAGATTCCTTACTCGATCATCTGCGACGAGTATGGCTACTACGTCGTTCCTGGCTTCGCTGTAGCTCCAGCACAGGCTCGCTCATATGGAGTTTCGCTGACGTTCGGGACGCAGGATCTACCTTCGCTATCGAAGGCAGACAAGGCGGAGGGCGAGGCGACATGGGAGAACACGAACCTTCGGCATCTTGGTCGCATGACCGGTGGTAAGGAATCTGAGACCTTCAAGAAATTCGACGGTGCGGCCGGCCAGGCAATGGTTCAGGTTTCGAAATCCATGAGCTACCAGCGTGGTCGTCTCGATGGCTTCAAGATTTCCAGTGATAGTTCTGTCGAGCATGTCGGCCGTCTCGATCCTGACGATCTGATGCAGCAAGCAGATGGCGAATTCCATCTGATCGTTGGAACGAAAAGTGAAGGGCTTGGAGGCGCGCGCGTCGTTCGCTATCGGGCGTTCTACACAGGGGACGTGCCCGAACCTGATGAATTGCGCCTGGTACCCTATGTCCAGGTCAAGACCTTCTCTGACAGCGAGCGGTCCACTATTGCGAGGAACGAGGCGATAGCGTCCAACGTGAGCAAGCTCTCGTCTTCGGAGTTCGATGCGGAGATCCGCCAGTCGGCACTGTTTGCAAACGTTGAAAGCGATATCATCGCAAAATTCCTTTCAAAATGTGAGACGGAAGCGATCGAGCTGAGCAATAGCCAGATCAGAGAGTGGCTTGATGACTACGATCGGGAGGCTCTTGAAAAACGTAAAGCTGTCGCAAGCACAACGGTGAAGAGCGACATCATTGCTTTGGTAGACCGGATGCTTAAAGAGGCGATAGACTCGAATGGCTGTAAAGCCCTGCATAGGTCGGCTGTTGATGCGCTGATCAACCAGTGGGAAAGCTATGATGACGAATCGGGTGGCATAAAAAAACACGATAAAGAGCGTTTAATAGCACAGGATAAGACGTTTAAGGCGCACTCAACGTTGCTTGAGAACGTTAAAGAGCAGGCTTAACGTTAATTCACTTGCGGTTTTATGCTGTAGTGTTATAGTAGTTGCATAAAAGGAGAGTGCCATGGGATTCTTTCAGGATTTTGTTCAGAACTTGCAGCGGACGCCGACTGAAAACCACGCCGCTATCGAGAAGATGCATCCTGGCTACCTGGCTCGATTGGAAGCTCAGCGCAAGCGCGATGCAGCACTCGCCAATTTCGCTTCTGGCAATCGCAACACCGGGTTCGGAGGCTCCATGTCCGATACCTCTAACCCCGCTGTCATGGCCCATCAGATGGCTATGCGCGGTGCGCTCGATCCGAATGTGGCCTTCAGCCTCGGCGTACCAGGCGCACCGACCGGCACCGGGAAAATGCGTGGCCCTGGCAGTTACTACGAGGGCTGATTTTATTGATTGTCATCAGGTGGCCCGCAACTGGCGGGCCATTTTGTTTTCAGATCGATACAGGGCGTGCTTCTTGCCACTGTCCTAAATTCGAACTTCCCTTCCACGCTTGTACATCCGCCATGATGGCGGCTAGAGGCCCGCGTACTCGAACCCCACGAGTGGCGGGCTTCGATTTTGCTGCCGTCTTTAGAAAAACGCCGTTCGTTTTTCAGGACGAACGACGCTTAACGGTGCGAGCACCAGTCCCCTATTTCCAAATTCAGGGACAGACAAAACCTATGGTGATTTTGAGAGATTGTCGTTGTGCAGATCTGCATGTTTGCATCTCGCTCAAAAGGCATCCTCATCGTCGGTTTTGATCACAGCACCGTCATCGAGTGATTGAAGGTTTCGAGCCATTTTCCTGATCTCTCTATCTGTCAGAGAGGATCTTGGTGTACGGCGTCTTCGCCGCACCGGACTTCCTTTAGCCCGAAGACTGGAGGCGACTGCGAAGCCAGCGACTTTTGCGGGATCATCACCATGAGCCGCCCTGATCTGTAACAGGGTGTGTGCGATCATTTGAAATTCCGCAACGTCAACCTCGGCAATCTTCACCATGCGACGAGGTATCATTTCGGCGGGCAGCAACAGGATCAAGTGCGGGGGAACTGGATAACGGTGGTCTTTCCCAAGCTCCTCAAGAACGTGCGTCACGTCTTTTAGGAGCCGTTCGCCAACACCAAGCATTTTAAGAAAATAAATATGCTCTTCCAGTCGGCTGTAAGGCAGGTCCTCAAAATCAACTGCCATTGTCGTCTTTCCTCGTGAGGCTTTCAACGAGTGCAGCCACTTGACGTTTGCCTTCTGGATCTCGAATCCGAAGGAACGCGAAGTTCAGTTCCTTTCCAGCCTTGGAGCGGACGAAACGGAACATATCATCATCTGCTTGTTGTTGCTCAACAAAGGGGAGCCCGCTGCGTTCAGGATCGTACTCATAGAAGTATTGGATTGGCACCTTAAAGAGCTTGGATAAAGTATCAATTTGATCGCCGCGTAGGCGGTTCGTTCCATTTTCATATTTCTGAATCTGTTGCCTGGCCACCGATAGCGCAGCGCCGAGATCGGCTTGGCTTAGGCCATAGACTATGCGTTGAAATCTTACCTTCCTCCCAACGTCGATATCCGCTTGGCTAGGAGCTTTGGAAAGATTTGCGTTCGCCATCGCTGCTTGCATCCATTCAACCTGTTAATAGCGTCAAGCCTTGATGACATATTCTGGTTTGAGGGGCACGCCTGCTTCCATGTTTACGCAACATGGCGGAATAGGGATCAATCTCCCGTCAGCCAAATGGCGGATGTGGCCACGTCGCCAGTGCGGTCGCACCGTGTAACTGCCTTCGCCTCGTTTGGCCGCAGCGGCTTGCTGGCTGGCTCTGATGTCAATGACGACCATTGGGCCAATCGGCTCCCGTCCCTTCTGTAGGCGCTGTTTGTTGAGCTTTACAGGGGCGGGTTCGTCGCGGCGGATTGCTTGGGGAGTGGCGAGTGCTCCGATCAGCGCGGCGGCAACCTCGAAACCCAGATCCGTGAGGTGCATAGTTGATGGATTTTGAGCATCGCTGACAAGGATATGCTTGTGATCGCCAATGGCTTTGAAGCCATGCTGATTTAGGAAGATCACGCCGTCGCGCCGCTTTGTCTCGTACATCGAGCGGACAGACAGTGAGGCAGGCTTGCCTGTGCCATCGAGAATTCGCTCACAGTAAGCGGCCATGTGAACCACATCGGCGCTTACCTTCTGATCCCACGAGATCCAGAAACTGTCGTGGGGGATAGGCGCAATGCCCGCGTCCCACAGCTCGTTGGAAAAGTCGGTGAACGTCTGAAGGGTATCGTCGGCAGACTCTGGATCGAGGAAGCTAAACGAGAATTCGGCGCATGTTGGAGCCGCCTTCTGAAGGTGGCTGACAAATTGCTCGAGCGCTCCCGGCTCCCACGGCTCCATAGCTTTGAAGCGGCGTTCCTTCAGGTGCTCAAGGGCTTGATATAGTCTCATACGCACAAGCTTTCGGTAGATTTGCCGCTCATCGCGCTATCCTCTTGTGAGAGTCCGGACGGACACCTAAAAAAACCAACATTTAGCGTAAATCGTTGCGCGGGTTGCGCGCAATATGGAGTAAAAATGAAACTAGCGTTCATCGCTGTCGCGGCTTTTTTGTATTTGCTGCTGCCTTTCCACGCGTCAGCGCAGTATTACGAGCGAAATTATGATGGCCCGAACGAATATTGGGAAGGCGACCAGTACCGATATAACGATCCATACTCTGATCCGCAGGGATATGATCGCGCGCCTCTGTATGAGGAAGGTGCGCCGGGCTCGCGCGAGCCGTCCGCAAGAGGTGGTCGGGGCTCTATCGAGATCATCACCAGCGAACATACCCTCTATTACACCACGCCTTCAGGTGAACAGTTCACCTACCCGATTGCTGTCGGAAGAGAGGGTAAGCAATGGTTCGGGACGACCCGTGTGGTGTCGAAGAAGGAACATCCAGAATGGCGACCAACGGCGGAAATGCGCCGAAAGAACCCAAACCTTCCTGCCGTTGTAGATCCGGGGCCATCGAATCCCTTGGGAACGCGAGCGCTGTATCTCGCTGATGGCCTCTTGAGAATCCATGGCACGAACGATCCTTCTTCAATAGGAACGAACGCTTCCAGCGGATGCTTCAGAATGTATCGTGAAGACGTGGAAGAGCTGTATGAGATGGTTCGAGCGGGAACGCCTGTTACCGTCCACCAGTAATACTGTTTGAATGAGCAGCCGGGGACTGTCTGTCACGTCGCCATAGTCCAAGCAGGGGAGCTTTCATGATGATTACCAAACGCGTTCTTCCAGCCCTTTTCTTCACACTCGTTTCAACAACAGCCTTCGCCGCCGTCAATGGTCCGGTGAAATCTGTAACCCTGTCGTCCGGAGGTCTGGCCGAAATCATCAGGTCTGCTGAGGTCGGCATAGATTCTGAAATCACCATTGAGGTCCCGCTCGACCAGATTGACGATGTCCTGAAAAGCCTGGTTGTCCGTGACGGCATGGGGCAGGTCAAGAACCTGTCGCTTGCGGGGCCAAATCCCCTTGAGGAGACCTTCCGGACGCTGCCTTTCAAGGCTTCGGACCTGTCCTCGATGCCAAAGCTTTTGGATGCTATCAAGGGAACGCGGGTCAAGGCAGGCGACAAGGAAGGTATTGTTCTAGGCGTAACCGCCATCGAAGGCGAAAAGACGCCCAAGGCCTGGCAACTATCCCTGATGACGGATGATGGCGAAATTGCCATGGCTGCAATGCCGGGGACAAAGGTCGAAATTCTCGATGCCATTGTCAAAGCAAAGCTTAAGACAGCCATGGATGTTATTGCCAGAGGCAACACCGATGGTGCGCGGACTGTGACTTTGAAGCTGGACGGATCGGCAGCGCGGAACGTCGATATTTCCTACGTGGTTCCGGCACCGATCTGGAAAACATCATATCGTCTGGTGACCAGCAAGGAAGGCGAAGTTCGGCTGCAAGCTTGGGCGGTGTTCGAAAATGCATCGGGAGAGGACTGGACCAACGTAGGCGTGACACTCTCTTCGGGCAAGCCGGTCACTCTCAAGCAGGCACTCCATCAACATTTCATGCGTGACCGCACCGAAGTGCCAATCGACACCGCATCGGCGATCCTCCCACAAGCGATGGCAAAGCCGATAATGGAGCGCGCAAACCGGGTCGAGGCCGCGCCAATGGCTGGCTCAATGGATTTTGAGGCATCAGCGCCAGCTCCCTTCGCAATGGCGCTAGGCCAGCAGTCGAACGCGGCCGAGCAGGATGTGACATCCACATTCGCGCTCAAAGGCACCTACAACATCAAGAATGGCGATACGGTGTCCGTTCCCATCATCGATCAAGGCGTGAAGGCCGAAATGGTCTCGCTCTACCGGGCAGGCATGGCAAGCAACCATCCGGTTGCTGCTGCTTTGATTGAAAACAACGCGGGGATTAGCCTGCCGCCGGGCATCATGACCGTTTACGACGACAAAGTCGGATATGTTGGGGATGCTCAGATCAACGGCCTACCACGAGACGGAAAGCAGTCCGTGAGCTTTGCTGTCGACCAGAAAGTCAACGTTGCCTCGTCCGTCAAAACAGATCAGCGGATCGTCAGCCTCAAGGTGGTCGATGGCATGATCCACACGAAGTCTTCCACTGTCGAGACGGCGACCTACGACATAACCGGTGCTCAGGATGGCGAGCGGACGGTCGTCATCGAGATCCCCAGGCGTAGCGGCTGGACGTTCAAGGCTGAAGGTCAGGATGAGGCCACCGTCGGCGACTATCGCATCAAGGCCAAGCTGAAGGCCGGTGAACTTAAAAGTGCCGAAACTCGGTTCGAATTGGTCAACGACGAAACCATCTCACTCATCGATGCGGACGCCTTTACTCTTGTAGCTTGGCAGGATGCAGCAGCGGATGCCGAGACGAAGGCAAAGCTTGCTGAACTTGCAAATGCACGGCGGAGCCAGAATGACGCGCAGGTAAAGCTGCAAGTGCTAGATCAGGACTACAGCCGGGCGGCAGAAGAGCAGGCTCGGGTCCGTGAAAATCTGCAAGCTGTCGGTGAAGGAGATACGAAAAATCGCTTCGACAAGCAACTCAATGTGCTGGAAGACAAGCTTGGCTCAATCGAAGGTCAGCGGATCGAGCAGCGAAAGGTTCTGGACGACTTCACCGAGAAGGTCGGCAACATCATTAGGACGTTCTGACAGGCATCGCTAAAGCTAGGGCGCGGAAAGCGCGCCGGGCAGAGGACTTGCGGCGTCACGAGAGGCAGCGCGAAGAACAGAGGCGTATGGATGAACAAAGAGCAATCGATCGTCGCTTTTAACGCAGTGCTGCGGTCAGGTGCCTGCGTTTGATGAGAATTTTAGTTCTCGGAGCGAACGGCTTTATCGGCACCTCAATTGTAACCCGGCTTATCGCAGACGGGCATCAAGTGACCGGTTTCGGGCGGCATGTGGAGCGAGCGAAGCATAAGCGGGTGTCGGTAGAATGGGTAGCAGGCGACCTAGCCGCTATGACAAGAGCCGAAACGTGGCGAGATTTGATCGACGGCAAACAGGCCATCGTCAATTGCGCGGGCGCTTTGCAAGACGGTTTGGCCGATGACCTGGTTGCATCTCAGGACCGGGCCATGGCGGCGCTGTATAAAGCGGCGTCAATGGCAGGCGTGGGGCGCATAATCCAGATCTCTGCCCGTACAGACGGCGGTGCCGGCACACTTCCATTCTTAGCGACAAAGCGTCGAGCTGATGAGGCTTTGGCCGCGAGCGAGCTGGAACACGTTATCCTGCGGCCTGCGCTCGTGCTTGGCCGCAATGCTTATGGCGGAAGCGCGTTGTTGCGTTCTCTTGCCAGTATGCCTTTCGTTCTTCCGCTCATTCATGCCGGTAGCAAGGTCCAGACTGTAGCCGTCGATGATGTTGCAGAAGCGGTTGCTGTGGCTGTGAACGGTGGTCTTCCGTCTGGCACTGACATCGATCTTGCTGCGAGTGAGCAAATGACCTTGGGCGAGCTAGTGCAACTGCACCGGCAATGGCTTGGGCTCGCGCCTGCAAAGATTGTCGCCGTTCCTTCTGCCGCAGGCAGGATCGTCACCTATCTGGCCGACATTGCGGGGCAACTTGGCTGGCGCTCGCCGCTGCGCTCAACAGCAATGAAGGTGATGGAGGCGGGGGTAACGATCCGCCAGTCTGTGCAGGCGCCTGCCTTGGCTCGCACGGCTCAACAGACGTTGGACGCTCACCCTTCCGGCGTTCAGGATCTTTGGTTTGCCCGGCTGTACCTCCTGAAGCCTATCGTCATCGTTATCCTTGCTGCGTTCTGGCTGTTGTCGGGCCTCGTTCCGCTTGCGAACCCTTCTCGCGCTGCAACGCACTTCCTCCCTTTCATGTCACCAGCAATGGCAATGGGTGTCACCCTTGCGACTTGTGCGCTCGATGTGGCGTTGGGGTTATTTGTGCTGATGCGGCCTTTCGCCCGAAGGGCGATGATCGGAATGCTGATCGTCTCGGCGTCTTATCTCGCTGGCGGGACAATCTTGGAGCCAGGTCTATGGCTTGATCCTCTCGGGCCTCTGGTGAAAGTGCTTCCGTCAATTGCGCTTTGCTTTGTGGCGCTGGCAACGTTGGATGAGAGATGATGGATCTCACGGAGTGGCTGCGTCTTGCGCATGTCGTCGGAGCGACGGTCTTGTTCGGGACCGGCGCAGGCATAGCCTTCTTCATGGTCATGGTACGACAAACCGATAATCCGGCGCTCATTGCGCATGTATCGGGGACCGTGGTCATAGCCGACACGCTGTTTACGGCCACTGCTGCCGTTGTTCAGCCAATCACGGGATACTTCCTCGCGGAGAGTATCGGCTGGTCGCTAACTGAAGGCTGGATAGCGCTGTCGCTCGTTCTCTACGTGTTCACGGGACTATTCTGGCTTCCTGTCGTCTGGATACAGATCCGCTTGCGGGATCTCGCAAGGTCAGCCGCTTCCTTGGGGGAGCCGCTACCGGCGCAATGGTATCGGCTCTATCGCATCTGGTTTGCCTGCGGTTTCCCTGCGTTTTTCGCCGTCCTAGCCATCATATGGCTCATGCTCGCAAAGCCGGATATCTCCTTCTAAAATAGCTGCGATCAATCCTGCAGGGAGATCGAGCGAATCCGAGTTGACTCGACCCAATATGAGAACATAATAAGAACAGAAATAACAGCCAGCAATGCCGAGGCTTTCTATGAAAACCAATTTTTCGGCCATTGAGCCTGTTTCCGTCGATTATATCGTTCGCGAGATCAAGACTGCTGGATTGCGGATTTCAGCCGGGTTCCCGTCACCGGCAGGCGACGACTTAGAAGATCCAATAGACCTCATAGCTTGGATGGTACGACACGAACACGCGACATTCTGGTATCGCGTGAGTGGCAACTCCCTGTGTCGCGCAGGCATCCTTGATGGCGATTTCGTCGCCATTGATCGGGCAGGAAAGGTGAAGCCAGGACGAACGGTCCTTGCCTACCACAACGGCGACATGCTCCTGAAAGTGCTGACACAGCGCGACGGTCGAATGTGGCTTGAGGCGCGTTCCGACGAACGCTACCCGCCGCTCGCCGTGCTCGAAACCACTGAAATATTCGGCATCGTCGCGGGTATCGCCCGTCGCTATCCAGTCGATTGAAGCCATGGCTGAACCGATAGCGCTGATCGACTGCAATAATTTTTATGTTTCTTGCGAGCGGCTTTTCGACCCGCGCTTGCGCGACAAGCCCGTGGTTGTCCTGTCAAATAACGATGGCTGCGCCGTCGCGAGATCGAATGAAGCGAAGGCCCTTGGCATCGGGATGGGGGAGCCCGCGCACCATTTTAAGCAGAAGACGAAAGAGCACGGCATTCGTCTCTTTTCATCGAACTATACGCTTTATGGCGACATTAGCCGCAGAGTGGCGGCGACGATTGCCGACTTTTCCCCGAGAACAGAAGTTTACTCGATAGACGAGACTTTCGTTGATCTTTCTGGCTTCGGTGGACGAATGCTCGATCATGCGACCGAGATGAGGGAAACCGTCCGCCAGAATACAGGAATCCCAACCTGCATTGGGATCGGGCCGACCAAGACGCTCGCGAAGTTCGCGAATTTCATTGCGAAGAAAAACCCGGTCTTCAATGGTGTCGCGGACCTGATGAACACGGAGATCGCGGGCTATTGCATGGCTCGCACCGATGTTTCGGAAGTGTGGGGCGTGGGATCGAGAACGACCGCCAAGCTTCGAGAGATCGGAATTCACACCGTCTCGCAGTTGCGCGACATGCCCCTTCCGCTCGCTCGAAAGATCGGAACAGTCGTGCTTGAGCGCACCGTGTCCGAGTTGAATGGGCTGCGTTGCATCGACATTCAGGACATCGAACCAACCCGTAAAGGAATGGCCGTCACAAGATCCGCTGGCAGTCCCATGACATCTCTCGCCGTGTTGCAGCAGGCGATCACCGCCCATGCGACCAGAGCGGCCGAGAAGCTTCGCAATCATGGCCTCGTCGCCAGCCATATGCAGGTTTTCTTTCACACCAACCCGCACAACGGAACGGCTCGCGATAGCGGATCGAGGACAGCTCGTCTTTCCCCACCGTCAAACGCGACAACCTCGCTCGTCGGCACCGCCCTTGTCTGCGCCGCCAGAGCTTGGAAGGGCGATCCAGAGGGGAATGGTTTTGCTTATACCAAGGCCGGGATCATATTGGATGACCTTATTCCCGCCGAGCTTGCTCCCGTTGACCTCTTCGCACATGAACAGGAGCGATCAGGAAGGCTGTCAGCGGCCCTTGATGCAGTGAACGACCGATGGGGCAAGAAAACCCTGATTCTCGCATCAGAGGGCTTTAAACAGCCCTTTGCGACCAAAGCGGATATGAGATCGCCGCGCTATACCACGCGGCTATCCGATTTGCCTGTTGCAAAAGCTTAACTGTTGCGCCGACGGTAGACGGCGATTGGGGAGATTGACCGACTCGTGGCCGAGAAATAGGCTGAGCGCCTCATCAACTTCTCGATTGACTACAGGCTTTCGAGGCGATGCGTGGTACGGTCTGCTACTCGCTCAGCTCGCACCAACGATTCCCCGACCTCCTCTGGAAGCGTGTAGGTCATGTAGGAGAGTGACGTTTCCAAGTCGTTGTTGTTGTGACCGAGGATGGCGGCGAAATAGCTGTTCTTCGATACCGTCTTAGGCGCAAAATTGTGGTACGCTACCTCCGCGTAGAGGTGCCGAAGTCCATAGGGCTTGGGATCTTCTTCTTTCGGCCACAGCTTTCCGAACAGTTCGATGACAGCATCACGCAGCGGTAGTCGTGCGTCGTCGCTGAAGTCGTTGAGCTTCATCTGTAGCCACAGTTTACCTTGGCTGCTTGCGCGAAGCCGCTGATAGGCGTCAAGGACGAGCGTTGCGGGTGCCAGTGTCGGGATTTCGTAGGTCATCCCGAATTTGGTGCCCTCACGCTCTTTCGTCTTCGCCTGGCCCTTGAAAAGGACGCTCCATTTGGAGACGCCTTTTGCGTAGGGTGCGGGAGAAAACTCGGCGCGGGTGAACACCTCAAACGGACGCCGGCCAGTCGTGCCGATCAGGCCTATGGCAACTTCCATCGGTTTTTCAGACTTAAGCAGGTCGGTGCAGATCCGCACGACCTCCTTGTAATTTTCGAAGGTGATGAGCGATCCATGCTTGACGGCTATCGTGGCCATCTTCCGCTTTCTGGCCTCATCATACATTGCAGGATCGCCCGAAGCGATCTTCATCATAGGATGTTCTTCACCGAACGCCTCACGAATGGCATTTCGATATCTGGTTACATAAGATATGATCGTGGTGAGAGCCTTGCCCTCATGCACTTTCAGCTCGCTTTGCCAAAGGGCCTGCATCCCTGCCTTGTCGCTGATATCGTTAAGAGCCTCAATGAATGAGGAGATCTGCAATAGTAGCGTCGGCTTGCGACCTACAATATTCTCTTCGGCGCGTTCGATGCGCTCCTCGATCGACGCGGCGACGCCTGACTGAGGGAGGTCGGCAGCGGCAATATAGCTCTTTAAGCGGTCGCGCAGCTTGCGCATGTTGCAGATGGCAACGGGTGTGTTCTTATCCCCAAAGGCCTCTTTCAACGCCTTCCGGTATTTGTTGATGTATAGCTCGATCGTCTTTTCCGTGCGGCCATTTTCGAAGTGGTACCGAACCTCAGCGTCCCAAAGCACGCTGATTTCCTTCCCGTCGAAATCGCCATTAGCATCCTTCGTCGCCGCGACAAGGCCGACGAAATCGTTGATGCGATCTGTCAGCACAGGGACCTTAGTTTTTGCTTTCGTGTTGACCATTGATCCGCTCCTTGAGTTGCCCCATACATATATAAACCATGCAAATCAGGCAAGGGTATATATTGCGAAAAAATATATGTGAGGGATCTTTACAAGAGCCTTTTACGAGACCTAGGTTTTCCAGCCCTTGGGGCCGAAGCCCGGTTCGTAGTAACCGGGCGAAGCAGGCGCAGGCCTGAACGCGCTAATCCAAATTGCGCCGAAGAGAAGGCCGAAGCCTGTGGTAAAATACCGCCGGCACGGCTTCCATTAATTACGGGGCATCATCGGGGGTCTCAAGGCTCAAAGTGGGAGGACGGACCCGGACCCGGTTGGTCGAGTTGGAGGGCCTTGGTCATCTCGCGGTGTTCGAATGCGGGCCGGTAGGTTTTTATGTCATCCCTGGTCATTCCCAAGCGCTCGGCAAGCGGTTCCCAATTGGTATTGATCGTCGTCGCCATATCGTGGATGTTCTGTGCGGCCTGGTCCTCTGTGAGATCGAAGAACGGCGCGTGCTCGATCAGCGCGTCCAGGTTCGCCTCGCTGCCGGAAATCTCCGAGATCGCGGTTTTCAGTTCCCGGTGACGTTCCGGTGCCGGATTTACGTCGAAGATATGTGACAGGCGCCATTGATCGTTGCCGGTATATAGAAATCCATGGTTCTTCAGATGGTCATCCACGTTCGAGACGAGGATGGTGAAGCCCACTCGATTGAACAGCTCGGATAGATCACGCTTCGGACTGTCGGAGTGCCGCCTTATTGCCTCGGCCAACTGAGTGTACGTGCCAGAGGTAGCGTCGGCTGCTTCAAGCATGGTTTGAGCTGATATGTAGGGGAGACGGCCGGCAGCGGTCCTGTCGAAACGCCTTATAAGCGCAACGGGCAAGCCGTCGCTCATATCGAGGCGAGCGGACGGTGCGTTCAAACCGCACTGTTGTGCAAGGTTCAGTGTCAGCACTTCGGCGCGCTCGACATTCTCCGTGTCTCTGATCGAGGTGAATTTCGCGATGAGCAGCGTCCCGTCCGTATCAACAACGGAGCATTTCGGCCGTGCGCCACCGAGCGCGCTCCCGATTTGTCGTAAACGCTTGAGTGCTTCAGCGGTTTGGGGGTTTTCCCGCTCAAGGCTGGCGATCGACTGCCCGAGTTGATTGAGCTGAAGAAGCGGGGGGATCTCGTGCCGCCCTCCAGGCTGGCTTGAAAGAAAGGGCTGATCATCGCCCTCCTCGCGGATGCGCAGCGCGCCTAGCCGGCTGAAATCATCGACCGATAGCAGGTAGTCCAGCTCATTGAGGGGAGAGGTATCTTTCCGGTTCTCGCGAGCATCCCTGCGGATGATATTTCTACCCCAGGAGTCGGGGGTGGTGTCTGCGATCGGCATCGGAAGCGGTGAGACATAATCGCCATCCTTCTTGTAGAAAAACTGGCCTCCATCGAGAGGCATTGACGGCGCGATCGCAAATCCACGAGGGTTATCAATCCAAGTGTCTGCATACTCGAAACTGCTGAATTCGCGGTTGCCTTGGGCTTCAAAGCGCAAAGTCCCAACAAGGATACCACTGTTGCCGATACAGACTTGCAGTGCTTTTGCCATCAGAATGCCTCTCCAAAATCTTCGTCATGGTGTGGGACAGTCGCTGGTCTCGCCTGGTCGATTGTCGTTCTGGCTGGTTTTCGCCGGGGGCCGCGCACTCTTTGTGGAAGCTGCTGATTTTCGAGCATCAGCCCTACATCGTCGCCTCCGACATCGAGAAGGTTGGCCAGGCGTTTGCCTTCACCGAGGACGACGAGCACCATCGCGAGTGTCGCGAGCGAAACACCGGGATCACCATTTTCAAGTCGACGAATGGTCGGCAGGGTAACGCCAGCACCATCTGCCAGTCGCTGCTGCGTAATCTTCCGCCGTTTCCGAGCAGCACTGATGTCGGCCCCGAGCTTCTTTAGCCCGTTAATAGCGTTGAGAGAAGGGAGGGTACTGTTTTTCATAATGCAATATGGATATTCTATTCAGACATTTAATGCAACATCTATGATGCATTATAATGATTTTCGCCGGTCGTCACCGGAAGGACGTTGATTGACTTCACACCGATGAGAGCAATAGAAACAACGACAACACAACGTTTAGAGCGGATGGGCAACGATATGGACGCTGAAAATACGCCCGAGGTGCATAAGCTTCATTGGTGGTTTTTTGCGATAAAGCTTATTCCTTGGATCATTTTGATGGTTGTATTCATCATTATCGGTCAAGTCGTAGCGTTGTGGCCGATCCTTTCAGATTTCTACAGCCAGTATTACTATATTGGTGCGTTCATCATTCTAGGATTGATGACGGTTGGGTTTGTAATCGGCTATCTCCAATGGATCTATACGACATTAACGTTGGGGGAGGGATATCTCGTCTTCTCGCAGGGAATCATTAGTCGCCGGGTGGCCAAAATTCCATTGCAGGAGATCGCGAGTATCGACTTACAGCAGTCGATTTTCCAACGCTTCCTGAAAACCGGTGATTTGGTGGTTGATATGAGAGGCGCGTCTCTGTTGCGGATGTACGGATTGGATGATCCGGCTTCAATCCAGAATCGCGTGATGGAAATGCGCAGACCTGGGAGGATTTGAATGTGATTTTCCTGATCAAAGCTATCGCAGTTTGTATTTTCATCTACGGCACCGGCTTTGGTGGCGCAGCAGAGGGCCTGCCTGAGAAATTGCACTCTGGTCTTGCCGGTGATGCAATCTGGCTCTTCCTACCCCGATTTTTGCCGTTCGGCATTGCCTCGGTGATATTCTGGTGTTTGGCCGACTTTTATAAGTCGAGGCAACTAGACAGGGCATCAAGACGCGACATTGAAACCGGTCATGATGGACCGCACGATAGGAGATAGAATTGAAGAAGACGTTTTTTGCAGCAGTCACACTGGTGGCCGCATTACCGTTTTTGGCATCAGCTCAGGATTTCCCTGCCGTCGATGATACTCCAGCAGATACTCGTTTCGATCGATCTCTCAATTTCGACGTTCTTGGCATCCGCCCTGGCGATACCCAAGACGAAGTAAGGGCAAAGCTGAAAGAGCTATTTCCTGACGACAATGGTGTGGCTGATGTTCGGATGCAGGGCAATGTTGCCAGTCCAAATGGCGCACAGGTGAAAATCGATTTTGTGTCCGAGTTGAGGCGTGGAGCTGATAGCGGACAGCCCCCGTTGTATCGGAAGGGCAAAGCTGGCGATTGGCCGATCGTCTATTTCAGCTCGCCGATTTACGGGAACCGCGCTGCGGGTTTAGAGCGCGCGCTGTATTTCGGCCCTGAAGAGATGATGAGCGCCGAAGCTATGCGCGTAACGGTCGAGGAAAAATATGGCCGACCAACCATCACCAACAAAGATGCATCCGGTCACGTCACGAGTGTCGCTTATTTCTATGCAGGGGGAAAGCTTCTCCCCGAAACGGGATGGCAGCATGCGAATTGCAGCAATGGAGCGGGCGACTGCGGGTCTTTTATCTCTGGGTATGAGCCCAGGAATGGGACGCCCGTAAAAGCACTCAAAGCCAAGGAGCCATGTGCGGCAATGGCGGAGTGGGTTTATCAAGGCAAGGGAGCGTTCGACTACAAGTTCAATGACCTCGTCATTGATGATAAGAGCTGCGACGGCATCATGACCGTAAGTTTCAACGGGGATTCACCTGCCAAGTTGGATTGGGTGGTATTCGGCCTTTACGACGTGAAGCGCCTTTACGGCCATCGTGTCGCGCTCGATGCGGCAATCACGAAGGAGCTGCAATCCCCCACCAGCGCGCCGGCATCGGCAAAGCCGCGCTTATGAACCCAAGGAGCAGCGATCAACGTGGTATGAATCCAGAGCGCCCAGAATAACGCGGGAAGGCGACACAAATTGGTAGAAAAGAAGAAACCGAATGACATCGATGTCAATGTTGGCCGACGCATTCGCTTGCAGAGGACGGTGTTGGGTATGAGCCAAACCACCTTGGCCGATGCTCTTGGCATCACGTTTCAGCAGGTGCAGAAATATGAGAAGGGCACGAACCGCGTAGGTGCCAGCCGCCTCCAGCACATCGCCAGCTTCCTTAGTGTTCCAATCGCATATTTCTTCGAAGGTATGCCTGCGTCTGCTGAGAACGATCAAACGGGAGGTGCGCAGGCTGTACCGGAAGCAAACTTGGTGACAACCTTCCTTGGGACACCAGAGGGGTTAGCGCTGAATCGGGCGTTCACGAAAATCGCTGATCCAATTCTCAGAAAGAAAATCATAGCACTCGTGAAGTCTGTTGCCGTAAGCGACGACTCCGAGCCCGAGTCCGCTTAGGTTTCGCTGTTTTTCAGCGCCATGATCGTGCGGGAAGCCTGTGGCTCATTTTCTCTGGTCGTTGCTATAGCTAATTTGTCCATCAGTCCGGGCGCAAGCTGTTTCAGCAGCCTCCAGCCGTTCGAGTAAATGCCGGAAAGGATCATCCTCGCGATCGACCGGATCAAACCGATCACGAGCATTACGAAGCGCTTTCCGGTGCGGATCTTCACCGTGCCTAGCAATCATTGCTGGTTCCCCGTGTTTTTGGGCCGAACTTTCAAACGGGTGTTTGGTTCCACGACAAAGTGAAAGCGTTGGGATTTTGGGGGGGACGAAGGGGCGCGAACGCCCCTTCCTTTTTGCTTACGGAAGCCAGTGGGTGCGACGGCAAAGACCGTCCAGCCAATCCGCCATAGCTCGATATCCGAGCTTGACGATGCGACCAGCGCGGAGCCCGATCCCTGGGGAGCCTGTTGCCAGCAGGCCTATAGTGAATGCGATGATGGCGAGGATAGTAGCTTCTGTCGATGTGCTCATTTTCATCTCCGTGTTTGAGCCGCAGGCTCTCTTTTGCCTGCACAAAGATTCTCGCCCGCTTCCTTGCAAGGGACAAACCGGCCAATTCGCCGTTAGAGATTTTCTTTTGGATCAGGATGTCTTGTTCTGGCTTTTCACCAGTCGATAGTCCTTCGTCACGGTCCCCGTCTCGCTCGCCGCACCGATCATGGCGGCTCTCACCCATACGGTTTTCTCTGGCAGGCGACGGAGGTGCCCCCTGCGAAGGTGAAGGCGTGGGCTGGCGTGCGAACCGCCTGCGGTTCCTTCGCCACGCATGGCCGGGCGATCAGCGGCCAGCGCCAGAACCTTGTACGAGAAAAAGGGCTCTTTGCCTTTGGCGATCCGAGCCTTGTTGAGCTTTGCGGCTGGTTCGACTTCTGATGTCGCGACGTTCTCGCAATTGAGGACTGCGCACGCTTGAATGACGGCAAGACCTTCATCGCGGCTGTCGTTCATGATGTTTGCAAAACCTGTCTCGCGGCCATGGCTGGCAGTGACGGATTCGAAATGCTCCAGTTGCAGGATGAAAGGTTCGGCCGCGAATTGCCGGGCCTTTTTTGGGAGGAGGCCAGCGCTGTTAAGCGCCTCCATTGCTTTGGCGCTGAGCGGGCTGACTTTTGCCTTGTCGATTTCTGCCATGGTATTTTCGTAGGGGATGAATGCGCCGCCGATCCCGACGTTCCAGAATCCTACGTTATCGATCCACGAGATTGGGAGGACAAAGACGCCACTTTGCGGAAAACGTTCCAGAACAATGTTGAGGTGCGCCAGTTGCGGCGGTGTCGCTTCAGGCTCCCAACACAGCGCAATGCGTCTGGTTGACTTGTAATGATCGAGGTATCCCGCGTCTACCGCATCGACCTTTTGCCATGGAGCTTCGAATGTCGTGATTGGATACGGCAGCTTCAGAAGATCGATGTGCGCTTGGGAAACGTGCATGGGATCGAGCAGCTCTGCACAGTTCGGAAGTAGAAACTTGACCGACTTTCGCAGCATGTCGCTAACAGCTTGGATTGCATCCCTAGACTGCGCGAAGTGCGGCGGCAGACGCTTCAGGGTCTCTTTTATGCTTTCGATGGCATGAGCGCTGTAGTTCAGCGCCGTGATATTTTCGTCAGTCTCCATCTCACTCCCCTTGCCCGTACACGGCTTCTAGGAGGCCACGAGCGTCCGCGTCCTGAATAGCCTGCAAGGCCGCTGAATGTCCTGCGGTGTTGTCGCGCTCGCGCCCGTAGCGTGTCTCGACATCCTGCCTGAGACGGTTGATCAACTCGTCCTTGTTGCTTTGCGGATGAACGGCATAATGCTCCGCTGCTGCGAAGGCGACGTGCGGGATCGTAAACTCGTCGAGTGTGGGTTCTACTGGTTCCGCAGGCGTACTCTGCTTCATGATTGGCACCATTGGTTTCGATCACGGTAGCCGCCTTGGTAGGCATGGCCAAGGCCAAGCTCGATCATCTGTTCGGCAATATCGCCTTGTTGCGTCACTACCCGCGTCAGGACACGACCGTACCGATCTTTGCCTTGAGCTTCGTACTTGATGCCGTGGCCAGTCATGAGGCTTTGGAGTTGCCGCGTTGCGCGATCTGCCAGCGCCCTTTCTGAAGCGCATCGAGCGCCATCTCCGGACTCCGGCGCATCATACCCTAAGATCCGGTACTTGATGCCCTCTCGCCAGAATGTGTCGCCATCGACAATGCAGGTTGTGCGCTTGCCGCTGGCACATATCGGCCACTGATCCTGCGCGGCCGGGGCCGACGACGCGAAGAGTGCTGCAAGGGCAGCGATGGTTCCGGTTCTGATGAACAATGGTTGGTCCTTTGAAAGTAGTACGGCTGAAATTTAGGCGGAGTGCGGGCGAAAGACGCCCTCGTTGATTGCCTGCCTAAGAAGGCGAAGCCACGCAAAGTAATTCCCCTCTTCATCGAGGTCAGAACCCATTGTCTCGGCCATCTCACTTCGTTCATTCTCAGATGTGCTTTGCAGAATAGGCCCATAGGTCGTTCGAAGCAGTGCCAGTTCCCTGAGATCATCCAACGTAACTGGCCGTCCATTGAAGTTAGGAACGCCTTGCTCATCTAATCTTGGTACGGGGATATCAAATTCGACACCGCTAGGATCTACGATGAGAACAGACGACATCAGTCCCTCCTCGTCATCGTGCTTGAGCGTAATGGTCGCCCCGTTATCGTAGAATGTTTCGGTTTTCACAATTTTACTCCTGTATCAATCATCAGTAGACGCTGAGTGGATTGCAATGACCCGACCGATCTCAGCGAGCACCTCCGTTTGGCTTCCGTGGAAGCGCTCGCTTCCTGTTGGGAAGTTGATCTCCCATGGGCTGTCGTTGTCGGGTCGAGTTGCTTCATAAATATCGCCTTGTGCGGTAGTGCGGGAGACTGTTTGCACGGTACTGATTTTCAATTTTGACATGATGCTCACCGTTGTTCAGAATTCGTAGGTGCGGCTTCCATCCGGCAAGTCGCACGCGATCTCGACATGGAGGCTTTCGATCTCCCCTGGCTCATAGTAGCGATCCCGCCATTTGATAGCGTTGTCGTGGCTGTTGGCGGTGTGTACGTCGCACTCACGCTCGTAGCCCGCGTTTTCAACGACTGTGTAACTTTTCTTCATTGTCCTGTCCTCAGAAAGCCAGGCTGCGCCTGCTGCGTGTGCAGCGATAGAGATAGATTCCGAAGCTCCATGAGCGGCAGAGGTGGGCGACACCCATGGGATTCTTCTGCGTTGCTGCGAGGAACGCGACGATCGCGGCGAGAGCGCAGATATCCTGAATGAGAGGCATGTATGGGGAGATGTCGAAGGCCCTGCGTTGAGGGACGTTGCAAAGCGTGATAGGTGGGCAAGACATGCAGCGATCGCTCCGTTTGCGATGAATATATATTGCGTTCTACATGGGAAATATATGCCAATATGGACGAATGCGCAATAGGAAATATATGTTGGTTTGTAATTTGTGTGTGCTGAGCTGCGACCGCCAACCCCAAGGGAAAGGCTGAGCGACCAGCGCGACGCATATAGAAGCCATGCTAGCACGCAAACCCACTGGCTTACAAGCATATATAATCCATATTTTACGATAATTTAGATGATTTTTACCGCGTAGCATAGATTTGCTTAGCTAAGTATAAATATAGTACAATTTGGCAGTGCTAGCTATAGAATGCGGGTATAAAAGGTATGATATACCCCGAATTAGTATAAAATAGTATAGAATATATACCCGGTGAGCGTGCCGTGTCCCTTGACGGTTGCCACATAGATAATACTATCC
>NZ_CP192777.1:0-154532 GCF_033957765.2 Agrobacterium sp. rho-13.3
GTGGAAAATCCGGCGCAGCTTCAGAAGGCTATTCATAAACTGATCGGCGCCCACGCGCGCGACCTCTCGGGTGCTTTGCACGAACACCGTGTGAAGTTGTACCCGCCAGAGGCGCGTAAAACTTTGCGTTCCTTCTCCTCGACGGAAGCCGCAAAGCTTATCGGTGTTAACGACGGGTACCTTCGTCACCTCTCCATCGAGGGTAAAGGTCCCCAACCCGAAATTGGCAACAATAACCGCCGTTCGTATACCGTCGAAACAATCCAGGCCCTTCGTGAATACCTGGACTTAACTGGGAAAAACGATAGGCGCTACTCACCCAAACGCTCCGGTAAAGAGCATCTGCAAGTCATCACAGTCGTCAATTTCAAAGGTGGCAGCGGGAAGACGACAACAGCTGCACACTTGGCGCAATATCTCGCCCTGAACGGCTATCGTGTTCTTGCGATTGATCTTGATCCGCAGGCCAGTATGTCGGCACTGCACGGCTTCCAGCCGGAGTTCGACGTGAAAGACAATGAGACGCTTTACGGTGCGATGCGCTATGACGCTGAACGTCGCCCATTAAAAGACGTGATCAAGAAGACCTATTTCGCCAACCTTGATCTGGTGCCAGGCAACCTTGAGCTGATGGAGTTCGAGCACGATACGGCAAAGGTCTTGGGCTCGAACGATCGGAAAAACATCTTCTTCACGCGCATGGACGATGCGATTGCTTCAGTGGCGGACGACTATGATGTCGTCGTCGTCGACTGCCCTCCGCAGCTTGGCTTTCTAACCATTTCCGCTCTGTGTGCAGCGACCGCCGTCCTCGTCACGGTTCACCCGCAGATGCTGGACGTCATGTCCATGTGCCAGTTTCTTTTGATGACATCGGAATTGCTGAGCGTCGTCGCCGATGCAGGCGGAAGCATGAATTACGACTGGATGCGGTACCTAGTCACTCGCTACGAGCCCGGTGATGGTCCTCAGAACCAGATGGTATCGTTTATGAGGACGATGTTCGGTGACCATGTCCTAAATCATCCAATGTTGAAAAGCACAGCTATCTCCGACGCCGGAATTACAAAGCAGACGCTTTATGAAGTCAGCCGTGACCAGTTTACGCGCGCGACCTACGACCGTGCGATGGAATCGCTCGACAATGTGAACACTGAAATCGCACAGCTCATTCAGAGCGCATGGGGGCGCAAATGACGCTCGCATCTCGCGTAGAAGCGCAAAAGTTGTCAGCCGGAAACTTTCGGGAAACCCCTTATTGTGGGGCGGCAATCTCGACACCCGAGGGGGCTACTAATGGCTAGAAAACACCTGCTCTCCGACCTCGCTGGACCAAAGTTGCCAGCCGGAAACTCCGAAGACATTGCCGCGCAGGATGCTGCCACTCCGCAGTATTCCCCACGTGGTGCGATAGGTGCGGTCTCGCGCTCCATTGAGCTTTTGAAGTCTCAGTCGCTTACGGAACTCGATCCAGATCTCATTGACGCGCCGCTCGTGGCAGACCGCTTGGAGGAGTCTCCAGAGCAGTTCGAAGAGTTCGCTCGTAACATAAAAGAGCACGGTCAGCAGGTCCCCATCCTCGTGCGCCCTCACCCGTCTGTCGAAGGTCGATACCAGATTGCCTACGGGCGCCGACGCCTGAGAGCAGTGAAGGCTGCCGGCATCAAAGTGAAGGCTGCGATTCGCACCTTGTCGGATGACGAGTTGGTTCTGGCGCAAGGGCAAGAGAACAGCGCTCGGCAGGATCTTTCATTTATTGAGCGCGCCCTATACGCCGCAGAGCTTGAAGCCGGTGGATTTCAGCGGCCGGTCATCATGGCGGCTCTTGCGGTTGATAAAAGCAATCTTTCCCGGTTGATCCAAGCCGCCAAACAGCTTCCAGCAGATATTATCCGCTTGATCGGCGCGGCCCCTAAAACCGGTCGGGACCGTTGGTACGAATTGTCGGGCCGCCTGGGACAAGATGGCGCTTCCGAAACTGCCCGTACGTTACTCAATGACGATGCGGTGAAAAGCTTGAATTCTGACGAGCGTTTCGCTCGAGTATTCGAAGCTGTCACCCCTAAGAAGACAAAGGCAGTGAAGACTGAAACGGAAGTTTGGAAAGCTGAGGACGGCACCAAGGCCGCTCGTTACAAGCAAGACAAGCGTACGCTGACTTTAATGATCGACAAAAAGGCCGCTCCGGATTTTGCGGACTACCTGATGTCGGCCCTCCCAGAGATCTACGCTTCGTTCAAGAGGTCGAAGCAGTAGGGCGAATCGTAAACAGGAAAGGAACGATAGCGCAAAGAAAAAGCCCTCCGAAACGGTGTTCCAGAAGGCCTCTCTCAGTTTGGTCGCTTAGAGAATCGCATTTCCCGGAATCCCAGTCAAGAGTCAACGCCGTCTTGGCGTAGCCTTTTCTTTGCCTTTTGAAAGGTGAAAGAAATGCAGACAGGAAGTGTGACGACGCCTTTTGGGCGGCGGCCAATGACGCTCGCCTTGGTGAAGCGGCAAGTGGCCACAAACGATATCAAGGCTGGCAAAACGGTCGAAAAATGGAAAGTCTTCCGTGATGCCTCGGAAGCGAGAGAAGAACTCGGCTTGCAGTCGAACAGCCTGGCTGTGCTCGACGCGCTTCTGAGCTTCTATCCGGAAAACGAATTGCGCCAGGACGCGCAGCTCGTCGTGTTTCCCTCAAATGCTCAATTGATCCTTCGAGCCCATGGTATGGCAGGGGCCACGCTACGTCGGCATCTCGCATTGTTGGTTGATGCTGGTCTTATCGTTCGCAAAGACAGTGCTAACGGAAAGCGTTATGCGCGGAAGAACGGTGTCGGAGAGATTGAAAATGCGTTTGGTTTCGATCTATCGCCAATCCTTGCCAGATCTGAAGAGCTTGCTGTCATCGCGCAGAAAGTCGTTGCTGCTCGTTCCGCTTTCCGTAAGGCGAAAGAGAACCTGACAATCTGCCGCCGGGATGTTCGCAAGCTCATTACTGCGGCGATAGAGGAGGGGGCTGACGGCGACTGGATGGCGATCGAGGCTATGTACATCGACCTCGTCGCCCGCATTCCACGCTCCCCAACCATGGCTGACGTCGCCAGCATTCTCGATGAACTGGAGCTTCTGCGCGAGGAAATCCTTAATCTGTTGGATACGCAGTCAAATTCAGAATTTAATAGCACCAATGATGCTCATATTGAGCAGCACATACAGAATTCAAAACCAGAATCCTGCAATGAACTTGAACCTAGCTCTGAAAAAGAGCAGGGCGAAAAGCCGAACAAGGGACGCAAGCCTGACACTGAGACGCTGAAGGCCTTTCCTCTGGGTGTTGTGCTGAAGGCGTGCCCACAAATTAACGACTATGGTCCGGCCGGCGCTGTGGGTAGTTGGCGCGATCTGATGTCAGCCGCAGTCGTGGTGAGGTCGATGCTGGGTGTGAGCCCATCGGCCTATCAGGAGGCCTGCGAAGCCATGGGGCCCGAGAACGCAGCAGTTGCGATTGCCTGTATCCTGGAGAGGGCAGGGCACATCAATTCGGCCGGCGGCTATCTGCGTGATCTCACCAACCGGGCGGCGCGGGGCGAGTTTTCCCTTGGACCGATGGTGATGGCGCTGTTGCGATCGAACGGTGAAGCCGGAAAGAGATCGGCGTGAATGACAGTTGAAATAAAAGAGCCTCCAAAAGTGCTGAACACCATACGGCGGAGAGGAGTTTCGTCGGAATTGCGACTCAAGTCGTTCCATTCCGAGCGGCCCGGAAACGTCAGTTTCTAACGATCAGAGCGTGAAGCGACTGATATTACTGTGATATTTTCCTCGCTGTAGAAAGTTTCCGGCTGGCAACTCTCTAGGAAATGGGTTTAGGTCCAATGTCATTATTGGTATGAGGAAGTGGCTGGCGCATGACGCCGAAGTCGAAAATATAGCTGCGAATTGAGCGGCTATGGCAGGATCCCGATCTCCGGAGCCGGGTGGGCGGGTTCTTGACATCGTGCGACCACGTAGTCAGTCCCGCCTCGGGGTCTGTTTTCAATTAGGCCTTGGAATATTGATGTACGAATCAGGCCCAACCTCTGATGTCACCATTGAATAGCTCGCGCGCCAGAATCGTCCGCCCATTACCGCCGAGCCACTCCTGATCGGGCTCAACCCTTGGAGGAAGTTGGGCAGTCATCGTCGCGCTCGTTGCTCGGAGCATCTCGAACAGACGTTCACCATCCACGAGTTCGAGCTCGAGTTTGAATTTTGCCTCCTTCGCAAGGTCCGGCACACCTTGCGCAACTTTAGAAAAGCGCGAGGCAGTAGTGACGAAAATTCCACAGTCAGACCCAGTCAAAACCATCGCACGAACGAAGTTACGTACTTCGTCAACAGGTTCGGTATCCGTCGCTATTCGACGTTTCACCTGAACTGCACGTCTAACCGTGCCGTCATCACCACATGCGAGATACAGATCGATCCCGCCGTCGGGGGAGTTTGCATTAGCTGTGGTTCGGATCACCTGACCGCCGTGATGCTCCTGTAAAAGCGAGGCAACGAGATCCTCTGCCTGCTGGGCGGAAATCAACTTCCGATCTTCCCAACGCCGCAGAAGGTGCTTTCTGATCAGTTCGAGGGGGAGGGTGGTTGAACCTAAATTAATCTCGCTCTGCAGCGCATGGGTAAGTTCCCACCATGTAGACCTGGAAATCTCCCTAGGTCCCTCAAATGGTAACGATTCATGGTCTTGACGAAAATTCCACCAGCCACAGGCGAGGCATATCTCAAGGTGCAACCATCGAACCTGGCCGTATCCTGGCTTCAGTGGTTTCGTCTCCAATTCATGCTCAAACACCTGAAGGCCAATTGCACAACAGGGACAACGATGTGCTTGGAGGGCTTGCGAGAAAAATGGCGAATCGACTTCGAACTCGGCATGATCGTAATTCTGTAGGCCCGTGTGCAGAAGTCGTCGATGGTTCTGTGTCACTAGGCTTCCCACCTCTTTTACGCGCACCTGTGTCCAATATCAAAGTCTGTCCCAAAACATAAGCCGTCCTTTGCCAGTCGCTCACTTCCAAGCCACTACAGTAAGCGCGCGTTCCTCCCCGTGCGTCATGTCGCATTGCCATAATAGGTGGACGCAACTGAACTGATCGATGGCGCGACTTTTCCATTGCTTTGAGGAGCGGAACACCACGGTTGGCAGCCTCGGTGAGATAATGCGCCAACACCGGACTTTCGCTTCAATCGACGCACTGTCCGAGTTGGGGCCGAAAGCGGTCCGTCCGCCTTTCTGTTTTTCCGGAGCGGCCTGCATGTCCGCAATGTAGTTGCCAAGCGAATGAACCTGTCAGGCCTTGCCTGTCGACGACAATTGCGCTTTTTAAGGAATGACCGTTTAGGTGAGATGCGGCTGAGCAAGTCCACCAGTTGTCAAAGGAGACGCCCTTGCCGAGTCTTAAAAATGGACATTGGCTCAACGAGCCCACGGCAGCAATTGCTTCTGATATCGAAATTTCCGTAATGACTGACGCCAACACGGATTTTTGGCGAGAGACACACTATGGCTTTGTGCGCGACAGTGGCCACTTTTACGCGTTCCGGGCTGATCGTGACTTCACCGCCCAGATTCGAGTCCAAGCCCATTTTGAACATCTCTACGACCAGGCTGGACTCATGGTCAGGCTCGACGAGAGACGTTGGGTCAAGACCGGGATCGAGTTCTCAGACGGATATGGCTTGTTGGGCAGCGTGTTGACGGATGAGGTATCCGACTGGGCAACGGGGCGATATGACGGCAACCCATCCGATTTTTGGATAAGGGTGACCGTCCAGAGCGGTGTTCTGAGAATACAAGCTTCAGGAGATGGGCAGACGTGGCCACTGGTCCGCCTCGGCCCATTCCCAGAAGCGGATCATTATCTAGTTGGCCCAATGTGCTGCACTCCCGAACGTGCAGGCTTAGAGGTGAGATTTAGTGAGTGGCAATTGGGGCCGGCCTTGGGCAAAGACCTTCACGACCTGACATAGTTGCCAAATTATTTCATTTCTGAGGGAGCGAGGGCGGCCTGAATGCTCTGTGCTTGTTCACACAGACCGTTGTTCAGCGGGAAACCAACGCGATGCCCTCTTCCAACTGACGTGTGTGGTAGCGTCCTCATGGGGTCACTTCTTTCAGCTGCCGCGCTACGGTACTTTAAGATCTGACGGTTACACGGGGTAACACATAGGACGCACTGGGACCCCGAAATGACGCAATTGCCACCACGACTGTCAAGGACACTGTTGGGCCACTATCACGAAATGATGGCCGCATATCATCGCAGTGCTGCACACAAGTTGCCGGGAGGAAAAGGCGTAATCCGCGAAGACGCGGTTGCAAATTTTATTGGTACATGGCTTTCAAAGAGAAACAGGCCCCATACGAATGTATTCGCAAGCGCAATCGGAGGAGAGCAACTGGGGCCGGAGCTCGATCTTGTTGTTCTTGATGAGTTTGACGGGGTGGCATGGCCGATTGACGCTGGAGCGGTCAACGCCGTTGTAACTTGGGAACAGATCCGCGTCGTCGTGGAAGTGAAATCGACACTGACCGAACATACCCTCAACAAGGCGTGCGAGGCTATGAACGAGGTTGCGGCGTTTGCAGAGAGGAATGGTGATCCGGTCCCGACGCGGCTTCTGTTTGCGTATCAGATCGACCCAGATCTTAAAGACGACCTTCTGTACCAATTTGAAGAGCAAGGATCAGATAGTTATCCATTCGACGCTTTTGTGATCCTTCAATGCGGCGTCTTCTGCTCATCAGAACTAAATGACCTTCGTTGGGGGTTTGCTTCAGGCTTAGCGCCCGAAAAAGTTGCCAATGACGGTCCCTACCAAGACAAAGCCGCTTTGGAATTCGGTGAGCAAACGCGTTTTGCGCGTGGTTTTAGGTCGATGGGAGACGGCTCTCACGAGGAAACTCTAATGGCACTTGCATGTATCGTGACGAACGCGGTTACGGATGGGAAATCCACTCAAGCACTGCTTTCAGCCTTGAAAAGGGTCGAGTATTTTCCGATTAGCTGAGAATGCACGCAGATCGCCATACTCTCACGGCCTCATAATCTGTCTAGAGCATCCTCGCCGCCCGGCCACTGCGGCGCGTGGCATTATTGTAATAGCTTGAAGCCTGCTGGACGGATCGGTGACGCGATTGCTCCATCGCCTCCGGGAGCGGGATGCCGCGGTTGGCGGCCTCGGTCAAATACCCGGACCGTAACCCGTGCGCCGAAAACTCCCCCGGCTCCAACCCTGCCATCTCCGCCCGCTGCTTGAGAATCGTATTAATAGACTGCGGATCGATCGCCCGCTTTGACACGGTGCCCCATCGCCCAATCCCCCTGAAGATACTGCCCTTATCGATCTTCGCCGCCGACATCCATGTATAGAGAGCCTCGACCGGCCGGCCTGTGAGATAGACGGTATCGTCCTGCTCGCCCGACGTTGTCTTGGTCCGGCCGAGATGAATGGCAAGAGAGGGGAGGGGAGGGCCGTCCGGCATCTTGATCGGCGGCTCGATGGTCAATTGTTCCACCCGAAGTCCGGCGATCTCGCTGCGCCTCCGGCCGCCGGACGCAAACGCTACCATCAGGATTGCCCGGTCACGGAGATCGCGCAGGCTGTCGGTCGCGCAGGTCGACAGCAGTTTTGCCAGGATGTCACCGGTGACCGCCTTGGCGCTCTTGCGACCCCGCGTCCGGGGGACGGCGCGAACCGAAAGGCGGATGGCCGATTTCAGGGCAGGGGAGGCGAAGGCGCCATCAAGGCCCCGCCACTTGGTCAGCGTCGACCAATTCGCCAGCCTCCGGCGCACCGTCGCCGGCGCATGCGGGCCGACGGATTTCAGGAACCCTTGGCTTCGAAGGTTTCCGTCGACGTCGGCCGGCATGCCATGGCCGGGATCGGCTGCACGCTTTTCAGGATCCCACAAATGATGGGCAACGAATTTTAGTAGGAGCGCTTCGGGCGCGGGCCAAGGCAGCGATTTCCCGGTTGCTGCCAAGCCCCACGCCTCGAGATAACTGAGATCGGAGGTGAGTGCCCGCAATGTGTTGTCGCCCATGCCCTGGTTGACGAGATGGCGCAGCGTCTCGATGTCTTGGTCAGTGAGAAGCTCGGCGAGTTCGTCGCGGCGCTCCATAGGCAGCACGGAAGCGATGGTGTCGAGTTCTTCAGCGCGCCGCTCGACGGCGGTCAGTGATGTCTTGGCTTTGAGCACGGACGCTCCAAAATCGTGGGTTTCGGCGGCCTTCAGGGCCGTGATTTGGCCCGATTCTTTCTGATTTGCGACTCCAGATCAACTACCATCGATAAACGTTTGTTATCGATGGTTAGAAGCTCAACCGCCAATCATACCATGTGGCGAACCGCAATATTCATATAGAGTTCTTTTGAAAGATCGTTTACCATGATTTCAATGGCTTATGATCTCGCGAAAATCAGCATGACGGCCCTGATGCGGCCGGCTTTCGACGCGGCAGTCGCTCTCGCGCGTCTGGACGAGCGCATCGCCCGTTCGCCGGTCGGCCAGGGCTGGATTGAGCGCTCCAACTTCGCCGATGCCTGTGCGTCCCTCTGGATCGACGGCGAACTCGTCCACCTCGAAGACCTCGTCCTCCACGACGATATCAGAGATATTCGCACACCCACCCACGAACTGACAATCGCCCGCGACGTCCTGCGCACTCGCCGGCGCATCGCCGCCCAACTCCCCGGCTGGGCACTGTCGGCCGACGGTATTCGGACGCTGCGAAAGACCTCGGAGATCACGGCGGCTGACACGGACGAGGCCACGACCGGCGATGCCATCCGGCGCGCGGTCGTGAACGATCCGGAAGGCGAGGGGGAAGATGCCGACGACATCGAAAATCTCCCCGGCGTTGACTACGCCGCAATCGATGCAGTGCTGGCCCGCTCCGAAGCCGCGATAGCAAACGCGACCCGGCCCGGCCGTGGCGGCGCGGCCGAAAAAGATCCGATGATCTACGATCTCGATTGGGACGAGGATTCCAGGCTCGACGAATGGCGGGGCGTGGTGCGCCAGGCGGGAAACTTGCCAGCGATGCTGCAGGCCGTCGTCGTCCTCGATGCCTGGAACGAGCTTTCCGTCCTCCAGCACGCGCCCTGGCTTGGCCGGCTGTTGGCCGCGTCGATAATGCGCCAGACCGGCGTTACCACCGGTGCCCATCTCGCCGCCATCAATACCGGCCTCAGAACCGTCCCGGTGGATCGGCGCCGGCATCGCGATCGGGAAACCCGGCTGCTGGCCATCGCCCACGGGTTTTTGGCGGCCGCCGAGATCGGGCTGAAGGAGCACGATCGTCTGGCGCTCGCCCGAAAAATGATGGAGCGGAAGCTGGACGGACGCCGGACGTCTTCAAAGCTGCCGGAGCTGGTCGAGCTGGTGATGGCGAAACCGTTGGTGTCGGCAAAAATGGTGGCGAAGACGCTCGAGGTCACGCCGCAGGCGGCGCGGCGGATCGTTTTGGAACTCGGCCTCAGAGAGATGACGGGGAGGGGGAGGTTTCGGGCATGGGGAATCGTATAGCTCTGACTGCTTCGCTGCCAGGCACTTGCAAGTTCCAAGGCCCGGCGGCGTTCGCTCAGAAGCGCACGTGAGGTGTGTCATTCTACCTCAGTAGGTCTGGCAGATCATAAAGGAGCCTCAATGCCTCTGACCAGCCGACTTCCGAAAAGAGCCGAAGGATTTCGACGAGGGCGGCACGACGTTCATTATCTTCGAAGATTGATCGATGGTCCGCAATATAGCGCGTGATCATCCTCACAATAGCACCGCTGGCGAGGTCTTCATGATGATAGTGCTCGCGTGCGGCAGGACCGATCAGGACGTAGTGTAGGGCTGCAAAAACCCCCTCTGGATCCGCGGGAATGAGATACTCGTAGAGTTCTACCAGATGGTGATGTGTCGACGGTTCATGAGAATTCGCGAGAAGGTCGAGCATCGGACGATAGTCCGCAAGAAATAGACGCATCGCGTCGAAATTAGGAAGTCCGGGCGCAGGGTCGTGGTTCTCGTGATGAGCACCCGACCCGAAATAAAGCTGGTTCATCAGGTGGTGGATGAGATCCTCAGCCACGCGATATGTTTCGATCGCCGCATCACGGGCGGTGCCTTGCACGTTATCTACCACAACTAGTGTATGGCTTCGGATGGATGCGGCCGAACATGCTTCAAGAACTAACATTGCCGCCCTTTGGCTCCGGTCGCAGATTGCGACGTCTTGCACGTCTGTGGCCGAATAGCGTGCAAAGAAAGAGTGCCTTAGCATGGAAATGAAAGACCGAAGTTCCTCGCGATGGACTGACAGATCTTGTGTCCACGTTTCAAGCCATCGAAGTGCTGCCTCGCGCTCCTGTTGCACCCAGAGCTGTGCAGCGAGCTGTCCAAGCGACGATCCGACTTCGTCCTTCCCTGTACCATCGACGTCATCAAGCGTGTTATGGCGCTCCAGCACCACCTCGATTATTGCCTCGCAGCGCTCCACCTCATGCCAGGCAAATTGAAAGAGAAAATGTGTTAGGAACGACGCAAGAATGTTGCTGTGGGTCTCGTTGCGCGCAATAGTGTCGGCTAGAGGCCACATCCGTTCGGGAGCAACTCTGCTCAAAACCTGCAGGCTGCGAGCCGCCTGTAGACGGACCTGGGCCACAGGGTCAGCCAAAGATGCTTCGATCATGTCCAGTATCTCGCCATGATCTGCGCCAAATCTGTTGGCGAGCGCCACATACGCCTGTGCCGCGTATATTCGTACCTCCCAATTCCCCCAGCTCAGACCCGAGCCATCGGAATCCCGTGGCTCCGGAAATCGGCTCAACCAAAGGCGGCGCACAAGAGCGAGGAACGTTGCGAGGGGCGGCATGACGTTACTGCCGGGCACATAGGCCTCGCTGCTTGCGATCCTCTCGACAGCATTGCTGATATGACCCCACACAGGCTGCTCAACCTCGGCATTGAGGTCCCCCGCATGCTCGTCGTACATTGCGATCGTCGCCTGCGTCACGTCCCATAAGGCTGCAAGTGCGGGGGCCTCGCTGGTCGACGGCGTCTGCCCGACCAAGTCATGAAGAGCTTCCGACTGCGCTATCATTTGCGCGTCGATGCCTTGATCTACGTTGACGCCGCGCCCTGCCATTAAGCTGCGCGTAACACTGCGGTTTGAACCCGAGCGGATCGAGAAGCTCCGAAGCGGGGTGTTTTCAGTTAATTCACCGGCTTCGGCGAGCTCCGCCCTTAGACTGCGCATCGCGTCAGTTGCAAGCATGTCGACATCGGCTTGCGAGAGAAAACGGCTCAGCGCGTGACGCCACCAGCGTTGTTCTCGCTCATCTTCGAACAAGTCTTCACGTAAAGCAACGGTTTCAAACGCTGCTCGCTCCTCAAGCGACCTTGAGGGATAAGCGGCCGCGGTGAATCGCGTCGCATCCCGGACTGTATCTTCGTGTGCCATGACTGTCGGGTTGCTGGCATATGGCCACAACAGATCTGCCGTTTCCGCAACACGTTCGGCCCCAATGCCAAGCAACCGTGCCCATACCGCCGGGCTTGTGTAACCACATGCCGCTGCCCCGATACTTCCCTCGAATGCTCCGACTGAACAGCCGCGTAGAAACGCCACAAACTGGACGAGTGCATTCTGATCAGAGTCGCCGCGACCACCAGGTTGATCCCATGCATTCAGCGCGTATTCCCTTCCCAGCAGGTCGAAAGTCGGGCGGGAAGGGATAGAGACCTGTTCGCGCTGCTCGCCAATCGGCATTTCTCGATCAATTTCCTTGAGGGCTGATTCTATGACGACGCGTGTGCCAAGATATGCCGATAGTTCGAGAAGGTCGGGGACATGTCGACCAAGATTGTAGCGACTGTGGCGATAGTCCTGCTTTCGGTTAGAAGATAGAGCCATGATGCGGCTCGGTCGGCCGCCGAAATGAGATATGCTGTCGTCATCGATATCGCGGGAAAAAAGCACTCGCGCAATTTCCACGGCAAAGTCTTGATCACATCGCGCTATCGGCATGATCTGCTCGGCAAGCCAAGTGGCTTCCCGGTCCGCGTAGGACGAGAAATGCGGATCGCGCAGAATGTGGTCGAGAAGCAATCGAGATGCGACCGGATCCGAGCCAAAACTCTTGCCAACGAACCGGATGGCACCGGTCGCCGTTTGCTGCATCGATGGCTCTGTGGCCCAGGCAAATGTCAACAGGGCCCTTGAAGCCCGGCCAAAAACTGTTGCAATGGTGGGGTCGGAGAGGTCGCATCTTTCGAAAAGCATATGCAGCAGAAATCGGGTAGCATCAGAGAGTTCACGTGTACCGGGCAGGATCGAGGCTTCGGCGACCTGCGCCCACGCAAGTGCTTCTTCGCGTGGAATAGATCCGACAGTATCTACAGATAGGCCAACGAAACGAGCTAATCGCGAAAGCATTGTGGCCGTGGCGGGTTGAGCCGAACGCGACGAGATCAATTCCATCAGGCCTGCAATGTCTTCCCGGCTGTGGACGCCCTCGATCGCGCTTCGCAAAGCAACATTGGCAAGAACAGGATCAACTTCGGCGGTTGAATAGATATCAGCAACGAGGCGCCAAACGGCAGGCTTGCCCGACCGGTCACCGCGCCAAAGCCTTTCGACCGCGAAGCGTAGGGCGGGGGCGAGCATCAATGCGATCGAGCTGTCGCCACCTAACTGTCCTATAAGGAGATCCTGGTCATCCCATTCGAGGAAAAATCTCCCAGCGACATGGTCGAATACCACATGGTGGGAGAAACTCACGAGATCCCCGGCTTCTGCGAGAACACCTGACTGCACGACGTCATCGACCCGGTCGTGATGCACTGAAACTTTGCGGACCGCCAGCCGACGTCGGCGGGTCATCTGTTCGACAGTGGCAGCCGCGGCCTGCCGCATGGGATTACCGATAAGGCGGTGATCCTCATAGGCGTCGATCATGTCGGATTGGGTTGAGACGCCGCGAATACTCTCAGGATTGGCGCCGTCAGTCAGCAATTGTGCGGCAAGTGAAAGATTGAACACGTTATGGAGGAGGTCCCGCAGTTTCTGGGGAGCTGCCGCAAGCAGTCCACCGAGCTGGACCTCGGTATTGCCCGCCAGATCAAGGTCGGCGTCTGTCAAACGGGGGATCTGAAAATGACGCACGTTGCCGAGCGACGCGTCTGCGTAATCCGCGTTCGGAGGAGGTCCCGGTATGGAGTTGCGGAACCTGCGCCCATTCTTGAGGTCGAACGTCCGGATCGACGCAACGACTGTCCAGCTGGCATTCTGCGACGCAGCCATCGCTTCTATCAGCTGCGCAAAAACGCCTTCAGCGGGACCACCACGTGCGGCATCCAGCGCATCGACGATAAGCAGTTTAGGAGACGAGCCTGGGGCCGCGCAGAGCACTTCGCACAGAGGTCGTTGAAGTTGAAGCTCGGACTGAAGATCCGCGGTGGTGCCGATCCCCGGAAACCGATCGACAGAGAGGAATACGACCTTCGTGCCAGCGTCGCGTTGGGCTTGCGCCATTGCTACCAGGGCACCCGTTTTTCCTGCTCCGGGCTCGCCGATCACGATGAGAGAACCGGACGAAACGGCGGCCGAAAGTGGACTATCGCTCTGTCGTTGTATGGAGATGCCCTGTCCCAGTGGAAGTCGTGTGTGACCGGACAAGCGGTCGAGTTCGGCTACCGTGGTTGCCTCAACGCGTGCCAGATCCGCCTCGAAGTTTGGTGCACCGACATCATTGTGCCCTCTCAACCTAAGCGCCCCTATTAGACCCGCCCGGTCTGCCGGAGCACCGCTTGAAATCAGTCCTCTCACGATCGCCTTGAGATCGCGCAGTGGTGCGTCCCCATTCGCCGGAGAGCCGTAAAGCCGAGATCCGAGGATCGCTGAGGCTTCCCGCCAATTGTCTGCGCCTTCGTCCATGGAAAATCGCGCAATTCTGAACATGCGAGCGATGGTTAGGAGATCATCCTCGGACGGTTGAACAGAAGCGTGCGTCAACCATGCGGATCGCGCATGCAGCTCGAACAGGTCCAGTGCGTCGCCTTCAGCCTTGTTGCGCTGTGCCTTGGTCGTCGCCCACTGGCCTCCCATATCGAATGCTCGGCAGGCCCTCTCGATATTATCGAGTGATCGAGGCGCATCGGCTGCGACTGCCAAAACTGCGCGGGACCTACTTCTGTCAATGGGCTTTCCAGCCGCTCGCTTGTCGGTCACTGTTTTGACGAGTTGCGCGATCGTCTTTGCCAGTGGACTGGTGGCGCTTTGCGAGAGACCGGCACTGGTCTTACATTGGATATCGATCCTGCCGCCGTCATCATCTCCGATCGATATGTCATCAAGGCCCTCGCCGGTTTCAAGTCGCAGTTCGATGGGAAGTGCGGTGTTCGCCATCCCGAAACGACCTCCGACCGGAAGCCGCGCCAATAGATGGGCAGCGAACCACGTACCGACCTGCGCCTGGAAATCCATACCGGCTTCCGTCGCCCGGCCTCCGGCCACGAGTGCTGTGGTCGACGCGTCAGAGCTCATACCGGCCGCCTTTCGATGTCCTGGTTTGGTGGCTAGTCAAGTTCTACCTTGCCGATGCTAGAAAATGTAAGTGAGATTATCATTTCAGAATCATAGAATATCGCCTGCAATATAAAAAGGATCTCTACGGTTCGTCTTCAACTAATTCACCGTGGCTTGGTCACCTGGGGAGGCTCAATTGAACTTCGAGGATCTTGCGACTGCACTCGAGCCACCGCCGAACCGTGCCGGCAATTCTGATGGCACCCCTGAGCTCCACCTCTACGAAGGCGCTGTCATGGTGGCCTACGCCATGCAACTCCAGCGCACGGCGGACGCGCAGCATGTGCGCATTCATCCGGACGGCGAGCATGGCAAGCAATTCGATTTTGCCGGCTGGCTGCTGGGCCAGAAGTTCGCGATGGTCTCGAGGCTTGGCACGACGGCCTATGGCGGAGTCTATCGGAACCCGGCGGGCCAAACGATCACTGTGAACCCCAAGTCAGGGCTTGGCGATGTTGTGGCGGAGGTCGGCGACCGCGTTATCTCGGCCGAATGCAAGGGTGGTATCATTAATACCCGGCACACGGGTCAGGTGTCGCGGCTCTACAAAGGGCTATGCGAGACGTTCGGATTGTTGATGGCGACGCCGTCACAAGGCCGGCAGGTTGCAGTCGTGCCGCTGACCGAAGGCACCTTGCGCCTGGCCGAGCGTCTGGCACCCCGTTGTGTGCTAGCCGGCATCGAGATCGCTGCTTGTCGGCAGCCGCGGCGAGGTCATAGACGGAAGCCGGCGCGCGCCGCGGAGGGCGCTCTTGGAGCAAACGGCGCAACGGACAACGAGTGCGAAGATGGGGAAGGGATTTTTTGATGAGAAGAGTGCTGACGGTGGGTGTGACCTATACCGGCGATGCTATCGAGGGCGTGGAGATCGAGAACTTGGGCCTATGCCGTCCCGACGTCGATCGCGCCCGCGCCGCGTATCCGCTCTACGAATATGACACGATCATCCTCAATCCGGAGAGCTACAGCCATTTCCTGTTCGGGACGGCCGGGGAGTTTTCGAACGAGCCGAACGAGCTGGGCCAGCTCAAGCGTCAGAACGACAAATATGACATCGACAGCGCCTTCGACCTGGACGACAGGGAGAAAGAGATGGAGGTCGCGATCGCGGACGGTGCCACCGTGGTCTGGTGCATGTCCGAACCGAAACGCATGAATTTCTTCGGATACCGCGAAACGCATCTCGGGTATGTCACGCCGAAGATAGCCAGTTTTGTCAAACGGTCGGATCTTCTCGTTAAGAAGGGGCGGCGGCTGGGCGAATTCGACCCCGACAGCCCGTTCTTCCGCTACTTCGACGAGTTGTCCAAGGCCGGCGGCTGGAGTCTTTGCCTATCCGATCCGGCTGAAGGGTTCAGCTCAATGGCCACGACGCCGGAAGGGTATAGTCTCGGCGGCAAGGTGACGCTTGGGGCGACGACCGGTTGGCTGCTGACGCCTCCCACCTCGACAACTGCGGCCAACCAACTCGTTCGCGACAGCCTGGCAGTGGACAAAGCCGACCCCGCGCATGAGAAATACCATGGTATTTTCCTGAGCCATACAGGCATCGATAAGCCCTTCGTGTGTCAGCTTCGTAGAGATCTCATGGCTCATGGCGTGAAGCACGTGTGGCTGGATGAGGCCGAAATCGACATTGGGGACTCGCTTATTGCCAAGATCGAGGAGGGCATAAAACTTTGCCGGTACATCGCAGTCGTGTTGTCGAAGAAGTCGATCGGTGCGCCATGGGTAAAGAAGGAGCTAGACGTGGCGATGAATAGGGAGATTGCCAGTGGCGAGGTCGTGGTGCTACCGCTGCTCTACGAGGAGTGCGAGCTACCTGAATTCCTGAAGGGTAAGCTTTATGCTGACTTCTCGAAGGCCGAGAACTACGAGGCCGTCCTGGGCAAGTTGTTGCGGCGGCTTCGGATAAGCTGATGAGCGAGGCACTGCTCGGACCGAGTGCCGAAATGCTCGATGCGATTGCTGCCTTGTGGCAACTCCGCCCACCAGGGCCAGATAATATCCTCAAGCACCCAGCTTTCGTACGTCTAAGAGACGCTTGCCGAGATGGGTATCCCGGCGCGGGCAACACAGGGCCGACCTTCGCGCTCTCGACGGCCTTGAGATCGCTGGGCCTGCCATGTCACCTGAAAGCCGCCGCCGCCAAACTGGCGTTGCCTGTCCAGGAAGCCGCGGCTGGCCTGGACGCCGCGCTGCGCGCCAACGGTTCCACTCGGGTACATCTTGCTCCGCTCGATCTGGCAGCAGACCTACCGCCGCTTGCTTTCGGCGCCGCAAGGGTCTGCCGGCTTACCGCTAACGAGTTGCGCTCGATCGTAGACGAGCCTCGGCTAAAGCGGCTCTATCCGCAATACCTGTATGACGCCGATCGGTTCGCTCAGTTCCAATGGTTGGTTGTCGAAGAGGTTATCGCATTCAACCATGAGCCAGAGGCGAGGGCGGTCCCGATGTTCTCGATCGACTTCAGCCAAGACCTGGGGCGGATCGAGCCGCATAAGGGACGGTTTCCTGCTGCGTTCGAGGAAGCATTGTTCTTTTTGCTACTGGCTCCCTGGGAGAGCTGGTCGACCATTCTCGAAGGTGATTGGCGAGGTTTTCGAGTGCCGTGGGTTCATACCATCGACAGCGATCTCTTCGCCCGGCTGAGTGCACCGCCGTCACCGAAAACGCTTAGCTGGCAGGACTATGTTTACGACGACGGGCACGGGGGAACCTATGAGGAAGTGCGGCCTATTGAGTTTCCTCTCGAGGACGCCGTCGGTTTCGATCTGCCGCTTTGGGATCAAAGCCGTTGGGGGATCGTTGAGCAGGCAAAGCGATCTGTACTTTTCGAGACGCCGATTGCACATTTCCTTGTCCGCGCATTCCTCGCCGAGGGCGTGGACGAATTTCTCGCGCACATTACCACGATCGAGGCGGCGCTTGGCCTGCGCGCCGATTATCAGAAGAGTTTTCGGATGGCGCCTGATCGTCACAAAGGAATGCGCGCCACGAACCGGATGCGAGGAAGGATCGCCGGCCTGCTAGGTGCCCGTATATATGCCGACCAGTATGAACAGATTTTCGACATAAGGAGCGCCTTCCTGCATGGCCGCACCATGACAGACATCTCGACGCAGCAGCAAGTGATGGCTCGTTCACTGGCACGTCAGGTGGTTGAGGCGTTGATCTTGGCGACGCGGACGGGTTTACTATCCTCGCGCGAAGACTTTCTTGATGGGCTGCTCGATGCTGGCGCTCCCTTGATTTAGGGGCGAGCCTATAAAGAGCGTGTAAGCAAACGAATTCCGGCCACATGAAACTGCTGCCGGGCCAGCGAGTTGCAGATAAGCTTCTGCGACCAATTGAATGCGAGGCGGTGCAACCTTAAATCGGAACAGTAAACTTACATTTATTGCGAGGGGGAAGTCGCTATTACGACCGATTCAGAGCAAGAAGACGCGTTAGTTTTTACTCTGCCAAAAATCCAGATATCGGTGCAGGGTTTCACCAATCAATACGGAGCCGAATGCCTTGGCCGGGAAATGTTTCACATTCTCAACGAGGTCGGCAAGTATATTGACATAAGCACTCTCGATGGAGTGACGATCGCGATCGACTACGACGAGGCACTTCGTGATCTTGATCGCGGCGTGGAGGGCCTCCCGCCTGAAACTCGTACGAACGACGAAGCACTCGCCGGAGTGGGCAAGAGCGTTGTCGTCATGCGAGACGGCGTCGTTAAGACACATATCGTTCTCTCGGCGGGACCGATATGCCCCATCGTCATCGAAGAAGCCGAGCGAGACGAAAATGATTTCCGGACGGCTATCGCGATTATTGCCCACGAGTGCGCTCACGTGGAGGAGAATGCGTATCGCGAGGATCATTTCCCAGGGGTGCATTTTCAACGTCCTTCCGGCGAGTTCATACGTGATCATCAACAGCATTTCGCGGAGGCATGGTGGGGCGAGTATGCGGTATGCCGTATGTCCGCAGGATTTGCCGTTCAAGAAGAAGCGCGCTTCCGAGAAAATCTTGCGCTTCGCCTGACAGATTGCCGTCGCAAGGTGCGTGACGCGATCCGGTCGTACCGGCGGCATGGCAACGTTGTGCGGGTTTTCAACGAAGTCGGAAGCATCATTCTTGAGCCGCTTCGAATTGCCTCTTACTTGATTGGCCATCTCGACGGGGTGAACGAAAATGACACGCTCAGTGACATTGCTCCCGAAGTTCCCACCGAGGATAGCGCCTTCATTACCGCGATCGAACAGCTGGCGGAGCAGTTGCGCCGTCTCTGGGACACGCGCGGCCACTGGGAAAGTTACGATACATTGGTCGATCTCGGTGCGCTTGGATTTGATCTCTTAAAGCAATTTGGTGTCCACGCGGCCCCACAATCGGACGGCCAAGCTTATATCAACGTTCCGTTTACCGCCGACACGTTTCCACCAGGCACGACACAGGAAGATATTCTGCGTGCAATGATGGGCGGCTTCAAATTTTGATGGCGGTGTGAGGCGACAAGGGAGAGATCAACATGGGGGAAGGGCATACAAGCCGAGGCAAATGGTCAGAGAATTCTGTTCCACACAAAGGATGGAATTGTGTCGGCGTAGACGACCTGGAGGAGCCTTCGCAACTGTGCCAGATGTGCGAAAGTGTCGAGATCCGATACGTCCATTTCATGGAGCACCCGGATTATACCGAAACGCTGGCTGTCGGCTGCGTTTGTGCCGAACATATGGAAGATGATTACGTTAGGCCACGTGAACGGGAGAAAGATCTGCGGCGGCTCAGTGGGCGTCGCAGAAGCTGGGCTGGTCGGAAATGGCGGATTTCGCAAAACGGCAATTCCTATATCAATACCGAAGGATTCAACATCGTGATCTACAATCGGGATAATGGCTTCGTGGTTTCGGTTGCCCGGCGTGAGAGCGGTAAGCGCCAGGCCGGCAAACAGATTTACCCGGCTTTACCTGATGCCAAGGCCTCCGCGTTGAAAGCGTTGCTATGGGCAAAATCGCATTTATGAGGACAATAAATGAGTGAACCTGACGAAGCGCCGCCGGTCAGTGCACCCAATTTTTCCATTTCCGTTTCCGGAATGGAGGAGAACGCTGGCCGCACGCTGGCTGAGACCGTCGGGGCATACATTCGAGAGATCAGCCGGTACGTGAATATGACGGCTCTCGACGGCGCGACCATTGCGGTTGATTATGCCGAAGCTCTTGCGGGCCTGGATCGTGGCTATGAGACCAGTTATCGACTAACGCCAAGTTCCGAACTCGTGCAGGGTGTTGCAATGGCCCCGCTTGTCAATCGGCTTGGAATGTTGACCCCGTATCGGCGTCCAATTTTGACCCCCTGTAGGCGATCAGCGCTTGGCCTGCCCGGCGCTGGCCGGGGTTGCAGAGGGTAGGCCAAGTGCGGGTGATTATTATCTTCGGCTTTAGCTTTGAGAGCGGTTTTTGAAGCGCCAGGATTCGTTTCCGGTCTCGACGATCTCGCAGTGATGTGTCAGGCGGTCGAGGAGTGCTGTCGTCATCTTGGCATCACCGAACACTGATGGCCATTCGCCGAAGGCCAGGTTCGTCGTGACGATGATTGATGTGCGCTCGTAAAGTCTGCTGATTAGGTGGAACAGGAGCTGACCACCGGCTTGGGCAAACGGGAGATAGCCGAGTTCATCGAGAATAATGAAGTCGAGGCGTGTAAGGTAATCTGCCATCCGACCTTGTTTACCGTTGCGTGTCTCCGTTTCCAGGCGGTTGACCAGGTCAACGACATTGTAGAAGCGCCCACGCGTGCCGTTACGAATGAGCGCACGGGCAATTGCAATGGCGAGGTGGCTCTTGCCCGTCCCCGTGCCGCCGACAAGGACGACATTGCGCTGGTCGGCGACAAAGGTGCCCGTAGCCAGCTCCCGCACCAGGGATTCATTGATGGGCGTATCGGTGAAGTCAAAGTCGTCAATGTCTTTCGCCAGCGGCAGTTTGGCGATGGTGAGCTGGTAACGAATGGAGCGTGCCTGCTTCTCGGCGATTTCCGACTGCAGGAGGTCACCGACAATATGCGGCGGTTCGTGCTGCCGTTTGATCCCATTGCTCATGACCTCGTCGTAGGCGCTGCGCATTCCGTAGAGCTTCAATGTGCTCATCAGTTCAAGAACCTGTGTTCGTTCCATCAACTTGCCCTCCTGAGCCTGTCGTAACGGGCGCAGTCGGCGACCGGCTCATGGGCAAGCCGAAGCGCATCCGGGATTTGCAGGGTAGCTGCGGGAGCCGGATCGCGGCTTCGCGCCAGAATGTTAATGATCACCGAGGCCGAGCAGACGCCGTGATCGAGCGCTTCCTGACAGGCAGCCTCGACGGCGGTAAGACCATCGGCAGGAACGCATCCGAGTATGGTGACCATCTGCCGATCACCGTCGTCAGCGCTCTTCAATCGCTTGCGGACCTTTTCCATCGCGGTTGGCAAGACCCATTCGCGGAAGGGAGCGCCATTGCGCAAGGCACCGGGTTTGCGAGCAAGAACAGGCACATAATGCCAAGGGTCGTAGACAGTGTCGCCACGACCAAAACTACGCTGGTGTTCAGCGACCGTCACTCCATCCTGTTTGATGACGATCCGATCAGCATAGGCGTGAACCTCGACAGGGCGGCCGACGGCTGTCGACAGGACCGAATATTTGTTGTTGTCGAAGCGCACGGTGCAGGTCTTCGACACCGAGGCTGGGACGCTGTGGAACCCGTCGAATGGGCCGACGTAGCGCACAAGGCTGCCACGCTCGGCCTCGAACATCTGCCAGATCGTCTGCGCCGTCTGTTCGGGATGGCTATGGGCCTTGGCATAGGCAACGCATTTATCGAGGAGCCAAGCATTCAGTTCCTCCAGGCTTTTGACCCTAAGACGCGGCGTAAAGAAGCGCTCGCGCACGAGGCCGACCTGGTTCTCGACCTGACCCTTCTCCCATCCGGATGCTGGCGTGCAGGCGACCGGCTGAACGAGATAGTGGCTGCACATCTGCAGGAAACGGCGGTTATATTGCCGTTCTTTGCCGACAAACACGGCCTCGACCGCCGTCTTCATGTTGTCGTAGATGCCACGCGTGCAGGTGCCACGGAAGAAGTCGAAGGCCCTGTCGTGCGCGTCGAACACCATCTCCTGGCTCTCACGCATATATGCCCGCGCAAACATCATGCGGCTGTGGCAGAGACGGACATGCGCGACTTTCACCGTGGTCGTCACGCCGTTGATCAGCACGATCTCGTGGCTCCAGTCGAACTGATAGGCCTCGCCGGGCGCATAGTAGAGCGGCACGTAGGCCTCGGCCGTCACGGCACCGCGGTCTTTTGACCAACCCTTTGCATAACGGCGGATCGCATCGTAGCTGCCATCGTAACCGAGTGCCCGTAGTTCTTCGTAAATCCGGATCAGCGTCAGTCGTTCGCGCGATGTCTTGCCTTCGTTGGCGGCTAGAAAGCGTTCGATCTCACCTTTCCAAAGACCTGTCTTTGGTAACGGTTGTCGCTCCCTCTCGTAAGAAAAGTCCGTCTCATCGGACCGCAATATCTTGCGGACCGTATTGCGGGAGACATGCAGCTCCCGGACAATCTGCTTAACCGACCAGCCCTGAACGTGAAAGGCTCGACGAACACGTGCAATCGTATCCACTCGCTTCAACTCCCCCTCCATCCGCCTTCAAAAGACGAATGGACAGATGAAACAGCAGGGGGGTCAAAATTGGACGCCGATCACCCCGCCAGAGGGGTCAATATTCCACGCCGAAACACAGCCGAGGTTTTCATCTATCACCTCGATGAAACGCAGGCGCGGGCAAACGAGGCGATTCGTGCCTATCGCACCCATCACGATCACGACCGGATCTTCAGTGAGATGACGACATATTACTGCAACTTGACCAAGGCTGCATGCTATCTGCTAGGTCATCTTGATGGAAAAGATATGTCTGTGAGCGCTGTTCCAGAAATCACGGTCGCATTAAATGATCACTGGTTTAAGCCATATCTTGAGCAGTTGACGTCAGAACTGCGATGCATTTGGTCCAAGTATGGCGAATGGGAAAAGGACAGTTTCGAGGCTCTCGGTGACATCGCCGTCGATGTCCTGGGGGAAGGGGGCATGTACTTCACGTTCGACCATGGCCAGGTCGGATTCCGCATTCCGTATTCTGCCGATACCATGCCCGCAGATTGAGTTGTTCAGAATGAAGGTCTCCAAATGATCGAGGTCCCTACACGCGACGAGATCGAAAACCGGAGGATTTCCGAAGGTACATTCTACGACTTCAAACGGGAGGTCGATCTCGACAAGAAGTACCCCGGAGGGGCAAAATCAGCCAAGGAGCGTTTTGTAGACGATGTGGTTGCGTTCCTGAATGGCGAAGGCGGTCATCTCATAATCGGTGTCATTGAATCGGATGGTGTGTGGGACAGCTACGTTCCGTTGACTGCCGATCGAGAGAAAACCTGTAATCGGTTTCTACAGGTCATCCAGTCGACCATCACGCCGCTGCCTACAAAGATTGATGTCGTTCCGATCGATGTCCCTGGAGGTTACATTCTCGACGTGAGGATCCCGCCACACTGGAAAAAACCCTATCAAAATTCGATGTCTGGCGCGTTTTATGTACGAGCTGGTCCTCGCAACAGGGTTTTGAGTGTACCGGAAATTCGAGAACACTTTGCGGATCTTGAAAAGATGGAGGGTGATCTCAGCCGACTGTTTGACAGCTTCCGGCGAGATCTGATGGCAGACGACAATATCGCGAGCATTGGTCGACTAGGCGCGGGAGGGTTTAGCGACGACGATGACGACGGAGAAGGTGCGCGATTGCTTATCGGGATACTTCCCCGACAACATTATGACAGATCAAGGAAGCGCTATGAAATCGGGAAGCCGTCCCAACAACTGACGGCAGCGTTTAACGGTGGCTGGTATCCAAGATTGAGAGGCTGCGCTGGCGGGTTCGAAGCGCTAACGGCGCACGAGCGACTATTCTTGGCGACAGACTGGAACGTGATGGCCTGGATTAAGCACCCGTTCGATTTTTCACGGGAGCGGCCGGACATCAACGCGTTCGAGAACAATTTGAAACGATATCTCCAGTCACTGCATGATTTCCTAAATGATGGAGGTGTCGTAGGACCTTATGCGATCACTTTGGCGATCGAGGGATTGGATGAAATCGAGGGCTGGTCGCGTCCGGGGATGCCGTCGGAAGTCGGTGATAGCCGTCCATCAGTCGTCGAAACGCCAATAGATGCGCGATTAGTCGAAGAGTTTGTTGCGCAGGTCAGGAGCGCGCTGTTTCCATGAAGCGGGTTGGGTCATTCTTTCAGCCAAGATCGAACGGTGCGTCTTCAGGCGCCTGAACGATCGTTGCCAATCGGGACAGACGATCCGCCGCAGCTTTTTCGGCCGCTTCGAGATGCGTCTTGCGGCGCTTCTGGCGTAGGGCATTCATCTGATCGGCAGCCCTGCGCCCGATAACTGACGACGCCCCGCATATATGCCGTTGCGTCCCGAGTTGTGCGAGCAGAGCTTGGATGCAGTTGTCGCGCTCGTCGATCGTTTCGGCGAGACGCAGTGTTTCCCAGAGCTCCTTGATCCGCAGATTGAGGCTGTTCGGGGCGACGAGTTGGCGCCCGACAACGCCGATCCCGGTGATGAAGACTGGTCGACTACTTGTCCGGAAGCGGATCTTGTGGGATCGCAGACCCGCACCAGCAATGACCTTGCGGATCTCGCGGACCACGTCGCCATGCACAAACTTCCCCGAAATGGTCAGATCGTCCACCCAGAGGGAATAGAGCAGGCCATGGCGATCGCAAAGGTCGGCGATCTTGTCGAACATCGACCGGTGAATGAGTGTGCAAAGCACAGGTGTCAGCGGCGAGCCGAATGACACTTGGTCATCGATGGTAGCAAGGTGAGTCAGCAGCCCGGCGACATCCGGATACATTCCCATCTCGTCCTGAAACCAACGCCGCACCATTGTGGCTGTCGTCGACGGATAGAACTGCTTCAGGTCTAGGGTCAGATACTGGTTCTGGCCGAGATGCAGGGCAGCGTTGTCGCGCTGACCGCGATGACGCCGCGGGCTGAAAAGATAGCTCGGCTGTTTTATCTTGTTGAGGTGATATTTCAGTCGCTCGTGGACGCCGCGCAGATCAGCTACCGGATATTTCAGATCGCGAAGCTTTTTCTTTTTCCCGATCTCTTCCTGACGGCGTACGACAAAGTGCTCCTTGTGGTTCACAAGATAGCGCAGATGTTCGCGCGTCGTCCCAAGCAAATCGGCGATCTCGCGTTGCGTCGGTCGCTGCGCGAAAGGTGAACGTACAAGATCGTACCGTTCAATGGGCGAGCGGATGGGCTTACGACGCATGCGAGACGTCGCGCGGTGATAGCTTCTCGAGCAGCGAAAGGACGCCGCTTGCTACTATCAGCTTTCCTCGTTTTGGGATTGGCTGGCCGTCCAGTTCTTCGGCGAAGAATAGCAACTGCGACATGCGGACATGAAATTTGGTGCTATAGCGTTCCAAAAGTTCCATGGAGACGGCTTTCGTGCCGCTCTCGACTTCGGAAACCATAGATTGGGAAATTTCCAGCTCGGTGGCGAGCTCCTTTTGCGACAGGCCGAGATAAAGACGCAGCAGTCTGAGAGCATCGTTCATCATCGGGCGTTTCGTTGTACTCATAACGTGCTCCTTGAGGGCTATTTCCGAGGTCGCCGCTCATTGCCGGTCTGAAAACCAGGACCAAAAGCGCAGGATAACGTTTGCTACCTGGCCCAACGCGACAATGACCTTGAAGACCATTACCGCGTTCAACATACGACGCCGCCGCTGGCGATGACCGTTCTTGCTCATGTATAGTTCTCCTTGTTTCCGCCGACCGGGATGGCCGGCGCCCGTAGAAACAGGAAGACTGATCAGCGACGTTTGACCTCGAACATGCCGCACCCGAGCCCGCCGGGTGCGGCGCGCGTGCCGCGGTCCCTAGCCAGACGCAGGATTGAATCGGGGATTTTAATCCCCACAGGGCCTCCGGCCCCACACATAGACGGGTTCAGTTATGAGCAATCATCACGATGACGAAGATAGGATCGAGCAAAGGAATTGTCAAATCGAAAATCGCTGTAGGCGATATTTTATCGTTGGCGACCGCGCCCGCTGTCGACGCGCACGTTTTGCCGCTTCACGTTCTTTCGTGTTGGTTGGCATCTAATTTAAAAATACGCCCGTTCCGACAAGTCATGGCACCTAATTCGAGATTTTTTGGTGCGATTGCCGGCGCATAGCTCTCCAGGATTCGGGAAATAAGCGTTTGCGATATATGGCATTTCCCGATCAGCCTCGGCCGTTGATGGTGATCTTTTCCACGGGGACGAATGTCACATTAAGTGCGAAGACCGAACTCAGAGTCTCAAATTAAGTGCCCGATTTCAATTTAGGTGCCGCGCTATCTTGTTGGAATTACTGAATGCGGGCTTTCGCGATTAGATGCCAAACGACAACGTCGACTGTTGAACAACTTCAGCACATTAGTTCAATGCTAACAATAAGGGTGTCGGCGGTCCGATTTGGTTCAAGGCGAGGAGGACCCCATACCCGATTCGTAAACCTGTCGGTGCGTTCAACAAGAATGTGTAGTGGCAAGATCTGACGAATGATCGGCAATAGGCCGCTTCAGCGCGCGATTAGTTCGCATTGTTTAGCGTATCAGTAAGGCGGCTTATTAGGCATTGTGTGAAAGCTAGGCCCTAATTGTTGTGAACGGCTGCCAATCCCTGGTCTCGACCGATGATTTCGCTTGCTCCATAGCTTACGTGTATGTGAAATTGATGGCCCACTAAGACAAGCTGCGATCATCGCGGGAATGAAAATTTGAGGACTTCACATGCCATTCTTCCTCGTAACCCAGACCTCGCTGGTTGAGGGGGAAGATGAGGTATCTGCCGCAGAGAAGGCGCTCCGCCAGATTAGGGACGCTGACAAAGTCGCTTTCTCAGTCAAATTTGATGAGCATACTATCACGAAGGTCTCGATCAGTGCGCCCGGCAAGATGCTTGAGGCGACCGCCTCTGCAAGCGCTTATCCCCTAGGGCTTGCCGCACCGATTGGCAATGGGTTGGCGCCACCGCAACCAGTCGTGCTCCCAGCATTGGGCCGTGATTTACCGTCGACGATTGCTCTTGTGACAACGGGGGTCGTTGTCGGCGCTGCCTGGAGCTACTGGTTCGGTTGAGGCAGTCGCTTCAAGTTATTGTGCCAATTGGGATTGAGTGTTTGAGGGGTAATAGTCAGGTTGAGATGGCTGTGAAACCAGGAAAGAAACAAAAGCAGACCATTCCATCCGCGTCTCGTGGACTGCTTACCCAGCTCGCAGCAATGCCCGAGCAACTGAAACGTGCTGATTTCCGCCAACAATATGCTGCGCTTTGCTTCCGGTGCTTTCCCGACCGCGATGACATCGAGATTTTGGTGATCACCTCGCGGGAAACTGGCCGCTGGATCATTCCCAAGGGCTGGCCGATGAAGAAAAAGAAACCGTATGAAGCAGCGGCGCTTGAAGCCTTTCAGGAGTCTGGCGTGCGCGGCCGTGTCGGCAAACGCGCAGTCGGTCGCTACACCTACCTAAAATGGCTCGATAACCAGCATGTCTCGCCCTGCATCGTTGAAGTCTTTCCGATGGATGTCACGGAACAGAAGGCCGATTATAAAGAACAGGGCCAACGCAAGCTAGCGTGGGTTTCACCCGACGAGGCTGCACGCCGGGTGCGCGAGGTCGAGCTTAAATCGCTGCTCGTTCATTTCCGGCCGAAGCGGAAGAAAATTTCTGGAGAATAGTCTAGGAGAAGCTGATTGCGATGGTCCTCACTTAGTCCATCAAATCACACTTGCACCATCTGTGCGGCACTCATCAGTTGTGGCAACGGCATTATTGTCAAACAATATCCAATCAGGCGGCCCGTCCAACCCCAGAAGGGGAGGTCTTGCGCGCGCTCGCTGCTCGGTCCATGTAAAATTGCGCCACAAGATTAAACAGGTCTTTGGCCTCATTCGACAAAGCCGAGCTCGCCGCCTTCGTCTGTTCGACCATTGCAGCGTTTTGCTGTGTGCGTTGGTCAATTACATTCACGGCTTTGTTGATCTCTGTCAGACCGATGGACTGCTCTCTGGCAGCATCAACAATTGCTGCAACGTTCGTGCTGATCTCATTGACCTGTGTGACGATCTTTGTGAGTGCTTCACCGGTCTTATCCACGAGAGTGACACCGCGTTTCACCTGTTCAGCTGATGAGACAATAAGGGCTTTGATCTCCTTGGCGGCTGTCGCGGACCTCTGGGCGAGCGATCGCACCTCCTGCGCGACGACAGCGAACCCTTTCCCTGCTTCTCCGGCCCTAGCAGCCTCCACGCCAGCATTCAGTGCAAGAAGATTGGTTTGGAACGCGATCTCTTCAATCAGCCCCACAATTCCAGAGATTTGGCGAGAAGACACATCGATTGCCCCCATAGCCACCATCGCTTCACTGACAACCTCTCCGGATTTCTGAGCATCTACGCGCGCCATTTCGACAAGATGACCAACGTCATCGGCTCGACGACTGCTGTCTGCTACTGTCGTTGTAATCTGCTCAAGAGAAGCAGCGGTTTGCTCCACCGACGCGGCCTGATCGTCGGTTCGGCGCGAAAGATCGTCGGCCGACAATCGAACCTCTGCTGCCGATGCAGCAATAGCCTCCGCGTTGCTGGCAACGGCTGAAATGGTCTCACAGAGACGTTGCGCTGCAGTGTTGAAATCTACGCGCAGGCGCTCGAGCGACGGTATAAACGGCTGCTCGATCTCTTTTGTGAGATCACCCTTGGCAAGATCATTCAAGCGAGCAGCAAGCGTTTCGACATTCTGTACTCTAGCTGTGACATCAGTCGCAAACTTAAGCACTTTTCGCACGCGGCCCGTCTCATCAAGAATAGGGTTGTAAGACGCCTGAATATGAACGAAGTGTCCATCCTTGGCCACACGCTTGAACTCGGATGCAATGAACTCACCATCCTGGAGCCGCTTCCAGAATTGATCATATTCCACCGATTGCACAATTGCCTCATCGCAGAAAATTGCATGGTGCCGCCCCAAGATCTCTTCGAGTTCGTATCCCATAGTTTGGAGAAAATTCTGATTCGCGCCGAGAATTTGGCCGTCCGGCGTAAACTCGATGATAGCCTGCGCCCGGGACAATGCCGCAACCTTGCCAGCATCCTCGGCGGCGCGGATTACAGTGCCCGTGATATCGGTCGCAACCTTCACTACTTTGTAGACCTTGCCCGCGCGCGAGACAGGACTGTAGGACGCTTCGATCCAAATTTCCCTGCCGCCTTTAGCTAGACGCTTGTACTGACGACGGTCGCTGTTGCCTCTTGCGAGTTTCGCCCAGAACATCTTGTAATCCGAGTGGGCTGCCTCATCGGAAGCGACGAAGATCGAATGATGTTGGTTGATGATTTCCGCCGCCTCGTACCCAACTAGATTGCAGAAATTTTCGTTGGCAGCGAGGACTCGCCCAGATGGATCAAATTCTATGATGGCCTGAGAGCTGCTTAGGGCTTGGAGAACGCGGGCAGCGTCAGTGGGTATGGAAAAGGCCATTTTTTTGCTTTCTGGAGGGTGAAGGTCGAAGCTCCCAAAAGCGAGAATTGCCGAGAATGTTCCATGCCAGCGCTCTGAGTAAGTGGTTCATGCTTTTTATAATTTACGGCCAGTTAAATCTTTCTTCTAATAGCTTCGTGATCAATTTAGTGATGCAGCCCTCTCTCCCTGTGTACGCTAATATTTTTTTGCAGGGTTAGCGGTTCATTTGCCTTGAAAGCTCATCGATCTGAAAATTGTGCGAGCTTTCTGTAATTATGCTCGGGATGAGGCTTCAAATGTAGGACGACCATCTAGACGCGTGACACTCGGCTCGCTTTTCGCGGACATTGGTCGTGACGCCGAAACGTCAAACAGTGATGTCGAAGCGCTGCAACAACAGCGCGACACGGCAACAGCAGTGCCGATGACGTTTCGGGATTGCCTCAATGCCATCGAGAAAGCGTCAGACAATTCTACACGATCGCCTTGAAGGTGATGTTCTACCGATCTTTGACGGGCGCATTCTGCCCTTTAATGTAGGCACCTCCCAATTCTACGAGAACCTGATGGCCAGTGCCCGAACATCCGGAAAGGCGATTGGGAAGGCTGATGAATACATTGCCGCTACAGCTACACAGAACGATCTCGCGATTGCAACGTGAGATACAAGCCTATTTGAAGCAGCCGGATTAAGAGTAATCAATCCTTGGGCCGCCTGAGCCTTTACATTTGCAGGTCTCTGGTTCGAGATCTCATCAAGATCTTAAATCCATTCTGATTTGGTCAGGCGATCTCCGGTGTTTTCATTCATGGCGAAGGGGAGCCATATCCGAAGTAAGTTTTGTGTACTGGTGTCGAAGCTGACAATGTCCCTCGGTTCCCGGGAGTTGGAGCCCCGACTACATAAGCTGTGGTACGTTGCGGGTGTTGAAAAATGCTTTACCCTGCGTCTTCGAAAAGCCAGAAAACGGGTTAGCTGTAATGAAGTTTTTTGTGACGACAGAACTAGGGAAGGGCAGTAGGGATTTGCTCGGTGACAAGCATAGCCCGAAATTGGTCATGCGAAATATAACGATTATTGCCAGTGCCATCGTTTTCACGTGTTCGGTTCCTGCAAAGGCTGATCGACTTGTTTGTTCCGAGTCTGAGCATGCGCGTTACATGACAGTGGTCGGCGAGGTCGGCGAAATGGGTATCGACCTCAATCCTCTGGGGCAGGATCGTGCAACTTTTGAGAGGTTGACCGCAGCATATGAAAAAATCGACCCGAAGGGACCGGAGACGGCACTTTTCGTTGCGCATGTTCCCACCGGTCAATTTTACAGTCAGGCATGTGCGGACGAGCGCTGCACGATGGTAGAAATGTCAGCGCCAGAGCAAGCATGCCTCATCGAGCATATGAATCAGTGCAGCTACGTTGCACTCCGCTTCCGTGGCGAGGAGTTCTGCTTACTTCGTTCGCCGAAAGATTAGGTGCCAAAATGGTCTTTTGGCACCACTCCCGAGTCACACTATTGCGTATTCAGGCGGCCCACTGTCCCCGCAGAACGCTGTCCGAGCCTTGTCCACCACGCAAGTCGAACTGTGCCAGCAACTGGTTGAGGGCAGCAGCTTCTCGAGCAAGGCTGTGGCTCGCCGCAGTCGACTGCTCGACCATGGCTGCGTTCTGCTGAGTGCCATGGTCCATCACGTTAACAGCGGTGTTTATCTCCTGCAGCCCCGTAGACTGCTCGCGGGAAGATTCAACGATCGCATTGACATGACGGCTTATTTCCCGGACCTCGTCGACAATGGTGTCAAGCGAGTTGCCTGTCTGCTTCACCAGGCTGACCCCAGTCTGAACTTGCGAACCGGAAGCCGCGATCAGGGTCTTGATCTCCTTTGCGGCTGTCGCTGAACGTTGCGCGAGTTCGCGAACTTCCTGCGCAACGACTGCAAACCCTTTCCCGGCTTCACCGGCACGAGCAGCTTCAACACCAGCATTCAAGGCCAGCAGGTTGGTCTGGAACGCGATCTCGTCAATAACTGAGATGATGTTGCCCATTTCACCTGCGGATTTCTCGATCGCCATCATGGCCTGTACCGCGTCTTGCATCAACTCGCCCGAACGTTCGACGCCGCTTCGCGCTTTCTCAACCAGTTTGCCTGCATCGTCAGCGCGTTTGGCTGAGTCCCTTACTGTTGTTGTAATCTGCTCCAGCGCTGCAGCGGTTTCCTCGACAGATGCAGCCTGCTGTTCCGTCCGTCTCGACAGATCGTCAGCGGCGGATCTGATCTCATTTGCACCAGCATCGATGCCAGCCGCATTCTGTCCAACGGATTTCAGAACCGAGTGGAGTTTTTCGACAGATCCGTTGAAGTTAGAGCGAAGCTCGTCAAGCGTGCCGGTGAATGGAGTGCGGATCCGGTGAGAGACGTTCCCATTTGCCAGAGCTTCCAGACCCCCGCGAAGCGAATCGACGGCAAACTTCGTGTTCGCTGCATCTTCTGCTTTCTGCTTTTCCCGTTCCAGTCTCTCGCTTTCAGACAGTGCACGGTCAGCATCGGTCTGTTTTTCAAGACGATCCTTTTCAATTGCGTTGTCACGGAAGACTGCGACTGCCGACGCCATGCTGCCGAGCTCATCACGTCGATCGGCACCTGGAACGACCTCATCGACCTTTCCAGAAGCAAGAGACATCATGCGTGAACGCAGACGCTCGATCGGAGACGTGATTTCGCGTTTCGTAACAAACACGGCCAATAAAAGCGTAAGCGAAAATACCCCGGCGAGGGTGAGAAGGGTATAAAGGATAGTGTCGCTCGTCTTTTCGGAGAGTTCTGCGGACCTGGTCTTGATGCCATCGCTGGCACCATTGATCCACGTTCTCATCTCACCGATCGTCTTGGCAGCCTTCTCGTCAGCCTGAACAAGTAGCGCTTTCGCTTCCGCATCGCGATTGGCCGATCCTGCCGCTACCGCCTTGTCGGTGATCTCGATAATGGATTCAGCCTGAGACTGGAGGCTGCCGAGTGCCTGGCTTTCTTCTGGCAACAGCTTTTCGGCATTATCGATCAGTTCGTTAAGTCTCGTCTTGCTTGCAGCGTAGTCATCCGTCGCTCTCTTCATTCCTGCTGTACCAGCGTCGTAAAGGAAGACTTGGTACGCATCATAGACGATTGCGACCAGGCGCTGGCTGGCGATCGCCATATCGATCTCCGCGTTGCCGTCATTGGCGATGAAGTCGGAGTACTCAGTGTCGGCAGATTTAAAGTTGCTGGACACATAGAGAGCCCCTCCAATGCCGATCAGGCATGTGGGAAGGACCAGAGACAGGACTTTCGTCCTGATCCGGAGGTTTTGCATGAGTGACATGGTGACACTTCCATGAACAGAGGTCGGAGACATAAAAAGGGGTGAACATCATCGTCCGCGTTTCAGAGCGGCTTCTGCCGTTCGCGCCTCTACCCCAAGATTATGTAGGATAATATTCGCTTAAAACATTAAAGTGTTGTTAAGCTTATTTTGGGTTGAACTAGATGCTTTAGGCGATGTTCAAAACAACTCTAAATAAGCATTCCCCGCTTATCTTTACTTAGGAGTTGGTTTTACGTTTTTCGGTGCAGATGTTCGCCTCGGCGAGATATTTTCTCGAGGGATGATATCGGTTCCGATCAGCGGCAACTACCGGATAATCGTCATAGCCTCTCCCAATACCTCCAAAACGAGGCCCACTACTCGTTCGCGGCAGTCGAATCCTGCGACCCAATCCGGATTGAAATCCTCCCGAAGACGCGTAGCGGCACCAGGAGGTCTGGTCTTAGCTGTTATTTCGGTAGCGCGAAGGCTACGACGTAGTCGCCCGTCTTCCTGCTGGCACCTGTTCCGCCGGCACTGATGAGTACGAACTGGCGACCGCTCTGCGGCGAGACGTAGGTCATCGGCGTAGTCTCGGCCCCGACCGGCAGGCGGCCTTTCCACAATTCCCGGCCGGTGCGGACATCGATCGCACGCAAATAATAGTCCTGGGTGCCCGCCATAAAGATGATGCCGCTGGAGGTGGTCACCGGGCCGCCGCGCGTCGGCATGCCGATAGGGATGGGCAGCTGCGTCGGTACATTGAGCGGTCCAAGGTCCTCGGCCGTCCCCATCGGCATCTGCCAGGCGATCTTGCGGGTTGCAAGGTCGATGGCAGTCAGGGTGCCGAATGGCGGTGCTTGGCAGGGCGTTCCGAGCACCGAGACGAACGTGCCCTGCTCAACGCCCCACGGTGTGCCTGCCTGCCTGCCGCCAGTGCCTTCAGAACCTGGACCGCTATGGGTGGCGTCAAAGTCGGCGCGGGGAACAAGGCGGCTTGTCACACCGGTGCGGATATCATTGACGATTAGATAGCCAAGGTTTTCCGCGATCGATACGGAGCCCCAGTTCATACCGCCGAACCAACCGGGGAAATGAAGGGTCGCCTTTTCGCTCGGCGGGGTGAACGGCCCTTCATATCGCAGTTTGCGAAAGGCGATGCGGCATGCCAATTGGTCAAGCGGCGTCATGCCCCACATGCGTGACTCGCTCAGATGCTCGACGCCGATGGTGGGCATGCCGACGGAAAATGGCTGCGTCGGCGATGTGTGATCATCGGCAACGCCACCTTGCGGAACTGGCCGCTCCTGAACGTCAGCGATTGGGGTTCCGGTCCGCCGATCGAGCATGAATATCTGGCCGGTTTTGGTCGTCTGGATCAAGGCCGGAATGGTACCGCCCTTGCCATTGGGGACGTCATATAGCGCCGGCTGAGAGGGCACGTCGAAGTCCCAGATATCGTGATGGACGGTTTGGAAACGCCAGCGCTCACGGCCTGTGGCCAGATCCAGCGCAACGACGGAGGACGAATAGCGATCGTCTGCTTCAGTGCGGTGACCACCCCAGAAATCAGGTGTCGCATTGCCGGTCGGCAGATACACGAGGCCTAGCGCATCATCGAAAGCCGGTGTCGACCAGACGTTCGGCGTGCCACGCGAATATTCTTCGCCTGCCGGCGGCAGTCCGGTGATGTGCGGATTGCCAAGATCCCAAGCCCAGACAAGTGCACCGGTTCGCACGTCAAATGCACGCACGACACCGGACGGCTCGCCGACTTCCGCATTGTCCCAGACAAGGCCACCCACGATGATCAGGTTACGGGCTATCGTCGGCGCGGCAGTGGGGAAATAGAACCCCGGCTTGATGTTGCCCATGCCGGTGCCCAAGTTGACGACGCCGTCATCGCCAAAGTCCGTGCATGGCGCGCCCGTAGTGGCATCGAGAGCGACAATGCGCGCATCCACCGTAGTCGAGATGATACGGCGGGTGCAGAGCGCCAGATTGGGGCCTGCCGAAAACTCCGTGCCCGCCGGCGAGGCATCGTGGTACCCCACACCGCGGCAACGCGGGCGGTTGTTGCCGGTGGCTTTCGCATCAAAACGCCAGCGTTCCTGGCCCGTCTCCGGGTCAAGCGCAAAAATCGCATTGGACTGCGTACAGCCGTAAAGCAGACCATTAACAAAGAGCGGGGTAGTCACAAATCCTTCGCCCTTGTCCGGATTGGGAGTTTCACCGGTCCGGTAGGTCCAGGCCTCTTGCAGACCGGAAACATTGTACGGCGTAATCTGATCAATCGGTGCATAGCGCGTACCGGATGGTGTTCGGCCCCAGTATGGCCAGTCAGTGCCCGCTATGGGTGCGACGGCAGCACCGGGGAGGGGCTGCGGCGCGTTGTCGGCAGTGATGATCGGATGAGGCTGGAACGCCGAATACGCGGTCGCGATCAGAGCGAGCAAGATAGCGGTAGCCACCCCGTAAGACGGAGCCTCAAGTCGTCGGGGGCTGTGGCGATGCAGGGCAGGTGTCACCAGAAGGACCGGCAGTGCGATGACAGCCGGGGCAAAAAGCCGCGACACAAGCGGCCAAAAGTCGAAACCAACTTCCCATATGGCCCACGCGATTGTGGCGGCAAACACGATAAGAAAAACCACCGGGCCAGCAGATCGCCGTCTGACAATGAGATAGCCAGAAACAATGAGTGCCACGCCGGTAAAACCGAAATACCACGATCCTCCAAGAGTGATCAGGTATAGGCCGCCAATCGCCATAATTAGGCCAATTGCGATGATGAGAAGGCCAAGGGCTGCAAGCGCAAGCGCTCCAGTCCGCGATGCAACTGAATGAGAAATTAGTCTTCTCCCCGTAAATAAAGCGAATGAGGCGCTGTGCCCCGGATGCACTTAGGTTATCAGGGGGAATGCGACCCTACTATTTCTTCATTCATGCACACACATATGAGTGGCACGCATAAATTCAAAGGCTGGCCGCGAAACCAAACTTCCTACCCATTCGTCAATGACAACGCGTCCACCGGCTCATCAAAAATGGAGGGCTACTCCGAAGATCAGTCGGGGATTTAGGTTGCGGTGTAAGTGGCAAGCGGCGAGCGCGTGCTCTACCGGAGCTCGCTGCTGAAAACTGCTTGCTAGCAGTAGCTTATGAGAACGTTGGCACAGGTACAGTGGCTCGAACTCTTCCAAGCGAGCCATCACCAGCCGCCTCGACGCACGCAGTTGCCAGATGTCTACTTGGTTGATTCCGTTTGTCTTTTGTTATCCAGGTGAGGCGCATTGGAGTGGAAAACCAGCGCTGCAACATGTCCGAACATAACATCATCCAAATACACAGCCAGATGAAGTCGAACACGCACAAAAGTGCACAAAACTAAACACAGCGCTGCACCGGTCCGGGCTATGTTTCCTCACCAGCGATGAGGAAGACCGCAACATGCTCCAAGCTCGAAATCCTTTAAAAATTCTTGTCTTTCTACCACAGGCCGCCGGAGCTACGATCGTTTCCAAACTCGCAGAGCATGGATACGAGTCGGTGATGGTATCGACGGTGCCCGAAGCATTCGACGCGCTCCGCTCCGACCAGTTCGTATTTGCCATCACGACGCGACCTGACATTGACGTGCTGCGCAATATTCGCGCCATCCCGGTCATTAATCTGGAAGTGTTCTTCCATGCCGGTATCCTCAGACATGGGAGCGAGGTCAACTCGAAGCTGTTCGACAGCAACGCCTTCTTCGAAAGGGTGAAGTTTCTCGCACAGTCTACAGCCCCACGGATGGACGTCGAGAGTGATCGTGCGGGATTACCGAAGATGCAGCGGAACGCACGTTGGTGGGTCATCGCGGCAAATGCTCTGCGCCAGAGACGGTTCATCAGACGGGAGACGAACGTTCAGTCATGAGGCGAGATATGTCGTTCCGCCCGAATATTGCTCGCGAAGTTGGCTTTCCGGCCGACTCGGAGGGATGTCATGCGGCAGACCATAGAGCTAAGGGCAAGCCGCGGCGCTCGGGGTATTCTCACGTAACGCAGATTGTCGCTCCAAGACAGGAACAGTCATTTTTGGGAGGACGTTTGATGATGTTGTGGTTGATCAATGCTGCATCGTTCAGCGGTTACATCATCCTCGCATTCTTCATTCTTGTTGCAGCGGCACGGTTCGCCAAGCACAAATGTCTCGCACTGGCAGAGAGATTGCCTCGGCGATCGCATTCCAGACGTCATCTAATCGCCTGGGTGTCTGCGGCGTTTTTCTCTTTGTTGACAATCAGAGCCTGTTACATCGCCGCTGTCATTGTCGATGCCCGGTTTCGATAAGACCCACTCCGATCTACGGTATTGGAACGTTAGCTAACCAGATTTATATGCAAAGAGCGCCGCAACATCTTGCAACATTTCCGAATAAAGTTTTGCACGAGATGGGATAGAGGTAGAATGAAGTGCGGCACGGTGCCGCATCTCGCTCACCGCAACACACGGGATAGACCCGGCAAGAGTTTTTATGGCGATGTCTCCGCAGCAGCCGGGCAACAATTCAACGATTCGAATGGTAACCCCAACCCAGGCACGGGTTCTGGTCGTTGAGGACGACCGAGATATTGCCGATATGCTGGTCGATCTGGTCAAAAGTAACGGTTTTGAGGCAGCTTCGGTCGCAAACGCGGTCGAAATGGACAGGATGCTTGCCCGTCACAGCTTTGATCTGATCCTTCTCGACGGCATGTTGCCCGGCGAGGACGGCTTCAGCATCTGTAGAAGGCTGAGGTCCTCCGGAAAAACGCCGATCCTGATGCTGACGGCCCTGCGCGAAGATATCGACCGCATCCTTGGTTTGGAACTGGGTGCTGATGACTATGTTACAAAGCCATTCAATTCGCGCGAGCTGATAGCGCGTATTAAAAACATCCTGCGCAGGGCGTCCGATCACAGTGAGCCGGAGCCTGAACTTGAACCGATGACGTTCTCAGGATGGCGGATTGATCCGAAGAGCCGCCAGCTGTTCGACCCTGAAGGAGCCCAGGTTTCCATGACAACAGCGGAGTTCGATCTGCTTTGGGCCTTTTGCTGCCACCCAAACAAGATACTGACACGTGAGCAACTCCTGGCGATGACTCACGCTGGCTCAGCGGGCCCTATCGAAAGAAGTATCGATGCCCATATCAGCCGCGTCCGACAGAAAATTGAGCCCAATCTGAAGGACCCGACATACATCAAGACCGTCCGGCTTGGAGGATACCTATTTGCCTCCAAGGTAGAGCGCCTTCTATGAGGGGCCTCCGCACAGCCTCTATCCGCAAACAGCTTTTTTTCCTCGCGATCCTGCTGGTCGTTCTTGTCTCAACAGTTGCGGCCACGACGGAGCCGTTCATCTATGGACGCCATGACAAGGGAATCGAGATCGGTTTGTACGCCGGACGCATCGAAACGATACTTGAGCAGTTTGCGCGTGGACGGACGCCGAGTGAGGAAGACGCAGCACTTCAATACGCTGGTCGGTTGGGTGTTCCGACCCAGCGTGCAACGCCCTCCCAAGCGTCCATTTCTTATAGAGCCGGCACACCAAACCCGGAGATTTTGACGCGGGTCAAAGACCTCATCAACGATGGAATTCTGACATCGATCCGTTCCGCGATCTGGGGCAATGACGGACCGTCGGTGCTCACTGTCAAAGTTGGTGAGACGAGGGCCCTAGCTTTCGCCATGCCGCAGTTCCCGACCAGTGTCTGGCTGGCGCCTGCCATGGCAAGCGGGCTTCTCAAAATCGTCATACCGCTTATACTTCTTGCCTATCTCGGCAGTTGGCTGATCACGGAGCCCCTTGTGCGGTTTGCGGCCGCAGCACAGCGCGTCAGCATGGACGATCACTCTGAGGAACCATTCAAAGCGGAAGGTGCATCCGAGATCCGGAGTTTGGCAGCGTCACTCAACGTCATGCAAGGCCGGATTCAGACGATGTTGCGAGAGCGGACGAGGGTGCTGCGAGCGATCAGCCACGACCTCAGAACACCGCTTACCCGCTTGCGCATGCGTATTGATCGATCAAACGAAACGGCGCTGAAAGAGATGATGCTGGCTGACATCACAATGCTGTCCTCGCTGATCGACGCCAGCCTCAGTTTTCTGGACAACAAATTCGAGCCCGCCCGAAAGGTGGACCTGTCAAGTTTTCTTCAAACGATCTCGGACGATTTCGCAGATACTGGCGTTAACATCCGCTTTATTGGCCCTAGGCGTCTGACATATATGTGCATGCCACAGGGGCTGACGCGGGCAATGTCAAATCTGGTGGACAATGCGTCCCGCTACGCCCAGCATATCGAGATCGAATTGGAAGACCGCGGTGACGCGGTCATTATCAAAGTTTCCGATGATGGTCCTGGTCTGCCTGATGACCTGAAGCAGAGGGTTCTTGAGCCTTTTTTCAAGGTTGATGAATCCCGGCAAACAGGCGCAAAAAGCGGCGGTTTCGGTTTGGGGCTTTCGATTGCCCAAGGGGTTGTAGCGATAGGTCATAAGGGCCTTTTTACGCTATTGGATCGTCAGCCAAATGGCCTTGTCGTAGAAATGATCCTGCCGAAGGGCGAAGCCGTTCAGCGCGAAAAAATAACCGACCACGCGTAAGGTGTTTAAGGTTTTCATGGCGCGAACATTTCCTAACATCATTTAAAACACAGTAACGCTCCCTTCGGCTATCGCTCATCCAGCCACACTCGCCGCACGGCGCTAACCCCGGCTGGAGCCAAATCTTTGAAAATACTTTTGAAAGCTAGCGCCTGCCTCATCGTTAGCGGCACTCTTGCCAGTTGCACAACGGCGGATCCAACTGCTTATGCCGGTCTTTCATCCGCCCAGCACCTGAAACCCGATCCGAGTGACCGCAGCGGCCGCATTCTCTACCGGTACAACAGCGGCACCAACTGGCGGCAGTACGACAAGATCATTGTCGATCCGGTCACCATCTATCGCGGTCAGGACAACCAGTTCGTCAAGATCAGCGAGCAGGACAAGAATACACTTGCTACCTACATGCAGTCCCAGTTCACGCAGAAACTGCGAACACGGTTTTCCGTTGTCAATTCATCTGCGCCAGGCACTTTAAGGATCCATCTGACGCTCACCGGAGCAAAGACGACCACGCCCGTGCTTGGCCCTTTCTCGCATCTCGACGTCGGAGGTGGTGTCTACAATGCCGTGCAGGCAGCACGCGACAAGGAAGGGTCGATGACTGGATCCGTGGCCTACGCAGTCGAGATTTACGACGCCACGAGCAACACGTTGTTGTCGGCTTATGTCACCAAGCAGTACCCGAACGCGATGAACGTCGGCGCAAGCTTTGGAGCTCTCAAGGCCTCGCAGGTGGCGATCGATAAGGGAGCCGATGCTCTGCTTGCGCAGTTGCGCCAGTGAGAGCGGACGCAACATTTTGCAACAACAAACGACACACAGCAACAGCGGCTTGGTGCATCATGTTGGCATAGTTTTCGTTCGTCGCACGCGCAATGATCGCACTCGGTCCCGGGTCAATCCGTGCGGCGCTCAATCCAAGGAAGAGTTTCGTGAGACGCTACATCATCGTTTTCAGTGCGGCTGCTGCTTTAAGCGCTACCGCCGCCCTCCCGGCCTTCCCGCAGGTGGTTATCCATGACGGCCAGCCTTCAGATACCTACGCGTTCGACGGTAATACGGAAGCCAACTTTCTGCATTCGTGGAATCGCCTCCATAACGATCAGAACCATTGGTCAAGGGAACGGTCGAGCTTTGGACCGGACGACGTCATCACCTTGCTTGAAGATCGGGGCTACAGGGTCAGGAGCGTTCAGGATGTCGGCGAGCGTTATTTGGTGAACGCAAGCCGGAGCGGCGACGATCTCCTCGTAAGCGTGTCGCGGTATGGCGATATCATGGGTGTCGTTCACGAGCGGTACTGAGCCATGACGAAGCAGTTCTGCAATTCCAACCTATTTCGAGCTCTGCTCCAATAGTTGGGTCGTACAGGCTCTGCCTGCCATCTTTAATTGCCAAAGAAAGGCATCCAATGTCCAGCTATCACGAAGACGATATCATTTCCCCACGCGAAACATCCAATGCCGGTGTAGTCCGAGCAGAGCGCGTGTGGCAGCATCGCCATGATCTTGAAATACAGCCGATACCAAAGCCGCGCTTCAATCGTTTGACATCACTTGCATTGGGGGTAAGCAGCCTTGTTCTCGGTACAATCTGCATGTTCGCCTACAGCGATCTTGGGCCAACACATGTCACTGTTCCGGAGAAGGCCATGGTCTCGTATCCTGGCGGTCCGGAAACAGTGAGCGTTCCAACGGCACTGCGGGACATTGTCGATGCCGCGCCATTACTGAAGCCGGTCAGCAAAACGCAATTCGCCTCACAACCATACACTGTCATTCCAACCAAACGTCCGGTCATTGAACCCGTCAAATCGGGTCGGGTCGAGAAGGTCAATTACGCGGCAGCGATAAAGAATTCGATCCAGGTTACCCGCTACGATCGATGCGACCCGGCTTGCGACACCCGAGGTCCCTTGGTTGTCGGCTCGATCTCACCCGGGGGTCACGCAATGCCGTCCGGTATTGCCGCAGAAAAGACAGACGCCGGACGTCCGAGCCAAGCCGTGGAAATCGGAGCGGCTGTGGTGAACGGCGCGGGATTTGTGCTCGTTCAGACTGCGGCTTTGCCGTTCACGACGCTGAAATTTGGTCGAGATGCGGCGCGGGGAATGGCGAAGCTGGATTGATGGTGGCTGGCACCGCTCGGTGCAGCAAAGCTGCGGCGGCAGTAATTTTCCATAAAGAACCAGCGAGGATGAGACATGCCGACATTGAAAGCGAAGGTAGCCGTTAGTCTATGGGTGATCGTTCTACCGATACTTTCCGGCTGCGTAAGTGACGACTACCCCTACGATCAATCATCGGAATACTCTCGTAATTATTACGGCACGCCCGAGCAGCGTGATCGTGCCCGGGAAGCATGGCAGCGACAGCAGGCGCGGCGGGACGAAAATCGTCGTCAAGACGAAGCAGCGTATCGAGAAGCCCAAGATCACCGCCGGTTCTGCAGGAATGCTCCATCGTCAGTGTTTTGCAGAAACGACTGACGAGCATTGGGGATTGTCTGCCGGGCCGCCTTGCGCTTGGGTGGCACTCGCGTCTTTGACAGTAGTTGTTTAACGCAGCACGCGGCTGTAGGGCGTAGGCAAGTGTTGTAGGGCAACCACAGCGCAGTCAGGCATTGCAGTGAGATCGCCCTCCAGCATCTCTGCCCACAGTGTAATCTAATCAAACACTCCGCCTCGATACGGCCTGATTTCGACAACTCAAGGCGATCTGAGACGTCCATAAGTGCCCCACATAGGAGATCATCATGTTCGATGGTGAATTGACAGTTCAAGACGTTCTAAAAGACCCGCTGATCCGTCAGATGATGCATGCCGACGGCATATCCGTCGATCAGTTAGGGCGCTTGTTGACTGAAGCCAGCCAGCAACTGCTGGCCAACATTAGTCGAGAGCGCATGGCGACCCGTCATGGACGCTGCTGAAATACGACAACTCGATAGGCACCGCAGGCGATCGAAATTCCGCATCGCAACAAAACATAATCTGAAAAGACACTCTGCAACATGCCTCTGAACCATAGTGGGCTGCATAAGCAGGCCGAGCACGAGGCGATCCTGCTTCGAAACACAACACAGGAACGATCCCATGAAACTCAGACTTCTGGCCTTCGCAGCACTTGCGCTTTCTTCTGCAACACCGGTTCTTGCAGCCGATCTAGTCTATGAGCAGCCCTCGCCTCCAAGCGAGCCGCAGGTCTCTTCTGCTTACGATTGGTCTGGCTTCTATCTCGGCGCCCAGGGTGGATATAATTGGAACCAAGCAACGATTTTCGGCTCCGACGTGGATCTCGACAGCGGGTCGGCGGGTCTGCATGCCGGCTACAATTTCCAGCATGGAAACATCGTTTTCGGTATCGAGAACGACTTCAACTACAATTTTGAGAAGACCAACAACGCAACTGTCGAATGGGATGCGTCTGGCCGCGGCCGCGTTGGTTATGCATGGGATCGCACTCTGTTTTTTGCCACCGCAGGTGTTGCAGCGGCAGGCGTCAAGGTCGATATTGCTGGTGCGGACAAGAAGGACGACATTCTGATCGGATGGACTGCTGGTGGCGGTGTCGAGCACGCCCTCACCGATAATATCCTGGTTCGTGGTGAGTATCGGTACTCGGACTTCGGCAACAAAGACTTCGGCTCATCGATCGGTGAGTTTGGCGCAACACAGCATAAGGTTCTCGTAGGCGCCAGCTACAAGTTCTAGTGAACTCGGCATTCCATTTCGCCCGGCCTTCGGTGGGCGGAATTGGGTCTGTTGTTATCTCCCCTATGCATCAGCTTATAGGGGAGATCTAATGCTTGACGTTCGCGTTCAGACACAACTTGCTCGCCCAAAGGGGACGCAGTCAGGCTACGCCTAGTGAGAAACTTGGCCATAGCGGTCAGTTGGTCATCGCATTTCAGCCGCGTGCTGTTAGCGTGCGTCCTATCATGGCGTTCGGTTATGTTTTTTTCCAGATTCGATCAACGTTGCGCATATAAGGGATCCAAAGCCGCTGGCAGCAATCACAGCTCCCATGGGCCACGGGGTGCCATCTGCGAAGGAACCCGATATCGCGGATCCTATCACGCCACTGCCGTACTGGATTGCACCCATGAACGCCGATACCGCCCCAGCCCTCATCGGGAAATCGGTCATCGCTCCGGAAATCGAATTTGCGCTGATGAGGCCGTTCATCGCGACAAACAGCCAGAGACCCGCAGCCATCGAATAGACGCCCCCGAAGTCCGTTGCGGTCACGAACGCCAGTAGGGAGCCTGCAAGAGCAGCGCCGATCGTCCCTGCTTTCAACATCCGATCGCTGCCATAGCGCACCACCAGACGGGCGTTGACGACGTTCATCCCCATCAGGCCGATGGTCGCCGCGGCAAAGGCCAACCCGAACGCCTGTGGCGAGAGACGGTGGTAGTCGATATAGGCGAATGACGAACCAGAGATATTGGCGAAGATCCCGGCATAGAAGAACCCTAGCGCCCCGGCATAGGCGAGTAGACGTTTATCCAGGAGCAGCGATCCATAGGCTTTGAAGGCTTTTGTCACCGTCTGCGGATTGCGACGCTCCGCAGGAAGCGTCTCCGGTATGGTGAACAGAGCGACTAGCGTCGCGAAGCCGATCGCGACCAGCAACCAAAAGATCGCCTGCCAATCCGCTACCCTCAGGATGAGCCCACCGACACTTGGTCCGAGCAAGGGCGCGATTGCCGTGACGCTCGCGAGTGTCGACAGAAACTTTGCCGCGCGGTCGCGCTGGTAGAGATCACGCACCATCGCCCGGGCAAGCACGACACTGACGCAGGCACCTACCGCCTGCAGGAGCCGGAAGGCAATCAGTTGCGTGACGGTGGTCGAGAGGGCGCAGCCCGCGCATCCGGCCATGAAAAGCACGAGACCCACGGCAACCGGAATGCGCCGTCCGAACCGATCGGAGATCGGTCCCCAAAAGAGTTGCCCTATGCTGAACCCAACGAGGTATCCCGAGACGGTATATTGGAGAGTGCCCTGGCTGGTCTGCAGCGCGGCACTCATCCATGGCATGGCCGGAAGGTAAAGGTCAGTGGAGATCGACGCGAAGGCCAGGAGCGTGCCAAGCACGATCATTAGCCAGACCTCGGACACCATGGCGGCCGGAGGTGGATCCGTCTGGGTTGCGTCGATCTCTCGTGTCATCGGATCGTATCCTCGTTCCCGCTCACCGAACCGTGTAGCCGCCGTCGACGGGCAGCGCGTGCCCAATCACAAATGTCGAGGCTGGGCTGGAGAGCCACAGCACGGCATCGGCGATTTCCTCGGCCGTACCGAGGCGGCCGATCGGAACATCCTTCATCATCACGTCCATTGCTTCCGGCTGCGTCTCAAGCATTTCGGTGACCATCGGCGTCGAAATGATGCCTGGGCAAACCGCGTTGATGCGGATGCCTTTCGGGGCGTATTCGAGACCAGCACTCCTCGTCAGGCCAACGACGCCGTGCTTGGAGGCGTGATAGATACCGCGCTCGGCAATACCGATGAGGCCCCCGAGCGAAGAGTTGTTGACGATCGTGCCGCTCCCCTGTTCGCGCATGTGCAGCAGCTCGTACTTCATGCAGTTCCAGATGCCGCGCAGGTTCACGCCCATAACGAAGTCGTAGTCGGAAGCTTCGGCCAGCGCGGTCTCCGCCACGGGGCTCTGGACGCCTGCGTTGTTGAAGGCTGCGTCGAGACCGCCGAAGGTGGCGATCGTCTCGCTAACCATCGCCTCGACCTCTTCCATGTTCGCGACGTCGCAGCGGATACCGATGGCACGATGGCCTTCCGCAACCAGTTCTGCGGCCGCATCCTTGACCGCGTCTTCGTTGACATCGGCGAAAGCAACCGCTGCGCCTGCTACCGCGAACTTCTTCGCGGTGGCCAGTCCCATGCCGGATGCAGCGCCCGTGACAAGTGCCACCTTGTTCTGAAAATCGAATGTCATTCCTGGTTTTCCTGTCGTATCGATGTGTTGGTCGGACTATGGCGTCCGGGTCAGTTTCAGCAGCCGATCCTGCGATGGGCCTTCCGCCCGCGGGGATCGGTTCGTGGTGATGAGGTAGATGTCGCGGCCAACGGGCTGCACGTCGCGAACTCTGTCGCCTGACGTGAAGATCGGCTTGAAGACCTTTGCTCGTTCGTCGAAGGCGTAGAGGCCCTTGCCGACGAGCGTCGCGACAAGCAGGTCATTGCCCGCGAATGCGATGCCGGACGGTGCCAAGGTCTGGTTGCCGGAGTGAATGAGCGGGCGCTCCATCCCCTGACGGTTTTCATTGCCGGAAACGATCGGCCATCCGTAGTTCCCGCCGGGCAGCACCAGATTGATCTCGTCATGGGCGGACTGCCCGTGTTCCGCAACGAACAGCCGACCATCCGCATCCCAGGCGATACCTTGTGGGTTTCGATGCCCGAGGGAATAGACGTAGGAGCCGGGATAGGGATTGTCGGCCGGCACCTTTCCATCTACCGTCATGCGCAGGACCTTGCCCGCAAGGCTCGAGACATCCTGGGGGCGCTGGCGGTTCTCCGTCCATCCGGTCGTCACATACAAATTCCCATCCGGACCGATCCCGACCCTGCCGCCGTTGTAGAGACGGTGGCCGGGAATCCCGTCGATCAGAACCCGTGTTTCCCGCCATGAGTTTCCGTCGAAGCGCGCCTCGATGACTTTGTTCGCAAGATCGCCACCGACCCGATAGGTCTGGTAGAAATAAGCGGTACCGCTTGTGCCGAAGTCCTTCGACAGCGCCATGCCCAACAGACCGCCGCCGCCTTCGCGGGCGATTGCGTCGGATGTCTGGACCGCATGGCGGGTCAGTCGTCCGTCTGCGACCGAGACGACAATGCCCGCGGCCTCGGTGATCCAGATCCGACCGTCAGCCTCCTTTATCTCCCAAGGATAATCCAACCCTTCGGCAACCACTTCGGCTGTCCAGTCCGAGCTGGCTGTGGCGGAAGCAAGCGACTCCGGACGAAGATCCTGAGCCCGAGCTTCCAACGATGTCAGAGCGGTGGCCAGCGCGAGCGCCCCGGTCAATGTCATTGCATGTCTCATCGACGGATCCCCGGTTCAGTGCTCAGTCGAGATATTGCTCATCCGACACCTTCTCCATCCAGGCAACGTTCTTGCCGTCCTTCATGTTGGTGATGGCGATGTGGCCGACGCCAGTCGTTGCGGTCGCGCCGTGCCAATGCTTCACGTCGGGCGGGCACCAGATCACGTCTCCCGGTCGCATGACGCGCTTTTCCGCGCCTTCTTCCTGCACCCAGCCAGTCCCCGACGTCACGATGAGGATCTGGCCTGCAGGGTGCGTGTGCCATGCCGAGCGGGCACCCGGGTCGAATGTCACGTGGCCGCCTGTATTACTTGTGTGCTCGTTGTCGGAATAAAGAGGATCGACCGTGACCGACCCGGTGAAATTGGATTCCGGTCCTTTCATCGAAGGGCGCGAGCCGCCCTGCGAGAACTGCGATGTTTCGGCGTGGGCCGAGGTCGAAGCGTAGAGGGCAAGAGTGATGGCAGTAGCTATAAACTGTTTCATGGTTCGTTCTTTCTTTTCAGAACAGGGGAGATGTGAATTCGCGCAATCAAGCCTTCCGGCCCGCGGACATGTCGATGACGAAGCGGTAACGAACGTCCTTGGCCATGACGCGCTCGTAGGCGCGATCGATCTGGTTAGGCGTGATGACCTCGACATCGGCCTTGATGTTACGCGCGGCGCAGTAGTCGATAACCTCCTGGGTTTCAGCGATGCCGCCGATCATCGAGCCCGCAAGACTTTTGCGGCCGAACCCCATCAGCATGCCGCTGAGTCCGCCTTGCAGCGTGCCGAGCGCCCCGACATTGACCATCGTGCCATCGAGCTTCAGCGTGTCGATGAAGGGCTGCATCTGATAGGGTTTCGGAACCGTCGAGATCAGCAGGTCGAACTGGCCTGAGACCCGCTTCATGGCTTCGGTGTCCGTCGACAGGACGGCGTTCTTTGCGCCTAGACGTCTGGCATCCGCAACCTTTTCGGGCGTGGTCGTGAAGACCGTGACCTCTGCCCGCCTTGCGACGGCGAGCTTGACTGCCATATGTCCGAGACCGCCCAGTCCCACGACACCGATCTTCTGGCCAGGTTCCAGTTCCCAGTGCTGCATCGGCGAAAAGGTGGTTACGCCTGCGCAAAGGATCGGCGTGAAAGCCGCCAGATCGACGGAGGGAGGCATCCGGATGACGAACTTCTCGGTGACGACGATGGCGTCGGAATAGCCACCGAAAGTGCGTCCGCCGCTGACCTTGTCCGGAGCGTCATAAGTGAATGTCGTTCCCTTGAGGCAATTTTGTTCGCGGTCGGCAAGGCAGTTCTCGCATTCCCCGCAGGAGGCAACCATGCAGCCGACGCCACCGATGTCGCCGACCTTGAACTTCGTGACGTTGCGGCCGACAGCACGCACTCGACCGACGATTTCGTGACCAGGAACGATGGGGTAATTCGTCGGACCCCAGTCGCTGCGCACGGAGTGGATGTCGGAATGGCAGATCCCCGCGTAAAGGATGTCGAGAAGCACGTCGCTTGGTCCAACGGCCCGACGATCGATCTCGATCTGTCTTAATTTGGATGTCGCGCTCGTTGCGCCGAAGGCCCGCACCTTGCTCGGCCCGATGTCGACGGCCTGACCATCTGCGCTGGACTGCGCATTTGCACGTCCAGCCATTGCCATGAGTGGCGCTGCCACCAGTCCTGCGCCGCCGATCAGCAGGCTACGACGGCTCGTTCCAGCCCCATGTGTAAAATCACCACACGCTTCGCACATTCGCGATCTCCTTCTAAAGGTTTGGACAGCATTCTTGGATCCCGCTCGCGGGAGTTCGGAGGGTTCGATGTTCCGAATTCGGTACGTTCGGATCAGCCTTGGTATTGGTCGTCCGTGACGTGTTCCATCCAGTCGACCACCTTGCCATCGACATGCTCCTGGATGGCGATATGGGTCATCGCGGTCTTCGGTGACGCGCCATGCCAGTGCTTTTCGCCAGGCGGAAACCACACGATGTCGCCCGGACGGATTTCCTCGATTGGTCCGCCTTCGCGCTGGACGCGGCCAAAGCCGGCGGTCACAATAAGGGTCTGGCCAAGCGGGTGCGTATGCCACGCCGTGCGTGCGCCCGGCTCAAACGTGACAGTTCCGGCCGAGCCGCGACGGGCGTCATTGGCTGCAAACATGGGGTCGATGCGCACCGTGCCCGTGAACCAATCCGCTGGTCCCTTGTTCGAGGGCGTGCTGCCGTTTCTCGTGATGTCCATGAGCTGATCCTTCCTGATCGGGTTGATTAGAAGATAGTGCAGCTCATTTAGAAGAATTAGGTGTCCAATTCTGCAAAGACATATGGACTCAGCGCATGAATAGAGGGTGGCGTCTTGGCTGGATCCTGCTAGGATCACACTCGATTGATGTGAGGATCCCATGAATGCTGCGTGAGAACGTTAACGATCTGCTCGCGTTTCTTGCCGTCGCCCGCGAGCGGAGCTTCACCAAGGCCGCTGCCAAACTCGGCGTTTCGCAGTCGGGCCTGAGCCACACTGTCCGCGGCCTTGAGGAGCGTCTCGGGTTGCGCCTCTTGACGCGAACAACCCGCAGCGTTGCGCCCACGCAGGAAGGCGAACGCCTGCTGACGATGGTGGGCCCGAGGTTCGAAGAGATCGAAGGCGAGTTGATCGCGCTGACGGATCTGCGGGAAAAGCCTGCCGGAACCATTCGCATCACAGCCGAGGATTTCGCGATCGACCACGTGCTCTGGCCGAAGCTCCGTGAGGTGCTGCACGATTATCCGGACATCAACGTGGAATTCGTCGTCGACTACGGTCTGGCGGACATCGTTGCCGAACGCTTCGATGCCGGTGTCCGTCTTGGGGAGATCGTCTCGCAGGGGATGATAGCGGTGCGGATCAGTCCGGAACAGCGAATGGTGGTCATCGGATCGCCGGATTACCTAGTCCGCAATCCAGCGCCGATCATTCCACAGGATTTGACGCACCACAACTGCGTCAACCTCCGCCTGCCGACCAAGGGCGGGTTGTATGTCTGGGAGTTCGAAAAGGACGGTCAGGAGCTCCGAGTGCGGGTCGATGGCCAGATGACCTGCAATGGTATCACCCAGATCCGCAATATGGCAATCGACGGTTTCGGCCTGGGCTTCATTCCGGAAGGGCTCGCCCAGCCCGAGATTGAGGCTGGGAGGCTGGTCGAGGTGCTGGGGGACTGGTGCCCGTATTATTCCGGTTATCATCTGGTTTATCCGAGCCGACGACAGTCTTCCGCGGCGTTCAAGGTCGTCGTCGATGCCCTGCGTGAGCGATAGTGATCGTGCCCGAGTCACTCGGAAGCGGGCACGATATCCCGCGGCGAGATTAGCTCGGTCGCTTTTCGAACACGTCTTTCACCACCGGAACGGCGGAGAAGACGTTCGGCCATCCGGCATAGAAAGTGAGCTGTGTCAGCATTTCCGAGGCCTGATCTTGCGTCAGCCCGGCATTCATCGCGCGGTTGAGATGGTAGTTGATCTGACCGACCTGGCCGGACGAGATAAGGGACGTGACGGTGATGAGGCTGCGGTCGCGTGGAGCTAGGCCAGGACGGAGCCAGAGATCCTTGAACAGGACACCGTTCGTGTATTCCACAACACCCGGTGAAACAGAGCCGACGTTCTTCTCGACCCCCTCAGCACGCTCGGCATCTGCTGCTTCATCGAGTAGAAGTGGCGCAGGCGATGCTTCGGGGAACTGGTCCGCACCGATGCCACGTTCGGCGAAGACCTGCGCGGCTACAGCAACCGCGCCCATTGAATTCCCCCAACCTGAATAGAAGGCAAGGTGAGTGATGATCTCCGAAAGTTCCGCGGCCGTGACACCGTTGTCGAGCGCCAGATTGAAGTGATACGGCATCTCGACGGGTTGGTTCCGGGCGATCAGGGCCGCCACCGTGACGACGCTACGGTCGCGCGGTGAAAGGCCAGGACGCTTCCAGAGGTCGTTAAACAAATCCTTCTGCGTGTATTTGGCCAGAGCGGGAGAGACCGACTGAACGTCGGCCATGGTAACGGGCAAAGACCCGAAACGCTTCTTGTCCTCATCTGCAAGCGCGGGGAGCGAGGCTGCGAGTGTCATCGACAGAGCCGTAGCGGCAAGTTTGTTCATGTCCGTTCCTTTCGAATGCGAGTTCGGTTTAAAGCCGGGCGTCGCCCGGTGGAGTTCTCGGCATGATCACCAAGCATAGGCTTCCGGTGCGCCGACCCCGTATCCGGGCCAGATCTCGTCGAGGCGGTTCAGCGTGTCCTGAGACAGGGTGACGTTCAACGCTCCGAGGTTCTCGGTAAGCTGCTCGACGGTGCGCGGACCAGTGATGGGAGCGGTGACGACAGGATTCTGCAGTAGCCAGGCCAGCGCTACGTCCGCAGGCTTCTCACCAATTTCCTGGCAGAGCGACTCATAGGCTTCCAGTTGGGGACGGAGCTTGTCGATCTGCTTCGTGACCTTGGGTTTGGAGCGGCGACCATCTGCCGCCTTCTGCAGAATTCCGCCGAGGAGCCCGCCGCCGAGAGGGCTCCATGCCACGAGACCCAGACCATAGTGACGGCAGGCGGGAATGACTTCCAGCTCGATCGTCCGCGCTGTGAGATTGTAAAGGCTCTGTTCGGTGACAAGCCCGAGGAAATTGCGGGCATTGGCGTTCGACTGGGCCGTGGCGATGTGCCATCCTGCAAAGTTGCTGGATCCGACATAGAGAACCTTGCCCTGCTGCACGAGCAGTTCCATCGCCTGCCATATCTCCTCCCACGGCGTTTTTCGGTCGACGTGGTGCATCTGATAGATGTCGATGTGGTCCGTCTGCAAACGGCGCAGACTGTCTTCGCAGGCCTTTCGGATATGGTAGGCCGACAGGTACTTGTCGTTCGGCCCAACCTCCATCGGTTGATAGACCTTGGTGGCCAGCACGATCTTCTCGCGGCGTCCACCCTGCGCGAGCCATCGTCCGATATATTCTTCTGAAATGCCATAGCCTTTCTTCATATCGGGTGAGTTAGGGCCGCCATAGACATCCGCCGTGTCGAAGTAATTGATGCCGACCTCCAGCGCCTTGTCCATGATCTGGAAGCTTGTCTCTTCATCGGCGTATTCGCCGAAGTTCATGGTCCCCAGGCATAGTGGGCTGACCTTCAGGCCTGTGCGGCCAAGATGTCTGTATTCCATTTTACGCTCCTTCGCTTGCCCTGATGGATTTAGTAATAAGGAGCCGACAGATTAGACACGGTTCTTTGATAGCGCTTATGCGGGAGACGCATGAATGCCGTGGCGACAATGCGTTCAGCATTTACCCCGGCGACGGGGCTCGAGTGCGCGAGAAGGACCCGCGCACTCGAGTTCGCTGTTGCGGCAATGCGAAGCCGACGATGTAGTCTCCGCGAGCGAAAACGCTACAGTTGCCTCCGGCAAGCGAGAGGCCGAGGAACATTCCTCCTATGAGAAGAACCGCAAGGTTCGGTGCGAAAGCGACGATCAGGTTGGATACGATCTGGATCACCGAGAGCCACAGCAGCAGATTGCGCCTATCGAGCCTGCGCGTGAGGACGGCGACGAAAATGCTAGTGAAAAAGGCGACGACAGCGTTGCCGTCAAAGCCTGACCCGCCATGCCCTCCGTGATGCCGAGGTCCTCCCCAATCGGAGTCAGTAGACTGAAAGAAAGCATTTCGGCCGCGGTCAGGCTGGAAACGCCAAGGCCCGTTGCCCAGACGGCTGCCCACAGAGGCGTCGAGGGTTCTGCTTCTGAAATCGTATCCGGCATGAGTTTCGATCGGCTCCATTGTCTTTGGGCCACCATAGGGGATGTAAACCTCGGCGATTACTCGGTAGAATGCGGATTTCGCATTAAGCAGGGCTAACAAATGGCGCGGGAAAGTATTGATGATTTGCAGGCCTTTGTCGCAGTGGCCAGGGAACAAAGTTTTACGCGCGCGGCGGTTAAGATCGGAGTCTCGCCGTCTGCAATCAGCCAAACGATCACGGCTTTGGAGGCAAGGATTGGGGTTCGTCTGCTAACGAGAACCACCCGGAACGTCTCCGTTACAGAGGCCGGGGATCGACTTCTGAACGAGATCGGACCGCGCCTCGACGGCATCCTCGCAGCGCTGACCTCGATGAACGAGCTGCGGGAGAAGCCAGCGGGGACCGTCCGTCTGACAAGCGACGAGCACGCAGCCGAATCCATTATCTGGCCCGTCCTCGAACGCTTCCTGCCCGAGTATCCAGACATCAAGGTCGAGGTTACGATCGACTACGGCCTCAGCGACATCGTAGGTGAGCGATACGATGCGGGCGTTCGTTTAGGCGAGACTGTCGCCAAGGACATGATCGCATTACCGATCGGGCCGAAGACCCGCATGATTGTGGTCGGCGCGCCTTCCTATATAGCAGGCCGTCAGAAGCCCAAGGTGCCGCAGGAACTGACTAATCACCGATGCATCAATTTCCGGCTGCCGACGCTCGGTGGGCTGTATGCCTGGGAATTCGAGAAGAGTGGCCGCACCATCAACGTTCGTGTCGATGGGCAGGTGACTTTCAACGGTCTCGGCATCATCCTTAAGGCCGTACTATCAGGTGCGGGATTGGCTTATCTTCCTGAAGAAGAGGTTCATCCTCATATCGACAGCGGTGCGCTCGTTCCACTTTTACAGGATTGGACGCCGCTCTATCCCGGCTACCACATCTATTATCCGAGCCGCCGTCAGCACACCCCGGCTTTCAGTCTGTTGCTCCACGCTCTTCGGTACCGGGAAACGAAGTAGCAATTTGCGTCTAAAAGCAGTTGGTATTCTTTAGCCCTGCTTAAAGCGGCATGTAGATTATCGCGGGTAATCCCGCCCATCGTGCGGCCTATATTCGTGTCCAGTTGCGGTCTGACCGACCGTTCGAGATATGGAGGCATATAATTATGAAGCACAATAAACTCGGAAACACGGGTATTTCGATATCGAAGCTTGCTCTTGGCACCATGACCTTCGGCGACGAAACGCCGGAGGATGAAGCGTTTACGATCATGGACGGCTACCTGGAAGCAGGCGGCAATCTGATCGATACCGCCAACGTCTATGTAGGCGGTGTCGCCGAACAGGTCGTAGGCAGATGGTTCGCATCGCGACCGAACGAAATCACAGACCGGGTCATTCTTGCGACCAAGGGCAGAGCTGGCAGCGGCGAGGATCCGAACGCTGTCGGCCTTTCGCGCCGTCACCTGCACCGAGCCCTTGACGGTTCTCTCGAGCGGCTTGGCGTCGACACCATCGATCTCTACCAGCTCCATGCCTCGGACATGCAAACCCCTGTAGAAGAAACGCTTAGGTTCCTCGACGAGGCCGTGCAGGCAGGTAAGATCCATTATTTCGGGCTCTCGAACTTTACAGGCTGGCAGCTTCAACTCTTTGCATCCACAGCCAAGGCGATGGGCTTGCAGGTCCCGGCCAGCCTGCAGCAGCAATACAGCCTCCTGTCGCGCGAGAACGAATGGGAAGTGGTCCCTGCAGCACTCTACAATGACGTGAGTATTCTTCCCTGGTCGCCACTCGCCGGCGGGTTCCTGTCCGGGAAATACCAGCGAGGAGGGGTTCCTGCATCCGACACGCGCGCGGGTTCCAATAAGGAACTCTACCAATGGGTTTCCGAGGAGTATGCCGAGTCGGACCGGAACTGGGCGACGATCGATGCCGTAATCCGGATCGCGAACGAGTGCGGTGCCACACCGAGCCAAGTCGCATTGAGCTGGATCGCAAATCGTCCGGGCGTCGCGGCTCCGATTTTCGGGGCACGAACGCTGGACCAGCTCAACGACAATCTCGGCGCGGCGGACCTGGTCCTTGATGATAAGGCGAGCGAGGCGTTGGAAACCGTAAGTCGCCCCACGCCTGGCGGCTATCCCTACGGAGCATTTGGAATGGGCCAGCGCAACCGCGACATGAAGGACGGCGTACCAGCACCAGGACTTCCAGTGACGGGCGGCTCAAAGCATCCGCTTGGCCGCGTCTGACGCAATACGGACCGAAACTGGGAAATCATGACATGAAGAACATTCTCAGCCGCCGCGACGTGTTTCGTGGCGGTGCCCTTGCCGCTGCGGCCGTGGCCCTTAGCTCGATGCCTGCTCTGGCGCAGACGGGACAAAAGGAATCCACATCACGCATCGACCCAAATGACGTGCAGCTTCTGTTCGGCGATCTTCAGGTCGGTCTTGTGTCTGGTTCGAAGACGAATTCTCCTGAAGCGATCTCGCGCGCGGCGAGCGTACTCGCCAAGGTCGGCACGACCCTGGAGCTTCCGACTCTTTTCAGCGTCGTGGACGTCGCTGGCGGCTCCGCCGACCTCATTCCAGGCCTGAAAGATTTCGCCGACAAAACTAATACCATCAAGCGGACGCCAATCAGCCCGTTCGGGGACGCGGCGACGGTCGCGGCACTTCGCAAGACCCCGCGCAGGACGCTCGTGATTTCCGGCTTCGCAGCCGAAGCCGTCGTGCTGCAGGCAGCCCTCGATGCCCTCGCTACGGGTTATCGCGTCTATTTCGTGGTCGACACGATCGGCAGCGCGTCCGAACGGACTGAGAGAGCGGCATTCGAGGAGATGGAGCAGGCCGGAGCAATCCCAACATCCGTCCTCAGCCTTTCGACAAGGCTCGTGAAAGACTTTGTCAGTACGCCCGGCTCCGAGGTGTTCGCAGCACTCGGTCCCATACTCAAAGGCTGACAATGCTCGGCGGTCGACCGCTCGGATCTCTGCCCATCAGTACCAAACAAGGAGGCTCTTATGAATAACGTCGCAGGAAAAGTCATCATCATCACCGGTGCCAGCAGCGGCCTCGGCCAGGCGGCGGCGCGCCTTTTGTCCGCCAAGGGTGCCAGCGTCGTACTCGGCGCGCGGCGCGCCGAGCGGATCGAAGAACTCGCCGAAGAGCTCAAATCCAACGGTGCACTGGCAGTGGCCGTGCCGACTGATGTCTCGAAGAGAAGAGATGTTCAGGCGCTGGTCGATGAGGCTCTCAGGACGTTCGGAACGGTTGACGTGATGTTGAACAACGCGGGCGTCATGCCACTGTCCTTGCTTGAGCGGCTCGAGGTCGACGAATGGGAGGTGATGGTCGACATCAATCTGAAGGGCGTGATGTATGGTATTGCAGCAGCGCTGCCTCATATGATCGAACGCAAGTCGGGTCACTTCATCAACGTCGCGTCGACGGCTGGTCACCGTGTCGGTCCGACGACGGCGATCTACTCTGCGACCAAGCATGCGGTCCGAGCCCTGTCGGAAGGTCTGCGCCAGGAAATGACCCCGCACAACATTCGCTCGACGATCATCTCTCCGGGTGCATCATCCACCGAACTGATGGACTTGGTTAAGGATGACAGTCTCGCCGATCACATGCAGAACGCCGCCAAATATGCTCTTCCTCCGGAAACCTTTGCCGAAATGGTGCTTTTTGCCATAAGCCAGCCGGAGAGCGTCGACGTGAACGAGATCCTGTTCAGGCCGACAGCGCAGCAAGCCTGATGGCGCGGAGATGACATGACTTCGGAACCAGATGTAGCGATCTTGGGGTCAGAACAAGAGCAGTCCGAAATCGTACGCTAAGGCCGAACGAAGCATGAACAATGCCATAGCTCGGATTTGGGGCGTTCGATCTCTGTGTGTCGTTTGACATTTAACTGTAAGAATGCGCCCGTTCAGACTGGTGATGGCATCTAATTTGAGATTCCTCGGTGTAATTTTCCGTGCCAAACGCCTTTCAGTTCGGCTGTAACCATCTGTAATATAGGTCATTTTCTCATGGAAGCGTGACCGTAAGCAGCCATCTCTCCCTGGCGGCGAATCTCACATTAAGTGCCAAAGAGTGAAGCCAGAATCTCAAATTAAATGCCAAGTCTCAAATTAAGTGCCGGGCTATCTTATTGAAACTGTTAGGACTTGAATCTCACGGTTAAATGCAAAACGACACAGCCATTCGTCTCGGCCGATGACATGTGGCGGCGTTCCGGCGTATCGCCGTCGTCGCTGGTCAAGCTTGCGGAGGCAGATGCTTTCCTGCCGTCGCTGCAACTGGAGCGGCGCCAGGCACTCTGGGATATCAAAGCGCTCCGGGAGGAACCACTGGAGCTTTGGGCGGCCGCCGCTGAGCGCGAAGCCAAGGTGATCGCCGAGATGCAGGAGCCCGACGTGGCGCTGAAGTCGATGACCGAGGGAAGGGAGGTCGTCGAGGACTACTCGCACACCGGTCTCACCTTGCGGGCGCACCCGGTCTCGTTTCTCCGAAAAGACCTCGACCGGAAAGGTATCGTCACCTGCGCCGAGGCGATGGGGCAACGCGACGGGAAATGGCTTTGGACTGCCGGCCTGGTTCTCGTGCGACAGCGGCCGGGATCGGCAAAGGGTGTGATGTTCCTCACGCTGGAAGACGAGTCAGGCATCGTCAACGCCGTGGTCTGGCCATCGCTGTTCGAACGCCAGCGGCGGGTGTTGATGACCGCGAGCATGATGGCCATCAATGGCCGCATCCAGCGGGAGGGTGACGTCGTTCACCTCGTTGCCCAGCGCCTGTTCGATTTCTCCGCCGACCTGTCGAGCGTTGGTAATCGGGACGGCGACTTCCCACTTCCGCACGGTCGCGGCGACCAGGTCAAGCACGGAGGAGGGCCCGATCCACGGGACAATCCCAAACCCGTCGTACAGGCGCGCGAGATCTATATTCCAGACCTTCATATCGATAATCTGAAGATCAAATCCAGAAACTTCCATTGAGGAGACCGATGTGTCGCGCCTGTTTGCAGTCACCAAAAGCCTGGAGGAGATTGTCGCCCATTTCGCGGTCGATAACGCACCGGCGCTTGAGGTGCCGAGCGAAACCGTGGAAGGAACCCGGGGACTGATCGTCCTTGAGAAGGACGGATTGCGGCTGTTGAAGTCCGTCCCATGGGGTTTTCCGCGACAGACACGCGACATGAGGCGTGAAGGCGAGCCACCGAGCCGCATTGGCCTCGTTGCCGATCTCACCAATCCGCTTTGGGATCGCATCGTCGTTGACCCCAGATACCGCTGTTTGATCCCACTCACCCACTTCGCCAACCCCGAAGGTGTCAAAGGCGAGAAAACCAGATCGTGGTTTTCGAAGAACCGGCAACCCTTGATGGCTTGGGCGGGGTTCTGCAAGAACACTCCAGACTTCGGCCCGGTGTTCGCCGGCATGACCATGACCGCAAACGATAAGATCAGGCCCTTCAACGACCGAATGCCCGTTTTGCTCGAGCGGCAAGAATACGATCGCTGGCTTCACGGTTCGATCGAAGATGTGATCGCCTTCCAGTTTCGCGATCCGCCGTCTTCCGATGATTTCGAAATCCTGCACAGCCGCGACCGCTGGCAAAGCGGCGTTGCACCCTCCAAGGCTTCACCCCGTCGGGACAACATGCTTAAGTAAGCCGGGGTTCGTGTTGAAAGGTCCGTCACATGTGCAACTTGTACACCGTCCGTCTTTCCGCCGCGGAAGTGGCCGCACACTTCCGTGTGCCAAACCCGATGCAATCGAACGCTCCCGAGGAAGTCTATCCGGGCACGCCCGGGATGGTGGTGACGGAGAATGACGGTGTTCGCGAGCTCCGCTCGATGGTGTGGGGTTTTCCGCTGCGCCTGAAAGGCATGAAGCCGGAAGCCAAGCCAAAGCCGGTCAACAATATCGCTGACCTTGCGAAAGGCATGTGGATTGGTCTTGCTCGAAAACCCCAATGGCGTTGCCTGATCCCCGTGACGGGTTTTGCCGAAGCCGAGGGGGAGAAGGGCAGAATGACCCGCACCTGGTTTGCCCTGAAGGACCAGCCGGTCTTCGCTTGGGCAGGGCTGTGGCGGATCAGTGACGAGTGGGGTCCGGTCTATTCCGGGGTCATGACGGACGCCAATGAGGCGATCCAACCCGTGCACAACCGGATGCCTGTTCTGTTACAGCCCGATGAGTACGAACAATGGCTGCACGGTACCTTCGATGATGCGCTAGCATTCCAGAAACGGACATTTCCGGCTGAATTGGTGACAATGGAGCGGACCAGCGAGCTGTGGGCGAAAAAGAAGTCTGCACCCGAGGCACCGCTGCTGCTTTGACGCCAGCCTATTTTCCGAGGTTGGCGAACCACTCGGCATAGGGCGTGTTTTTTGCCATGTGCCGATTATAATCCGGTGCGCCATCTTCCCACCAGGGCGCACCGCGCTCGCCGAGAGCAACCTTGGCATCATCGACCAGATGTCGAGCCTTTGCCATCGCATCGGGGTCGCCCTTTGCGTCGCGAACAGCCCTTTTTGCGGACATCAAATCCTTGACCAGTCTATTCCGGCGTCTGAGGATATCGGTCCGACATTCTCCTAGCGCCCGCCTTTGATCGCCTGGTCTAACATTCGCTCTGTTTCCAGATTGGATGCCAGCGAAAGCATGTGGCAGTCGGCAATCCACCAGTCGCCGGCGACTTCGGTCTCTCCCCAACCGGCCATCACCGCTTGCTCGGCCAACTGTCTGAATGCGTCCGCAATCGCTTCCTGACAGTTCAGAAAGTGATCGGGATGCTCGGAAAGGGTTTTCGGACCGGGAATGTACTCCATTCCTAATGTAATCGAGTCGGCTGACACAGGTTCAAGGCCCGTTGGCATAGATCTGAACTCAAAGAATTTTCTGGTTTCCGCTACTGGTCCTCACGCCCATAGAGGCGTGAGGACCGAAGAAGCTAGTGCTGGCTGGCCTGAAAGGCTCCGATGGCAGCAATAGCGCATTGCTCATCTTCGTCTCCACTCGCTCCGCTGACTCCAATGCCGCCGATAACCGTTCCTCCCGAGTGAATGGGAACCCCGCCGGGGAACGCGATGAGACCTGGTACCAGAGCAATGCCCGGCATCTCTGCTGCCTCGCCATCTTTGTTTTTGCCGTAGGCTTTCAGTTCGAAGCTTCTTGTAGCGTCGTCAAAAAGTGCGGCTGTGCGGGCTTTGCTTTCGGCAATGTCCCCACAAGCCTTACATGCACCATCCTGCCGGTTCGTCAGAACGATGTTTCCACCGTCGTCGACGATCACGACATTAATAGGCTTATACTTCGCTTTTGACTGATGCTTTAGGCACGCCTCTGCCATCGTCGTCGCGTCTGCAAGCGTCAAAAACTGCTTGGTTTCGGCCGCAGCGACGCCTGTTGCGCTGAGGATCATCGCTCCCCCTGCAAGAAACAACCTCATTCTAATCTCCTCCTCTAAAGAAAAAATCCGGCAGCCCCGGATCGATCAAAATCTATTGAGGTTCGAACATCAAAACAAGCGAATAATCTTGTCTTTAGTGGTACTACCGCAAAAATGACGTGCGGACGTCAAAAATTATTAAGGAATTCACGTTAATCTGCCTTTTCCACGATGCGGACCAACGAGCAGCAGAGGCGCGGCCCGTCCGCAGGCAACCGCGTTTTTACAATCGACAGGAATTCCTATGCTCAGTCGCGTGAAAATTAGAACCAAGATCCTGGGAATCGTATTAGGGGTCAGTTTGGTCAGCGCCGCTTTAGCGGTGTTCTCCAGTGACCAGATCGAGGACATAGGTTCGAACTATTCCTTGCTAGTGAATCAGCGAGATCCTGGGGTCTTGAAACTCGTTGGCGTCGCCAAAAGCGTGAGCGATGCAGCTTTTGCCACCCACAGGGTCTCCGCATACCCAAGGAATTCTGGGGTGGTCATTTCATCGAAGGCGCTGAGGACACGCAGTTTGAACCGCGCCTCATTTTTGCTGGACGGCGCATTGCGGCGTTTCCCGGACCATAAAGCAGACATCGACGCCTTGCGGCAGGCAGTGCGACTGGTCGACACCGCTAGCGAGAGAGCTGCGATGGTGGCGATAAATCCGGATGATCAAAGTCAGCGATCCTCACTTCAGCAACTCGACAAATCCTATTTTGATTTCAATCAGGCCTACTCCAAGCTCTACGACCAAATATCCTCCAGCGCGTCCTATCATGCCGAAAGCCTTGGCCGCACAACCAACAGGGTGATCTATCTCACCCTGGCGGGATCCTTTGCGGGTATCGCATTTGGAATTGTCATAGCGCTCCTTGTTTCCTCCAAAGGCATAACCGGGCCTTTGCGCAAGCTTGGCGGGGCTATGAGTACCCTCGCCGCCGGCGAATTGGATGTGGAGATTGATGGGCGTCAGCGCCGGGACGAGATTGGCGACATGGCCCGTTCCGTTGAAGTATTTAAAAAAGCTGCCAACGAAAACCGCAGGCTCGCCAATGAAGCAGAGATCGCCAACAATGAGCGCGCGGAGATCCAGAAGCGGCAGGCGGCAGAGGATAACGCCCGCACGCAGCGCTTGCGCGACCTTATCGACAACGTGAAGATCGCCTTTGGAGGACTTGCGACTGGTGAGTTGACGACGCGCATCGGTGGCGCATTTCCCCAAGAGTTCGAACCTATTCGGACCGCCTTCAATTCTTCAGTTGAACGGCTCGAAAACGCCATAGCCGCTGTTGATGCTGGCATCAGCTCAATGCAGGCCGACTTGAACGGGATCACAGATTCCGCATCCGATCTCTCCAGAAGGACCGAGCAGCAAGCGGCTGCCCTTGAAGAGACTTCAGCCGCGCTCTCAGAGCTGATGAAAAAGGTTGAGGAAACATCGCTGAAATCCGTCGAAGCGACAAAATTGGCAGAGGGTGCTCATAATGAAGCGAAGCTAGGCGCAGCAGTGTTGGCTGAGGCAATTGGGGCAATGTCTGAGATCGAACGGTCCTCGGGCAAGATAAACAACATCGTTGGCCTTATCGATCAGATTGCCTTCCAGACCAATCTCCTTGCACTTAATGCGGGCGTTGAGGCAGCTCGGGCGGGCGATCGCGGAAAGGGCTTCGCTGTCGTCGCACAAGAGGTTAGGGCGCTGTCCCAACAGTCGGCGAGTGCGGCGCAAGAAATCAAGGGTCTAATATCGAGCGCTAATAGTCAGGTTAAGGACGGCGTAGCACTCGTTACGGAATCAGGCATCGTCTTCGAGCGCATCTTAACTCAGGTGGACGGCGTATCGAGTGCGATAAACGAAATTTCAGTCAGCGCCCAAGATCAGGCTGCCAGCCTCCATCAGGTATCTGCAGCGGCCGCCCAAATGGACAAGGTTACGCAGCAGAACGCGGGGATGGTCGAAGAGACCACAGCCGCGACGCAGAACCTTTTGTTGGAAACAACCCAACTTGCCGAGCTGATGCGCGCATTCAAGACAACCGCCGGCACCCAAGCGGGTGACAACCTTTCCAGAAAAGCAGCTTGACCAATTAAGACCAACGAGATTGCGGCGCCTTCGAAAAAAATACTGATTCAGGCTTTGGTTCCGCCGCAATCGGCACTTTTACCTGCGTCTGAAGATGGACGGCCGAACTCTCAATGTGGGAACGACTGCCAACCTCCGTCATGCTTCTCTGGTGCGGACTGCTGAGCACAGAAAAAGAAATGTTGGCGAAGGCTATATCCTAAAACCGTTGCGATTTCGAGGAAAGATACGCCAGATCGGCCCCTCGGCCCTCTGAATGTGAGGTGCGAACGTCAAACGTAGCGGGCCGGTCCAGCGCGTGCACGGCCAATTTTAAAGATTTTCCTTAAGAAGGACTTCGATTCTTATCTTTTCTTGTGCTGCCAGGGGCTCTTTCGAATCTGCGCGAGCCCGCATGATGCGAACAGCGCTGCGCACGGCGTGTCCCGGATCTTGACCTATGACAGCATCGATACGGTTGTCGCGCAACGCTTCCTCAGTGAAGGGAGTTCGCTCGTGAACAACGACGGCAAGATCGCTGAGATTTACGTGCGCGGCGGTTGCCGTGAGAGGAGCGCGTGCCTCCGAGCTTAGTACGTAAACCGCGATAATATCCCTATTGTTATCGAGCACCCGGGCGATAATCTGCTGCGCGCGTTTCTCGTCAGCATGCGTTTCGATGGAAGGCAGGGATCTAAGGTAAGGAAATTGCTCGTTGATCACGCTGTCAAAGCCGTGTCGCCGTTGGATGCTGTCCAGAGATTGCATCGTATCGGCGATGACCATCACCTTGCCGGGCGTTCGGCAGACAAACCTGCCGATCAACTTGCCGGCGGTTGCCCCGGCTGCAAAATTATCAACACCTACGAAATCGGCGGCAGGAAGTTTCTCCTGCCCTGACAGAAACTGGACGACCTGGATATTTCTTTCGAGGAGCCGGGCCACGGCATCACGCACCTGTGGTGACTCGGGAGCCATCAGCGCGACCCCGTCAACCTCGTTCTCGCTTAGCTCTGTGAGATATTTTGCGACGAAATGGGCGTCGCTGATGGGAATCTGCGTGTAGTCAATCTCGGTGAGATCGCCCTTGAGGACCTCCTTCAACTCCTTCACGCGCTGCAAAAGCTCGCGAAGATAGAGGTCTCCTGCTTTGGGGAGTACGAACCGAAAGCGGTAATTTTTGTTGCGCGCCAAGCTGACGGCGGCTGGATTACGAATAAACCCGATCCGCTCAATAGCTTCCTGGACACTCCGTGACGCCTTCTTGCTTACGTTCGGGCGGTCGTTCAGGACGCGATCCACGGTTGCGAGGCTCACGCCAGCTGCTTCCGCGAGATCTTTTGCTGTGGGCCGCATGTGCACTCCAATCGATTAACTCTGCCACATTTCCTCCAAAAATTCCAAAATAGCAAGATTTGACGTGCGGACCTCAAAATAAGCTTGCATTGAGGTCCGCACCTCAGTTAATGAGAAATGGCGACGCCTGAGCGGCCAGAAGCCGAGAGGATGGTTGACTAGCCCGGCCAAAGCGCTTTCCGAACACTGCGCCATTTGCCGTATCACTTGTTTACTCCTCTCGATGGAGGTCGAGAGGTCAACGGGAGGATCCCAAATGAAGTCCCTTTTTATGAACTCGGCACTCGCTGCCGGGGCGTACGCTGCTGTCTCTTTGGCAACGGTTTTTCCTGCTCAGGCCGCTGATCTCACTTTGTGCTGGGCAGCATGGGATCCCGCCAATGCTCTCGTCGAGCTCAGCAAGGACTTCGAGGCGAAAAGCGGCAACAAGATGCATTTCGAATTCGTGCCGTGGCCCAATTTCGCAGACCGCATGCTCAACGAATTGAATTCCGGCGGCAAACTCTGCGACCTTTTGATCGGCGACAGCCAGTGGATCGGCGGCGCAGCGGAGAACGGCCAGTACGTCAAACTCAACGATTTCTTCGATAAAGAAGGAATCAAGATGGACGACTTCATCCCCGCGACGGTCGTCGGATACGCGGAGTGGCCGAAGAATACCCCTAACTACTGGGCGATGCCTGCCTTCGGCGACGTCGTAGGATGGACCTACCGAAAGGACTGGTTCTCACGCCCTGAACTACAGGCCGAGTTCAAGAAGAGGTATGGCCGTGATCTCGCAGTCCCGAAAGATTGGGACGAACTGATCGACATCGGCACGTTCTTCCAAGGCCGTAAAATCGACGGCAAAAAGGTTTACGGTGCGGCGATTTACACGGAGCGTGGTTCCGAAGGGATCACCATGGGCGCCATGAACGCGCTATACAGCTATGGCTTCGAATACCAGAATCCGAACAAGCCCTACGACCTCGAAGGTTTCGTGAATTCCCCCGATGCTGTCGCAGGCCTCGAAGAATACAAGAAGCTCTACGATTGCTGCACGCCTCCGGGGCACTCCGACGCATACATGACTCAGGACGTTGACGCCTATAAATCAGGTCAGGTCGCGTTGCAGATGAACTTCACCTTTACCTGGCCGGGCATCAATGCCGACCCCAACGTCGGTGGCGATAAGTCAGGCTACTTCCCCAATCCGGCCGGCCCGAAGGGCGTGCAGTTCGCCCAGCTCGGCGGTCAGGGCATCTCGGTCGTCGCGGCGTCCGAGAAGCAGAAAGAAGCCCTTGATTATATCAAGTGGTTCGGCCAGCCCGAAATCCAGCAGAAATGGTGGAAGCTTGGCGGTTACTCTGCGCTGAGGGCGGTGGTGGAAGATCCGGGCTTTGCCTCCAGTCAGCCTTACGCGAAGCCGTTCCTCGATTCTATGGCGATCGTAAAGGATTTTTGGGCTGAGCCCTCCTACGCGTCTCTCCTCCAGGCATCCCAGAAGCGTTTCCACGACTATGTGATCGCAAATCAGGGCACCCCAAAAGAAGCCCTCGATGGCCTCGCGAAGGACTGGAAAGCCGTCTTCGAGGACGAAGGCAAATACTGACGCTTACGCACGCTTCCTCCCAGCTGTGAGCGTCACGCAGGGCCGGCCACGCGGACCGTGCCGGCCCTGCATCCTACCACCTTCATACCAAGGAGACGGACATGCTCCAATCACCGATCGATCGGGACGCCAGCGCGACTCCGCCCGCAATCGCGGCTCGCGTCAGAGGTCTATCTGATCGCGCAATAGCTTGGCTTTTCGTAGCACCGTCGATCGTGTTGCTGCTCGCCATCAACATCTTTCCATTGGTCTGGACGATTAGGCTAAGTTTCACGAATATCAGGGTCAACCGGCCTAACGCACCGGTCGAGTTCGTCGGCTTGCGCAACTATATCAGCATTCTGACGGATAACGACATCTGGCAAAGCATGCAGGCGACCGCGCACTTTCTCATCTGGACCATCGTCCTGCAGGTGCTAATCGGCTTCTCTCTCGCCTATTTGATCAACAAGAAGTTTCGCGGCAATGACCTTTGGACGACGATCATCGTGCTTCCTATGATGTTGAGTCCAGCCGTCGTTGGCAACTTCTGGACCTTTCTCTACCAGCCGCAAATAGGCCTTTTCAACTACGTGGTCGGCTTCCTCACCGGCAACGATCCGTCCAGTTTCTCGATGATCGCCAGCACAACGCTGGCACCGTGGGCCATCGTCATCGTGGACACTTGGATGTGGACGCCTTTCGTCATGCTGATTTGTTTGGCCGGTCTGCGGTCCATCCCGAGCAGCATCTATGAGGCGGCCGAATGCGATCGTGCAAGCAAGTGGCGCCAGTTCTGGACGATCACCATCCCGATGGTACTGCCGTTCCTGATGCTGGCCGTCCTCTTCCGCGGCATCGAAAACTTCAAGATGTTCGACCTCGTGGTCCAACTCACCGGCGGCGGTCCCGGATCTATCACGGAACTGACCTCGATCAATTTGAAGCGCGCCGCTTTCGAGCAATGGCGTACCGGCTACGCATCCGCCTACGCCGTTATTCTATTCGTCACCGTCTTCGGCCTTGCGTCGATCTATGTCAAAGCACTGAACAAGGTGAAACAGAGATGAGCAGCTATTCCGTAACCGAGCCCTCAGGGCGTCAGAAATGGTTTGCCGGTATCCTGGTTGTTCTTTATGCAGCAATCACCCTCCTTCCACTGTTGTGGATCGTTGGTACCGGGTTCAAGTCGCCTGAAGACGCGATCGCCTACCCGCCCAAGATGATCTTCGAGCCGACGGTCGAAGGATATGTCAACCTTTTCACCACCCGCACCCGCGTGCCCGAGGATCAACTCAAGGCACTCGGCGAACCGACGACGTGGTATGATAAGCTGGTTCGCAAGGAAGGTGTGGTGATCACCGGTGCGTCGCGCTTTGCCGAGCGGTTTACCAACTCTGTCATTATTGCCTTTAGCTCGACTGTCCTTTGCATCGCACTTGGCACTGCGGCAGCTTACGCCTTTTCCCGCTTCAAAGTGCCGTTCAAGGACGACCTCCTTTTCTTCATTCTCTCTACGCGCATGATGCCGCCGATCGCAGTCGCGATCCCGATCTTCCTGATGTTCCGCTCAATGGGCCTCAGCGATACCCACGCCGGCATGATCCTGCTCTATACGGCGGTCAATCTGTCGCTCTCAGTCTGGCTTCTCAAGGGCTTCATCGACGAAATCCCGATCGAATACGAAGAGGCGGCACTCATCGACGGCTACACGCGTTTCCAGGCCTTTTATAAGGTCGTGTTGCCCCAGGCCGTCACCGGCATTGCGTCGACTGCGATCTTCTGCCTGATCTTCGCATGGAACGAATATGCCTTCGCTGTGCTGCTGACATCGGGCAACGCCCAGACGGCTCCGCCGTTCATCCCGACCATCATCGGCGTCAGCGGTCAGGACTGGCCAGCTGTCGCCGCCGGCGCAACGATCTTCCTGGTACCGGTCATGGTCTTCACGATCCTGCTTCGCAAACATCTCCTGCGCGGCATTACCTTCGGAGCGGTACGCAAATGACAACGTTTCTTAATCGCCTGTTCCGCCTGCGCCGCGACGCATGGGAAATGCTAGCATCGGTCCTGATCGCGCTCGGGGTCGTCATGCTGATGCAGCCCCTGTCGCTATCGCTCTACACGTATTCTTTCCTCGTGACGCTGGTCGGAACAGTGATGTTCATCATCGTCAGCCATTTCCCGGAGTGAACCCATGGCACAGATCAGAATTCAGAATGTGCGCAAGGATTTCGGGGCGTTCAACGCGGTGAAATCTTCCACGTTTACCGTTGAGGATGGCGAGTTCTTCATGCTTCTCGGGCCTTCCGGATGCGGCAAGACGACGACGCTGCGGATGATGGCGGGCCTTGAGCTTCCCACCAGTGGTGAAATCTACATCGGTGGCGAAGAGGTGGGCATGAAGCGGGCGAGCCAGCGCGACATCGCATTCGTCTTCCAGATGTTCGCCCTATATCCGCACATGAACGTCCGCGGGAACATCTCCTATCCGCTTGTCAGCCAGGGCATGAGGAAGGCCGAAGTCACCACGCGTGTCGCGGAAGTGGCGAGGATCCTGAGGATCGAAGATATCCTCGACAAGCCCGTCGGAGGCCTCTCCGGCGGCGATCGGCAGCGCGTCGCGCTCGGCCGCGCCATCGTGCGCAATCCGAAAGCCTTCTTCATGGACGAGCCACTCGGCGCCCTCGACGCCGAGTTCCGCGAGCATATGGCCGAAGAATTGCGGGCTCTGCACGATCGCATGGGTGCCACCACAGTCTATGTGACGCATGATCAGCTGGAAGCAATGCAGATGGGGGACAAGATCGTGGTGATGAACCATGGCGTCGTCGAACAATTCGGTAAGCCCCAGCAGATCTACGACTGGCCGGCGACGAAGTTCGTTGCGAAGTTCATCGGCTCGCCCTCGATGAACTTCCTGGAGTTCGATGGGTCGATTGCAGCTGGAGGGAACTCCGTGGCGCTCTCCGGCCATAAGGTCAAAGTGCCGGAATCTCATGAAGAACGTCAGGGCAAGCTGGCAGTTGGCGTCAGACCTGAACATGTCAGGTTCGATGACAACTCGATCTATCGGGGCCGGGTTGTGGCCGTCGAATATCTCGGAACGACACAAATCGTCACGATCGATACGCCTCACGGCGAGATCAAGGCTCGCACCCCTTCAAACCAATCCGCGCGTGTCGACGAACTTATCGGTTTGGACTTCGATTCAAGGACCCTGACCATCTTCGATTCGTCAACCGGGAACGCACTTGTTTCCGAGGCCAATAGAGGAGTATTGCACCGTGGCTGAAGTCATCCTGAACAACATTACGAAATCCTTTGCCGACCATCGGGCACTCGACGAGGTTTCGATGGTCATTCCGGACGGATCGTTTGTGGTTCTTCTCGGGCCGACGGGAGCTGGCAAGACGACGACATTGCGCATGGTTTCGGGGCTCGACACCCCGGATAATGGAGAGATCCTGATCGGTGGGCGATCAATGCGCGGGCTGACGCCGGCTCAGCGCAATGTTGCGATGGTGTTCCAGCAATATTCGCTCTATCCGCACCTTTCGGTGCGCCAGAATCTCGAGTTTCCCCTGAAGTCGCCGCTGTTGAAGACGCCGCAAAATATCATCGACGAAAAAGTAAACGCGATCGCCGAAATCCTGCAGATCTCACACAAGCTCGATAATAAGGCGACAGCACTTTCGGGCGGCGAAATGCAGCGCGTGTCCATCGGACGCGCCTTGGTCAGGAACCCGCAGATTTACCTCATGGATGAGCCCCTGAGCTCGCTGGATGCCAAGCTCAGGGCCGATCTTCGCATCGAGCTCAAGAAGATCCAGGCCAAATCTGGTGCGACGCTGCTCTATGTCACGCATGACCAGGTCGAGGCGATGACGATGGCGACACATGTTGGCGTTCTTCACGAAGGTAGGCTGGTCCAGTTCGGCCCACCGCGGGACATCTACGAACAACCCGTCAGCATCTATGCGGCGACCCGCTTAGGCCAACCACGCATCAATATCGTCCCCGCCGAGCTCTTTCCGGGCGTGCCCGCCAAGGCCAAGTCCCTTGGTTTGCGACCGGAACATATCGATCAGGGCGACGGCCAGGATGCAACGGTCACACGCGTCGAACATCTCGGCGATCAAACTCGTCTGCACCTGCTGTTTAGGACACACAACCTGATCACCGTCACCGACGCCCATACCGAGCTCAAGGGCGGCGAAACCATCAAGATCCAGCCGAACAAGCCGCTCTATTTCGACGCGGCCGGCATGCGTTTAGTTTAAGGGAGGCTAGAATGTCACAGTTCCTCAACAGCAAGGAAAATGCGGTCACAGAAGCACTGGAGGGCCTGCTTGCTGCGTCTGACGGTGCGCTCAGCCGCCTGGATGGATATCCTCATATTCGCGTCATCGTCCGATCCGATTGGGACAAGGCCAAGGTGGCGCTCGTGTCGGGCGGGGGATCGGGGCATGAGCCCGCACATGCCGGTTTTGTCGGAAAGGGAATGCTCACCGCAGCCGTTTGTGGCGACGTCTTTGCCTCGCCGAGCGTGGATGCGATCCTCGCCGGCATCCTCTCCGTAACCGGACCGGCCGGATGCCTGCTCATCGTCAAGAACTATACCGGCGACCGTCTCAATTTTGGTCTCGCCGCCGAACGTGCCCGCGCTTACGGCTTGAATGTCAGCATGGTTATAGTCGATGACGACATCGCACTTCCGGAACTGCCGCAGGCTCGAGGTGTCGCTGGAACACTGCTTGTCCACAAAATTGCTGGTGCGCTTGCGGAGCGCGGAGCCGATCTCGAAGCGATAACGAAGGCCGCCCGCCGGGTCATCGAAAACACCAACTCTATTGGCATGTCGCTCGACACATGCACTGTGCCGGGCTCGCCAAAGGAGAACCGGATTCCCGCGGGCTATGCAGAACTCGGCCTCGGCATTCACGGCGAAGCTGGTGTCGAGCAGATCGAATATTCCGGCGCCAAGGGTGCCGTTGCGGCAATGGTTGAGCGTCTTGCTGCGTCCATGTCCGACCGACCGCACGTGGCCCTCGTAAACAACCTTGGCGGCACCTCGTTCTTGGAAATGTCCGTTGTGGTTCACGAGCTAATGAAATCGACGATCGGTGAACGGCTTTCCCACATTATTGGTCCGGCGCCGATGATGACATCGCTCGACATGCAGGGATTTTCGATCACCATATTTCCCGCCGAAAAGGCGGAGCTCGCGCTTTTGTCTGCGCCAGTTGCGCTTCCGGCCTGGCCCGGGCTGGGAGCCGTCAAACCCGTTTCGATCCTTGCCCTCCCGGATGGCCTGACGCCAATTGCACCGGTTCCTTCAAAGCACCAGCCGACCCGCCAACTTCTCGATGACTGCTGCTCTCTCCTGATCCAAGCGGAAAAGGATTTGAATGCCCTTGACGCGAAATCTGGTGACGGTGATACCGGCTCGACATTGGCGGGGGCAGCCCGTGCTCTCATCGGCGCGCTTGACCGTCTTCCTCTTTCCGATCACACGCAGCTTTTCCGCGCCATGGGTCAGGAACTCAGCCAGACCATGGGGGGCTCGTCCGGCGTTTTGCTCGCGATCTTCTTTGCCGCCGCCGGCGACGGCGCGTCCAGCGGGCTGACAATTCGGGACGCATTGAAAGCAGGTCTCTCCCGGATGCAGGAGATCGGCGGCGCGGGTCTCGGCGATCGTACAATGGTCGATGCTCTTTCCCCGGCACTTGACGCACTCGAACAAGGTTTTGCAGCCGCGGCAGAAGCGGCGCGTTCGGGAGCTGACCTCACGGCCACGCTCCTCCATGCGAAGGCGGGGCGTGCCGCATATGTCAATGCCAAGCAACTCCAAGGTCATGTCGATCCCGGTGCGGAGGCCGTTGCCCGGCTGTTCGAATATCTAGCTGTCCGGCCTGACCTGGAAGCCCAGCCGACCAGTGACCGCTCTGTTGCCATCGGCGTAGGGGGTGACTGGCAGCGATGAACACAATACCTGACATTTCGCTTGATGCGTATCTGCACCATAAGAAAATCGATCCTGCTCTTACCTTCCTGGTTGAGAAGATTGCGGCGTCTTCGGTCGCAGTCGCTCAACATCTGGACCAGGCAGCGCTGCATAGCCAGATTGGAAGCGCTGGCACCACGAATATCCAGGGTGAAGACCAGAAGTTGCTCGACGTCCTGGCAGATTGTGTGTTTCGGGAAACATGTGCGCAAGCACCGTCGCTGGCGGCCTACGTGTCCGAAGAGGTTGAGGATGTCACCTGGCTAAAGGACCCCGTTGGAGGGGATCTCATTCTCTATGTCGATCCTCTCGACGGCTCATCCAACCTGGGAGTCAATCTCTCGGTTGGTTCGATTTTCGCTGTGGCCCAAGTCCATGCGGATGGTGATCGCAACGTCCTCAGACAAGGGCGGGAATATCTCTGCGCCGGATATGCAATATACGGGCCGTCGACGCTGTTCGTCATCAGCTTTGGGGTCGGTGTCGCCGGCTTTACGCTTGATCCTTCCGATGGTTCGTTGAAGTTGACCAATGCGCGTATGCAAATTCCCCCGGAGACGGGGGAGTTTGCGGTGAACCTTTCGCGCCGGCGCTTCTGGGACGAGCCGATCCGTCGTTATGTCGATGAGTGTTTGGCTGGGTCTGCGGGGACTCGCGGTCGGAACTTCAACATGCGATGGACGGCTTCCATGGTCGCTGACGTTCATCGTATTCTCACAGGAGGAGGGATCTTCCTATACCCTGCGGACGAAGCAAATCGCAGTAGTGGAGGCAAACTCCGCCTAATGTATGAGGCCAATCCAATGGCCTTTCTCGTGAATGCGGCCGGAGGCCTAGCTTCTACGGGGTATGAAGATATTCTTCTTGTTCAGCCTCAAAGCCACCATCAACGCATCTCTGTATTGCTAGGCTCAAGTGACGAGGTCCGTCGCCTGGTACAGTTTAATCAGGCTCAAGTGGAGATCGCCTCGTAATGGCTCTCGTTACCCTACGTCAACTACTCGACCACGCCGCCGAGAACCACTACGCCGTCCCGGCCTTCAACGTGAACAACATGGAGCAGATGCTCGCCATCATGAAGGCGGCTGATCACACGGACAGTCCGGTCATCATGCAGGCGAGCCGCGGTGCGCGTCTCTTTGCCGGCGACGAAACGCTCTCGCACCTGATACGTGCAGCGATCGAGAAGTATCCTCATATCCCTGTCTGCATGCACCAGGACCATGGCAACTCCCCGGCGACCTGTCTGTCCGCCGTTCTGGCCGGCTTCTCATCGGTGATGATGGACGGATCTCTGTCCGAAGACGGACGCACGCCCTTAGGCTTCGAGGATAATGTCGCCGTCACTACAAAAGTGTCTGAGATGGCGCATCTAGTCGGAGTTTCGGTCGAAGGTGAAATCGGTCATCTTGGTTCGCTAGAGAGCGGCCGCGGCGAAGCTGAGGATGGGCATGGTTTTGACGGTCACATGAGCCGCGACATGCTGCTGACCGATCCCGAGGAGGCAGCCGAATTCGTGCGCCTAACGAAAGTGGACGCACTGGCCATCGCCATCGGCACATCCCACGGCGCCTACAAATTCTCCCGCAAACCGGACGGCGACATCCTTTCGATCAAGCGCCTGAAGGAGATCCACGCGCGCCTGCCGGACACTCATCTCGTGATGCACGGGTCGTCGTCCGTTCCCCAGGAACTACAGGAGATCATCAACGCCCATGGTGGAGAGCTCAAACCGACCTTTGGTGTTCCGGTCGAGGAAATCCAGGAGGGGATCCGTTACGGCGTTCGCAAGGTGAACGTCGACACTGATCTCAGAATGGCTTTCACCGGGGCGATCCGGCGCGTGTTTGCCCTTCATCCCGCCGAATTCGATCCGCGCAAATATTTGGCCCCAGGAATCGAAGCCATGGCAGCGATCTGCCGCGATCGCTACGAGCAGTTCGGCGCCGCAGGGCATGCCTCTTCTATAAAGCCCATTCCTCTTGCTGATATGGCAAAGCGTTACCAGCCCTAGTGAGGGGAGCCCCGTTGAAGGAACCTGGTTCGCGGCCGCGCGTCATTCGCTAGACGAGCATCAAGACAGTAGAGAACTCGCGATTCGCGTTCCTTCACGCGGGTCGCCCATGCTCAACGGCAGCTCCGGGGGCGGCTGTGCATCGCTCGGTTGCTTGTACCTGCGAGATGATCAGTCCTGGCCACCGATGTTTGCCGTTTATCTGTTTCTCACCCGCTATCCAAGCGGCGCGTGCTGGGACAAGGGTGCCCCGAAGCCCCATTGCCCGCACGCCCTTCCCACCCGCGAATTCAGGTTTTCGACGACAAATCGTTCTGATCGCCGGATTTGTCGAGCTGGACGCGGATGTAGGCTTCGATGTACTCGAAGACCTCGACCGCGCCGGCATCCGTCTCGATCAGATCGATCGGGCGACGGCCGTTGAGACGTGCGCTCTCTCTGCGAGCCCATTTAAGGATTTCGCCATCGGTGCGCAGCACCGGGCGAGCCATCTCCAGCATCCTCGCGAGGTGATCCGGTTTCGCGTACCATGAATACGGTTTGACGCTGGCCCGCCGACGCCCGGCAACGACATCCGGCAATTGCGACGCCCGCAGCTCGTCATCGGAGATATGGCGCCTGACCCAATGTGCCAGCTTCGCCAGCGACACGTTTGCCTCGCGTTCAACATCCCCGCCCTCACCGACTTTGCGCGTTGGGATCACCAAGCCGCGGATGATTTGCGGGCAACGCGCCTGCAACATCTCGAACGCCGGCGTAAGGTCGGTGTCGTTGGTGACGAGAACCACTTGGTCTACGTAGCCGCTCAGGGCGTCGTCATAGAGATGAAGTGCCAAATTGACATCTGATTGCTTCTCCTCGAGCTTCCAGACCTGGATCTTGTCGCAGTCGCGTGGCCAGCGCTTCGGATCGTCGGCTGGAACAATATGCTGATTGGCCTTGTAGAGCGAATAATTGCCCATCACGAAGGAAAGCCGACCACCGCAATGCGTCGTCAAGGCATTGTGATATTGGGCTTGTGACGATACGGAATCCTCGCCCTTGGCCGCGCTTTCGATGATCTTCGCGGTGAAATACTTGATCGCGCAGTCCGGATGGAGCGTCATCGTTGCAGGATTGGCGTCCGGCGCTGGCCGGAAAAGGATCGACGGCAGAATTTGCGTTTCGAACAAGGTCAGGACGTCGAGCCATTTGAATGCGGTCTTGCGAAGGCAACCATAGTAGAGATTGTAGCCGTCGATGTAGACTCTTGTTCGTAACGCTGGCACCCCTTGCTCCCAAGACATAAAAAAACCGGCTTGCGCCGGCTTTTTTCCCCAACCGCCCGGAGCGCATGTCTCTCAGGATGCTGGGTTAGTTGTTAGCTATCAACATAGTGTTGGCTGGCTCTCTCGTCAACCGATATTGACACCCACCTGAGCGCCTTACGCTGACCGCTTCGGCAGCGAAGTGGACCAGCTAAACAACGCAAATCCCAGCTGAAAGAGACGTGGCGACGATCGCCGCAGGTGGCCTGCGCAGGTCCGAGTCGTGGAGCTCTTCCTGGACACTCTCCTGGCCGATCTCAGTTTGAGTTAGACCGCGCCACTGCAAACGCAGAACTGCCAACGTTGGTCGGTAGCGTGCGTCATGCACCTGACAGGCTGACAAAGCCGAGCAGGCCATACAATCAACCTTTCTCATTTTTCCCTCATTGAGCGGCAGGGTCCACCGGTCATGACTACCAACTCCGTCCGGAGCCGAGTCCGCTACATTCGAAGCAAGACTTTGGTCGGTCGTTTCTATCAACGTGCTTCACCCGCCAGCGTTGCCAAACCTAGCTCTCTTGTCTGGCATCCCTAATCCAGTCCCGTCCTTGGACGGTCAACCCGCAGGGGGTTCGCAGTTCCTGCGACCTCTCTGGCTGCACCGCGGAGGTGACCGCGGCCGGGCCCGGATCGAACGGGCGCCATCGAGCGGGGATTGGCCCCGCCACTGGATGGAGCCTCACATGTCGGATCTCAGCCTCGCACAAAACCACGCACTCGATCTTGCCCGGACCCTGATGGTCCCGGTCACCCTCTTCGAAATCGATGGCGAGATCGGCGTCATGCCTTCCGCCGAGTATGACGGCGATGAAGACGCCATCATCAACGAATATGACCCCTTTGCCTATGGATCGGCTCATTGAGCCGATCACCCCTTCGGGGGGAAGGCGTGCCGCTTGCGCTGATGCGCGCGCAAGGGAGGCTTCGCCGCGATCTTTCCCGGCAGATCTGCACATTGCGAACCGCGCCCTTGCGCGCTTCCATCTTCGCGGCCTGGGCGCTGACAGCCAGAACAGTCAGGAAAGCTAAAGGAAGTGATATGGAAAAGAATGACATCGAAGAGCTGCGTACCCGGGTGGGCTGCGCAGTCGTCCTTGAGCATGAGGGCTTCGCGATAGACAGAAAAGAGAGCACGCGCCGGGCGGTCAAATTCCGGCGCGACGACGACATCGTCATCGTAATCCACGACGACAGGGGCTGGTTCGACGCTCGTTCGGATGCCAAGGGCGATGTGTTCGCTCTTGCAGGCTATCTGCAGGGGATCGGATTTGCCGAGGCCCTGGCAGTTGTCGGGGCTCTCATCGCGTTCCAGCCAGCCGCACCGACATGGGAGAAGCCTCAACATCAAACGCAGCCAATTGCTTCGGTCGCTGACCGCTGGAACCACCGAAAACGGCCGTGGCGCGGATCGGCGACGTGGACTTACCTCCAGCGATGCCGGACGCTGCCATGGCAAGTCATCTCCGCGGCGATCGATGCAGACGTTCTTCGGGAAGGCCCATATGGCTCAATTTGGGCAAAGCATGTCGATGAGGCTGGTGCCGTCATCGGCTGGGAGGAGCGCGGTCCGGACTGGCGCGGGTTTTCCACCGGCGGCGCCAAGGCGCTCTTCCAGTTTGGGATGAATGACGCTCATCGGATCTGTGTGACGGAGGCGGCGATCGATGCGCTCAGCCTGGCCGCGATCGAGCAGACACGATCCGACACGCTCTATGTCAGCACTGGAGGCGGGTGGTCGCCGCTAACCGCGCTCGCGTTGGAAAACTTAGCGTCCGGGGTGGGCGCGTGGCTTGTGGCCGCGACCGACAACAATGTTCAGGGTGAGGTCTTTGCCGATCGCCTGCGCCAGATGGCGGATCGCGCTGCTTGCGATTTCTCGCGGCTGAGGCCGGAAGCTGAGGATTGGAATGAGGAATTGAAGGAGAGGAGGGAGAGAGGAGAGCTGCCGCATACGCGGCCAGCGCATCAAGGGTGAAGCTGCCGCCCGCCTGCCGGCGGCCCTTGACCCGCTGCCCGCGAGGCGCCGGCTGAGGAGGGGTGATCAAAGGACTGAAAGAAGAGGTCGATCAGGCTTCCGCTTCGGTCCCCAACCCCAAAGGTGCAGCCGATGTTCAATCCTCCCACCATCCGTAAAGTGTTCGAAGGTGTCGCCAGTCGCCACGAAATGTACACTCTGTTCAATCGCCATAGCCAATCGCCGTTCGACGATGACCGTATTTCCGGCAGGCGATATGTCGGCGAGTGGTTTGAGATATCCGAAGCCGATCACGACCACATGTTCGAGATCCTCCCGCCGCTGTTTTACCGCGGTGACATGTTCGCCATGCGCGAGTTTCTGGCCGCCAGCGTCACCAGTGTTTTCTTCGCGCTGACGATCGATAATCGGTCCCGATGGTTTCACGGCTATTGCGATCTAAGTGATCGACAGTCACCCGACCGCACACGCGCCGAGATCATCACCCGCGAATCCCGTCCGGTGCGCGCGATGAACCGACAGGAAAAACTCGATCATATCTGGAGCGCGACCGGTCCCGATTTTCGTGGTTATGCCGACGGTCGCTTTCCGGCTGACCTGCGCAATCGCCAGATTGTGCTCGTCTACCCCTCTGCTCAGGGCAAGATCTGGAAGCTGCTTGATGATCTGACCGACGAGGAGATCGCCGCCAAGCTGCCCGTGCAATTCCGTCTTTTGCCGGAAACCATCGCTGCCTGACGGCGGCCTTCATTTCCAACCTTCCACCATCAGCAGCCTGGCAACACCGCTTCTTCCGGCGAGTGTGCCTCGGCGCGCCCACTCACAGGAGTTTTCCAATGGCGCATGACGATCCTTTCACCATAGACCTGTTCGGTAATACAGCTCTCGCGTCCGGTTTCGATCTCGGAGTGCCGAGTTTCGCAGCAGAGTTCGGGACCGATATAGATATCGACCCGCCGCCATCGACGCCGGCGCCAGCCGCTCCGGTCCGCAAAGTACCGAAGCCCACACCGGAGATGCGGGCGAAGGTGGATTTCCGGCTGCAGGGTTTTCGCGGTCTCGCCAAAACCTGGCGCGACCGTGCGCGCGACAATATCGCCGCCATCCTGCTGGCGAACGAGATCGAACGTCACGGATTGCCGGCCCGACCTGACCAGCAGGAAAGGTTGATCAAGTTCACCGGTTTCGGTGCATCGGATCTGGCCAACGGCATTTTCCGGCGTCCCGGCGACAAGGCGTTTCGCAAAGGCTGGGAGGAGCTCGGCGGCAATCTGGAAAGTGCCGTTGCGGCAGGGGACTACGCGTCTCTGGCGCGGTGCACGCAATATGCCCACTTCACTCCGGAATTTATCGTTCGTGCCATCTGGTCGGGCCTAATCCGCATGGGGTTCAAGGGCGGTCGGATCCTGGAGCCGGGTATCGGGACGGGCATGTTTCCGGCGCTCATGCCCGAGGCGCTCTCCAAGGTGAGCCACGTCACCGGCGTCGAGCTCGATCCCGTCACTGCCCGCATCGTTCGGCTGCTACAACCGCGGGCCACGATCATCACAAGTGATTTCGCCCGGACGGATCTGCCAGCCCATTTCGATCTGGCGATCGGCAATCCGCCGTTTTCTGACAGGACGGTGAAGAGCGATCCGGCCTTCCGGTCTCTCGGTTTCCGGCTGCACGATTACTTTATTGCCAAGTCCCTCGACCGGCTGAAGCCGGGCGGTCTTGCCGCTTTCGTGACCTCGTCCGGCACGATGGACAAGGCCGACGCCCGCGCCCGCGAACACATCGCTGGCATGGCCGATCTCGTTGGTGCAATCCGCCTGCCCGAAGGCAGCTTTCGCGCCGACGCCGGAACGGATGTGGTCGTCGATATTCTCTTTTTCCGGAAGCGACGAGCCGACGACCAGGCTGGAAGCGGCAACTGGCTTGATCTCGCGGATGTCCAGTCCGCAGGTGAGGGCGACAGCGTCCGTATCAACAGGTGGTTCGTTGATCACCCCGACATGGTGCTGGGCCGCCATGCGATGACGTCAGGTCCATTCGGCGAGACCTATACCTGCCTCCCGTTCGGTAATGATCTCGAAACGAGCCTGAACGACGCGATCTGTCGGCTATCGGCCGACCTCTACGACGGTGACGTCACGCCGATCGATTTCGCGCTCGAGGACGAGGTGACCGAGGCGACGGCAGAGCGGCCAGACGATCCCAAGGTGCGCGAGGGAAGCTATTTCATTGGCAAGGCCACGGCGCTGATGCAGTTGGTGGATGGGATCGCTGTCCCGGTCAAGGTCAGGAAGGGCCGCAGCACTGATGGCATCTTTGCCAAGCACGCCCTGATCATCCGAAAGCTGATCCCGATCCGCGATGCGGTCCGGCTCATTCTCAAGCTTCAGGAACGCGACCAGCCGTGGACTCAGGCGCAGGTCTCGCTGCGCATCGCCTGGTCCAGTTTCGTGCGCGAGTTCGGTCCGATCAACTTCACCTCCGTCTTGACATCGGAGGATCCGGAAACCGGTGAGGTCAGGGAGGTCCATCGCCGGCCGAATCTTGCGCCTTTCCTCGACGATCCCGATTGCTGGTTGGTCGCCTCCATCGAGGACTATGATCTGGAGACCAACACCGCGAAGCCAGGACCGATCTTTACCGAGCGGGTGATCGCGCCTCCGCCCACACCCCTGATCACCTCTGCAATAGACGCGCTCGCTGTGGTTCTCAACGAACGCGGTCATGTCGACCCCGATCATATTGCCGAGTTGCTGCATCGTGACGTCGACGATGTCATCGGCGAACTGGGGGAGGCCATCTTCCGCGATCCGTCCGATGGCTCCTGGCAGATGGCTGACGCCTACCTATCCGGCGCAGTCCGCTCGAAGCTCACAGTTGCCCGGGCTGCCGCCCAGCTCGATCCGGTCTTCGCGCGAAACGTCACGGCGCTCGAACGTGTCCAGCCTGCTGACCTCAGGCCCTCGGACATCACCGCACGCCTCGGCGCGCCGTGGATCCCGGCCGATGACGTCGTTGCCTTCGTCAGCCAAACGATGGAGGCCGAGATCTCCATCCACCACCTGCCGGAACTGGCGACCTGGACGGTCAATGCCCGTCAGCTGGAATGGTCGGCATCCGGCACGACAGAATGGGGCACGCACCGCCGCCATGCCGGCCAGCTCCTGTCCGACGCGCTGAACTCGTCCGTGCCGCAGATCTTCGATACGATACGCGATGGCGAGAGCGAGCGTCGGGTGCTGAACACGGTGGAGACGGAGGCTGCAAAGGAAAAGCTCGCCAAGATCAAGACCGCCTTCCAGTCGTGGATCTGGTCGGATCCAGATCGCACCGACCGGCTGGCGCGCGTCTATAACGACACTTTCAACAACATCGCACCTCGCGCCTGTAACGGCGATCATCTCCAGCTTCCCGGCGCCTCAGGCGCCTTTTCTTTGTATGGACATCAGAAACGCGGCATCTGGCGGATCATCTCCGCCGGCGCCACCTATCTCGCCCACGCCGTCGGTGCCGGCAAGACGCTGACCATGGCTGCCGCCATCATGGAACAACGGCGGCTGGGCCTGATCAACAAGGCGATGCTGGTGGTGCCCGGCCATTGCCTGGCGCAGGCTGCCCGCGAGTTTCTGGCACTCTATCCCAATGCCCGCATCCTGGTCGCTGACGAAACCAACTTCGTCAGGGAGAAGCGCCATCGTTTCCTGTCCCGCGCAGCAACCGCCAACTGGGATGCCATCATCATCACCCATTCGGCATTCCGGTTCATCGCGGTGCCATCGGCGTTCGAAGCGCAGATGATCCAGGATGAGCTCGAGCTTTACGAGGAGCTGCTCACCAAGGTCGAACGCGACGATCGGCTGTCGCGCAAGCGCATCGAACGCATGAAGGAGGGCCACAAGGAACGGCTCGAGGCGCTGGCCACCCGAAAGGACGATCTGTTGACCATCTCCGAGCTTGGGATCGACCAGATCATCGTCGACGAGGCGCAGGAATTCCGCAAGCTGTCCTTCGCCACCAATATGTCGACCCTGCGCGGTGTCGATCCGAACGGCTCGCAGCGCGCCTGGGACCTGTTCGTTAAATCCCGCTTCGTCGAGACGAAGAACCCGGGCAGGGCGCTGGTGCTGGCGTCGGGCACGCCGATCACCAACACTCTCGGTGAGATGTTCTCCGTACAGCGGATGATGGGTCCGGCAGCATTGTCGGAACGTGGTCTGCACGAGTTTGACGCCTGGGCCTCGACATTCGGTGACACCTCGACCGAACTCGAACTGCAGCCGTCGGGCAAATACAAGCCGGTCACGCGCTTCAGCCAGTTCGTCAACGTTCCGGAACTGATCGCCATGTTCCGGTCGTTTGCCGATGTCGTGCTGCCCGCCGATCTCAGGACCTATGTGAAAGTCCCTGATGTCTCCGGCGGCAAGCGCCAGATCGTTACCGCAGAGCCTACCGCTGCTTTCAAGGCGTACCAGAAGCAACTTGACGCGCGGATCAAGGTAATCGAAATGCGCGACGGTCCGGCCAAGCCCGGCGACGATATCCTGCTCTCGGTCATCACCGACGGACGCCATGCGGCGATCGATCTGCGCCTGGTCGATCAGGTCATGGGAAATGAGACCACCAACAAGCTGAATGCGCTGGTGACGAACACCCACCGGATCTGGCAGGAAACAGGAGAGGCGGAGTATCGTCGCAAGGACGGCAAGCCATTTGACCGGCCGGGCGCTGGTCAGCTGATCTTCTCCGATCTGGGAACCATCTCCGTCGAGGCGACGCGCGGCTTTTCCGCCTATCGCTGGATTCGCGATGAACTGGTCCGATTGGGTGTGCCGGCTTCCGAAATCGCTTTCATGCAGGATTACAAGAAGTCGGATGCCAAGCAGAGGCTATTTAACGACTTCAATGCCGGCAAGGTCCGCGTGCTGATCGGCTCGTCGGAAACCATGGGTACCGGCGTCAATGTCCAGGCTCGTTTGAAAGCCCTGCATCATCTCGATGTTCCGTGGTTGCCATCGCAGATCGAACAGCGCGAGGGCCGGATCATCCGCCAGGGTAACCAGCATGACGAGGTCGATGTCTTCGCCTATGCGACACTCGGCAGTCTCGATGCCACCATGTGGCAGAACAACGAGCGCAAGGCTAGGTTCATTGCGGCGGCTCTGTCCGGCGACACCAGCGTTCGGCGTCTTGAGGATATGGGTGAGGGGCAGGCCAACCAATTTGCCATGGCCAAGGCCATCGCATCCGGCGACGAACGCCTCATGCAGAAGGCGGGACTGGAAGCCGAGATCGCCCGTCTCGACCGGTTGCGTGCCGCCCATATCGACGATCAGCACGCGATCCGCCGGCAGATCCGCGACGCCGAACGGGACATCGAATTTTCCAGCCGCCGGAGCGAGGATGTGGGCAAGGATATCGAGCTGCTGGCCCCAACATCTGGCGACGCCTTTGTCATGCAAGTTGGCGAAGACACATTCGACGAGCGCAAACTCGCTGGCCGCGCGCTGATGAAGGAAATCCTGACGCTGGTTCAGCTTCAGCAGGAGAAAGAAGTGATCATCGCCACCATCGGCGGCTTCGATCTCGCCTATCAGGGCGAACGGTTTGGCAAGGATGGTTATCGCTATGACACCCTGCTCCAACGCACAGGTGGAGACTACGAGATCGATTTGGCCGTCACCACCACGCCGATCGGCGCGATCTCCCGGCTCGAGCATGCGCTTGGCGGGTTTGAACAGGAACGCGAGAGCCATCGCATTCGCCTTGCCGATGCGAAACGCCGCCTCGCCTCCTACACACCGCGTCTGGGGGAAAGCTTCTCATTCGAAGCCGAGCTTGAACTCAAGCTGAGCCAACTGGACGAGATCGAGAGGGACCTGGCGGCAACCGCCGACGAACCAGAGGAGGATCGCAAGGAAGCTGCGTAAACAGCGGCATTTCAACGGCCACTTGAAACGCGATCGGGTCATACACATCTATCGGTCATCACCCGTTTCGATAGTTTCCTGCAGTGGCGATTGCCGCGCGTTTGAAACTGTCCGGGTTGGAAGGGCGCTCCCCGAAAGGGTCGAGCGCCCTTTCGTTTATGGCATCCAGACGCTATTCGCTGAGTTTGTAGATCGCCGCGTTGTCCTGCAGTTCCCGCAGGCCCTTGTACGAGGCGTGCCGTAACTTGCCATCGTCGGTCCAGGCGCGGTATTCGATCTCGGCGATCAGTGTCGGTTGAACGAAGACGACACCCTTTTTATCGACCGCTACCGGAGCACGCTTGGTCTTCAGCGTGTCCAGCGTCCGGCGGAGTTCAACTGCATCTTTCTCTTTGAAGCCAGTCCCGACCGAGCCGACATAGACAAACGTGTCGGCCTGATAGGCCGCCAGCAGCAGGCTGCCGATCCCACCGCGTGCTAGGACGCGGACTCATTATATGAAGCGATCCATATTCTTACCGCTGCAAGCTTGAGTGCTGCGAGGTAGTTTTCTGCGCGTCGATCGTATCGTGTGGCCAGGCCGCGCATCTGTTTGATGCGGTTGAAGAAACGCTCCACGAGATTGCGCTGGCGGTATACCCATCGGCTGAAGCTGAAGGTCTGTTTTCGATTGGCCTTTGCGGGGATATTCGCCCAACATTTTCGTTGCTTGACGAAGTTCCTTATAGCGTCTGTGTCGTAAGCCTTGTCGGCGAGTAGGGTTGCTCCAGGCTTCACGTCGCTCAGCAGCTTTTCGGCCATGGGTGCATCGGCGGCCTGACCGGCGGTAAGCACCAGTCGGATCGGTCGGCCATCGGCATCAACAAGCGCGTGGATTTTGGTTGTCAGGCCGCCACGCGAACGTCCCATGCAAGGATCGGCAGTGCCCCCTTTTTAGCGTTGGCACCATGCTGGTGAACGCGAACGCAGGAGGAATCTATCATCACGATGTCTCCATCGTAACGCTTTGAAACCGCATCAAGAAGGCGGTCCCAGACGCCAGCCTTGCGCCAACGCGAGAACCGATTGTAAAGCGTCGTGCGCGGGCCATAGCGTTCCGGTACATCTCGCCAGGACGAACCCGTTCTGAAACGCCACAAGATGCCGTTGATCACTCGACGATCGTCAACGCGTTTAATTCCACGGCTGTTGTTCGGCAAAAGCGGCTCGATGACCGCCCATTCCTCGTCGCTTAATTCGTGACGGCGCATACCAATCTCCTTCCAAAGAGATTGAATCACACAACATCAACAAGATGAACCCCGTTTATGGGGACGCGGCCTAGAGCGGACGGCTCGTATCCGACAATCACAAAGCTCTCGCTCTGGATGCATTTGATCTTCTGCCAGTCCCCAAGCCGGCCAGAGCGGTAGGTGCTGTTGCGGTGCTTGGCAATGATGCCTTCCAGGCCGTGCTCGCGCGCGGCCGCCAGAAGTGTCGCGCCATCGGCTTCGAGCGCCTCGGAGACGCGGATTACTCCCTCGCTTTCGCCGATCAGGTCTTCCAGCAGGTGACGACGTCCGGACAACTCCATCTTGGTCAGGTCATGACCGTCGAAATACAACAGGTCGAATGCGTAAAGGATGGCATCGTCTGACGCTTGTCTGCCTCCGCGTCCGCCCAGTGACCGTTGCAGCGCCCCAAAATCCGAACGTCCCGCTGCATCGAGCACGACGGCTTCCCCATCCAGAATGGCGGTCCCGACGCCAAGCTTGCGCGCAGCGGCGGCGATCGCCGGAAACCTGTCGGTCCAGTCATGACCGCCACGTCTGATGATCCGCACCGAGTTTGGTTCGATGTGAACCGCAATACGATAGCCGTCCCATTGATCTCGTAGATCCAGTCCGGTCCGGACGGCGGCTTTGCCTTCAACAACGCCAGGCACGGTTCGATGCGATCTGGCATCGGGTCGAAGGGAAGCTGCGGCTGCGCCGGATCGCGTCGTTTGCGCGGTCGCGAGCGGATCGGGAGATCCGTCTCCCGCAAAAGCGGCTGGGATTTTTTGCGCGGCGGCTTTGTCATAGCCAGAGTTCAGCAGCAATTGCTTAAAATCGTGTGACATCATCTGGGAATTGAGAAGGGGAGGAAAAGACGGGGGAGGAAAAGGAGACGGAAACCCGTTCGCAAGGACGGTCCAACGGCTGACGGTTCCCTCAATCGCGCCGGTCGCCGAGACCGGGCCAGCGTGCCTCGCAAGGCAGGTGTGCCTCGCTCTCCCGCAAGCCAGGTCTGCTCCGGCGCAATTGCAGCCGCCGGTCCGTCCTGCGGTTCGGGAGATGTCTTCGAGAAGAAGATGGGGAGGCAAGGACAGTCCGTCCGCCCGAAGCTCAAGAGGTAATTCCCATGCAGTTGATTACAGCCGATCCGCGCAGTCTGAAGGACAATCCCGACCGGTCCCGTCAGTCGAAATCCTCGCCGCAGTCCGACGCGCTGTTGTGCGCATCGATCAGGGCCATCGGTGTCGTGCAGCCGCCGATTGTCAAACTCGATCCCGAGGGCGGAAACAGCTACGTTATCGTCTTCGGACACCGCCGCGCCGCCCAGGCAATCGCCGCAGATCTCATGGAAATCCCGCTGCTGCTGGCTGATCCATCCGACGATCTCGGCGCCATGCAGTCGTTTGCGGAGAACATCGCCCGCGAACCGTTGAACCCTGTCGACCAGTGGCGCGCCATTGAGCGGCTGGTGGCTTTGGGATGGACCGAGGAGTCGATCGCCATGGCGCTGGCACTCCCCAGCCGGCAGATCAGAAAGTTGCGGCTTCTGGCCAATATTCTGCCCGCCATGCTCGACCAGATGGCGCGTGGCGATATGCCGAACGAGCAGCAGTTGCGCACGATCGCCGCCGCCGGTCAGGATGAGCAGGCCGAGGTCTGGAAGAAGTACAAGCCGAAGAAGCAGGATCCGCAGGTGTCCTGGTGGGAGGTCGCCCGGGCACTGACCACAACCCGGATGCTCGCCAAGCATGCAAGTTTCGGTGAGGATCTGGCACAGGCCTATGGCATCACCTGGGTCGAGGACCTGTTTGCACCCGCTGACGAGGACAGCCGCTATACGACAGATGTTGAGGCATTCCTCGGCGCCCAGCAGGAATGGCTTGCCAACAACCTGCCCAAGCGCGGTTCGGTCATCGAGGCCAACGAATACGGCCAGGCCAAGCTGCCCGCGAAGGCGCAACAGGTCTACGGCAAACCGGGCAAGGGTGACCTGACCGGCTGGTACATCAATGCGCGCGACGGGTCGGTCCAGTCCGTTGCCTACCGCATGCCCGAGGTGAAGAAGCCGAAGCTGGTCAAGGGTGCCGATGGTGTCGAAACCGTCGTCGAGGAGGTCGAAGCTCCGAAAGTGCGGCCCGATGTGACCCAGAAGGGTCTCGACATGATCGGGGACTTGCGCACCGATGCTCTGCACGAGGCGCTTGCCCGTGCGCCGATCGAGGACGATACGCTGATGGCTCTGCTCATTCTGGCCTTCACCGGCATGAACGTCACGGTCGCCAGCGGTGCATCGGACAATCCCTACGGTCATGCCAAATGCGCACCGCATGCTGCTCGGCTGATCGGCGAGGACGGCAAGCTGTCCTTCGATCGCGAGACGCTGGTGCAGGCTGCGCGCTCGGTGCTCATCGAAGTCCTGTCTCTGCGGCGCAATCGCTCCGATAGCGGACTGATCGCCCGTATTGCCGGCGACGCTGTCGGTGCTGACGAGTTCCTGCCCAATATGGCGACGGAAGACTTCCTCTCATGCCTGTCACGCACTGCACTGGAGGCTGCAGCGGAAACAGCAGGCGTGCCCGGCCGGATCAAGGTGAAAGACACCCGTGCGGCTCTGGTCGAGCATTTTGCCGAGGGAAAACTTGTGCATCCGGCAGCGCTGCTCGCGCCTTCGACTGAGGACGTGCGGTCCTGGGCTGGACGTTTTGCCAGTGTTGATAGCGGATCGGAGGATGTTCGCGACGATCCCGATGCTCTCGGAGATCAGCTTTCCGGTGTTGACCTCGTGGACCATTCCGCCACCGACGAAGAGGCGGACGAAGGTTTCCGCGAGGCCGCCGAATAGCATCGGTCGAACGAGTCTGAACCCGACGCCGCTGGCTGATGCCGGCGGCGTTTTCATTTCGAGCAAACAGTAGGAGTTTGTCATGGCAGAGATCCATGATGCCGTGGCCACAGAAAAAGCGGCCCATGAGACTGAACTACGGACATTGGACCGGCCGACGATACGGGCCGGAGCATCGACGCCATGGGGTATGGCGCAGATCTCGCGGCAATTCGCCGACGGTATCGTTCTGCATTCGACCGCCAGCCATGGTGGTTTCCATCTCGACGAGAATGCCAATGCCACCATCCATCCCCTCTATCGTAATGACACCGAATTTTACGAAGAGGATTGTGAATGGGCGAAGGTTGCCCATGCTTTCCCGCATTTATTCACGACCTATGAACGTCGGTTGGCTGATCGGACGCTTCGCGACTATTTCCCTGATGCCTACGAGCGCGTCACGGGCGCAATACTGAACGGTAGTCAGTCTCACATGCGGGACAGGCAGGAATTCGAGAGCCGCCATCGCGATGACTGGGTCGTCATCGCGGCCCTCAATTCCGATCACCAGCCTGGCTTTGTCGAATGCATCGCGACGCTGGGTGGGATCCGGGGCGAGACCGGCGAACGACGGTTCCTGGTTCCAGGCTCCGACTACACGATCGGCCGACATGGCTTCGTCATCGATCCACAGAAGCACCAGCCATATGACGGTCCGTCCAGCTTCGTGACCTGGGCGACGCGGCAATGACAGCCGCGTCCACTGACACCGACGCTTCCCGAAGTCATGTGATCGATATCATCACGTTTTATCGCAGGATCTGGGCACGGCAGCAGGATTGTCGCTCCCGGCGGGCAGAGCGGACGAGGCGAACGAAGGCGCGGTGGAAATGCAAGGCAGGGCATGGCCCACCATCGACTACTGCACGCATATCAAGGGAGCCGGGTGAGAGCGGAAAACCCGGCCAAGGTGAGGGTGCGATAGAGCGTTGATCGAAGCGCAGAAGCCAGGGCACGGGGGCAACCGGCTTGCACTGGAGTATGCTGGGATCGAGATTTGTCAGTGCCCTTTGTGATGACGCGGCGTTGCCAACGTCGGATCCGGATTGCGATTGCATCATGTTGCCGCGAACCAGATCGTCGGCCGACACAGCACCTCGGTTTTGCTGCGGTCTGACATGGGCGCGTCCCGGTCAAAGGCCGCTTCGCGCCGCGTTGCGGCAGGATCATCGCCTCGTCGCAGGGCAGGCCCGCGTCTGTCGCAGCCCGCTTAAGGGCGGGCCGCACCATCCGCAAACCTTCCCCGCTCCTCCTGGCGACGCCCTGACCTTGGGCCGGGCCGCTGACGCCCATGTCCTTTTGCCCGCACCCGAGGGGCTGAGCCGGACGACGTCAGGCACCCCGGGCTTCGCTGAAACATCGCTCATAAAGGATCCGATCATGGCACCGCTCAACCGCTCCACCCAGAAAAACCGTCCCGCAAAATCCCAGCGCGCCACCACACTCGAAATGGTCACGCTCGCCTGCCCCGACGCGACCCAGGCACTGCGCATATCCGAAAGCTTCGGCCTTGCCCTCATCGACAGCGACGGTATCCGCGATCTCCACCGCGGCCAGTTCATCGAGAGCGCCGATGCCCTGAAGGAGGGCCTTGCCGAAAAGGCCATGCAGATCCACATGCAGCGCATCGTCGGATCCTTTGTCGGCTCAGCCTACGGCGCCGGGCAATTCTACAGCCGCGCGGTCACCGAGGCCCGCGATCTCACCACGAAACTCTCCAACAATACCAGAGACGAGGACCTCGACGGCCCGGTCGGTTTCGACAGTCGCGCCCAGCGGAAGCGCGAGTTCGCAGCCGACATGGGCCTGCAGGCCCACGTGCTTCGCATGGCAGCCGAAGGCGCCGTATCGGCTTACGAGGACATCACAGGCGAAACCTGGAAGCCCTACGAGCGCACGGTCGAGCAGCCTGCCAACTCGGTCGACAGACAAGCCGCCACTGCCCAGATGTCAGCATTCGAATAGGACGATCGCGGGGCTTCGGCCCCGCCTTCCTTCAGCGTCCGCAACGTCGTTGCTACCTGGTTCGGAAAAAGAAAAAAGGGCCGACGGAAAACCGCGGCCCATAAAGTGCGAAAGTCATGGACCTCCAGAGGGGAACAGCTGCTGCGGCGGAACTGGGAGGAAGCCGCCATGTGCATCAGCTGACGCCTGTATGCATGAATTTTCATCGCCATGCACCTAATTTTTGTGCAGTGCAGCTATGCGTTCGTGGCTTGAAGGAACGTAACCCAGTGTTCCGGCATCTTTTCGGCGCGCTTTTCGGGCGAACACTACCAGGTGATCAACGGAGACTTGCGCAGCCACCGATTGTGGTGAGTTGATCTAGCATGAAGGTCGAAAACCGGACTTAGATCCACACTCAGCGCTAGCAAGACCGCACAGGCGGCGAAAAAGGCTCCTTTGTTAGTGATATCGCAGCTTCCCCGCAAACGATGTTGTTTTGGGCGACTCGGTTACATCGTCAATGACAGGATCGACCGGATTCACGCCAAATGAACGGTGACATCAGTCTCTACCAGCCCGAAGCCTTCCAGCATCGCGCGCTGGCGGTGTGCCGAACATCCGCGAGTACTCCCGACTGAATTGGGACGCACTTTCATATCCGACCGCAAATGCTGCGCTTGTCGTGTCGGTGTCAGCGAGCAGTAGCCGCCTCGCCTCCTGCAGGCGGAGAGTCTTCTGATATTGCAAGGGGCTCATGGCAGTGGCAGCTCGGAAATGGCGATGAAATGTCGCGACACTCATCCCGGCGATTTCCGCCAGTTCTTCAATTTTGACAACGCGATCCAAGTTGGTGCGCAAACGGGCAATAGCGTCCCGCACCTGTGAGATCCTGCTACCGGCTCGGGCTGCCTGGCGTAGCAGCGCCCCCTGCGGGCCTTGCAAAAGGCGAAACAGGATCTCGCGCTCAATCATTGGTGCCAGCGTATCGATTTCATCTGGCGCATCTAGCAACCGCAGCATCCTTGACCAAGCATCGAGCAATTCGGGCGTCATAGCGCCTACGGCAAAAGCTATGGTATCCCCATCGGCTTTGGACGGTGTATCAACAACCAGATTCGAAAGGATTTCTTGGTCGATCGCAAGCCGTACTGCCACGTAGGGCGCCTCGGGCAAATCCTCAATGGTGACGCGCGATGCGGGCACGTCGATCGAAGCGATGAAAAAATGATTGCTATCGTAGCGCAGTGTGCGGTCCCCGATGACGACTCGCTTGGTGCCTCGCAAGACGATGCCAAGCATCGGCTGATATAGAACCCCAACCGGCCAGCTCTCCTTCTGCGCGGCATGGACGCTAACGCGCGGGATCGACGCTCCTCCCAATTGGGTGGCATGACGATATGCTAGATCGGCGAGAGTTTCGTGCATTAAATCTATATAGATTTCACGGAGCGTCCGCGCAAGATTCCGCCGGAGTAAAACGGCCAATGATCGGATCAGGCAAAAATCTGCGACAATCGGGCGCGAAGAAGCCGGGGGCGGGTGCCATAAATGGGACATACGCCTACCCGTTTCGTTTCACTCAGGAGAGCTTCATGCGCTATAACATCCTCGGCCGCACCGGCCTGTTCGTTTCCGAACTCTGCCTCGGCACCATGACCTTCGGTGGCGGGAGCGGCATTTACAGCAGCATGGGCGGCCTACAGCAGAAAGAGGCTGACGGTCTGGTTAAGACGGCGATTGATGCTGGCATCAATTTCATCGACACGTCCGACGTCTACTCAAAAGGTCATTCCGAACAGATCACGGGCCAAGCGTTGCGGAACGTCGGCATCTCACGGGAAGATGTGATCGTCGCCACCAAATTCTTTGGGCCTACGGGCGACGGCCCGAATGCGCGCGGCACGTCTCGCTCGCATATGCTCTACGCCCTGGAGGCGAGCCTCAAGCGCCTTCAGGTCGACCATATCGATTTGTACCAGATCCACGGTTTCGACCAGATCACGCCGATGGAGGAGACTCTGCGTGCGCTCGAAACTGTCGTCCAACAGGGCAAGGTCCGTTATATCGGCGTCTCCAACTGGGCCGCCTGGCAGATCTCGAAAGCGATCGGTATCTCCAACCAGTTCAACCTGGCCCGCTTCGCGTCGCTTCAGGCACAGTACACGATCGCCGGACGCGACCTAGAGCGTGAACTTGTGCCGATGATGGAATCCGAAGGCCTTGGTCTGATGGTGTGGAGCCCGTTGGCTGGCGGTTTTCTGTCAGGCAAATATACCCGCGATGGCGTCAAGGAAGGCGACAACCGCCGCGCCACCTTCGATTTCCCGCCAGTGAATGAGGAACGCGGTTACAACGTCATCGACGCAATGAAGCCGATCGCGGAAGCCAAGGACGTCTCGATCGCCCAGATAGCACTCGCCTGGCTGCTCCACCAGAAGGCTGTCACCAGCGTAATCATCGGTGCCAAGAAGCCAGAGCAACTCGATGATAACATCGCCGCGACCAAGGTGGCGCTGACCGACGCCGAACTGAAAACACTCGACGAGGTCAGCAAGCTGCCCGCGGAATATCCCGGCTGGGTATTCGAGTTCCAGAGCAAGGTCCGTGGTGACCAACTCAAGCAGGAACCGCGTGGGGCCTGAGACCGTCAGCTTTCAGCAAAGGTGGAAACAGTCGGCCCACAACCACACACGAAGGAAATCGCAAATGAAATTTCGCAAACTTGGAGAACTCGAAGTCTCTGCCATGGGCTTGGGCTGCATGGGCATGAGCTTCTTTTATGGAACGCCGCCCGCCCCAACTGAAATGACACACTTACTGCGCGCGGCAGTCGATCGCGGCGTGACGTTCTTTGACACTGCCGAAACCTATGGCCCATTCACCAATGAGGAATTACTGGGCTCGGCGCTGGCGCCTGTACGAAATCAAGTGGTGATCGCAACGAAGTTTGGCATCAGGCATGGCGAGAATGGTCCAACCCCTCTCTCGGGCTTGGACAGCAGACCCGAACATATCCGTCAGGTGACGGAAGCGTCGCTCAAGCGCCTCAAAACCGATCGCATTGACCTGCTTTATCAGCACCGCGTCGATCCAAATGTCCCTATCGAGGATGTTGCTGGGACAGTCAAAGATCTGATTTCAGAGGGCAAAGTCACACATTTCGGTTTGTCAGAGGCCAGTGCGACGACCATTCGCCGCGCCCACGCCGTGCAACGTGTGACCGCCGTGCAAAGCGAATACTCTCTTTGGATGAGAGATCACGAAGCGGAAGTCATTCCAACGCTCGAGGAGCTCGGTATCGGGTTCGTACCCTTCAGCCCGCTCGGTAAGGGTTTTCTGACGGGCAAAATGGATGCCAGCACACCGTTGGCCGACAATGATCTACGCCGTCTGCTGCCCCGCTTTACGCCCGAAGCCATGCAAGCCAACCAAGCGCTGGTCGACTTGCTTCAGCAGATCGCGACCGCCAAACAGGCGACCCTGGCCCAGATCGCGCTTGCTTGGGTGCTAGCGCAGAAGCCGTGGTTTGTGCCGATCCCGGGCACTACCAAGCTACATAGACTGGAAGAAAATCTAAGCGCTATCGACCTTGATTTAACGTCTCAGGATCTGCAGAGAATCGACGAAGCAGCGGCGCACATCCAGATCGAAGGTGCGCGCTTCCCCGAGAGCCTGAAGTCGATGTTCGACCAATAGAGTAACAGAGCTATCGTGGTGGGAACGAGGTTGCCGGCGTACGCGTCGACTGATGTACCCTACTCGCTACGCTTGCCCGCATCGGTCGGGTCGGACCTGTGCATCCCGAACGCCTTCGTCGCTGTGTCAGGAAACAATCTCCCACATGCAGTCATTGTCATTGGCTTCGACCAATCGTTCGGGCTTGTCAGCGTTATGCATCAATTCCCATTGTCGCCACCCGATGGTGCCCTTTCCGTACCCCTTGATCCGCCAGCTGGCACGTCCACTGCGGTCTCGATGGGGCATGTCTGACCAAAGACCGCCTCGCGATGCTCGGCTCGATCGGCATCCGCAACGGCCGGGTCGTTTTCTTCCCCTGTGCGCTGAAGCGCCCATTCCTCGCGAGACAAGAAAGCCTTTTCCTGGCCATCCTCCACTCCGTTTCGGCCTTTCAGGTGCAGGCCGATCGCCTCTGGTCCAATCGACTGCCATCGAGGCCGCGATGGACGCGGCCCGAACAACCGAAAAGGAATACGACAATGGCAACCATCGGCTTTTTCACCGCTTCCAGCAACGGCTTCTCCGGCACCATCAAGACCCTCAACCTCAACGTCAAGGCAACCATCCGCACCGTCGAGCGCACTTCCGACAAAGGCCCTGACTACCGCATCCTCGCGGGAGCCACGGAATTCGGCGCAGCCTGGAAGAAGACCTCCAACGAAGGTCGCGACTACCTCTCCGTCAAGCTCGACGACCCGAGCTTCCCGGCCCCGATCTACGCAACGCTGATCGAGGTCGAAGGCGAGGAAGGTCTCTCTCTCATCTGGTCCCGGTCGAACCGGGACTGAGACTGGATGCCCCGCCCGCCAAGGCGGGGCTCTCCACGTCAGGGATCACTTGTTCAGCGCATCCTTGAGCGCCTTGGCAGGCGCAAAGGTCAGCTTCTTCGATGCGGCGACCGTCATCTTCTCTCCGGTCGCCGGATTGCGACCCTCGCGCTCAGGCGAAGCCTTCACCTTAAACTTTCCGAAGCCTGGGATCGACGTTTCAGCGTCGGAGCCTGCAGCATCGGCGATAGCCTGAAAGACGGATTCTACGATGCCCTTGGCCTGAACCTTGGTCAGGCCGTTGTCAGCTGCGATCTTGTCGGCGATTTCGTTGGTGGTGGTCATGGAATTCCTCATCTTCTTATCAAAGATAAAATCCGTGTCAGCTTCTGACCAAGTTGTCATCGGCGATGATGAAGACGAGTGTCAGATCCGCTTGATGTCCACAGGTCGTTTTGGCCGATAACCTCGTTTGCGCTTCTCGCGAAGCACGTCGAGGAACAGGTTGATGGCCTGGCTCTCATTATCGAACAGATGCACCATCTGCTGTCCGCGCGTTCCAATCCGCCCCCAGGCGCGTACAAGCGAGACATCGCCGAACAATGTCGGCTGAACGGCGAGCGTGTAAAACCGCGCCATATTTTTTTCCGGCGCGATACGCTCGACGTAGAGGTGGTAGGGCTGCTTGATCATAAGAGCAGAATCGCGCGTTCGGATTCCGCCGTCCAATGAGAGTTTTGAATCGGTCGGGCATTATCGATTCACAACTTTGATCTGTCGTGGTCCGTTTCATTCGCACCAACTCCGTCGTGATCCTTCCCACTTCCGGGCTAGGCCTTCGGCGACGAGAATATCGCCGACCGATCGTCGCTCGCGGTAGACGATCCTTACCTTGCGACCGAAGCGATCTTCATCCCTGGCGGTCGTCTTGAACGAGAGCGGACCTGAATTGAGGATCTCGAGCAGACGCTGTTTTGCCGCAAGGCCCAGCTCGCGTTCGCGCTGGCATCCTGGCGGGCTGAGCTCCGGCGTGTCGATGTCGGCGATCCTGATCTTCTCACCTCGAAACCAGAACGTATCACCATCCACCACGCAGGTGATCCTATGGCCGCCATTACACATCGAGAAGGTTTCACTTGCGCTGCTTGGCGACGCTAAGGCAACAAATGCAAGGATGCCAACGGCGAAGAGGGATAGTCTTGCAATAGCCGTACAAAATCTCAATGTCATGTCTCCTCAGTATCTGTCGTCGGAACGGCCTTATAGCTCTTCATCCCTTCTGTGGCTCGGCTGTGAAAGCGGTTTTCTCCGACGGACGCGCTCATGTCCTTGCGTCTGAACCAAATCGCGCGTCCACATCTGAGCGGCGGATTGCCCGATGTGAACACGATCTGCTCGTCGCTGCGCATGCGTAGCACTTCATGCGGCAGGATCAGCGGTCGGCGGCTGAGCTGCCGGGAACGTGAGCGCGACGATCCCTTCATCCCTGACGAGCGGTTTGTCTGTTCGACCTCTACCGTCGTATCGCCGCAGCGTTTCGAGATGTAGTCGGCAGTATCAGGGTCGTTGATCGCGGCAAACGAGATCCACGACGCGGATTCGAACCATTTGCTCGTCGCGTCCCGACCGCCATAGGCCTCGCGCATCTGGCCGATGGACTGGAAGATCATCGTCAGAGTGATGCCGTATTTGCGTCCGGCATCCCTTGCGGTCTCTAAGATGCGCAGATAGCCGAGCCTGGCGACTTCGTCGAGCAGGAAGAGAGCGCGACCTTTCACATCGCCGTTTCGATTGTAGATGGCATTGAGCAGCGATCCGATAACCACACGGGCCAATCCCGGATGGGCTTCCAGTACCTTCAGATCGAGCGCAATGAAGATGTCTGTCCCGCCATCGGCAAGATCGTCGGTCGAGAAACTGTCGCCTGAGACGAGCGCGGCGTAGTTCGGATAGGACAGCCAGTGGGTTTCTTTCACCGCATTGGCGTAGACGCCAGAAAAGGTCTCGGGTGTCATGTTGACGAAGACCGAAACATTCTCCTTCACGAAGCCCGATTCCGACTGCTCGTAGATTTTTGTCAGGCGCGCCCGTAGCTGGGGTTCAGGCTCCGAAAGGTTCTTACGCACACGGCGCAGCGTCTGGTCTTCTTCGTCCGTGTGACCGGACAGGCATACGTCTGCGATGAGGGCCGTCAGGAGCTGCATCGCCGATGCCCGGAAGAAGTCGTCGCGGGCAGACGCCGAGCGCGAATTGTCGGTCATGATCCAGGTTGCGACGGCGACGATGTCCTCTTCTTTCGTGCTGCCACGTCGCCCGATCCAGTCGAGCGCGTTGAAGCCGACGCCTGACGCCGAGGGATCGAGAATGACCACCTTCCGGCCAGCCTTGCGGCGATGCTCCGATACCATCGGCGCGACCTCGCTCGATGGATCGAGGACAACGAGTCCACCACCCCACTTTAGCGCGGTCGGGACCGTGACCGACGTCGTCTTGAAACCGCCGGAGCCGGCGAAGACGATGCCATGCGAGGAGCCGAACGAGCCGTCGAAGCATAGGAGCTGGCTCTTGCCTCCCGCGCCCCAGGTCGACGGATCATCGGCGCGGAACGACACCGCCGCAACGCTATCGCGATCGACACGATACCGTTCACCGACGACGATGCCACCGGGATCGGGGAAAAGTTTTGCGGCCTCCTGCACTTTCATCCAGTCGGCCTCGCCATGCACCGCTCGCTTTCCCCCGATCCGCCGTGGTGCGGCTTTGGCAAAGGCGGCGTTCCCCTTCATCGCGACGCGCAGTGCGAAGACGCCGGCGAGGAACATTGTCGATGCGCCAAGCATCGTTGCGGGGTCCACGTATCCGAGCACGGACTGTCCTGCTGGCACGTCACCAGCGATCCCGGCCAGGCGAACCCCCTCACGTAGCACCGCGATGAGGATTGCCACACCATTTCCGCTGACGATCCCCCATCCTGCCGCCTTAATAGCCGCTGTCCCGTTCGCCGCGAACAGAAAGATCGTGCCGATAGCAGCCGCGGTCGCATAGGGCAGCGCGAGGCCGATCCGCCCGAGCATCAGCTTGGCCTGCGCGGTTTTCCCAAACGCGGCCAGCCAGTGTTCGATCCCCGGCATAAAAACCACCACGGCGATCATCGTTGTGGCCGGGAAGGCAGTTAGGACCAGTCTACTCGCCCTCACGGTCGAACGCCTCCGCTCCTATCACTGTCAGGCGCGATCGCTCGGCATCGTCGCCTCTGATGCGGCGGCTTGCATCGATCAGTATGCCCAGCAGCAGTACCCGCTTCTCGTAGCGCAGTCCTGCCTTGACGATCAGGCCACCGAGTTCGATTTTTTCGCGGGTGTCTTTTTTGCGTGCGTCAGCCGTCATCGTGCGGGCCATGCGTTCAAGCCTCACCAGGCCTGCCCGCAGGCGCGCCAGTTTCGATCGTCGTGACCGTCTCGCCTGCGGTCCTACCGTTACCTGCATTTTTCTTTCCGGTCGAAGCGGCATTACCTCCGCGAAACCGCCCTGCAATCTCCTCGAACGCCGCCTGTAGTTCGTTTTCCTCGATCTCGATCTCACCAAGTCCTGCCTTCAGCGCGATACGGCCGATGCGCTCGGCCTCGCGTGTTTCTGCTTGTCTCAACTGATCCTGCAGTCTGGCAATTTCTTCCCTGATCTTCGATGATGGTTTCTTCATTCCGGTCGCATCTCCCTGGAAATTTTGCGTCGTTTGAGACGCTGCAAGATTCCCGCAAAAGCACGTCCGAAGGAATGTGCAGATTTGCACGTCGTCACGGCCGACACTTTGGAGGATGATCCCGCCGTTCCGAAGGAGCGGATCCAAGGGCGCAATTATACGTCGCGATGCGACGTGCTTGCTCAAGACCCCGGTTCGGGGGCCGCGTGGTGACCACCACTCCTGACGAACGCAGTTCGAACAGGGAGTTTCTTGCGCCGTGGCCATCGCCCATTTCTCAGCCAGCATCGTCAGCCGCGGCGGCGGCCGCAGCGTGGTGCTGTCTGCGGCCTACCGGCACTGCGCGAAGATGGAATACGAGCGCGAGGCCCGTACTATAGACTACACCCGCAAACAGGGGCTTGTGCATGAGGATTTTTTGCTCCCGGCCGATGCCCCTAAATGGGTCCGCGCGATGATCAGCGACCGCTCTGTCGCCGGAGCTTCGGAAGCCTTCTGGAACAAGGTCGAGGCGTTCGAAAAGCGCTCCGATGCGCAGCTTGCCCGGGACCTGACAATCGCTCTTCCGCTGGAGCTCACGCACGAGCAAAACATCGCCCTGGTCAGGGATTTTGTGGAAAAACATATCCTCGCCAAGGGCATGGTGGCCGACTGGGTTTACCACGACAATCCAGGCAATCCGCACATCCATCTGATGACCACATTGCGCCCGCTGACCGAGGAAGGGTTCGGATCAAAGAAGGTTGCGGTCAATGGCGAGGATGGCCAGCCGGTCCGCACGCAGTCCGGCAAAATCCTCTATGAGCTCTGGGCCGGGTCGACGGATGACTTCAACGTGCTGCGCGATGGATGGTTCGAGCGGCTGAACCATCATCTGGCGCTTGGCGGGATCGATCTCAAGATCGACGGCCGTTCCTACGAGAAGCAGGGTATAGACCTCGAACCGACGATCCATCTCGGCGTTGGCACCAAGGCCATCGAGCGCAAGGCGCAGGAGCAGGGCGTCCGGCCAGAGCTTGAGCGCATGGATTTGAACGAAGAGCGGCGGTCGGAAAACACCCGCCGCATTCTGAACAATCCAGCCATCGTGCTCGATCTGATCATGCGAGAGAAGAGCGTCTTCGATGAACGCGATGTCGCCAAGGTTCTGCATCGCTATGTCGATGACCCGGCTGTTTTTCAGCAGCTGATGTTACGCATCATCCTGAACCCGGAAGTCTTGCGTTTGCAGCGCGACACGATCGAGTTCGCGACCGGAGAAAAGGTGCCGGCCCGTTATTCGACCCGGGGGATGATCCGGCTGGAAGCGACGATGGTGCGGCAGGCGTTATGGCTGTCGAACCGGGACGGTCATGCTGTCTCTGAAGCTGCTCTGGACGCAACGTTCCGTCGGCATGAGCGGTTGTCTGGCGAGCAGAAAACCGCAATCGAGCGGATCGCCGGTCCCGCCCGGATCGCCGCCGTGGTTGGACGCGCCGGCGCCGGCAAAACCACGATGATGAAGGCTACCCGCGAGGTGTGGGAATTGGCCGGATATCGTGTGGTCGGTGGCGCGTTGGCTGGTAAGGCAGCGGAGGGGCTGGAAAAGGAAGCCGGGATCCAGAGCCGCACGCTTGCGTCGTGGGAACTGCGCTGGAACCGTGGCCGTGACGTTCTCAATGAGAAGACAGTCTTCGTCATGGACGAGGCGGGCATGGTCGCATCAAAACAGATGGCGGGCTTTGTCGATGCCGTGGTCAGGTCCGGTGCCAAGATCGTCCTGGTCGGTGACCCCGAACAGTTGCAGCCGATCGAAGCGGGTGCTGCCTTCCGCGCCATTGTCGACCGCATCGGCTATGCCGAACTCGAGACGATCTATCGCCAGCGCGAGGACTGGATGCGTAAAGCGTCGCTTGATCTGGCGCGGGGGAATGTCGAAAGGGCGCTGGCCGCCTACAATTCAAATGCCAGGATTACCGGCGAGCGTTTGAAGGCGGAAGCAGTCGAGAGCCTGATCGCTGACTGGAACCATAGCTACGATCCGGCGAAGACCGCGCTCATCCTCGCGCATCTGCGCCGCGATGTCCGCATGCTGAACGTCATGGCCCGCGAAAAACTGGTCGAGCGCGGCATTGTGGGTGATGGCCACGTCTTCAAGACGGCTGACGGTATTCGCCAGTTCGATGCAGGCGACCAGATCGTCTTCTTGAAGAACGAGACCTCGCTCGGCGTCAAGAACGGCATGATCGCTCATGTCACTGAGGCCGCACCGAACAGGATCGTTGCTGTCGTCGGAGAAGGTGATCAGCGCCGGCAGGTCATCGTCGAGCAACGCTTTTACAGCAATCTCGATCATGGTTACGCCACCACGATCCATAAAAGCCAAGGCGCGACCGTCGACCGCGTGAAGGTGTTGGCAAGTCTCTCGCTGGACCGGCATCTGACCTATGTGGCGATGACCCGCCATCGCGAGGATCTGCAGCTTTATTATGGGACGCGATCCTTCGCCTTTAACGGCGGCCTGGCCAAGGTACTCTCCCGAAAAAATGCTAAGGAGACCACGCTCGATTACGAGCGCGGAAAGCTTTACCGCGAGGCGCTGCGGTTTGCGGAAAGTCGCGGGCTCAACATCATCCAGGTGGCCCGCACACTTGTCCGCGACCGGCTTGACTGGACGCTGCGCCAAAAGACGAAATTGGTCGATCTCGGCCAGCGCCTTGCAGACTTTGCAGAGCGTCTCGGTCTGCACCACCCCTTAAAAACCCAAACGATGGAGGCCGTGCCCATGGTCGCAGGCATCAAGACATTTTCCGGTTCCGTTGAAGACACTGTAGAGAATAAGCTCGACACCGATCCAGCCCTCAGACGACAATGGGAAGAGGTTTCGACCCGTTTTGCCTACGTCTTTGCCGATCCCGAGGCCGCCTTCCGGGCGATGAACTTCGATGCGGTGCTAGAGGATAAGGAAACGGCCAAACTGGCGCTTCAGACGCTGACGACCGCCCCGGCGTCGATCGGACCGCTAAGGGGCAAGACCGGCATTCTTGCCAGCAAGACTGAGCGCGAGGACCGCCGTGTCGCAGACCTCAATGTTCCGGCCTTGAAGCGCGATCTTGAGCAGTATCTGAGGATGCGCGAGACCGCCGCGCAGCGGCTGCGGGCTGACGAGCAGGTATTGCGTCAGCGCGTGTCGATCGACATCCCAGCATTGTCGCCGGCAGCACATCTGGTGCTGGAGCGTGTGCGTGATGCGATCGACCGCAACGATCTGCCGGCGGCCATGGCCTATGCACTCAGTAATCGCGAAACCAAGACTGAGATCGACGGGTTCAACCAGGCCGTCACTGAGCGGTTCGGGGAACGCACACTGCTCACCAATGCCGCGCGTGAACCGTCCGGAAAACTCTTCGACAAACTCTCCGACGGAATGCAGGCAGACCTGAAGGAGCGGCTGAAAGAAGCCTGGCCGGTTATGCGCACGGCTCAGCAGCTTAGTGCTCACGAGCGCACCGTCCAGACCTTGCGGCAGGCCGAAGATTTGCATCTCGCCCAGCGCCAGACTCCGGTGATGAAACAATGAGGCGGCGCGTTCTCCTATTCCCGGCCGGCTTGAGCGGGATGATCGCCGCTCTGGCGGCAATCGCATACTTCGGCGGCTTTCGGTTGAACCTGACGCCGAGCGAGCCGCTTGGGCTCTGGCGTATCGTGACCCTGCAGCGTCGGGTCGAGGCCGGCGATCTCGTGTTCATCTGCCCACCGGCGACCGCCTCATTCGAGGAGGCACGGCACCGCGGCTATGTCAGGCGTGGCCTCTGCCCTGGTGGCTATGCGCCGCTGATCAAGACAGTGGTGGCACTTCCCGGACAGCATGTCGAAATCGGCGGGAATATCACTGTCGATCGCACGCCTCTTGCCTCATCGATCGTTCGCGCGAGCGATGGAGAAGGCAGGCCGATCACACCGTTCAAAACCGGCATCGTGCCACTGAGAAATCTGTTTCTTCACTCATCATTTGCGAGCTCCTATGATAGTCGGTACTTTGGGCCGGTTCCCGACACGGGCCTTCTCGGCCTGGCGCGGCCGGTCCTCACGTTCGAACCATAACTGGTGGCGTTCCTGCCTGCTCATTGCGGTATCCGTCGCTTGCGGCTGGACTGCCTGGAGCGGTCATGTGCTGGCCCTTCCTGTCGCTGTGTTGTTCCCGACGCTCTGGGCGATGTCGCCGTCGCGGCTGATGGCGGTGCTCGTGTCGGCCGGATATTTTCTGGCTGCCTCGCGTGGGCTGCCGCAGGGCGTCGCCAACTTCTATGGCGCCGATCTCTGGCCTGGACTTCTGCTCTGGACAGCTGCTTCACTCTCCTTCGCCGGCGTGCATGCGGTGCTCTGGAAGGGGCGACCGGAAGGCAAGTCTCCGGGAGAAGGTCGAACGGGAATGGCAATGGCGGCGCGCTATCTGGCGGCGGTGATGCTCATGGGACTGCCGCCCTTCGGCATCACCGGCTGGGCACATCCGCTCACCGCTACTGGTGTGCTCTTTCCGGGATGGGGATGGTGGGGGCTGGTCGCGATGACAGCCGGCCTCGCGATGATGACATCGCGATATTGGCCAGCAACCGCCATCGTCCTGGGAGGATTGTGGCTCTGGTCCGCCGCTACATGGACATCACCTGATATACCCGAGGGATGGAAGGGCGTCGACCTCGAACAGGGCGAGCGCCTCGGACGAGACGGCTCGCTAGACTATCACCGTGACCTGATCGCAACGGTGCTAACGGATGTGGGAGAGAAAACCCGGTTCATCGTTCTTCCCGAAAGTGCACTGGGCTTCTGGACGCCGACCTTGGCAAAGCTCTGGAGCCAAGGCTTGCGAGGCTCGGCACTCACTGTGATCGCCGGCGCTGATGTCATCGATCCGGGCGGCTACGACAATGTCTTGGTGGCAATTTCGGCTGACGAAGCACGAATTCTCTATCGCCAACGCATGCCGGTCCCGGTGTCCATGTGGCAGCCATGGCGGGCATGGACCGGGCAGGGCGGTGGAGCCCGCGCCAACCTCTTCGGTAATCCAGTTGTGGAAAGCGACGGCCAGAAGCTCGCCGCGCTGATCTGCTACGAACAGCTCCTCCTTTGGCCGGTCCTGCAGTCGATGCTGCATTCCCCGACCGCGCTCGTTGCCCCGGGCAACGGATGGTGGACCGCGGGAACGTCGATCGTCGCCATTCAGAACGCGAGCGTGATCGCTTGGGCGAAGCTGTTCGGACTGCCCGTCGTCACGGCTTTCAACAGATAAGGAATTGTTTGCGATGGTCGATGCCGCCCTCATCAAGGAATGCAGCGATCCCGGCCTGAAGCCGGCGATTGTCGAAAAGTTCATCAAACAAGCAGGGGCATCGGACCCGCTCGCGGTCACGGTCCGCTCCGGAAACCGCGTCATACTGGTGCCCAGGCCGAAGACAGCGGAGGAGGCGTTGGTGCTTATCAGAAACAACGTCGGTCGCAATACCGTTCGCGTCGGGATCACACAATATCCCGCCGGGCTCGGCATCGTGGAGGCGGGCCAGATGAAGCCGGACCTGGTCGATGCTTGCGAGGACATTCGCATGGGCACGGCGCTTTTCGCGAAGGTCTATCGGATCGTCACCAAGTGGTATGGTAACCCGACCGAGAAAGATGTTCTACCGCAAGTGTTCGACGATGCGATCATCGCCTGGCAGACGGGATATTTCGAGGGAACGGCGGTGTTTCGGGCGGAGGATCCCGGTAAGATGAAACTTGCCGATCCAGGGCCTGTGAAAAAGGACGGAACTGAGCCGGCCAGCATTGAGGCTCCGGCCGGTGACGACGTCGAACGAGCAAAACAGGACGATGCTCCGTCCGATCCGAACAGTGCCGGCATTCGCATCGATCTGTCGGGGATTGGCGCTCGCAAACCATAGGATTGGCCCTGGATTTTATGTGGTGGTCACACCCAGTCTTTCGCTCAACCTCGTCATCAGGTCCATGCGCTCGTGGAAAATCCCGACAATCAGCGCGGGCGCGTTGTCGCGCGGCAGGCAGAACACATAATGGTGTTCGCAATGTGCCATGCGTAGCGTGGGGTAAAGCACGCCCACGTCCCTGAAAGGTGGTTGTCCCGAGGCAAGTGCGACAAAACCTTGCTCTAGCTTGGTAATATAGCGGCGCACCTGCGCATCGCTCCACTGCTTGCGCGTGTATCGGATAATTTCGCGCATGTCGGTTTCCGCGCCATTCGCCAGAACATAGGTTGTGGTCAACCGCGGCTATCCTTAGCCAGTTCCTCGTCAAGAACCTCGCTTACGCTACGGGTGGACACTTTTCCCGCCAGACTTTCACCGATGCGATCGCTCAGCAGCGATTTCAACTGCTGCCATGCCACTTCACCATCCGCGTCCCCGGGAAACAGGCGTTCGAGCGCATATTGCTTGATCGTTTTTCCCTGTAAAGCGGCAGTTGCCTTCAGATCTTGATGCTGCTGGTCGGTAATATCGATTGTCAGTCGGCTCATACAACAAGCTCCTGATATTGTCACAAACCCACATTAGCACAAATGTTGGTCCCGGTCACTTAGCGTTGAACGTTTGCCTTGGGCCATCGCGATAATTCACGCCCGCCCGCGTTTCACCAGCCGGCGCTGCGGCGGCAAGACTGTGTATGCGGCAGTAGAGCCCGGCGAAATGGTGTGTTTCTTCAACCGCAGTCAATGTCCAGTTCAGATGAGAAGGAATGTCCATCTCTTGTCCTAAGGATGGAACAGGTTTGTCCCATAAGAGCGTGGCATGGTCTAGGATGCCTTTAGCAGAAGATCGCACGTGAAGATTTGCACCACGGCGATTTCGATCCTCACTGGCGTCGTTCTGAAATTTTTCTTATAAGAGGGGCATGCAGTACGTGCTGCATTGCGGCTTAGAATCCGCAGATGAACGGTTGGCGCTGACCGGAATGGCGCCAGGAACCCTCTGACCTTGTGTCCGGGGGCCTGTGACGTATGTCCAGGCTCCGGCTAAAGGTCGCAGGGCCGATTCATCTCGGATTCTAACCCCCGGGCAAGGGTTCACAGGGTTCAACGTCAGCGGGGGCGCACCGCGGACAAAACCAGGGTTAGGTCACGAATGGAATCGAAAGATGCAACATTGACGAAAAAGGTTGAGCTTCGCCCGCTGGTCGGGCTGACGCGCGGACTACCTCCGGCGGAGTTGGAAACCATCACGATTGATGCTATCCGGACGCACCGGCATTTGGTGGAGAAAGCTGACGAACTGTTTCAGGCGCTTCCTGAAGCCTACAAAACGGGAAAAGAAGCTGGCGGTCCTCAGCATATCCGCTACATCGAAGCGAGCATCGAGATGCATGCGCAGATGAGCGCCGTAAGCACGCTAATCAGCATTCTCGGATTTATTCCGAAAATCGTTGTGAACTGAGCTGGTTAGAAATCGCCAAGGGTTCAGATCAGTTTTCTTCGGATTGCGAGCGCGGTTAGATGAGCCTTGCTCCTAACGTCGAAGCGCTTCATGGCTTCGCGAAGCTTGACGCGGACGCTGTTGTATTTGATCCCTTCCACGTCGGCGATTTCTTCCATCGTCTTGCCGACGGCGATCCATCTCAGATAGGTCGCTTCCTTGGGATCGAGCCATACGGCATCCTCGGCACTGGGCGTGGTGCGAAGGAATGAAATGCGGGCATGGATCTGGCCGACAGTCGCCGCTGCTGCAACTGCATCTATCTCCCGATCGAGATCGACGGCCGGCTTTTCCGATGCCAGGGTGAACATCGACATCGAGCCGTTGGCAGTCTTGATCGGAATAGTGATGCCGGAGCGGATGCCAAAATCGGCCGCATGGGCGTAGAAGGAGCGTTCCTCCTTCGATAGGGTCGGCCTTTCCCGCTCACCGGACCAGGCGAAGACGTGTTTCTTGGATCTTGCGCGTTTGATCACCGGGTCGAGCGCGTCGAACTTCTTGTCGAAATAGACCGACTGCCACTCAAGATGATAATTGCTCACCGCAGTGATATGCCTGTGCTGGACATGGAGATAGGCATAACCTGAGAAGCCGAAATGCTCGGCGAAGTCGGAGAGCCCAGTCTTCAGGATGCATTCGTCGCCCTCGATTGCGGCGAGATCGGTCAGCTTGTCCAGCCAGTGCTGCATTCTCTATCTCCTTTGAGCGTTGTCGGTATCTCGCCCTTTGCTATAATCACCGACAGTCAATCGACCTCAAAGGTTGTGGAACTCTAGTCATCGGTTTCAGGCTCACCAATTATAGCTGGGCGCTCGGGTTTCGGTCTCTCGTGGTCCGCCAATCGCGGAAACCGAGGCACCCGTTCGGGATCGATCTTGCTTTCGGGGTCGGCGTTCAGGGTTCTCTACCGCTGGTATGCGTCAACGGCTCGTAGCCTTTCACAATCAGATCTTGCATCGCTTCGGCGTCCCTGAGATCGAGCTCGCCGAGCAGGTCGTTGTCGTCAATAAAGTTCCGGCCATAGCAGGCACTCAGAATTTCGACGCCGCTTTTGTGCAAAGGTGCGTCGACATTAGCCATTTCTGCAAGTTTAAGCGCAGGAATGAGACCGAACGGAACGTCTTCAAGCACATACCGAGTGTCGATATCTTTCGGTCCCATTGGATCATTGCCGCGCTCTACAAGAATGGCGGAAATTTCCGCAACGCTTCCCGCAGCGAGACCGAAGGACTTCGAAAAATGGTCCAGGATGGACGGGACTGGTTTTCCGAACGCTTCTGCAATCATCAGGCGTTCCCGATCGAGAGCTTCGACAAGCCTGCCGACCGTTGGAGTCACATTTGTGCGCTGCCCCCAGGGCTCACCTCGCTCTATGCGGGTGAGATTGCAAAGAGCCGTTGCAAGATGACTTTCAGGGTTGATGTTGCTCAGAACGATCGTGAGGATGTCGTCCTTGACGACAAAGCGATCGCCGAACAGCTCCACACATGTCTTTTGGGAGGGGGAAGCAAGCGATGCGGGGACTGTCGAGATGTCGACTTTGTTACGAATAGCCCCAACCTTTATTTCGGTCGGAGATTGGGCTTTGGATGTCAGAACGGTCGTGTTCCAAACAATTACGGGGATCACAATTCCGCGCTCTGCCATTTTCTTCGAAAGATAAAGAGCCGAGAACGAGAGGTGTGCACTGATTATGACCGTATGTCGTTGCTCAAGGTGAGGGATCACGCTGTCGAGAACGAAGCGATGGCCGTAAGCAGGTAGGGCCAGGACAATGACGTCGCTCTCAGCCAATTCTTTAGCATCACGGCAAACATTCGGGCGAAATTCTCCGGTGATCGCACCGGTGACTTTCAACGGGGCACCTTCGGCAAGCGCTTTCGTCCTTTGGCCCGAGGGAGACCAAACAGTGACCTCATGGCCACGCTGCTGCAGAAACGCGGCATACCCCATGGCGATTGCGCCTGCCCCGGCGATTGATACCTTCATTGGATAAAAAAGACCTTTCTGACCACAGACCGACCACGATATCCCGTGGTCGGTCTGTGTCTCGGATTTCATGGTGTTGACGCACCCTTCGATGGGCAGGTCATATCAGTTCGTCTCATCGATCCTGACCAAATGCCCTTCCGACACTTCACGATATTGCCTTGGAGGCGGCTCATACCCGATCGGTCGAACTGGGCTCTTTAGCTCGTCACCTGCGATGCCCCGCCGGATCCTGCGTCGGGCAGGATCCGGGACAGGCACCGCCGCCATAAGCTTTCTGGTGTAAGGATGCTGCGGATTTTCAAATACGGCCGCGCGCGGGCCGATTTCGACGATCTCGCCCAGATACATGACCGCCACGCGATGACTCACACGCTCGACGACCGCCATATCGTGGGAGATGAACAGGAAGGCGAGGTTGAGGCTCTGTTGCAGGTCAAGCAACAGGTTACAAACCTGCGCTTTGATGGACACGTCGAGCGCGGAAACCGCCTCGTCGGCAACGATGATTTTGGGATCCAGCATGAGCGCGCGGGCAATGGCGATGCGCTGACGCTGGCCGCCAGAAAACTCGTGGGGAAAGCGCCGCATCATGTCGGGCGACAGCCCAACTTTTTCCATCAGTGCGGCGGCCTTGTCGCGGGCTTGCGAGGCCGTTCCCAGCCGATGCTGAATGAATGGCTCCACGAGAGCGCTGTCGATGCTCAGTCGCGGATTGAGCGAGGCGTACGGATCCTGAAACACCATCTGTATCGAGCGACGCATTTTGCGAAGCGAGGCATGATCGAGCTTCATGACGTCGTGACCATCAATGACGACGTTTCCGCCGGTCGGCGTCACCAGACGTGTGATTGATCGACCGGTCGTCGATTTGCCACACCCCGATTCTCCGACCAACGAAAGGGTTTCACCCTGGAAGAGGTTGAAGGAGACCTTCTCTACCGCGTGCACCGCACCTGCTTTTCGGCTGAAGAGGCCAGAGCGGATATTGAATCGCATAGTCAGGTCTTTGACATCGAGGATCGGCGCCTTGTGCCGGGCGACAGTATCGTTCACCTCAGCGAGCGGCTGCTCTTCTCCAGTCTTGTTGTCGACGATCGGGAACCTCAACGGCAGCTTCCGGTCCGCCATAGAGCCAAGCCGCGGTACAGCCGAAAGCAGCGCACGCGTGTAAGGATGTTTTCCTCGATGGAAGATGTCGCCAGTCGGTCCCGTTTCCACGGCGTCTCCGCGGAACATGACGATCGTTCTGTCCGCCACTTCCGCAACGACACCCATATCGTGGGTGATGAAGAGGACCGACGTCCCTTCCTCTTCCTGCAAGGTTTTGATGAGATCAAGAATCTGGCCTTGGATGGTCACATCCAACGCCGTGGTAGGCTCGTCGGCGATCAGCAGCTTGGGTTTAGAGGCCAGCGCCATGGCGATCATAACGCGCTGACGCATGCCCCCCGAGAACTGATGCGGGTATTCGTCGTACCGGCCCTTGGCGTTGGGAATCCGAACCTTCTCGAGCAATCTCAGGACTTCGCCCTTCGCTTCAGCCGTGGAAATTGCCTTATGGACAGTGAGCGCCTCCGCGATCTGCTTGCCGATCGGGATGATCGGGTTGAGCGAGGTCATCGGCTCCTGAAAGATCATAGAGATTTCGTTGCCGCGGACCTGACGCATCTCCTCTTCCGGAAGCGAGAGGAGATTCCTTCCGGAAAGCATGACCTTTCCTTCTACTCGGCTCGATCGTGCCGCCAGAAGCCTCATGATGGAAAGCGAAGTGACGGATTTGCCGGATCCGGACTCTCCGACGATCGCGACTGTCTCGCGCGGTGCGATATCGAACGAGATATTCCGAATGACATCCTTCCAGCCATTTTCGACCTTGAACGAGGTTGTGAGGTCCTGGACAGAGAGAATCGGGGCCAAGGATGGCGGTGTTCGGCCAGTGACGGTTTCTGCAATTGCAAAGGTCATTGCGCGCTCCTTGTTTTCGGATCGATCGCGTCACGGAGCGCGTCACCAAGTATGTTGAGGGCGAGTACGGTCAGGAGAATGGCAAGCGAAGGAAACACCACGAGCCACCATCCGCTCAGGATGTTTTCGAAACCCTCGCGGATCATGCCGCCCCATGTAGCGGTCGGCGGAAGGACGCCAAGGCCGATGAAGGCCAGCGACGCCTCCGTTCGAATGGCGGAGGCCATCCAGAGCGACGCGACGACCACAATGTCCGACAGGATGTTCGGGAGGATATGAACGCCCATAATCCGGAGCGGCGAAAAGCCGAGCGACCGGCCCGCCTCGACAAAGTCCCGTCGTTTCATGGCAATTGTCGGCGCCCGCGCGACACGAGCGAACGGAGCAGTCTCCGTGATGGCGATCGCGATAATGAGATTTTCGAAGCTGGCACCGAGCATCGCGGCGACCATCAAACCTAGCAGAAGGGTGGGAAACGACAGCATCACGTCGACGATACCCATCACAATCTGATCGAATATCCCGCCGATATAGCCCGCCAGAATCCCAAGGGCAGATCCGACCACCATGGCAATCATGACGGAAAGGAATCCGATGGATAGCGAGATACGCGCTCCGTAAAGAAGGCGGGAAAGGACATCCCGGCCGTAGCTGTCGGTTCCGAGCCAGAACTCCGCGGACGGCGGGGTCAGTCGATGAAGAATATTCTGCTTCAAGGGATCGTATGGCGCGATAAGCGGCGCGAAAACGGCGAGCAAAATAATCAAGGTCAGAAGGCCAATGCCGATCCACGAAAAGCGGTTTCGACGGAATGCCTTCAGGACCGGGTTTGGTTGCCGCTCGGGCGCGGCTTGAGAAACAGTGACGTCGGTCATTGGGCAAGACTCACTCTGGGATCCACGAGGGCGTAAATGAGATCGGTGATCGTATTCACGATGATGACGAAGGTTGCAAAAACGACCATCAGTCCCTGGAGCATCGTGTAGTCACGAGACTGCAGCGCGCCCAGGATGAGCTTGCCAAGGCCGGGGCGGGTGAAGACGATCTCGGTCAGAACCGAATTGCCTATCAGGGTGCCGAAATACAGACCTACAACCGTTACGATCGGAATGAGGGCGTTGCCAAGGGCGTGCCGGAGAATGAGGTTTCGTGTGCGGACACCCTTGGCGCGGGCGGTGCGGATATAGTCTTCGCCCATGACGTCCAACATGGAGGAGCGGGTGACTCGTGCGATGTAAGCCGTCATGATCAGCCCGAGGTTCAGCGCGGGAAGCAAGAGGTTACGAAGATGATCGACCGGGTCGCTGGTAGCGCGGCTCATCACCGGCAGCCACTGTAGCCAAACCGCGAAAGCCAGGAGCATCAGGATCGCGGAGACGAACCCCGGGAAGGACAAGCCAACGAGCGACAGGATGCGGCTGAGATAGTCCGGCCATTGATCGCGGCGAACGGCAGCTATCACTCCTAGTGGTACTCCGAGCAACGTCCCGATGATCATCGCGGCTGCGGCGAGTTCGAGTGTATAGGGCAGGACCAGCGCCACCTCTTCAAGCACCGTGCGGCCGCTCACCATCGACGTGCCGAATTTTCCGGTCAGCATGTCCGAGATGAAGTGCAGGTATTGAACACCGATGGGCTGGTCGAGGCCGAGCTGTGTTCGCAACGCCTGGAGAGCGGCGCCGCTGGCACGGTCACCGAGCATGGCAACGGCGGCGTCGCCGGGCACCAGGCGCACCAGAACAAAAACCATGGTGAGCATCGCAATCAATGTCGGGATCGCGAGGAGGAGTCTTCGGATCGCATAGCCTATCATGCGGCAACCCTTTCGATGGAGACGCGGCTTGCGCAGAAGGCGTCCAGATTGTGGTTTGTATGACCCTGACAGATCAGGTCGGCGACAACCCGCCCAACGGACGGTACAAGCTGAAACCCATGTCCGGAAAAGCCGAAGACATGGATCAGGCCCTCGATTTTTTGCGAAAATCCGATGACCGGACGGTGGTCGGAAGTCATTGCCTCCATACCCACCCAGGTCCTGACGATCCGTACTCCCTGCAGTTCGGGGAACACCCGGACCGCCGCTTGAACCGATGCCGCCAGCGCGACGACGTCAACAGTTGCTGATTGCCTGTCCGCGGCAAGCTTGCCTTGCGACCCTCCACCGATGAGAAGCGTTCCCTGGGATGTCTGTTTCAATGAAAGCTTCTTGCCGAACGAGCCGACGACGGGTTTGATCTTGGGGGCGGTGCGTTCGGTCACGATCATCATCGAGGTGCGGATCGCGTGCTGTAGGGAATCTCCCGCGAGAGCCGAAACATGGTCTGCCCAGGCGCCTGCCGCATTGACGACGAGTTTGACCTCGAATATCCCACGCGTGGTCTGGACACGCCAACCCGTTGCGGATCGAGCCAAGGCGGTCACGAGGCATTCTTCGGTGATCTTCACGCCGGCCTCGATGGCCGCATCCCGAAAGGCCCGGATGGTTCGATGCGGGTCTGCCGACCCGTCGCTCGACACCCATGCCCCGCCCAGGCAATGGGCAGATATACCAGGCAGGAGGCTTCGCATCTCGTGGGGATCCACAAGCTGCTCATGGACATGGCCCATGGCCTGAAGCCGCTTGACGCGCATCTCGATCTTGCTCAGCGCATGTTCGTCTTCGGCAACCTGCAACTGGCCGCAGGCGACGAAACCGCAGTCGTCGCCGACGAGATCTTTCATGTTATGCCAGTTTTCAGTTGCCTCGAGGCTGAGAGGCAGTTCCGCCATATCTCGCCCGAGTGCGCGCACGCCGGCGGCAGTTGCCCCAGAAGCATGGCGTCCGAGGAAATGCCGCTCGACGAGTTGCACAGATACACCTCGACGTGCTGCTTGCAGAGCAGCTGAAAGGCCGTGAAGGCCGCCTCCTATGATCAGAACGTCGGCATTCATGTCGCGCCCTCCGCGTTTTCCAGCGAAGCGATTTCGCCAAGAGTGATCGGCTTGAGCGGCGGACGGATATGGAAGAAATTCACGTCTCCGATCGGAAGGTCATGGACCTCCGCCAGCAGCGCCTGAACCGTGTAGCCACACTGGCGTCCCTGGCAGGGGCCCATTCCGCAGCGTGTCGCAGCCTTGACCGCGCTCGGATCGGCAGGGCTGTTGCGGGCGGCAGCGCGGATGGCGCCGACGGTGATTTCTTCGCACCGACACGCCACAACCTCATCGGCGAGGCGGTTTCGCGGAGGCGGATACACAGCATCGAGGAACGGCCGCAATGCGATGGCCCTGTCACGACGTTGATCGAGATGCGCCCGCTGGCGAAGCTTGTCGGTCTCGGACGAGATTCCAAGCCGGCCGGCAATGCCGAGCGCCGCAATCTCTCCGGATATGGTCGCGGCCAGCCAGCCGCCTATACCGCCCGCGTCACCTGCAACGAAAAGACCTTCACGGCTGGTTTCTCCCCATCGGTCGAGCTTCGCCGCCAGATATCCTTGCTCGTCATTCCATTGATGTGCACAGTCCAGCGCCAGCGTCTCATGGATACGCGGCACGACGCCCTCGTGAACCAGCAGCACGTCGGCTTCGACGCGATGACGTTTTCCCCCTGTCTCCCATGTGAGATGTTCGAGACGCTGGTCGCCCTCCGCCCGCAGGTCCGAGAAACCTCGCACCATCATGCCGCTGCGTTTCACGTCGCGAAGCCAGCGCAGTCCCTTGAGCAAACTGCCGAAATCACGCCAGGCTCGGGGCAACCGGCTCAGCGCCGACAATCTCGGCGATGCCGAGGTATCGAGATAGCCGGCAATTCGTCCGCCGAGGCTGAGGAGCTGGGTCGCATAAAGAAGCGGTAATGGCCCCGCTCCGGCAATCCAGACCTTGCCTTCGGGCAACATCCCACCGGACTTAAGAAGGATTTGGGCGGCTCCGACCGTCATCACGCCCGGCAGCGTCCAGCCTGCGAATGGTACCGGCCGTTCCTGCGCGCCGTTGGCAAGCAATACCGCGCGAGCGGTGATACGCCGTGCTTTGCCCTCCGACGTCAGAAACAGATTCCAGCTGTCCTCGATCTGCCAGACCTGTGTCAACGCGAAGTATTCAGCTCCAGAGGAGCGGAAGGCGGCCGTGAGCGCCTGTCCTTTTTTATAATCCGTGCCAAGCGCGGGAAAAAGCGGACTTGAGACATTCCGCTCGACCCCTCGGAAAATCTGGCCCCCCGGTGAGGGTTGTTCATCAATGACAACCACGGAAGCGCCGAGCTCGCGCAGACGTATCGCGGCACTCATACCGGCCGGGCCTGCCCCGACGATTGCGACATCGTAGCTCATCGCGAAATCTCCCGTGGGCCGCGCTGGCTTTCAATTTGCATCCCCGGACGAACGGGAACCAGACAGCCCTGCGTGGACGAGATGCCGTCCACGATCGCCAGACACTCGAAGCATACCCCCATCTGACAATAAGGAAGCCTCGGCTTCCCGCTGACGGGAGACCTGCGCCCCGCGTTCGGGACGCGTAACAGCACGCTGGCGACGGTCTCGCCATCCCAGGCGGGCGTCTCCACACCATTGACGAGCACCGTCATATCAGACGGCTTGCCTGGCCGCTCAAGCACACTTTTGAACATCGAATCTTCCATTTGAAAAAGCGGGAAGGTCTGTCGACAGCCTTCCCTCAAGCATCGCAGGTGCCACAATCGCGGCGTGAGCCGCTGCTAACGTCACGCCGGAATGACAAGCCGCCGCAAGGAGGCCGGGGTAGTCCGCGGATTCGGCATAGATTGGTGAACCGTCGGGTGGCATGACGCGAAAGCCGCTCCATTGGCGGACCAGACGCGCCGATGCCAGCGCTGGAATTATTCTCGTCGCACGAAGGGCCAGTTTTGTCGCGGAAGCAACCGTCACACCGCGATCGGCCGCATCTTCCTTCGTCGCGCCGATCATGACGGTGCCGTCTGCCGTTTGTCTCAGTCCACTCCCGGGATAAGGCAGGAAGGGTTCAAGCCGTTCGGTGACGAGAAGCTGACCGCGCTCTGATCTCAAGGGGATCTTGAAGCCGAGAGGGTCCGTCAGAGAGGGCGTTGCCAGTCCGGCGGCAACCACGACGCGTGGCGCCGTGTAGGTGCCAAGCGCTGCCGTCACGGTGAAACCATTCGCGCCCGGTTTGATCGATGAGACTGTGTTACGAAAAATAATCTTTCCACCCGCAGCCGCGATACCTCGCTGGAGAGCGGCGAGAAGCTGTAAAGGGTTCACATGGCCGTCGGCCTCGCAAAAGCTGGCTCCAACGACCTCTGGACCGAAGGCGACTGTCGGCATCATTCGTTCGAGTTCGCGGCGATCGACCATCCGCGTGTCGTTCTGCGGCACGTAGTTGTGTGTCCGCTTGTTCAGCGCCTCGCGAGCTTCATATTCAGCGTCGCTCAAACAATAAGTCATGCCGCCGGGGCGAGAATAATCGACTCGCATCTCGATCATTTCGGTGAGCTCGCGAAGAAAGACTGGCCAAAGGTCTGCACTTTGCCGGCTCAGTTGATGGTAAGCTGGGGCGTTCGATCCCTTTCCCTGAACCCAGACCAGCCCAAAATTGGCCCGTGCTGCGCGCATGTCCTGGTCTTCCCCGTCAAGGACAACCACTCGGCGTCCCTGTTTGGCAAATCCATAGGCAAGCGCGGCACCTACGACGGCTCCCCCAATAACGATAACTTCTGCGTCCACCTTTATCTCCATTCGTTATTGTCGAGATTAGGAAACAAGGATAGAAAGTCAAAGTCGTTTAGTTCGATAGCGTATTCGTAAAGGTTATAGCTGATGAGAGATCCAAGCTTAAGGCAACTTGAGGCGCTCATGGCTGTCGTGGAAGCCGGCACGGTGAGCCGTGCGGCCGACGTGCTGCACATCTCGCAGCCGGCCGCGAGCAAGCTTATCCAGGATCTCGAGGCCGATACCGGGCTGCAGCTATTTGAGCGAGAGAGTGGCCGGCTCGTGCCAACAGGCCGTGGAATGCGTCTATACGAAGAAGTCGAACGCATCTTCGGCGGTGTCCACCAGTTAGCGCGCGCGGTGGATGCAATCCGGCGTGAGGAACATGGGCACCTGCTGATCGGCGCTATGCCGGCTTTGTCAGGACCGTTCATTACGCGAGTGATTGCGTGTTTTAAGGAGCGACATCCGGATGTCTTTATTTCCATTGAAGCGCGCAGCTCCCAGTTTTTGACGGAAGCTGTCCTGCTTCGTCGTCTCGATTTGGCTCTTGTAATCAGCGGCCTCGAACACTCGTCGGTTCAGGTCGAGCAGGTAAAATGTCCGCCGGCCGTGGTGGCACTGCCGCCAGGACACAGGCTTTCGGAGAAGTCCGAGCTGTCTCCGATCGATCTCAAGGACGAACCGTTCATCGCATTCGCGTCGACCGGAACAATGCGTCACAAGGTCGATGCCGCCTTTGAAAAGTTCGGGCTGAAGCCGAATGTCGCCATCGAGGCGACGACCGCCCCGAATGTCGCGGAGCTAGTCGCGGCGGGATTGGGCGTAACGGTGGCCGACCCGCTAGCGCTGGAGCATGTCGCCGGCCGGATTACACCGCGCCCGTTTTCGCCCGTCATCGATTTTGACTACGTACTTATCCACCCCGTCCGCGCCAGAAACAGGCATCTCGTCGCTGACTTCGTTGAAGAAATACATAACGCGGCAAAGACGCCGAAGATCGCATTGTAAGAAGAAGTACCCCGACCAATTGCGACATTCGATTTGCCTTAGTCGGGGCAAGGCGGGGAAACCGCTCAGCGACTGAGGGTCGTCTGTTCAGTGATGGGCGGAGCAAGGTTGAGCGAGCCCTTCAGCTCGTAACCGTAGTTCAGGGCCTTGCTGTGAACCCAGACTTGCATCAGGCTGAAGAGAGGAACGCTGCAAACCTGATCGTAGATCTTGTTTTGGGCAGCCGACCAGAGTTTCAGACGCTCAGCGTCCGTCGTGGCTTTCCGAGCGGCCGCAATATCCGCATCAGCCGCGTCACAATGGGCGAAGTTCGTTACCGCAGTCGGTTTGCCGACCGACGCATCCGAGTGGTAGAACTGGCTCAGATAGCTGTCGGCCACTGGATAGCGCGCAGCGCCATAGAACACCACGTCGCTTAGATCCTTGCGGATCTGCTCGTGATAGGTCGGATGGTCAACCACCTGCATCTGCATATTGATACCCGCTTCGGCAAGCTGGGCCTGAATAACCTCCATGATCGGCTGTTGAGCAGAGTTGGATGAGACAACCGCCGACAAGGTTAGACCGTCCTTGAAGCCGGCCTCAGCCAGCAGCTTCTTCGAAGCTTCCGGATCGTATTGGTAGGTCCAGCTGCAGTCTTCACCCAGATAATCGTTAGGCACGACCGAGCAGCCCTTTACAGCCACGCCAGCGCCGACGAACTGCACAATCTGGTCCACGTTGATCGCCTGAGCGATGGCCTCGCGCACCTTGACGTTATCGAGCGGTTTTCGGGCCATGTTTATGAAGACGGTACGATATTCGCCCGGGGCGAAAATATCGACAACGGCGTTATCCCAGGCTTTAGCCTGCTCAACCCAGCGCTGTTCGCGCTTGCCATGGATAAGGTCGAGCTCGCCCGATCGGAACGCAAGTTCGCGGCTTGAATCCGAGGGGATAAGGTCAACCCTGATGTCGTCGATTTTCGGCGTCCCCCGGAAATAGCCTGGGAAGGCTTTGAGGTAGACTGACTGCTGTGTGACAGCCTTGTCGAACATGAAGGGGCCTGTGCCAATCGGGTTCACCTTAAACTTGGCGCCGAGAGCTTCCACGGCTTTCTTGCTGACGATGTTACCACCATGGTAGTTGGCAACGAGGCCGAGGAAGCCAGGAACGGGTTCGCTCAGTGTAATGCGGACTGTCAACGCATCAATCGCCTCGACTGACTTAAATCCGGCATAGTCACTCGAATAGGACGACGTGTCAGGGTTCTTGGCACGCAGCAAGGAGAAGACAACGTCGTCAGCGGTGAGTGTCCCGTAGTCGCCGTGAAACTTGACATCCTTGCGAAGCTTGAAAGTCCAGACCAACCCATCCTCGGAGCTTGTCCAGCTCTCCGCTAGATCGGCCTCGATCCTGGTGGGGTCGGCGCTGCCGGGGGCGAAGCGAACAAGGCCGTTGAAGACCCACGATACAATTGCCATGTCCTGGGTATTGCTCGCCCTGGCAGGGTCGAGGGTCGCAATGTCAGCGGCATTGACCCCCACGCGGAGCGATGCCGCATCGGCCGTGCCCGACAATGCAAGACCTAAGAACGCCGATGTTGCGAATGCCGCGAGTATGCTCTTCCCGATTTTGTAAGCCATGTTCCGCTCCATTGTTTATTTTCTGAGCGAATTAATTGGAGTTTTCTATAAGTGTCAAAGTCGATATTTTGAGAGGTATATTTGTACAGGTTATAGCGTGGGGATCGACCTTCGGCCTGGAAAGCCACCGTCATGACCTTATTTCTCTGGCCGCTTTTCGACCTTCATCACCACTACGGGACCGCGCTTCTCGTCGTCGGTGTTGTGCACCCAAGTTTGCGACCACGACGAGTTCGGCGATGCAATTCGCGACCGGGCCTGCGATGTTTGGTCGAGCAGATTGCCATCTTGGGCGGCAGCGTCCCTTCGCACGGGTCGAACGAGGATGCCGCAGGAGGATGACGGCATTGCCAAGGTGTCAGCGCTGCCGCCGTTGCCTCCGAACCGGTAAAAATAAAGATATCTCAGTCGGTTAGATGCGAGAAGACAGGATCGCTGACGACCTTTCCGCCTCTATTGATAAGCGTCCTCTATCAATGCAGCCGAATTCCAATTGGTTGCTGTGGCGCACTGTTCTGTATGGTTTTCTTAACAAAAAACGAATGAGAGGATGAACTTATGCGTGCGATCAGCGTGCCAAATATGATCGTTCTACTTTGTACTGCCGGTCATTTAATCCGGCGGATCCGCATAATATTCACATCTTCAATGATCTTACAGCGGGCCTTTCGGCTTTGACCTTCAATGCAGGAGCGGGATGCAAAACCTCTCCCGGATGCCTTCAGGCGACCTTTGCTGGATGAAGCAGGGAGAACGAACGGGGATATGGATATTAGAATGTCTGCGACAAAGCTTTCGAACCCGGATCCAGCGCCCCCGCTTTTGTCCGTCCGGAACCTCTCTGTGCGGTTTGGCGAGGGGAGCGCTGTTTCCGACGTTTCCTTCGATGTCGCCCGCTCGGCGACCTTAGGTGTGGTTGGAGAAAGCGGCTCTGGGAAGTCCGTAACATCGCTCGCGATCACCCGCCTCTTCCCCAAGTCCGCCAAGGTCGTCATCGGTGGCGCGATTGAGTTTCGTGGCCGAAATCTCATCTCGATGCCGGAAAGCGATCTGCGTTCTATAAGAGGAGCTGGCATTTCCTATGTGTTTCAGGACCCGCTCTCCGCTTTGAACCCTGTGCGGCGATGCGGTGACCAGGTCACAGAAGCGATTCGGATCCACGAGGGTAGAATTGACCGCGACCAGGTGCGTGAACGGGTCGAGCAACTTTTCGAGCGACTTGGGTTACCGCGGAGCCGGGGGATATTCGAAAAATATCCACACGAGCTGTCCGGAGGCATGCGCCAGCGCGTGATGATCGCGATGGCCCTAGCATGCAGGCCGGCCCTCTTGGTGGCGGATGAGCCAACGACCGCCCTGGACGTCATTGTTCAGAAGCAGATCGTCGATCTACTTCGCGAAGCCGTCCGTGAATTCGACACATCCCTGCTCTTTATAAGTCACGATCTCGCACTCGTTTCGAGCCTGGCAGACGAAATCGTCGTCATGCGCCATGGCAGGGTCGTCGAGTATGGGGCGACTGAGCAGGTCGTACGGAATCCGGTTGATCCCTACACGCAACAGCTTTGGAAAGCGACCCCGACGTTGCGGGCACCATTGCGGCCAGCCCTCGCCACGCGTCGGACTGACGGTCGTTCATCCAGCAAAGATCTTCTTAAGGTGAGCAGTGTCAGGCACTCCTTCATCTGGGGGAATGGTGGAAAGATCGCACCGTTTGCCCTTGACGACGTTTCACTCTCCGCTCGGGAAGGAGAGACCGTATGCGTGGTGGGAGAATCCGGCAGCGGGAAATCGACCCTGGCGCGATGCGTTGCAGGTCTCATCGCACCGGACAACGGAAGCATTCTTTTCGATGGTCACGAGCTCGTAGGTGCCGACGCGAAAGTATGGCGTGGTGTTCGCCGCGACATTCAAATGGTTTTCCAGGATCCCTATGCGTCACTCAACCCTCGAATGAAGGTCGCAGAGCTTGTTGCCGAAGGTCTCCTTATCAACGGCATTACATCCTCGAAGTCAGAACTGCGTCGATGCGCGACCGAACTCCTCGAAATGGTCGGCATGAAAGCGTCTCACGGTGATCGCTATCCGCATCAGTTCTCAGGCGGTCAACGACAACGTATCGCGATCGCTCGGGCACTCGCCCTTCGACCGAAGCTGCTCATATGCGATGAGCCTGTCACGTCGCTGGATGTCTCGGTGCGGGCTCAGATCGTTCAACTGTTGACGGATATTCAGGACCGCGAGGGTCTTGCCTACCTGTTCATAACCCACGACATCGCTCTGGCGCGGCAGATCGGAGACCGCGTCGTGGTGATGAACCAGGGTCGCGTTGTGGAAGCGGGCGAAGCAACTGCTGTGATTGATCGACCAACCCAGGATTACACCAAGGCGCTGCGGGCCGCAGTACCGGAGATGCCGCTGGAATTCAATCGCAACAACGGAGCTAAGGCGACAGAGTGATGCCCGTGAAAAGCGCACGAACCGGATTTGTTGCATCGGTTTCATGGTCCGATCGCACGGACGAAACAATGCGAACCTGGCTGTCAGTTCACACAGTTCGTACCCAGTCCAAACAGAACACAACCGGTGAAAGACCGAGGAGATTGCACTACCGGCGTCCTCCAACCTGGGCGCGGACATCCAGACCAGACCGTCGAAGGCAGCACTTTAACGCTTAAGAAAAGGGGGTAACAAATTATGCCAAAACAAAAATGGCTCGCAGCCGCCAGTATCGTGGTTCTCGCAGCCGGGGCCGCAACTCATATTCAAGCACAAGATACGAAGTCTGGTGCCGCTTGCGGATCCGGGCAAACCGTAAGCGTAAATCTTCTCTGGCCAACGCAGCCGAACACGTTGGATCCGAATGTCGAAACTCTCGTCATGTTCGCACAAATCAGCCGAAACATGTTCGATGGGCTTTTCCGGCTCGACGACAACATGAAGATCCAGCCCGACCTGGCGGTAAGCTACAAGCAGCCTGACAATCTGACCTACGAAATCGATTTGCGAAAAGACATCGTGTTTCATGATGGAACACCGTTCACATCCGCAGATGTCGTCTCGACATTCGACCGCATCGTGAACGACCAGAAGCTTGCTTCGAAGCAGCGTAGCTACGTGAGCAATGTCAAATCAGTGACGCCAGAAGGCGACCATACGGTCAGGTTCGTTCTGAAACAGCCGGACAGCTCGTTCATCAAGACCCTGGCGACAATCGTTTATATCACGCCAAAGTCCGCGATCGAGAAACTCGGCAATGTCGAGTTCGGCAAGAAGCCCGTTGGGACAGGACCATTCAAGTTTGAGGCCTGGAACGTCGGAGACAGCGTCGTTCTCGCGGCCAACTGCGACTATCGCGGTGACAAGCCAATACCGAGCAAGGTCGAATTCCGCTTTATCTCGGAGCCGGCGACGCAGATCAGTTCCCTCCAGAGTGGCGAAATCGACATTGCGACGCAGGTCACTTCGGATCTGACCGCTGCCTTGAAGTCTTCGAGCGATGTGGCCGTTCAGTCGATCGATGGCAACCAGACATTCTGGCTGAGCATGAATACGAAAGACGGACCGCTCGCCGATCCAAAAGTCCGCCAGGCACTCAACTACGCAATAGACAAAACTGCAATTGCGGAACAACTTCTTGGTGGGTTTGCGACCCCTGTCGGTCAAGTCTATTCAGAAAGTGTTTTCGGGTACACGAAAGCGGTGTCTCCATATCCATTCGACCCGGAAAAGGCGAAAAGCCTTCTGAGTGAAGCGGGATATGGCAGTTCCAAACCTTTGAAGCTGGAGTTTTATAATTTCCGTGCCGAACTCAATCCGGTCCAGCAAAGCATCGCGTCTTTCCTCGCAGATGTCGGTGTCGGTGTAACGACGAGATTTGACCCCAACTTCTTCGTCGATACATGGCAGCCGGGGAAAATGGGTCGGAACCAGATAATTATAAGATCGAACAACAATCTCTTGATGGATGCTGATTTCGCTCTTGGGTTGGAGCTTGATGGCACCCGCCGTGGAATGTATTTCAACTCACCCGAAACGGATGCGCAGATCGCCAAAGCCCGTGGTGAAGCCGACGTTAATTCACGGCAGGTCGCGTACGACGAGCTCAACAAAACCCTCCATAGCCTTGCTCCGGTCACGTTCCTCTATAGCACGAACTCGATATACGGGGTCAGCAAACGGATCGATTGGAAGCCCAGGCCTGACGGCGCGATCTATCTCGCCAACGTCAACAAGAGCCATTGATCTGAACGCGAGGGGAGCGAGTAATATGCGCAGCCGATTTATGAACCGTCTCATCTTCAGCATCCTCGTGATGCTGGGAGTTTCGGCCATCACGTTTCTGTTGATGTTCCTGGCTGGTGATCCTGCCGCTCTCCTCGCGTCTGAAGATGCAACCGCAGCAGAAATCGAACAGATCCGACAGACATATGGTTTCGATCGACCTATCGTTGTCCAGTACCTCGACTGGCTATGGCACGCCATTCGGGGAGATTTGGGTGTCTCCTATCAAAGCCAGCGCCCCGCGTTGGAACTCGTACTTCAGGCCCTGCCCAACACGCTTCTGTTGATTTTTTGCGCGCTGGCGTTGTCGGCCTCAATCGGTGTGATCGTTGGTGTTTTGGCAGCAACGTTCCGCGGCAGCAAATTTGACCGCTGCGTCATCATGGGATCGGTCTTCGTTCAGTCGCTGCCGTCATTCTGGCTTGGAATTGTGATGATACTCATTTTCAGCGCGACGCTCCGGCTTCTTCCAACGTCGGGATTTCGTGGGCCGACATATCTCATTCTGCCCGCGGTGACACTTGCCACCTTTCAGGTGGGAACCTTCGCGCGGATAGTGCGCTCCTCCATGCTTGAAGTGCTCGATTCCGATTTCGTCCGCACCGCGCGCGCGAAAGGGGCGTCAGCCGCGTCCGTCGTGTTCGGCCACGCGCTTCCGAACGCAGCTTTGCCTATCATCACCGTCATCGGACTCGAACTAGGCGGTCTGTACGGCGGGGCGGTTGTTACCGAAACAGTCTTTAGCTGGCCAGGTGTGAACACTTTGGCGCTGTCGGCGATTACCTCGCGCGATATGCCTGTCATTCAGGCTTTTGTTCTCATCGTTGGTATCCTGGTTGTCATCACCAATCTCGTGATCGACATGCTTTATGTAATTCTCGATCCTCGCACGAGGGGAGCAAGATAATGACTGATGCCGCCTCTTTGTCCCAGAGTCCTGACCCGCAATCGTCATCAAGGGCTCGACCGATCAATCTACGGCTCCTGATTCCGGCTGCCTTGTTGGGGGCTATCGTGGTAATTGCCTGCCTGGCTCCCTGGATTTCCCCCTACGGCCCCAACACTCAGGATCTTTCGGCGCGTCTCCTGCCGCCATTCTGGCAAGCGGGCGGATCCACCAAACACCTTCTGGGGACGGACGACCTTGGAAGAGATGTCCTGACGCGGATCATGTATGGCGCGCGGGTCTCGCTCAGCATCGGAGCCATCGCCGTCATCTGCCGAATGGTCTCCGGTGTGATTATCGGTCTCGTAGCCGGTTATTTCGGCGGGCCGGTCCTGACCTTTTTCATGCGGCTTGGTGACATCCAACTGGCCCTGCCGACACTCGTTCTCGCCATCGGCGTGATCGCAGCGCTCGGACCCAGCACGGCCAACGTCATCCTCGTTCTGGCGATCACCGGCTGGATTCTTTATGCGCGTCTGGTCGTCAGTCAGGTCATTGTCGTCCGAAGACAGGAGTATATCGCCAGCGCGCAATTGCTTGGCGCATCGCACTTTCGCATCATCGTCAAGCACGTCCTTCCCAACATTATTCCCTCCGTCATCGTCTTTGCCAGCCTCGACCTCGGATTGATGATGCTGACGGAGGGATCCTTGTCTTTCCTCGGGCTGGGCGTTCAGCCGCCAGAACCCTCATGGGGAGGGATGGCGGCAGGGGGCCGCGCGCTGATCAGTACAGCCTGGTGGATCGCGACCCTGCCCGGGGCCGCACTTGTGGTGACAGTGGCACTCGTAAACGTTCTCGGTGAGCAATTGCGTGACCGTCTGGATCCGCGGCTCGACGTGACCAGGAGTGCGTAGTGCTCCTCATCGTGATGAGAGCCGCTCGCAACAGACAATCACGATGGAGGACCTCTCGTGAGCGAAGCTACCGTTATTGCCGAGCTCCTGAATCGGACTGGCAACTTTCTGAATGCCAACTGGGATACTGCCGCACGCCGGCGGACCGAATTGTGCCTCATTGACAGTATCACCTGTTTTTCGTCCGGCCTTGGGCTAAAGCATTTCAAGCCAAGCGCCGTTGTCGCGTCTTCATTGTTTGGCAGCAATAGCGGCATCCGCGCCTCACCGTTTCTGACTGCTTATCTTTACGGCCAGGCCGCGAATGCGCTGGATTACGATGACACACTGCTTGGCCACCCCGGCGCTCCGATCATAGGCGCCGTCCTCGCCGTAGGCGCGAGGCAAAGCCTCTCAATGGATCGACTGCTACGGGGTATCGCAGCAGGCTACGAGGCGCATTGGATCCTCGCGTCCTCGTCAATCCCTTCGCGTGAAAGAGCAGCGTTGGTGCGCTCCGTTGGCGTCTGGGATACGGTCGCGGCCAGCATTGGAGCCGCCGTATCATTGGGAAGGAACTCCGAGTATATCGAGCGTCTCATCGGTGTGGCGGTCTCTCACTCGCTGCTCCCCTATACCGGAAAATGGTACGAACGCCCGGTGCCGGCTTTGAAGAATAATCTCGGTTGGGCTGCGGCTGGCGCGGTTATGTCTCTCGATCTTGTCCAGGCAGGGCAGACTGGTGTTTCGAACGCGCTCGATGGGCTCTCGGGAATGTGGCGGATGGCCGGCTCCGATCAACTGGAACTGACAAAGACGCGCAAGAATCTACCTGCTGTTTTGCGCGTCGGCTTCAAGCACTTCCCCGCATGCTGGCACCTGCAGGAATATCTAAAAGCGTTATCTTCCATCTTGCAGCAACTGACCAAGAACGAGGAAATCGTAGCAATCGAGGTCGCCGGTCCCGCCGAGATCGAGAAGTTTTGCCAGCAGGAGGTATTTTCGCCAGCGGATGTGGCTTTCAGTTTGCCGGCAACCTTCAGCCTCCTGATCTCAAATGTGGAACCTGGCTCGCAGTGGGATGAAGTCGAAAACGGCTCTCCCGAACTTCGTTACAAAAGCAGGTTTGCTTTCCATCTTTCTGAAGAGAGGTCGTTGACGGTGACTACGACAAAAGGTCGACCGTTCAAAGTTGACGTCAAGGCGAGCGACCCGTCTGACTTGGCGAACCTCAGCTTAGACGAAGCCGGGGTACTCGCCAAACACGAACGTCTGGCAGGGGTGCAAATCCGCTCGGCATTGGCTACGGCGCTTATAGAAAGTCAGGGCGTGGTGCTGCTTTATGAAGCCGTCGACCGTCTGATCGCTAATGCCTGTGAGGGCAAGCGCTGAAGTAATCTTCGGTAATTGCAGACGGCAGAAAACAAGTTCGCCGTCGTTCTCCGACGTAGCGGATCTTGCTTGGCGACATCGCAGAGCCGGGTTCAGTGCCGCGACGGGGGCTTCCTGCAAGCAACGGCCAACTCTCCACCTCCAAATCGATCAGGTCTACCTGAGCCATTTGACGGGCGTATTCCGCTGGAGGCGAGCAGTTGCTTCGGGCCGACTTATTCGAAGCGCAAATCAATGTTGGTAAATCGCAACTTCTCTCGCCAAAAGAAGGAAAGCTAAGGTTTCTCCAACGCCAGCGAGGCGCTTCGTACAAGGAGAAATAGCAAGATATGCTTAGGATCGGCGTCGACATTGGCGGTACATTCACCGACTTCTGCGGATGGCGTGAAGGTGAAAAAGACATCATCAGTCTTAAAGTCCCTTCCACTCCCCCAAATTTTGAAAACGGGTTCAAACAGGGCTTTGAGCGCCTGCTTGAACGCCTCAGCCCTGAAAGCGGCGAGCGCGCACTGGTTATGCACGGCACGACCGTTAGCACGAATGCGGTGATCGAGCGTAAAGGCCCGAAAATTGCGTTTTTCGTGACGAAAGGCTACCGGGACTTGCTCGAGCTCCAGCGGATGGGCGTACGCAATCCTCTTAATATTTTCGAGAATCGCACGAAGCCGCTGATTGACCGTGCAATGGTCTTCGAGGTCGAGGAGCGGCTCCTTCGAGGCGGCGCCGTCGAGACAGCCATCGATGAAGACGCGGTCGAGGTCCTCGCAAAACAAGCCGTAGAGGCCGGTGCTGCCGGCTTCGCGGTTGCTCTTCTCCATAGCTACGCCAATCCTCATCATGAAAAAGTCGTCGAACGCGCGATCCGACGCGTCGCCGGCAAAGAGGCAGAAGTCAGTCGTTCGAGCGAAATCTGGCCACGGATCGGCGAATACGAGCGGGCAACCGTCAGCGTCCTCAATGCGTTCGTGCGTCGCCGCATGAACGAGTATATCGGCGCGGTGGAAAGCTACGTTGCTGACAGGCTGCCAGGATCGCAGCTCTTCGTTACTCGTTCCAATGGTGGGGCAATGGCAGCGGCCGAAGCTCGCACTCTCCCCATTCACACTCTTCTTTCTGGCCCTGCTTCGGGCGTCACTGCCGTGCAGTATCTCGGTCGATCGATCGGTGAACAGAACATCCTGACGATGGATATGGGTGGTACCAGCACGGACATTTCGCTTGTCCGCGACGGAGAAGCTCTTACGTCAACGGCTGCAGAGGTTGGTGATTTCCCGGTCGTCATGCCGGTCACCGGTATAGAGGCGATTGGAGCGGGCGGAGGCTCAATCGCATCGATCGACGGTGGTGTCCTGCGGATCGGACCGCAAAGCGCGGGCTCTTTCCCTGGTCCTGCCTGCTTTGGTCGCGGCGGGACCGCCCCGACGCTTACCGATGCCTATCTCCTGGCGGGCTATCTGCCGGAAACGCTCCTTGGTGGTGCGATGGAGCTGGATCGGAATGCCGCCGAGAAAGCAATGGGATCGATTGCCGAGAGGCTCGGGACGGATGTGGCAACGGCCGCGGAGATGTGCGTTACGGTCGCCAGCTCGAATATGGTCGCCGGCGTACTGCCATATCTTGCACGGCAAGGCGTTGATCCCGAGGAGCTCACTCTGCTTGTCTACGGTGGAGCTGGAGCCATCCAGGGGCCTCTTCTTGCCGCAGAGATCGGCGTCAACCGTGTTCTTGTCCCGAGCACGCCATCTGTTTTCTGCGCGCTCGGCGGACTTGTGTCCGAGCTGAGCAATGACACGCTGGAAACCGTTCACGGGCTCGATGTAAACGGCGAATTGATCGCGCGGAAGTTCTCGGCTCTCAAACAGCAAGCAGCGGAATGGCTGGGGCGGCAGGCATCTCCCGATCGCCTCGTATCGCAGAGGTTCGAATGCTGGGCCGAAATGCGTTATGTGGGCCAGTCGTTCCAGGTCGACGTACGGCTTCCCGACTCCGCCGTCGAGAACAAGGACATCAAGGCGATGCACGATGCATTCCACAAAGAGCACGAACGCATCTACAGCCATGCCGATCCGGCGGCGCCGGTCGAGTTTGTCGATCTGCGTATGCGAGTGCGGGGGGCGATGGCCATTCCCGAGCCTGCATCACCGAAATCGGTGACGACCGGAGACCCTGTGAAGGGCGTCCGACCGATGCGTTTCCAGGGCCGCGTCTATCCCGAGGTTTGCGTTTACGAGAGGGCGAATCTGGGTCTCAACGAGGCTGTCCACGGACCTGCCGTCATCGAACAGGCAGAAGCCACGATCGTCGTTCCGCCGGACTTCATCGCCCGTACTGGCGCCTACGGCGCGATTTTCATGAGCCGGAGCTAAACTACTATGGACGCTGTTCGAACTGCCATTATGAGCAACCGTTTCAATGCAATTGTCGAAGAGGCCTCGGCCGCGATCTACCGCACCGCTCATACGACTTTTGTGAAGCTGGTGCAGGACTACCAGTGCGCATTGGCTACCGCGGAAGGAGACATGTTTGCCTATCCGATGATGTCGGGGGTGAACGTTTTCATCGGCTCTCCGCTTCGTCCGACGCTTGACGCGATCGGCCGCGAAAATCTGAAGCCCGGCGATATCATCATAACCAACGATCCCTTCAGTACGGGAGGGCTTGTGACACACCTTATGGACGTCACACTCCTCTATCCAATTTTCCGCGACGACAAGCTGATTGCGGTGGGCTGGTCTTTTGTCCATGCCTCGGACATCGGGGGGGCCGTGCCTGGGAGTATTTCCCCCGCATTCACCGAGATTTTCCAGGAAGGTCTGAGAGTAAGACCGACAAAGCTTTATGAGGAAGGGGTCCTCAATAAGACGATCAAATCGATCTTCGAGGACAATAGCCGCATTCCGGCGGAGCTTTGGGGTGATATTCAGGCTATGATCTCCGGCCTGAAGAGCATGGACCGGCGCATCAACGAGCTCTGCGACCGCTACGGCCGTGAAATGGTGGAAGAAGGGATGCTTGACGTCATTGGCTATGCCGAGACGAAGGCCCGCGAGGTGATCAGGAAAATTCCCCGAGGTGTTTATAGCTTCGCGGATTATCTCGAGGGGATCAATGAGGGACAGCTTGCTTATTTCAGCGTCACCCTGACGGTGCGAGACGGTGAACTCGATGTCGACTTCACCGGAACGGATCCCCAACTCGCCGCTGCCTATAATCTCGTCACGGGTGCCACCACCCATCCATACGTCGTGCAGTGCCTGATCACCTTCATCCTCACCATGGATCCGCTCACGCCACGCAATTCGGGAATCCTGCGCGCGATCCACGCCCACGCGCCCCGTGGCTCTGTCTTGAACGCCGTTTTCCCTGCATCGGGTGGTTCGCGTGCAGCGTCGGCGACACGTGCGTACGACATTATCATGGGATGCCTGAACCAGGCGCTCCCCGAGGGTGTCGGCGCGGCCGGTGCAGGTATGGCGGGGGTTATCGTCGTTTCTGCTCCCGACCCCCGGACGGGTCGCGACCGGGTCAACGTCATCAACACGATCCACGGAGGCGGTGGTGGTCGTCGGATCAGCGATGGTGTCGATGGAACCGAGGTGCGCTATTCACAACGCATGGTGCCCGTTGAAGTGATCGAAGTCGAAACACCGATGATCATGCGGGCGATCCGGATCGTTCCTGACAGCCGGCGCGCCGGACGCTTTGCAAGCGGCGCATCACTCGAAATGGAGATGGAAAACACAGCCAACCGTGCTGTCATGACGGTCCGCAACATGAACCGTTTCGTGTTTGCCCCGTGGGGCTTCCGAGGTGGAGAGCAAGGCCTTCTCGGACAGACCATCGTTAACCCGGGCCAGCCGGACGAGCGGTCGATCGGCAAGATCTCGGTGCTGGAAATGGGACAAGGTGACGTGGTCAGGATCACGAGTCCGACGGGAGGCGGCTTTGGAGATCCGATGGAACGCGATCTTGGCGCGATCGCCAGAGAGATCGAAAACGGCATGCTGTCGAAAGAGCGAGCGATCGACGCGTATGCTGTCGTCTTTGACGCTCAGGGGCAGATTGATGCAGCTGGAACCGAGGCGAGACGGAGGGAAAGAAAAAAGCGTGACCTGCCCGACTTCACCTTTTGTGCGGAGCGTGAGCGCCAGGATCACGTCTGGCCTATGGCCGTGCGCCGCAAACTCGCCACGATGGCGCTTTCGTATGAACTTCGCATTCGGAGCCAACTCGTTGGCAACGTTCACAAACGCATGCTCGCTGGTGGAACTCAGGTGAATGACGCCACACTACAGAGTGTTGTTCAGGAGGAGGCCGCTCGCCTTTCCGGAAATCGGGCACACACGCCTTAATCCGCTTGAACCAAAACCATGGCGGGCCAATAGAACGCCCGCCATGCCATCCGCCCTCCTTGGCCGAGACTGTATGAAGCCAGTCCGTCTGTCGTTGGGCGCGCTGCGTTTTCAGATGCCTTCTTAATCGCGCCGTACAGTTCTATAACCGTAGAGAATATACCCCCTAAAAATTCGACTTTGACAGCTATGTCTAAACGCTATCTCGTTACAGGCCTCGGACGGTTCTCCCAACCTGCTTGAACGATCAAGGCGCGCGCCCTGACGACCCACAATGACGATGGAGCATGGCCAACTTATTATGAGTCAGTCGCTGGAACTATGGAGTATGAAGTGTTTTATCGTGCTCGCCGAGGAACTACATTTCGGTCGCGGCGCGAAGCGCTTGAACATGACCCAGCCTACGCTCAGTCAGCAGATCAGGAAGCTGGAATCCCATTTTGGTGTCCAACTGTTCATTCGTTCGACGCGAAGTGTCGAGCTTACGCCCTCCGGCGTAACGTTCCTGCCGCTCGCGCGCGAAGCTTTGACCAAGCTGGACGAGGCTGTGCTCCTTTCCAAGCTTGCCGCCGGCGGCATGTCCCCCGGAGGTGAACAGCTCAAAATTGGCGCGATAGATCCGGCTGTTCACAGGTTGCTTCCCCTTATTCTGCGTCGGTTCCGAAAGCGTTTCCCCGAAACGCGGCTCGATGTCCGGATATTCGATTCATCCGAGATACTTCGTGCCCTCGAGCGCGGCGAATATGATGTGGGGATTATGAGGCCGCCGAGCAACGGCAATGTTATCCGCTACCGACCTCTGATGTCGGATCGTTTTGTCGCCGTCATCCCGAAGCAATCTGTTTTGGCTAGCCGATCGACTTTGAGACTTTCGGACTTTGTCGGGCATGACGTTTTCACTCTCGACCGGTTTGAGCTTTCAAGTTTCAGGGCAATCCACGACCAGATCGTTGATACGGGCATTGTTCTGGATTCAGGAATCAAGGTGTCAAACACGACAGCAGCGCTGGCGTTGGTGGCGGCCGGACTGGGTATTACTTTTCTCCCCGAGTGGATCGAAGGTATCGTTGGCAGCGATGTCGTTTTGCGAAGGGTAGAAGATCTTGGCCAGGAAATTTCCATCGGAATCGCCTGGCGCGCGGACAACCCTATGCCGGGCATACTTCCGTTCGTGGAGTATGCCGAGCTCGTTGCACGGCCTTCCTAGCATATGATTAGAAGGCAGATGGAATGGTCCGGCAGATAAATCTACGTCAGATCGAGGCGTTCAAAGCGACGATCGAATGCGGTTCCGTCAGCCGGGCGGCCGAACTCATGGGAATATCACAGCCCGCGGCCAGCAAGCTACTCGCCCATCTCGAAGATGATGTCGGCTTAAGCCTCTTCGACAGGCAGCGCGGCCGACTTTTGCCAAACAAGCAAGGCATGCGCTTTTATGATGAAGTGCAGCGAATCTTTGCGGGCATCAGACAAGTGGAGCGCGCGGCCGAGACCATTCGGCGTGAGGAACAGGGGCGATTGACGATCGGCGTAATGCCTGGCCTGTCGGGCCAGTTCATTCAACGAGTCGTCGCAGATTTTCTGCTCGCGTATCCAGAGACTTATGTGATCATCAAGGACGGCGCTTCGAGATATATTGCAGATTGGGTAGCTACCCGGCAGATCGATATAGGTATCATAAGTGAGCGCTTCGACAACCCGAACCTGACATCCAGCCCGCTGCTCGATAGTCCGATGGCCTGCATTTTGCCTTTGGGACATCGCCTTTCGGCGAAGGAAACAATCTCGCCATCGGACATCAACGGAGAGCGGTTTATTTCCTTCGCTCCGGAAAGTCAGACGAGGCAGTTGGTGGAGGCGAGTCTTGACGCGCACAACATTCGGGTGGACGTGGTTGTGGAAGCCGGGACCGCGCCAACCGTGTGTGAGTTTGTTGCCGCCGGCCGCGGCATCTCAATTGTCCATCCCTTGCTCGCCCACCCGGTAAGTGGCCGGGTCACGACGCGTCCATTTCGTCCGGAAATCTCCTACGGGATGGTTCTGTGCCGGTCTCGTGAAGCCCGAGATGTCAAGCTCGTCGACGCATTCATCTCGCAGGCCCGACTTGCCACCGCGCGCGTATTTTCCGAGATTGTCGAGGTCGAGGCACATCTCTGAGGTCTAAGAGCAACGCTGGCTAGGTTGGACCGGGAAAGCTTCACCATTGTGCTTGTAACATCGTTCGGTCAGCCAGCGCGACCTGCGTCGCGCTGGCTATGAGGCTACTCCCACTCATTGCCCCAGTTCATGACAAAATGCCCCGCCGAAACCTCTCGATATTGCCGGACAGGTGGCACGTAATCTGCCGGCCTCACAGGGCTCCTGAGTTCGGCATTGGAGATAGGGCGCTTTTGTAGACGCCTTGCCGGATCGGCAATCGGGACAGCGGCGAGCAGTCGTTTCGTGTAAGGGTGCTGCGGATTCTGGAAGATCGCCGCTCTCGGTCCGATTTCGACGATCTCCCCGAGATACATTACGGCCACGCGGTGGCTGACGCGCTCGACGACGGCCATGTCATGGCTGATGAAGAGATAGGCGAGGCCCATCTCAGCTTGAAGATCGAGCATCAGGTTCACCACCTGCGCCTTGACCGAGACGTCGAGCGCGGAGACGGCTTCGTCGGCGACGATCAAACGCGGCTCCAGGGTGAGCGCCCGTGCGATGCAGATGCGCTGACGCTGGCCGCCCGAGAACTCATGCGGGAAGCGGCTGGCCATGTCGGGCTGCAATCCGACTCGCCTGAGCAGTTCCGCTACTTTGTCCCGCGCTTCGGCATGTGTCGCGAGCTTGCTGATGATCAGCGGATCGGCAATGGCAGATCCGACGTTCTGGCGGGGGTTGAGGCTGCCGAAGGGATCCTGGAAGATCATCTGCATCCGCTTGCGCTGCTCACGAAGGCCAGTCGCGCCGAGCTTCAGGACGTCGATGCCGTCCAGCATAACGGAGCCGGAGTGCGGCTCGACGAGGCGCAGGATCGAACGGCCGGTCGTCGATTTGCCGCAACCGGATTCTCCGACCAAAGCCAGCGTCTCACCGGCCTTGAGGTCGAACGAGACATTCTCGACGGCGTGCACCCTCCCCTTGACTAAGGAGAATACCCCGGAGCGGATGTCGAAGCGTGTCGTGAGACCCTTGACTTCGAGAACGGGACGTCCGGTTTCCTGAACGGTGTCCGGCACCTCGATCGGGACGTCGGATTCGCCCGTGATACGGTTGACGACCGGGAAACGCATCGGATGCTTGCGCCCTTCCATCGAGCCGATCCTGGGCACCGCCGAGAGCAGGGCACGCGTATAAGGGTGCTTCGGTTGAGCGAAGATATCGGCCGTGAGGCCAGCCTCCACCACTTCGCCCTTGTACATCACCACGGTGCGGTCGGCGATCTCAGCGACCACGCCCATGTCATGGGTGACGAAGAGGATGGCCATATCCTCTTGTCTCTGCAGTTCCTTGATGAGTTCGAGGATCTGGGCTTGGATCGTCACGTCGAGCGCCGTCGTCGGCTCATCGGCAATCAGAAGCTTCGGCTTGCAGGCCAGCGCCATTGCGATCATCACGCGCTGGCGCATTCCTCCCGAAAGCTCGAAGGGATACTGCTCGAGACGCCGCTCCGGGTCGGAGATATGGACCTTGCGCAACATCTCGAGCGCGATCTGTCGCGCCTCGCCGCGCGAACAGTCCCGGTGCGCCAGGATGGCCTCGGCGATCTGCTTCCCGATCTTGTAGACCGGGTTCAGGCTGGTCATGGGTTCCTGGAAGATCATCGCCATGTCGCCGCCCCGCAGCGAGCGTGCCGTCTCGTCGGGCACACGCGCAAGGTCATGAACCTTGCCGGAACTGCCGGCGAACTTGATCCTGCCATCGGCGACGCGCGCGACCTTCTGGGGCAACAGGCCCATGATTGATAAGCTTGTAACCGACTTACCGGAGCCGGATTCGCCGACAACAGCCAATGTCTCCCCCCGGATCAGATCGAACGATATGCCGTTGACCGCAGCGAAGGTGCCGGACGGCGTGGCAAACTCAGTTCGAAGACCTTCGACTGACAGCTGAACGTCGGAAGGCATGGACTTTCCTGCCTCTTCGGAGGCCTTGCTCTCACGTGCCTTGTTGGGAAAGGGCTTGAGCTTGGTCGTGCGCGGGTCGAAGACGTCGCGCACCGCATCGCACAGCGAGTTGACGATGAAGATCGTGATGACGAGCGCCACGCAGGGCCAGACGAGACCCATCGGATCCAGCTCAAGATAGCTTCGCGCTCCACGGATCATCAGGCCCCAGGACGGCGTGGGCGGGACGATGCCAAGCCCGAGGAAGCTCAAGCCGGACTCCACCACGATCGCGGACGCCACCACCAGCGAGAACTGGACGAAAAGGGGGGCGGCGATGTTCGGCAGGATCGTCTTGCGCATGATGCGCAACGGTCCCGCACCCAGTGACCGCATCGCCTCGACATATTCCTTCTCCTTTACCGAGCGCACCTCGCCATAGGCGATACGTGCAAACTCTGGTGCATAGAAGATGGCAAGCGTTGCAATGAGCGTGATCGTACCCGGACCGGTGAAGGCGATGACGAGGAGCGCCAGCAGGATCGGGGGAAACGACAGCATGAACTCGGCGACGCGAACGGTCAGGACTTCGGCAAGGCCGCCGAAGTAACCGCCGACCATGCCGGCGGCAATCCCTATGACGGCCGCCACGACGCCGGTCGCGATCGCGACGCTGAGCGAGACGCGGGCGCCATAGAGCAGTCGGCTCAGCACATCGCGGCCGAACTCGTCCTGGCCGAGCCAGTGGCTTGTCGACGGTGCACCGAGACGGCCGCTAATATCCATGGCGAGTGGATCGGAGGGAGCGATGACGGGCGCCAAAATGGCGACGAGCACAAGCAGGCAAAGGGCAATCGATGGCAGTGCGAGGTGACGGAATTTGGCGCTGTGCCAGATCGAGGAAAGACGTCTCATGATTTGCGCACCTGTGGATCGAGAAGGGAGTAGAGGACATCCACGAGCAGGTTGAGCAGGATGAACAGCGATGCCGTCACCAGAACGATGCCCTGAACCTCCGGATAATCCCGGCTCTCGACCGCCCGCACGAGGAAACCGCTCATCCCGGGCCAATTGAAGATGTATTCGACAAGCACGGTGCCTCCGAGCATCGTGCCCATTTGCAAGCCGGTCACCGTCAGGACCGGGCCGAGCGCATTGCGCACGACGTGCCGGCGCAGGACCCGCCTCTCATGCAGTCCCTTGGCGTGCGCTGTGCGAACCCAGTCCTGCTGAAGAACATCCAGAACGGTCGATCGGGTCATGCGAATGATGACCGCCGAGAAACCGACGGCAATCGCTGCCGAGGGCATCAGCAGCAGGATCAGATGAGCGCGGGGCGAGACGCTGAACGGCACGAACCCACCTGCGGGAACGAGGCGCAGCATTAGGGCGAATACCAGCACAAACACGGTTCCGAGCACGAATGTCGGGATCGAAAGCGCAACGCTGGTGGCTCCACTAAGGATGCGGTCGATCCAGGCGCCCCGATTTCTGGCCGCGAGCACGCCGAGCGGAATGCCGACGATCAGCGACAGAAGCGTCGCCATGCCGATCAGCTCGAGCGTTCTCGGCAACCGCTGGGCGATATTGCCCAAAACGTCCTCGTCGTCCTGGAAACTGGTGCCGAGGTCGCCTCGGGCCAGCCTCGACAGATAGTTCACATATTGCTGGTGCAATGGCTGGTCGAGGCCGAGACGCGAACGCATCTCGGCAACAGCCTCCGGATCGGGCGCCATGCCGTCCGCAGACAACATCACCTCGACCGGATCGCCCGGGACCACATGCAGGATCATGAAGACGGCAGTGGCGACCAGAAAAATCATTACGGCCGCCACCGCACATCTTCTCACAACATAACTGAGCATCGCGCTCCTCCAATTCTGAGCGCGTGCTCACCCAATATAGACTTCGTCGAATGCGATCCCGGACTGGTTGATCAGAAAATCAGGCAAGCTCTTGAAGTCTTTTACACCGTCATGCAGGGCATAGGCCTGCGAACGATAGTTGAGGAATGTCACAGGTGTGATTTCCTGGACAGCCCGCTGCAGATCGCCATATATCTGAACGCGCTTGGCCTGGTCCGCCTCGTAGCGGCCGCGCAGCAAAAGGTCATCCAGCTTCGGATCGGCAAGTCCAACGGAACGGCGATAGGAATCTCCACCGGAACCCAGAAGGGATGTCAGTTCGTCTGGATCGCCAAGCTCCGATGCTCCGCCATTAATGGCGAAATGATAGCGCCCTTCGTTGCCCTGGCTGACACGCACGCCCCATTCGGGAAGGCTCAGCTTGATGTCCATGCCGATCGCCGAAAGCTGCGCCTGAATAATCTCGGCGGGGTCCTTGTGGAAGCTGTAGGTGCTCGTGGCCAGAAGGGTTGCCTGGAGGTTCTCAGCATTGGCCTCCTTCAGAAGCGCCTTGGCGCGATCCGGATCGTACGGCCACAGATGCTCGAGTTCCTTGCTCCTGTATGGAGAGGTCTCTGGAAGCGGCACGCCATCGAGGGCCTTGCCGAAACCGAGAAAAGCCCCCTTAACCAAGTCATCACGATTGATCGCATGGGCGACCGCGCGGCGAACCAGGGGATTGGTGAAAGGTCCTTGTTTCAGGTTGAACACGACGTACATGAAAAGCCCGAGCGCCGACTGCATCTGGATGCCGGGCTTCTCGGACAGACTTTTCATGCTCTGGGCGGGCACGTATTCGATGATGTCGACATCGCCGGCATCGAGAGCTGCGACACGCAGGCTGTCATCGGCATAAACGACGAAGCGAAGGTTCTCGGTCTTTGGAAGGCCCGGTTTGTAGAAGTCCGTGCGAGCCTTGAAGATCAAAGACACACCCTTTTCGGAGCTTTCGAGCTTGTACGGGCCGGCACCGATCATTGTGTCCGGCTTGTCCATCTGTTTGGAGAAGACGATAGGCGCATGGGGACTGGCGAGAATCGCGGCGAAGGAAGGAGTGGGCCGTTTCAGGGTGATGCGAACCGTCTTGGGATTGACGGCCTCGATCGCCTCGATCTCCTGAAAATACTGGCGGAGATAGGCCGTCGATTTCTCGGCGCGGATCGCGTCGAACGAGGCTTTCACGTCGTCCGCCGTGACCGGCTCCCCGTTCTGAAAGGTTGCATTGGCGCGAAGTTTGAACAGATAGGTGCGCGGGTCGGTCAGTTCCCAACTCTCGGCGAGCTCCGGCTGGACCTTCCCCTCACTGTTGAAGGTGACGAGCCCCCGAAACAGGAGCATCTTGACGGTGCGGGATGCCGCGCCGGAGTGTTCGAATGGCCTGAGGTTGGGCGGATAGGCCGAGAGAGCATAGGTGACAGTCCCGGGAGTGGCCGCTCGTGCAGGGCGAGCAAACAGTCCCGGTGCAAGAAGGCCTGCGCCGACGGCGCCGCTTCCAAGAAGGAAAGTGCGGCGGTTTGAAAGAAACCTCCCGGTTGGGTCATAGAGAGCATGCGACATCGTTCCACTCCTTGTTTTTGTGTTTCGTTTCCAGTCAGCCTCGGCCCAAAGGCCGGCGCTCAATCAAACGCTCTGCAAGCTGCGCAGAGCTTCCTCGGTTTTCTCCTTGCCGTAATCCCGAATGGCCGAAGTTTCGGAAACGACGCCGTCGCGAAGATCCCTGGCAAGATCCGGCGTGGGGCGTTCGGCCGGGACGCCAAAACCTCCACCACCAGGCGTCTCCATCCGCATGGTTTCGCCCGCCTGAAGCACGACGTGGGCAACCTTGGACGGAAGGATGTCCTGGCTCTCCCGGCCAGGGTTTCGCTTCAAGGTACCCCTACCGCCCTCAAGCCCCCCAAGCGCGCCTTCGGCGCCCTGTTTGTGGCTGTCGGATCGTGCCGAAAAGATCGTTCCGTCTTGGAAAACCCGGATCTGCCGGGCAATCCCCAATCCACCGCGATGGCGCCCGGCGCCCCCCGAATCCTCTACAAGCCCATACTCCTCGACCAGAAGAGGGAACTCGTTCTCGAGAGCCTCCGTTGGAATGTTCAGGCTGTTGGTTACGTGGACATGTGCTCCGTCCATCCCGTCGCGATCGGTTCTCGCCCCCCCGCCGCCGCCAAGAGCCTCGCCGCAGACATAGAGATTATTGCTTCCACTTCGCGCCCCTGAAAAATTAATGGACGGAAGAACATCGTTACCGGAAGCGATAATCTTGTTTTCCGGCAAAAGCCCGCGGAAAGCTCCAAACACGGCACCGGCGATTTTTTGACAGGTGATTGATCGCGCACCGCAGGCTGCAGGATGAATGGGATTAGCGATGGATCCCGCCGGAGCATCGATCGTGATCGCTTCGAACATGCCGCTGTTCGGCATCAATTCCGGATCCAGAAGCGCCTTGACACAGTAGTAAACCGTGGCGCGAAGTGCACTGGTTGAGACGTTTAACGCACCGCGGGCCTGTGGTCCCGTGCCATCGAGGTCGAAGTGAAGTTGATCGTCCGAAACCGTGACGGTTACCTTAATGGGTACGGTATCACCGCCATTTCCGTCGTCGTCAAGTTGCGTTGAGAAGGTGTAGCGACCGTGCTTTAGATCGGAGATGCGGCGACGCAAGCGCCGATTGGTATAGTCGAGGACATCGTCGATCGCGCGGTCGACTTCATCCAGTCCCATCTTCACGAACAGGGCGCTCGCCGCAGCGCCACCCTTCAGATTGACGGCGATCTGGACGTTAAGGTCGAGCTGGCGCTCTTCGGGCAAGCGGGAATTCGCTGCGATGAGCCGGATGAGGCCGTGATCGACCGTTCCGCCCCGGACAACCCTCATCGCTGGAATCCGGATGCCCTCCGCGAAGATCGTGGCTGATTTCGCCGAGGTCGATCCGGGCACCGCGCCACCGACATCCGAATGATGCCCGATATTGGCCGCGAACGCCCGGACGACGCCATCGATAAAGATCGGGGTGACCACGGAAATGTCCGGAAGGTGGGTTCCGCCCGCGAGATAGGGATCGTTGCAGATGAACGCATCGCCTTCGATCATTTCGGAGATCGGGAAGGCATCCAGGACGGCCTGCATGCTTCCCATAAGCGATCCAAGATGTAGCGGGATATGTGTCCCCTGGGCGAGAAGGCGGCCGCGCGCGTCGAAGAGACCCACCGAAAAGTCGCGGCGCTCCTTGATCTGCGTGGAAAACGACGCCCGCATCATGTTAATTGCCATGTTCTCCGTGATTGAGAGCAGGCGGTTTGTGAAGATCTCCATGGCGATCGCGTCGAATTTGCGTGCCGGAGTGTGAGTGTTGAGAGCCGAAGTCATGAGCGCCGCCTATGCTTGAACGATGATGTTGCCGGAGGAGTCGACCGAAGCCTGTTGGCCCGGAAGCACAATCGTCGTCGAACTCATTTCGTCGATGACCGCTGGTCCTGCCAGCGACTGATTTACCGGAAGCGCCGATCGTTCGTACACGGGCGTATCGACCCAACCGCTGCTGCCAAAATAGACTTGTCGTTGCCCAATCTTTGCTTCTTCGAAAGATGTGCCGCCACGATGAGTTGCAGGCTCGAACTTGGCTGTGACGCCGACCGCCTGAACGCGGCAATTTACAATTTCGATGTCCCGGCCTGGAATGTCGTAGCCATATTCTGCCTCATGGGCGGCGCCGAACGTTTTCTTGAATATCTCCAGTCCATTTTCATCGAGATCGCTGACCGGGACGGTGATTTCGAAGTTCTGGCCTCGATAGTGGGCGTCAACGGCGAGATTGTATCGCCGGTTTTCTTCGGGAACTTTTTCGCTTGCAAGCCAGGTTTCGCCATCCCGCCGCAGTTCACGCAACAAGGTCCAGACCTCTGTCCAGCTAACTGTATCGACCACCGTCAGGCACGTTCTCACGAAATCAAGGCTGACATCCGACAGGAGCGCCCCCCGAGCACACATGGTGCCGGGCTCCTGAGGGATCAGAACGCGCTTGATACCGCATTCCCTGGCGACCTCCGTCGCATGAAGCGGACCAGCGCCGCCATACGCAAACAGGGTCAGGTCGTCGAGATCGTAGCCCCGTTCGGTTGTGACCGCCCGGATGGCTCGGCTCATGTTCGCGGTCACCACCTGGAGAATGCCATAAGCGGCTTCTTCGACCGTTAGCTCCAGCGGATCGGCAACATTCTCCTTGATTGCCTTTAGTGCCAGCTCACGATTAATCGGCATCCTGCCGCGCAGCAGCGCGACGGGGTCGAGGCGATTGAGCGCGATGTTCGCATCGGTCAACGTTGGCACCACACCGCCTCTGTCGTAGGCGGCAGGACCCGGAGCAGCGCCAGCGCTTCGCGGCCCAACCTTGAGCGCCGAAGCATCGTCGACGCCGGCGATGCTCCCGCCGCCCGCGCCAATGACATGGATGTCGACCATGGGCAGCTTTACAGGATGATCTGCGACCAAACGACCCGAAGTGAAAAGGGCACGGCCATTCAATATCAGTGCGACGTCAGTGCTGGTTCCGCCGACATCGAATGTGACAAGATTGGGCATGCCGGCGCGAACACCGACCGTCGCGGCACCGACCACGCCCGCCGCAGGCCCGGAGAGACAGGTAGCCACCGGCAGGCGTCGAACACTGTCGAGCGACAGCACACCACCGTTCGAATGGATCGTCATCGGTTCGACCGGAATGCCGATCTCCTTGATGCCCCCGCTCAATCGACTGAGATACCGGTCCATCCTCGGACCGATATAGGCATTGAGAACAGTCGTGGAGGTTCGCTCATATTCCCGGAACTCAGGGAGAACCTTGGACGAGATACTGATGTAAGCGTCGGGCATGACGCTCTGGACAACGGCCAGAGCCTTTTCTTCGTGATCCTGGTTTCGATAGGAATGCAGAAAGCAGATCGCAACTGCCTCGACCCCTGATCGTGCCAGACGCTCCGCCTGACTTCGCAACTGCTCCTCGTCAAGCGGAACGATCACTTCCCCGTTCGCAGCCACTCGTTCGTCCACATCAAGACGCCGATATCGCTCAACGAGGGGAGAGGCTTTCGGTACTGAGGTATCGTAGAGCGACGGGCGGTTCTGCCTTCCTATCGCGAGTACATCTCTGAATCCACGTGTGGTGAGGAGACCCGTTGCGGCTCCTCGCTCCTCGATGATCATATTGGTTGCTACGGTCGTGCCGTGGCCAATATATTCGACATCACTGGCCGCAAAACCGAAATCTTCCACGATCCGGGCAAGACCGGTAAGGATCGCCTCAGACGGGTCAGAGGGAGTGGACGGCAGCTTGTAGTATTGGACAGTCCCGTCAGCTGTATTCTGCACGACGAAGTCAGTGAATGTGCCGCCTACGTCTATTCCAATTCTGCGCATACAAACCCCTCACCAGCCACGACTTGGCCATGTCTCTTCTTGATCCCTAATTTTTCTCAATTAGAGCCATTAGTCCAAGTCGAAATTTATTGGCATGTATTCTGTGGGGTTATATCTTCACGAAAGGCCGGGAGCTTTTGCCGGACACATTCTTCGTCGGTCTTTAGGCGCAGAATGAGCTCACTGTGGCGTCCCTTGAAATCAGGTTGACCTAGACCTCCCTCGCTGCTCATGGGGTCAGCTTTCGAGTGTCAGGCTCAATTTCCAGCAGGAGAGCGCTTTCGGGTCTCAGCATCGGCAGAGGCAGGCCGGACAGGCCTAAGCGCGAAGTTGACGCTTCGCCCGACCCGTGGTGGGCAGTCGATGACTTGTGCTTCGTGTTCGAGGACCATGCCGGTGCGACCAATGACGTCCTTGATGCTACAAAGGCTCGCCAAGCGTTCTCGCATCCAAATTGGATCAAAGATCACGTCGCGCTGCCAGAAAATGCGACGATTGCACTACCTTGTATTGAGACACGCTGACGTTCGCCACATATCCGTTAGGTACGAACCGTCAGTGCGACGCTAAAATCGGGAGCGCGACGGCGAGCAAGGGATAGCGCAGATATTACGCTGCAGTATCTTGACGCGCGCAGTCGCCACTGGCCAAAGATGCGGGGACAGTTTTTTGGGAATTATCGAACGACATGACACTTGATATCAGGGGAAGCATCAAGAACACCAAGCTGAGCTCGAATCCGTATGTCGTTTTCGAAGAGCTTCTTTCAAATGCGATTGACTCCTTCTTGATACGCAAAGGCGCCCAGCCGTCGGTGGCTCAGCTGAAGGTAGCCATCAAGGTTGAGTTTACACGCGGCGATCTACTCGGAGACCATGAGGGGCTTGCCATCTCATGCACAGACAACGGGTGTGGCCTTGGCGACCCCCAGCTTCGAGCTTTCCTGACCAAGGACACTTCCTACAAGGATGACTTGGACATTCCCGGCATCGCCCAGTGCAAGGGGGCGGGCCGAATCCAGTTCTTCCATCATTTCGCCCAGCTCTCGATCGACAGCAATTTCCCAAGCGACGACGCTATTGTCCGTCGGCAGATGCGGTATGCTGAACCGCAGAAGCAAATCGACTTCGGTGATTTCGCAGACAGCGTCGGCGATGAATCCGATATCGGTACAGAGATTAGGCTTAGCGAATTCAAGGACTCCGCGCGAAGCCGAGCATTGCGCGGGGAAGCACCGAGTGCACTGTATTCCGCGCCTGCGCTGAAGAGGGAGATGCTCGTCGCATTTCTTCAGCGCTTGGTGGGACTTCAAACCCGCCTTGGCGAATTCGAGATAGTTTTCACCTCAAAGCGCTGGGACAAAGAAGAGGTGGAGACCGAGTACCTGCGTCGAACCAATTTGCCCGAGGTCACGGCGCAGCGATCTGTGCTGGTCGAGGAGCGGGACCCGCTAACCGGCAACGGGCTCACCACGTTTCAAACGTTCGACCTTTCGCACTACCAGCTCGATCCGAGTCAGTATGACCTTCCCAAGAACGCGATCGCACTATGCGCGAAGTCATCGCCGGTCAGAGACATCACGGCCCATTATCTTCGCACCCGAGCCGAGCAGAATAATCCGGTAAGCGGTTTCCATCACATTGTGCTTGTGGAGAGCCCGTTTCTTGACGATCGTGTCAACGAGCAGCGAGACGACTTCGAGAACATCCCTGACGAGATTCCGTCAGACATGTTTTCTTCCGATCGCATATCATATGCCGACATCCATGCAGCAATCGATCCAATAATCGAAGAAATGGTTGTCCCAGCAGACTGGAATAAGGAGGAGGTGCTTAACGAAATCAGTGAGCAGTTCGGCTTGAACGAGGCGATGCTCGCCGACACTACGACCCGGATTCGATACGGAGAGCCAGCTAAAGCGGTCGTCGAACGCGTCCTAAAAAAGTATCAAGAGCGTGTAATCGACGAGACGGCAGAGATTTTCTCGCTAAAGGAAGAGATATTAAAGGCCGAGCCGGATTCAGAGGAGTTCAGAACCAAGGTTCATGAGCTATCTTGGAAGTATACCGCCTCGCTCAAGAATTTTGATATGGCTAACCTGTCGCAGCTGATCGTTCGCCGGACAGCGATCGTGGAAATTCTGAGCCTCGCCTGCAAGAAGGAACTGTTGGTTCAGGCGGTGGTGAAAGGTGAACGGCGCAAAGATGAACGCATCATCCATAGCATTTTCTTCCCGATGCAGAAGGACAGTGCTGGTGTGTCTGATCACGATATCTGGTTACTTAGCGAGGAGTATCACTACTACGATTACATCTCATCGGACATGCCGCTGGCCAATATCACCTGGAATGGGGGCGAGAAGGTCTTCGACGAGGACATCGATGTGAGCTTCCAAGAGATTCTCGCCAAGCGCACCGACGACAACAGCAAGAAGCGCCCGGATATTGCACTGTTCAGTCAGGAGGGGTCGGCGATTATCGTTGAATTCAAGGCGCCCGGCGTCGCGATGGATGACCACATCGGTGATCTAACTGAATACGCACATCTGCTCGCGGCGAAGTCTGGCGGCAAACTGAAGCGGTTCTACTGCTACTTGATCGGTGATACGTTGAACCCACTGCGGATGGGGCCGGGCTGGACCCAGTTTCCGGTCGGTCAAGGCTGGTTCCAATCCGGCGAGTTGCGTGACCCCGTGTCGCGACAACAACTCGGCGAGACGTATTCGGAGATTTTGTTCTTTGATGATGTGGTGGATCGCGCGCGAAAGCGGATCGGCGTGTACAAAGACAAGCTGAACATAAATTTTAGTTAGGCCTGCTGGAAACAGAAGGGCATTTGCCGCAGTCAGAACTTCACCGCTCGACGATGAACCGAACTGTCACAAGTTGGGCGGTAGGTGACTGACAACGAGACGGAAACTGCTTCGAGTTCAATCGGGGCAGCGGTCTGTGTTTGAGCTTGATCTGCTGTCGTCGGCATGATTGGCCAGTCCATGTTGAAAGTCGGGCTCTTCCGACTTGGATATTATCGCAGCTGTCTGGGTTCGACAGCTGGTCAAGGGAATGCCGCAGATCGGCGACCGGATACTGGAGCAATGGCAGTTGGATGGATTTGGCCAGGCCCAAGTCAAGCTGCAAGAAAATTGGGCTCGCGGCTGATATTGCCCAGCACGACGTGCGCTCGCAATGGAGTAAGGATTGGGAATGAAGGTATTTTGGTCCTGGCAGAGCGACCGTGATCAGACGCTCCACCACTATTTTGTTCGCGATTCCCTGAAGGATGCATGCAAGCTGATCGCAAGCGATCCCGACTATCAGGAATCAGAACGGCCGGAAGTCGACCATGATATGAAAAATGTGCCCGGTACAGAGGACATTGCGTCGACCATTCTCTCCAAGATCGCGTCAGCGAATGTCTTTGTCGCGGACATGACACCAGTTGGCATCACAGACCCGGCTGCCCTGCAGCCTAGTGTCGTCCCCGATAAGCGACCCGAGCCCAAATATCTTCAGAACCCGAATGTCATGTCGGAACTCGGCTACGCCGAGCGCGCGATCACAAAAGGACGCATAGTTCTTGTCGCCAACGCGGCTCACTATCCTGGGCCAGAAGCGCTCCCCTTCGACTGGCGTCATCGCAGTGGCGCCAAAACATACACGCTGGCCGATGGGGCGACAAAAGCTGAGATCAAGGCCGAGCGACAGCGGTTTGCCGACGTCCTCAAGGCACATATTCAGCCAATCCTTGCAGCCCAGGTGCCAGCACAAGCAGCGCTCTCCGCAATCGTTTGGCAACCAGCGAGCGAGACGGATCCGGCGATCTGGGTAGGCGCTGAAGAAAGCCTTCAGTATCGCAACACATCGATGAGCGAGCCGCAGCGTCAGGTCAAATTAAACGCCGGCCGACGGATTTTCGCCAGGATCGCGCCGACGCAATGGACGCCTCCGCCGAGGAGCGATCTTGAATCCAGAATCTCAAAAGTGGGCCTTCACATCCGCAGCACCGACGGAGACTGGGGCCTTAGTCGCGAAGGCGCACTCTCGGTGGCTGCGAGACACCGTGGACTGCCGCCGACTTGAGCATCAACTGAACGGTCACCGACAAACCAGTCGTGATCTTTGGTGCCGTCATCCGTCATCCGTCATCCTGAAGAAGCTGGCGGCATCCCCCAAACAAAACCGGCTCAATCTGGCACTGCGCGAGATGGGGTGGATCGAGCGCTCGACTTTTATCTGCGACTGACTGCTCTATACCAAAGTTCGACGCTGGTCCCACGCCATCCTTAATAAGGGAGAAAGCCGCCATGCCCTCGCACGCGCCATCTTCCTTTACCAACTCGGCGAACTGCGCAACCGGGTCGCTGAAACCATGGCTAACCGGGCGTCCGGCCTCAACCTAGTCATCAACGCCATCGTCCCATGGAATACAGTCTATCTCAGCCGGGCAGTGGATTATGTCCAAGGCCAAGGCATCGTCATTCCCGATGAGCTACTTTCCCAGGTCGCACCGCTGCCATGGGCTCACATCGCCCTGACCGGCGACTATCTCTGGAACGAAATTGACAGACCCTTGAACGATACACGCGGAATTTGACGGAGGAGCCGAGTTTTGGACCACGCGGTTCTTGTACGGCTTCCGGGAAATGGAGGCGTCCTCCCTAGCTTCGGACCATGACTTGGCTACCTCCGATCGTTATATGGTACCGGTGCAGTTTCAAAAACGATGTCGTCTTCCTCGAGCCAGCACGCGGCTGGAGGAGATCCACCATGCTCTTGTCACGATTTGATAAGATACGACGGGTGCTGCGTATCCGTCGATGATACTGACTAACTGACTAACAGCACTGCCGCTTAGACGCGCCATTGGCCGCGGCAAGGTCCACCCCGCCAGCGGTTAATTTCGGTAATTGCCCGGGAACACAATGTCCTGATCGACCAGCACATTGAACTTGTAGCCGGGACGAATTTCGAGCGTCGGCTGAACGTCCATGTTACGCTGGATGGTCCGGTCTGCGACACGACCGAATGTTTCCGCGAAATTCCGCCGCGTCGCATCCGAGGCCGTGTCCTGGGTCGCGAGCGTCGAACTTTCCGGAACGGCCATATCGATACCTGTCCCGATCAGGGCGACCAGCACCGCCGAGCCGAATGTTTTCAAATAATGGTTGTTCACCTTGTCGCTGAAACCGCCGTACCCTTGCGCATCTGTCCCCGACATGCCGCCGATCTGCAAAGTCGAGCCGTTCGGGAAAATGATGTCGGTCCAGACAACGAGCACGCGCTTCTGTCCGAATGACACTTTGCTATCGTAACGGCCGAACAGCTTCGTTCCTTGCGGAATGAGCAGACGATGGCCTGTCGCGCTGTCGTAAACGCTCTGGCTCACCTGGGCGGTGATCCGCCCCGGCAGATCTGAATTGATGCCTGTGATCAGAGTTGCCGGAATGACAGAGCCGCGCTTGAGCTCGAAGGGCGATTGTTGGGGCACGACACGGTTCGGCAAGTAGCCAAGTTCTTTCAAGTCGGCATTGAAGAAGTCCTCCTTGGCGCCTTGTGCATTGGGATCAACGTTTTGACCACCGAGCCCGGCACGCAACGCGGCCGCATAGAGATCGGGACCACTTGCCGTGTTTGCTGAAGTCGTCGCGACTCTTGCCGCCGTGTCTGCGGTCGAATCATGCGTTTCAGCACGCCCATCCAATTTGCCGCGATCGATGGCAAGCGGCGCATCGTAGGCTGCGTTGTTCGCCTGCAGGCGGGCCATCCGCTGGCGCTGCTGCTCACGCAGAAGCTGTTCCTGTTGTTCTCGCTGAAGACGAGCCCGCCAGACCGCTTCCGCTTCGAGGTCCTGACCGCGCTGCTGCACCTCGCGTTGGCCTGGCTGTGGTGTGAAGGGATTGCTGGCTTTGTCGTCGACTTGTTTCGTCTCGACCGGTGTCGGCTGGAAGGTGGTCTGCTGCTGTGGCTCGCCGATAATACCATCGGTGACGCCGCGTTTGATCTGGTCGGCGAACGTCGAGGCGGGGTTGCCTGCACTCGTATCCGGACCGTTGTCCTTGCCAAAGTACAGTCCGCGGGACGCAAGGCCATAAAAGATCACGCCCAGAAACGTGAGCGTCAGACAGAAAATGACGACGATCGGCAGACGGTTGATCCGCCGGATAGTGGATGCGGCCTGGCTGTTTGGCGCGCCGCCGAGATTGAGAGATTGCACCATATGATCCTCCCTCACCTGCGCCGCATGAGCGACAAGGCGCTCGCTGGCGTCGCGCCACTTGCCGTGACAGAATAAGCGCGGCCGAGCTCGACGCTGTTTGTCGAAAGCCGGGCCAGCACTTGACCATCGACGTCTAAGATCACATAGGCGAGCGGGATGACCGTCGCGCCGCTATCGATCTTCTGGTCGGTGACGACAGCATAACCCCATCCCTTGAGCGCCTCTTCCAGAGCCTGTCCGAACGGCGAAGTATCAGTCTTGAGCGCAACGGTCGCTTTTCCCGGTCCGATCTGTTCGGCAAGGCGGCTGACCATATCGCCCGCGATTGCACTGGCGGCGGAACCGGAGATTTCCGGCGGCGCTGTGCTGGAAACGAGCCCTTCTGTTCCGGTCGACTGGCATCCGGAAAGAAGGGCGGCTAGGGCGCAGGCTGCGGCAAAGTTGCGGAGGGGTTGCAAGGCGCGCGAATGGGAGAGAGGGATGTTCATTACCGCCCTCCCCTTCTGATCGTCACCTTCTCCTGTTTCCAGCCAACGCCGGAAACGAGAACAGCACGATCGACATGATAGTCAACGACCATCATGTCGCCCTTCATCCGGTAATTGACGATCCTGTTTTGCCCGCCAGATGTGACGAAAAAAACAGGTGCATCCTGGCCAGAAATCGAGCGTGGAAATTGGATGTAGGTCTTGCGCCCGTCGGAATACACCCGCGTCGGTCGCCAGCCGGCGTTGCCCGAGACTGAATAGGAAAAGTTCAACTGCTCGGCGGGGACGCCTGCACCCGGAATGGTGCTCGCTTCCAGCCTCGCGTTGATGTCGGCAAGCTTTGTCGAAACATCTTCCGGATATTCGAAGCCGACGCGCGCCATATACTGGATCGAATGGGACTTGAGCTGAATATGATAAGTGCGCCTGGACGTCGTCACGACCATCGACGTCACAAGACCAGGCTCCGATGGTTTGACAATCAGGTGGATCGCCTGCCCGCCGGCAGCCCCCGAAGTCGCGGGCTCTACCTTCCAGCGCACAGTGTCACCGACCAACACGTCGCGGACGACCTCACCGCCTTGCAGTTCGATATCGCAAACCTGTAGCGGCGAGCAGACGACAGACGGCTGCACCTCGCCATAGAGGAAGATCACCTTGCCGTCAGGCCCCTTGGTGACGAGACCCCGAGATCCGCGCCACTGTGTCGAGATTCCCATGCCCTTTGCTTCGTTGGCGGTGACGCCGTCGGCCGCAAAAGCCGGCAGAGCAGCGACCAATGAAGACGCCAACAGTGCCGAGGCGAGAGCGCCCGTCACCGTGGCCCGTGTTCTTTCGCGTGGGATGATCATGTTTAGTGCCATGCCTTTCAAAGCTGTGCTGTCCAGTCGAAGTCGAGGAGATAGAGGCCGATGGGGTTCAAGCGGATGACGCCCTCATCCTGCGGCGGCGTCAGGGTCACGGTTGCAATGCCGCGGAAACGGCGGACCGCGGTTTCCTTGCCGCGACGATCGCGTTCGAACTCGGTCCAGTCCAACTGGTAGCTCTGGCTCGAGAGTGCGACGATATTGTTGACCTCGATTGCCACGGTCGAGCTTTTTGCTTTCTCGAAGGGCGAGTTCGAGCGAAACCAGGCATTGACCTTCTCGGTCGCCGGATCGGATGTCCTCAGCAGCCCATAAGTTCTATCGATGTACTGCTTCTGCACGACCGCATCCGGCGTCACACTGCGAAAGTTCGACACGAAGCTGCCGAGGGTGGCGCGCACCACACGCGGATCGGCGTATTCAATCTGCTGCGGGAAGCCGGCATTGACGGCCGTGCCGAGCTCGTCGACCTCGACGATATAGGGAACGAGCTTGACCTGCGTGCTTTGGTAAAGCGCATAGCCAAAGCTGATCACAGCCATGGTCATGCCGGCTATGCCGACGATGCGCCATGCGGCGGCGGATCTGACATAGGAGCCATAGCGCTCGTTCCATTCGTTGCGTGCGGCGATATAGGGATTGGTAAGATCGGGATTATTGAGCGGTTTGTGTCCGGCCATGGCGGATCGGCCTCCAGTTATTTGGTCTCGTTGAGTGGCGGTGGTGGAGGCGGCGATGGGGTCCGACTCGACTGCTGGTCGAGTTTGGCATTGGCAAGCCCCAGCAGAGATCCGGCATAGGCACCAGGTGACCCGACCGCCTTGTCCTTCGCGGCCGAACCGACAGCACCTGCCGCACCACCGATACCTGACTCCATGCCGCGCATGGCGGCACTCCCGAGGGATGCTCCCCCTGCCCTTGCCGCATTTGCGGCCTGAAAGCCTCTGCTGGCTGCTGCCGTCGCCAGAAAGCCGGCACCCGCCGCAAAGGATGCCGCCTGTCCACCGTGGCGGATCGACTCCATGCCGCCGGAAACGGAAGCGCCCTGAACGACACCCTGCAGGATCGGGGGCACATACATGGCGATGACGAAGACCACGACCGATATGCCGGCGATCGCCAGTGTGGTGATGAACTGCTCGGAGGTTGCTGTCGGTGCCTCGGCAAGGCCCAGCAGGATGTCGGAGCCGATCTTGGCGATCATCACCAGCGCCATCAGCTTCATGCCGACCGAGAAGGCATAGACCAGATATTTGATGGCGAAATCCTTGGTGTAGGACGTACCGCCCAATCCGAGCATGATCATGCCGGCAAGCAGACCGACATACATCTCCACCATGACAGATACGAAGATCGCGGCGACGAGCGAGAAGCAGACGACGACCACGACCATGGCGAAGACGGCGGCGATCGCCAGGGAGTTATCCTCGAAGAGGCCAAACTTCGCCTGTTCCGACATCTTGGTTGCAACGCGAATGCCGGCGTCGAAAATATTGGCGGGAGAGGCCGACCCGCCGCCAGCTCCAATCTGGTAGAGGCTATCGACGACCGCCTTGGCGAAAGCAGGTCCCTGGTCGAGGATGAAGGCGAACAATCCGATAAACATGATGCGCTTAACCAGCTCTGCAAACCAGCTGTCGAGGGATGCGGCGTTGATCGCCAGCCATACGGCGGCGATGCCGACCTCGATGCCGGCCAGGATCCAGAACAGTGACCGGGCCGCATCCATGACCGTTGTCTCCCAGCCTTTGGCGGCCGCAACGACGGAGTTCTCCAGGGTCGTCAGCACTTGACCTTGCTGCGCCAGAGCCGGTGTGCTCGCGAACAGGACGAGGCCGATCGCGACAAAGGCAAGTTCGAGGCGCCGGGAATCGATCACCATCTCGGCTTCATCTCCTGGCCGCCGCGAATGTCGCGGTTGGCATTACCATCAAAGAACTTTTCCCGGTGAGCCCGGCGGTCTGCGTCTGATGTAGCTTGCGGTGACGCTTCGCCCGTTCCGGATAGGGCTGCTGGAGGTGGCTGGACGATCCACCTGGCGATGCCGACGCCGGACGCGATGATCCCCACGACAGCAAGGATGAGGACAAGGCGCGGGCTCACCAGCGGGGCTCCATCGTCTGCCCGCCGCGGATATCATGCTCGCTTCCGCTGAAGAATTGTTCGCGGCGCGCCTGAGCGAGATCCTTTTGCGCCTGCTCCGACTGAAACCACGTGCCCATCATGGTCATTTGGCTAGCAACGAGACCCCGCAGCTTCTGCATCTGCGCGACCTGCTGGGCCGCGATCTGATGTCCGACCTGCAGCGCCTTCATCTGCCCGTCGGCCGTTTCCGACATCGACCGCAGCGACGACATCGTGCTTTCCTCGCTTGAGAACTGGTCCGCCGTGAGGTTTGCGGCCTTCAGGGAACCGGCGATCGTGTCGCGATTGGTGTCGGACCAGTTCTGATAGGTGGACGAGAAGCCTGCCCCGTCGGGCAGGTTGCTTTTCATCTCGGCAAAGCTTTGGAAACGCTGCTTGAGCACGTCGTCGATATTGCCCATCGAGAAGGCGACCCCCTGCCCCTGCACCACGACGTTCTGCAGGTTATTGAGGTCGTTCTCGACCTGGCCCCAGATATGGTTTGGCAACTGGGCGGTGTTCTGCAGCATGTTGTTGTAGATGTTGATCTGGTTCTGGATCTGCTCGGCAAGCTGCGAGATCTGGGTAATCTGGTTGTTGACCTGTTCGGCCGACTTGCCGACGAGGGAAATCAGTTCGGTATTGTTGGCGATCTGGGTCCATTCGGTCGCTTGGCCTGTCACGCCGCCAGCATGAACTGAAGCCGGAGACATGGCGGGTATAATGACGGCTGCTATGGCAGTGGCACACGCGATGTTATTCGACTGTGAAAAGTGTCTCGGCATGGGCGATCCCCCTTTGCTTGAGCCAGTGAAGAGGCCATGCGGCCCCATATTCGGAATGCAGGCTGCGGATGCGCTTGAGGTCTTGCCTGCCGGTCGCCCCGACAAACGAGAGCGCGACCGGTCCGAGCGCCATGTTGAAGAGCCTACGGCCCTCCGGTGAGACGACGTAATATTCGCGTTTGGGAATGGCGGTCGCGACGATCTCGATCTGCCGCTCGTTAAAGCCGATGCGCTCATAAAACTCACGCGTGCCCGGCTCGCGCGCTGCACCGTTGGGCAGGCAGATTTTTGTTGGGCAGGATTCCTTCAGCACATCGATGATGCCGGACCGCTCCGCGTCAGAAATCGACTGGGTGGCGAGGACCACAGCGCAATTGGCCTTGCGCAGCACCTTCAACCATTCGCGTATCTTGTCCCGAAACACCGGATGGCCGAGCATCAGCCACGCCTCATCAAGGATGATCAGGCTGGGTGCGCCGGTCAGGCGTTTCTCGATGCGCCGAAACAGGTAGGTGAGAACGGGAACGAGATTGCGCTCGCCCATGTTCATCAGTTCCTCGATCTCGAAGCACTGGAACGCGCCAAGCGCCAGGCCGTCCTGCTCGGCGTCGAGCAACTGGCCCATCGGGCCGTCGACGGTGTAGTGGTGCAACGCGTCCTTGATCTCGCGCATCTGTACGCCCGAAACGAAATCCGATAGCGAGCGGCCACGGGATTCTGCCATCAGTGCCAACTGCCTAGAGATGGAGTTGCGATAGTCCGGGGTGATGGTCACACCCTGCAGCGCCACCAGCATCTCGATCCACTCGGAGGCCCAGGCGCGGTCGCCGTCAGTCGACAGTTCAGCGAGCGGGCAAAATGCAAGCGCCTTCACCTCACCATTTGCCGAAGAGCCGATATCGGCGCCGATCTGGTAGTGATCACCATCGATGCCGAGCGTCAATGGCAGCATCGATCCGCCCTTGTCGAAGGCAAACACTTGGGCGTCTGCATACCGTCGGAACTGCGCGGCGATCAGCGCCAGCAGCGTCGATTTGCCAGAACCTGTTGGCCCGAAAATCAGCGTGTGTCCAACATCGTCGACATGCAGGTTCAGTCGAAACGGCGTCGAACCGGATGCCACCTGCATCAAGGGCGGCGAGGCCGGCGGATAAAATGGGCAAGGTGCTGTCGGACTGCCCGACCAGACGGAATTGAGCGGGATGAGGTCGGCAAGATTGCGGGTATTGATCAGCGGCTCGCGGATATTGGCGTAGGAGACGCCTGGAAGACTGCCGAGAAAGGCGTCCGTGGCGTTCAACGTCTCAATGCGTGCGCCAAAACCTTCGGCCTGGATCAGCCGGCGGATGGCCTCGCACTTTTCCTGGAGGCGGGTGGGGTCTTCTTCAAAGATGACGATGACCGGTGTGTAATAGCCATAGGCGACGAGCTGCGAGGAGGCTTCGGCAATGGCGTCCTCGGTTTCTGCCACCATCAACATGGCATCCTGATCGACCGAGCGAGATTGCGTCTGGAACAGCTGGTCGAAGAACGGTCGCACCTTCTGCTGCCACTTCTTGCGGGTCCGTTCGAGCCGCGCCCTTGCTTCCTCGGAGTCGAGGAAGACGAAGCGGGACGACCAACGATAGGTGAGCGGCATGCGGTCGAGTGTGTTGAGAATGCCCGGCCAGCTTTCGGCCGGCAGACCGTCGATCGCCACCACGCCGAGAAAGCGGTTCTCGACCATTGGTGTCAGGCCATGCTGCAACTCGGCCGTCACCAGCCAGTCGAGATACATCGGGATGTCCGGCAGGCGCACCGGATGGTTCTCACCGGTGATGCAGAAACGGATGAACTGGAAGAGTTCGTCGTATCGGGCGACACGGAACCCAGCGCGCTCTGTAGTCTCTCGCGTCATCATCCGACGGATCGACACGACATTGGCGAGATATTGCTCGACTTCACGGATTGAGGTCAGGAAGCTCTGCAGCATCGTGTCGGCATAGGTTGCAGAACGGCTGGCAGCATCCGAATAGATATAGCGCGTAAGGCGGGAGCGCCGCGGCTCCGGCCGCCGCCACGTCAGGATCAAAGCATGGCGGCTCTCGAAATGCCCCCTCTCCTTCTGAAAATGCGCCCGCCGCTCGTCGTCGATGGCGCGTGTGACAGGATCGGGAAAGTGGGATTCAGCCTCTGTGGGATAATCGCCGGTCGGCACGCGCACCGCCTCGACCTGGATCATCCAGCCGGAACCGAGCCGCGACAGGATGGCGTTGATCTGTCGCGACACCTCGTTGCGCTCGGCGTCGGTCGAGCTCTCGCTATCCGGCCCCGCGAAATACCAGCCCGCCATCAGCGAGCCGTCTTTCAGCAGGATGACCCCATTATCCACGAGGCCGGCATAAGGTACCAGATCGGCGAAAGACGGTCCGGAATGGCGGAATGATTTGAGCACTACCATCTCTTAGAACTTGCGCCACGGCGACGACGTCGCGCGATAGGACGTCTTGTAGGAGATGTGGCGAAGATAGACCCGGCGCATCAGTGGATCGGATTTGGCCATCATGCGGAGTGCGGCGACTGCAACCAGCCAGATCACGATGCCGAACAGGGCCGCGTACCAGGTCAGGACAACGAAGATCAGGATGATGGCGGCCAGCGCCGTCAGCAGCATGAGCTCCCGGTCGGCGCCCATCAACAAGTTCGGACGCGATAACGCCCTGTGCACACGCGAGCGTGCCAGAGAAGAGCCGGCCTCAGCCATGAGCCCCCTCCCCCGCTGTGGCCGCCGTCGTCTTCGCTTCGGGAGTTCCTTGCTCGGCCTGTGCGTGGCCCTCGCCGATCGAGGCTCCGGTCGCGCCAAAGAGAGCGACGATCTGGGTGGCTCCGAGGAGTACCCCGCCGACCAGCGCGACATAGCAAAGCCGTCTCGCGAAATCGTTCAGCTCGCCCCCAAAGATGAGCATGGCGCCTGCAATGGCGACAGCGGCCAGCGCGATAAACCCGGCGACTGGCCCCGTGATTGATTGCTGGATCTGTTGCAGCGGCGATTCCCAAGGAAGACCACCTCCACCCGAGGAAGCGAATGCGGAATCGCTAAAGCCGATAGAAATGGCGACAAGCGTCGCGCCGGTGAGAAGAATGGAGATTTTACGCGACATGGCTGTCCTCATCGATCTGGGCATAATGTTCGGTGTGGTAGCGGTCGTTGCGGTATCCTTCGATATGGATAACCTCGCGGACCCGCCTCCCCTTCCCCGTTCGTTCAATGGAAACGACGAGATCGACGGCTTCGCCGATCACCTCCTGCATTGGCTGCTGGCTGGCCTCCGCCGTCAGTTGCTCCAGTCGGCGCAAGGCTGACATCGCGGTGTTAGAATGAATCGTGGTGACACCGCCCGGATGGCCGGTGTTCCAGGCCTTTAGCAGCGTTAGCGCCGCACCGTCGCGCACCTCGCCTACAATGATGCGGTCGGGACGCAGGCGCATCGTGCTCTTGAGCAGGCGCGCCATGTCGATGGTATCGCTGGTGTGCAGACACACAGCATTTTCGGCCGCGCATTGAATTTCGGCGGTGTCTTCGAGAATGACCATCCTATCGTCCGGGGCCGCAGTCACGATCTCGGCGATGATGGCGTTGGCGAGTGTGGTCTTGCCCGATCCCGTGCCACCCGAGATGACGATGTTCATCCGAGCATCGATCGCGCTTCGAATGGCGGATGCCTGGGCTTCGGTCATCATCTTCGACTTCACATACTCTGTCAGTGGAATGAGACGCGAAGCATGACGGCGGATCGTGAATGCCGGTCCGGAGACCACTGGCGGCAACAGCCCCTCGAAGCGGTGTCCGCCAATTGGAAGTTCACCAGAGATAATCGGTCGCTCGTCATCGGCCTCCGACTGAAGCGCGTGGGCGACACTGCCGATCACAACTTCAGCGGCGGCGGTGCTCATTGCGCCGGCCGGCGCTACGCCATGGCCTAGTCGTTCGATGAAAAGGCGGCCGTCTGGATTGAGCATGATTTCGACGACGGTTGCGTCATCGAGGGCGGTGCACAGCTGGTCGCCAAGCGCGTCCTGCAGTTTGCGGACCAGGCGGGGATGCGAACGGAGTTGAGTCACGCAGCGCTCCTGAGCAATGACCCATCGATCCGCGAGGTCGAATGGTAACCCTGCGGGCGAACCTGCTCAAAGCTGCTACGGTCGGCTGGCAGGCTTCCGGCGATGGCGATGGTGTTACCGATCGGAGCGGGTTTGCCGAGACGCTGCATCGGCCATCCCGCTCGCTTCAGGATGCGCTCGAAGCGGAGATCGGTGGCCGTGACGATTTCGCTGTAGCCGCTCGCCATCGACCATTCGATGATACCCGCGAACAAGGTGAGCGTCGCAAGATGCAGTTGGCTCGCCTCCCTCTGCGAGATAAGTGAAGTATCGACGCAGAAGCGTGAACTTTCGACCATCCCAGAATGAGGGCGAAGCGAACCTGCATCGAGAAGCTGGGGGAAGGTCTGCTCCAGCATTGTGGGACCAGAAGCTGGAAGGAGACGAACGCAACCTGCGACCTTTCCACCGTCGGCAATTGCCAGAAGATAAGTCGGCCTGTAATCGTCGTACTGGTCGCGCTCTTCTCCCTCGCTGATGGAAACGTTCCAGGCGAGACGTCCGCCAAATACCGTCGCGCGAAGACGGTGCATCTGTCTCAGGAAGTCGCGATGGCGCTCGTACTGGTTGGGTGAGACGGTCAATATCCGCATGATGCTCTCCGCTTGAACAAGGTCGTGCGGACAAAAATCATTTCTGCGGGCGTGTGCCTATGTGCAGATTTGCACCTCGGGTGATTCTAGCGAGTCGCTCGTCTCTCCCGTAGAACGTGAGCGAGTCGGGGAGCTGGCAGACGAGATTCATGTGCAAATCTGCATTTGGTCCCGAGGAGATCGACATGCGAAAACAGATCTAAGTGATAGATTCACATGAATGAATCTGAATAAGCTCCGGATCCTGCTAAAACGCGTTAACTATTGATTAACTTTAAATATCTTGCAAACGATGTTGGAATCGGATGTGTTATCCACGGTAAATAGGTGTGTTTACGAGAATTACCGTGTGTACGAGAGGAAGTC